>PMBI01000074.1 GCA_003153775.1 Syntrophaceae bacterium | reverse complement strand
AACAATAATCTGTGCGACGCTCTTCTCAAGCGGCCCGTGTGCACTGTAAAGACAGAAGCTATGGAGGGCATGCTCGCTTCAAGCAAGCCGCAGAGCTGGCGCCTAACATTTATATCCACTCTGTGTCCGCAGTGTGGATGGGACCTCCAGGGTGAGAAAGAGGCCCTGATTCTCATATGCAAAAATTGCAGCACTGCCTGGGGATGCGAGGGAGAGGAATTCAAAAAGGTGGATTTTGCGGTAATGGAAGGTGCGGTTGAAGTATCACACTACCTGCCGTTCTGGAGAATGAAAGCCCGGATAGAAGGCATCAAACTCGATACGTATGCAGACCTCATCCGCATGGGGAATCTCCCGAAGGCAATTACTCCGGCCTTCGAGCAGATGCCTCTTTATTTCTGGAGTCCTGCATTTAAAATTAACCCTGCACTGTTTCTCAGATGGGTACGCCAGATGACCGTTTCACAGCCGGCGGAAAGAGCAACCGACTCGCTTCCGAATGCGTCCCTGTATCCCGTTACTCTCCCACTCAGCGCTGCTGCGGAAAGCATCACGATTGCCATTGCCGAGATCGTTACGGACAAACGGAGGGTGTTTCCCCTCCTTCACCAAATTCGCATCTCACTCGCTGAACGTCTCCTCGTTTATCATCCTTTCATCGAGAGCCACAATGAGCTCGTCCATGCGAATATGCACTTCAGCTTCGATAAGCAATCCCTTGCCTTCGGCACGAGTCTTTAGCAGTGATTCCTGATTCTAAGCGCTGCCCTGCGGCTTGAAGTGTAAGAGGGCGTCCTTAAGCGTTTGCTCATCCAGAGTCTTATCCTTCAATTTGCTCCGAAAGGCCTCAATCATGTAAGTGATTTTTGATACGAGAAGCCCGCGAATGAGGTAATTGAGGGCAAATTCCTGGGACGAGTCCAGCCCTCTTATATCAAGGAGCTCAAAAATTCTGTTAATCACCGGGGCAATCTGTTTATTGATCGCCTTTTGAGTCGCAGTGAGTTCACCGTCCTTCTTTGCACCCCAGACAGCAGGGATGACAAAGGTAATCTCTTCAGACAACAATTCCACCCTGTAACCGACGAAGATATCCCAGACCACTTTTTCTATCATCGGCCCGATGATATCGGCGATCTGCATAATGTCTCTGTGTTGTTTTCGAGATTTCATCTTTGCAAAAAATTCCATCAACATTTTCATTCAAGTCACCCATTTTTTCTATAGTCAAAGATTGTATCACGCAAGAATATTGCTACCATATTTTCGTCAAGACAACACTGTCTTTAATGGTTTTCATCATCCGCCGCGTCATGGTAGATCCGTCGCATGAAAAAGACAAGGGGCACGGTCAAGACCAGCATGACAGACAGGAGATAGAAGACGTCGTTAAAAGACATCATGGATGCTTCCCTGATAACCTGCTCGTATATCGATGCAAGCCCTCCCTGACCGGAAAGGGCCGATTCCATGCCTCTCTGCTGCAGGGCTTGCGAGGCCCGATCGCTGCCCAAGGCATATGGCATATCAAATGGGGTGAGGTGGTCGATAAGACGCGCCTGATGGAACTGGGCCCTCCGCGTCAGGATCGTTGTGGAAATGGCAACACCGAAGCTCCCCCCGATATTTCTCACGAGATTAAAGATCGATGTGGCATTTCCCATTTGCTCTTTCTTCATGCGTGAAAGGGTGAGGGTGGTAAGCGGGATTATTATCAACCCCACGCCAATACCCATAATAATTCTTGGCCACACAATTGTGTTGAAGTCCGCCAGCCTGTTGAACTCGGACATCAGATATGTCGAGTAGGCAGTCACAATGAGGCCGGCGATGACAATCCCCTTCGAATTTATCCTGGTTATAAGCAGCCCGACAATGGGCATGACCACAAGGGTCGCAACTCCTCCGGGCGCAAGCACAAGGCCGGCGAGGGTTGACGTATAGCCCATCAGACTCTGCAGATACATCGGTAGGAGGACTATACTGCCAAAGAGATTAACAAAAACGAAAAATATGATGATATTTCCGAGACTGAAAGAAAAGTTTTTCAATATCCTCAGGTCAACAATGGGATGTTTGGCAAACAGCTCCACGATTACAAAAATGACAAGCGATATTACGGATGCAACGCAGAGCCAGATGATGAAGTCTGAAGAAAACCAATCTTCCCTCTGCCCCTTATCTAATATAATCTGGAGGCAGCCGATGCCGACGCTGAGAAATGCGAGGCCCCAGTAATCGATCTTCATCTTTGCGTCCCGTATGTACGAGGGGTCCACAATAAAGAGCACGGTCATCAGGATAGAGATGATGCCCGCGGGAATATTTATGAAGAAGATCCAGTTCCATGACCAGTTGTCCGTAATCCACCCTCCGAGGAAAGGCCCGATGATCGGCCCGAACATGATCCCAATTCCGAAAATGGCCATCGCCGTACCGTGCTGCGACGGCGGAAAAGTCTCGAGAAGTATGGACTGGGATATGGGTTGAAGGGAGCCGCCGGAAAGGCCCTGGAGAATCCGGAAGACCACCAGGCTTTGTATGCTCCAGGCCATGCCGCACAAAAGCGAACTCAAGGTAAAAAGTGAAACGGAAAGGATGAGAAGACGTTTCCTGCCTAAGAGCCTGCTCAGCCATCCGGTTATGGGTATAACAATGGCGTTGGCCGCGAGATAAGATGTGATAGACCACGTGGATTCATCGATGCCGGCGGAAAGGCTGCCGCGAATGTGATCCAGAGAGACATTGACAACCGACGTATCCATAATAACCATGAGCGTCGGAAGCATCACGGTTATGGCAACCATCCACTTGTTTACATGTGAATCCACCGGGAAGCTATTCCTTCGTGATGATTGTCGGTTCAACAGACATGCCGACCCTGAGAATATGGTTGGGATCCGTCCCTTCCTTGAGGACAATCTTTATCGGCACCCGCTGAACGACTTTCACATAATTCCCTGTTGCATTCTCAGGCGGAAACAGGGAAAAGATAGAGCCGGTTCCAGCCATGATGCTCTGCACCGTCCCCTCAAAATCACGGTCCGGATACGTATCCACTTTGATCTTCGCCTTTTGACCGGGCTTCACATTCTCTATCTGCGTTTCCTTGTAATTTGCAACTACCCAGATGTCATCAAGGGGAACAACAGCCATCAACGGTTGCCCTGGCTGTATCTGATTGCCGTTTTCCACGGACTTCTTTGTGATGTATCCATCCGCGGGCGCGTAAATCTTCGTATAACTCTTCTTCAAATCCTCCGCTTTACGCGTCTCTTCCCTCTGTTTCACCACGGAGTTCTGGGATTTGAGAGCCGACTGGGTCTGCTGTATCAAAGCCTTCTGTGTTTCGAGCGC
>PMBI01000096.1:47305-47787 GCA_003153775.1 Syntrophaceae bacterium | reverse complement strand
ATGAAAAGATATATCTTCGTGAGAAATGCTTTCTTACGTGTGATTGTGACTTTGCTTTTGCTGACAGTGGCTGTGACCTCCATCTTGGCTGAGGATCAGAAACCTGCTGCAGCAACTCCCGCCCCTTCGACAGAGGCTGCTGCTCCGGCTGCGCCTGCGGAAGACAAACCCACCGGTTCGTTAGCCGTTTCCGGTTTGTCAAAATATGTATGGCGGGGATATGAAAACACCAAGAACAGCGTTGTCATTCAACCTTCTCTGACGGTTGGCTATAAAGGGTTTAGCGCCAATATATGGGGAAACCTTGATACAAAGCCCTACTCGACAACAAGCGCCAGTTATTCCAGCACCTGGACGGAAACGGATCTCACTCTCTCTTATACTAAAACTTTTGGTATTTTAAACGCCGGTGTTGGTTACATCTATTATGGTCTGGGAGCGCCAAATGCCGGTGCAGCAAAACCTCTTGATTCACAGGAAGT
>PMBI01000096.1:0-47226 GCA_003153775.1 Syntrophaceae bacterium | reverse complement strand
CTCACGGCGAGCCTCCCGATAAGTGTGGCAAAATATTTGACCGTGGCCCCGACTGTATCCTACTCTTTCGCTCTGTCGGACGATGCAAAGAATGAGATCAAGGCCCGTGGCAAATTGACTAATCCGGGCGAGAATGACAGCAGTTACCTTTACGGTGGCCTGACCGTTACCTTAAGCTTCTAACATATCCTCCGTCGCAGCCGGTCATAACCCTCTCTTCCTTCGGGGTTACGGCGGCTGCGGCGGCCCTCCTGATTCCACGCATCACTTCGCACCCCCCGTGTCATTTCGACCGAAGGGAGAAATCTTCATTAGTTTTATTCGTGGAATTTATCCTGAGTAAACACGATGAGCTCGAAATGACAAGAATAAAAAAGTCTGTCATTCCCGCCCCCGATAAGGACATTCGAGGGCAGGCTCCAGCGGGAATCCAGAGTTACTGTCGTTCCCAATAAATGTGAGGACGTCATCGAGAGACGATGAGTTCAGGAAAGTCCGTGAATATCCCGTCAACCCCCAATGCCCGCAATCTATCAATGTCTTCCGGACTATTAACCGTATATACAAATACCTTGAGCCCCCGCTCATGGGCATGTGCAATAAATCGTGCGCTGGCTATATTGATTTGGGCATGTACAGAGTATGCGTGATATCGCCGGGCAAATATCGCATAGCGGCGGCGTGGACGATCTATGAGAATACCGAGCCTGATCTGAGGATTGAGTTTCCTGACTTTCCTTAACTGGCGGCGGCTGAATGATGATACTATGAACTGCTCATAATTCCATAGCCTCTCCCTAACATACTCTTCAATCAGGGAAACAGCCAATCCTGCGGTCTTAGGCCCTTTCAACTCGACATTTATCCCCGCTCTGCCATCTACAGAGTCAAAGACCTCACGGAGGGTCGGAATGCGCTGACCTTTCCCCGCATCGAGAGAGCGCAGGTATGAGAGCGATGCGTCTCTGACATAGCCAGCGCCGTTTGTCGTGCGTTCGAGTCGTTCATCGTGTATGACTATCAGCTCGCCCGCAACTGCATACACATCCACTTCAATCCAATCAGCGCGCAGAGCAATAGCCTTCTCCACTGCTGCGAGCGTGTTTTCCGGTTCATGCCCTGATGCACCGCGATGGGCAAAACAGATGAGTTCTTTCATTGCAAAGGGAAAATTGTATCTAGGATTGAGGATTCTCTAACTTAGGTACACCTTCGGGACGAAACCATCGTACATTTTCTTCGATTCGCGAAAGATTTAGCTCGTTGCGTAATTCATTCCTTAGATCATTTAATATAGGATCTAAGGATGCTTTCCCATTCTCGGCAAATTCTTTCGAGAATTGATGAACCATAGAAATCTGTGAAGGAGTTCCAAACAATTGTATATCTGCAATTGCTGACTCCATTTGTCAATAATACTCAGAATTGGGTTTACGCATACTTGAATTAGCAAGATTGCGATAAGCATTTATCAGGTATTCTATTTTGATATCTCGGAGTTTATTTTCTCTGTCCCTAGTGGAGTTAAGCCAATTAACAATAAACCAGCCAAGGAAGATTACGATTGTACTAATTAATATTTGATAATTTACCATATAAACCCTCTTAAGAAAAAATCTAAAAGCATGGCCATGTTCTTGATCATTAAGGAAAGAAATCTATGCTTTCCTATATGTTATGTTACTTACTGACTACAGGAAGAAGTTGCTGCATCTCTTGCACAATGCTCCCGATTACAAATTATGTTTAAGAAATCAAGGCAGAAAGAGCGGGGAAGACGGCCTGATCATGCTTCCAATTGTATGGAAGTATATCGACGCCCAGTTTCCTTAGTTTCCTCTGGAGCGTTTCATCGATAGCCTCCGGGACAGCGATAATCAGACGGGGTTGCTTCGGGAGTTCGGTGTTGGCGAGGAGCAGCCGTGCGGCGGCAGACTGTATATTGTGTATTGATGCATCAGTGGTTACTTCGAAGACGGCCGTTATCTCTTGCCTGACGTTCACAATAAGGAGTTCCCGTTCCGGGTCATTCCCCGCTTTAAAACCAAGGCGGGAAACTGCATCGTACAAATCCTTTACGATTAGGCCATGGTCGCACATAGATGCAGGATCGGCGAGTGGGTCCGCATAGCGCGCACCGATCAGCTCTTCTCGGAAATGAAGTTCGTCAAAAGACATTTCCACTTGAGAGGTCCGGGACGAAAAAAGATTCTTCATCCGGTCAACCTTGCGGACAAATTGACTGACCTGCCTGACAAACCGGGACGAATTCAGGACGCCTATTAAAGCCACAGTGGTTTCCGCGGGACCGTCTTCCATGATTGCCCAGACGCCCCTGTAATGGTCATCGAACAGGGCCTTGCCGACGCCTTTCTTGCCGCCGCCGATTCTGCCCCGGTGCACCACGAATACGCGGCCGTTGCGGTCTATCGCCAGCGCCCCGCCCATGCGCCTGTCAACCCCTTTTACGGGTAGATTGATTTCGCATGTAATCGGGATATGAGATGTACCCGCCGGCTTTTCTGCCCCGAAGGCATGCCCATACCTGTTTCCCGACGTCTTCTCGTTCACCATCCAGATGCCGAGGCGCGCCGACCACAAGGCCTTTGCCTTGACCGTCGCACCGGGATGGCCGAGATTCACAGGGATTTTTTCATCGATGAAAGGTTTGAAGCTTCTTATGAATTGTCGCCTGTATCTTTTGATGGCGGATTCGTCGTCAAGGACTTTCAGCATTGTCCCTTCTCCATTGACCAGGCTTCGGCGAAGTTTTTTGTGGATGAGATGTTCAGGATATTTACAGGAAATACCCCACTTAATCAAGCCGTTTTCTGAGACGTTTCAGGATGCCGGAAAAGACTATTTTCATAAATCTTGAGAAGATCTTTTCAGATCTACGCTCCAGGATGATAATTTGTTATTTCCTTTCAAGAGAATACCCCGATTCTTATAATGGACGTCACTCACTCTTATATGGAATTCGGCTCCGGTGTATTCACCTTTTTCCGAGCGGCAGGTAGAGATGATCGTATCGGCAACGATGATGACCTGGCCCCGCAGGATGCCCAGGTCAGAGTTAACGGATTCCCAGGTCGTCTGATTCCTGCCTTCTTCGAAAGGAACAATTTCATAGCGACTGTGGATCTTGACAGGATTCTCCCCCATCTTGATTTCGGCCTGCCCTTCATTCAGCCACAGACCCTCCAGGTGCGTGATACTGACCGTTCCCTCGAGCGTCAGCATGCGCTCCATGTCGTCAAAGTAATGGCCGCGGGCGATCCAGACTCCGTCCTTTAACAAGAAAGTATGCATCGTAGAACCACCTCGTATGGGCAACTGATTGGACATAGAGACATTCGTAGTGCGGGACTTCAGTCCCGCTAATATAGCGCACCTAAAGGTACGCACTACATTTAAATGGTGCCGGTGCAGACCTGAAGGTCTGCACTACATACATTCCGTCATTCGCCTCGTCATCCCTTTCGCCCGGGCTTTGAGACAGGCCTGGGGCGGAGAAGGACGTACGTTGCACCCGCGCCGCCGTCAAAAGACTGGGCGCTTGAAAAAGCGATCACCCACTTGCGCCAGTGCCCGCGGGTGAGCCACTCACGCACATTATTTTTCAGCAGCGGTTCGCCGGGCGAAGAAAGGCCGCGCCCGTGTATGATCAGGACCGCCCTCCTGCCCGATTTTACTGCCCCGGTCAGGAACTCTTCGAATGTTCTCTTTGCCTCCGCTACGCCCTGGCCGTGAAGATCGACGTGGGCCTGTATGGAAAAATCGCCGCGATGAAGTCTCCCGGCGAACTCCGGATGCACGTCATAGCCTGTGCCTTCGATGTACTCCGGTGTATCCGATATGACGAAGCCTTCTCCATATTTTACAAGATTCGTAAGCTGCCCGACGATTGCCGTCTCCGGGGATTCCTTGGCGGCCCCCGTAGGCCTGCTCTTAATTTTATTCTCCACGCGTTTGTCCTCTTGCATTGGCTTCACATCCTGAACGGCTTCGAGAAAAACCTGCTCTTCAATTTCCGGATCGCGCGCAGGCTCCGGCTCAGATTTGGATACGCGAGCGGCTAATGGCTTCGCCTGCGTCTTGCGTCCGACGCAGTTCTTCAGTTCTCCGAAGGGATTGTGTTTTAGAGAAGAATCAGAAGTTGTCATGACGCCTGCCCCGTCCTTAATCAAGCCGCTTCCTGAAGCGTCTCACGGCTGCGGTAAACACCACAAGACCGATGATGGCCAACGCTGCGCACTGGGGCCAGAGTATTTCAAGACCGATGCCTTTCAGAAAAATGCCCCTGATGATAACCAGAAAATACCTCAAAGGGTTCAGGTATGTCAACCACTGAACGACAACGGGCATGTTGACAATGGGAAAGACAAAGCCGCTCAGCATGAAGAAGGGAAGAAGAAAGAAGAATGTCGTCATCATGGCCTGCTGCTGTGTTGAGGAAACGGTGGAGATAAAGAGACCCACCCCGAGAGTGGAAAGAAGAAAGAGCAATGTGGCCACAAAAAGCAGGACAACGCTCCCGGCAAGCGGTATCTGAAACCAGACAACGGCGATGACCGTAACCGCGACCATCTGCAGGATCGAGATGATGATATAGGGAATCGTTTTCCCCACGATGAGTTCGATAGGCTTCAGCGGCGTCACAATCAACTGCTCAATTGTGCCGGCCTCTTTTTCCCTGATGATGGCAATCGAGGTCAACAGCAAGGCGATCAGCATAATCACAAAGGCGACGATGCCGGGAACGAAGAAATACTGACTGTCAAGGTTTGGGTTGTACCACGTTCTGATTCGCGCGTCTATTTTGCCGTAATCCATGTGCTGGGGATACAGCTCCCTGAGCAGGTCCTGGTTCAGCTTGTCAATGACCAGCATGGAATAAGCTATCCGGATGGACGCCATGTTGCTCATGGTCCCATCGGCAATGATCTGAATCTCGGCTGTTTCTCCTTTTCTGATTTTCTTGCTCAGATCAGGTCCGATCTTGATCGCCATATCGACCTTTGTATCTAACAGAGCCTGCTCCAGTTCACGGTCGCTTTGCAAAACCTGGGTAATCCTGAAGATTTTATTGGCGCTGAAGGCGTCGGCCACCATGCGGCTTTCCCGCGTGTGGGACTGATCCAGAATAGCGATCTGGATGACCCTGATATCATAATTCACCACGTATCCGAATAAGAGCAGTTGGAGAAGGGGCGCCACGATGAGGACGCGCCTGCTTCTCTTGTAGCGGAAGAGGAGAATAAATTCCTTACGTACAAGCTCCCGGATGCGAAGCCAGTTCACGTTACAGCCCCTCCTTCTTGAGTAAGATGTAATTCGCGACTGCGAGAACGGCGAACATGAAAAGCATGACCAGATAACTTGGCCAGAGGTGTTCGAGCCCGAGGTTCCGCAGATATAATCCGCTCAGGATGTTGACATAGTAGGTGGCAGGAACGACGTATGTCACAAGCTGCAGGACCATAGGCATATTGACCACAGGGAAAACGAAATTCGAAAGAAGCAGTGACGGAAGGTACGTCAGTAGAATGGCTCCCTGATTGGCGAGCAGTTGGGTCTTCGTGACGCAGGAAATGAAGAGACCCAGCGTCAACGCCACGGACAGGTAAATGGAAGAGGCCAGGATCATCAACCAGAAGCTGGACTTCATGACGACGCCGAAGAGGACTTGACCCATGAGAATGGAAATAAGGACATCCGTCAGTCCGACAAAGAAATACGGTATCGCCTTGCCGATCAGCAGTTCGCCGGCAGAGAGCGGCAGAGACTTGATCGTTTCCATCGTCCCGTTCTCATATTCCCGTGCAATTACAAGAGAGGTCAGCATAGCGCCCACGATCATGATGATGACGGCAATCATGCCTGGCACGATGAAATTACGGCTCTCCAGCTCTTCGTTAAACCATACCCGCACGCGGCCATTGATGGGCGGCTTAATCTTCTCCATGCCCTGGCGTTCGAGGAATGCAACCAGCAGTTTCTGATTGTACTGCGAGATAAAGGCATTCACATATCCCCTCGTGATATTGGCAAAGCTCGGGTCGCTTCCGTCGAGAAGTATCTGCATTTGCGCCGCACGGTCCGAGCGAATATCCCTTGTCCAGTTGGGGGGTATTATGATCGCAAGTAGAGCCTTTCCGCGGTCTAAATAATCGGTGGCGGCTTTTGTATTGGGCAGTTGAGCCCCAATGCGAAAATACGGGGATGCGCCGAGATGCTGTATGAAGTCGCGGCTCAGATCCGTTTTGTCGTGATCGACCACGACAGTTTCTACATTATCGACATCAAGACTCAAGGCATAGCCGAAGAGCAGAATGAGCAGCAGCGGAAGTGCAAACGCCAGATACAGGCTCCGGAAATCGCGTATCAGATGATAGAACTCCTTGCGAGTGACAGCTTTAATATTTCTCAGTCTCAATGGTGAGATACCTCGTCAGAAGTTGTTTTCCCGGACATGAGGGTGATAAAGGCTTCGTTCAGGTCGGCATCAGGACGACCCGGACACGCTGCGGCAATTATTTCCGCGGGACTCCCGACGGCAACAATCTTCCCCTCATTGATCATTACGATACGCCCGCAATGCCGGGCTTCATCCATATAGTGGGTAGTAACAAATACCGTGATTCCCTCTGAAGCGAGCTGACGGATGAAATCCCAGAAGTGCTGGCGTGTGATGGGATCTACGCCTGAGGTTGGTTCATCGAGGAAAAGAATTTCCGGGCGGTGGAGAAGGGCGCAGCCAAGGGCGAGTCGCTGACGCCAGCCCTGAGGCAGTTCCCGGGTGTATCGATTGCGCACCTCCGCAAGCTGCGTCATATCCAGAATCCAGTCGATGCGTTCTTTCCACTGGTCCTCGGGCACAGCGTAGATGCCGAGATAGAATCTGATGTTTTCGTAGGGAGTCAGGTCTTCATATAGGGAAAATTTCTGTGACATATACCCGATGGATTTTTTTATTTCCTCGGGCTCTCTTGCGATGTCGTGCCCCGCCACATGGCCGCTCCCGGAAGTGGGGGTCAGTATGCCGCAGAGCATGCGNNCGTTTGAAGGAATCATGAACTATCTCCTCATCCACTTCCTGGATGCGCTTGATCATGGCCTCTTCGAGGCTTGCGTAACAGCCGCGTATTTCCTGCGGCGCGGCGATGTCAAGAACACGGGAACGATGCATCAATGCCAGACGATTGCATTTCTCTCCCTCGTCGAGATAAGCGGTGGAAACCATGATGGTCATACCGTCCGCGCGCATCTGGTCGAGTATCTCCCAGAACTCCTGCCGTGAAACAGGATCCACGCCGTTCGTCGGTTCGTCGAGGATCAGCACCTTCGGTTCATGGACGAGAACGCATGCCAGTCCGAGTTTCTGTTTCATTCCACCGGAGAGGTTGCCCGCTGGACGATTGACAAAGGGAAGCAGGTTTGAAAACCCGAGGTACTTCTCCCTCCTCCGCGCACGTTCCTTCCTCGGTACATTAAAAACGTCCATGAAGAATTGCATGTTTTCGTCGACTGTCAGGTCCTGGTAGAGACCGAAACGCTGCGGCATATAGCCGATAAGAGGCTTCACCCGCTGTTTGTCCCTGACCACGTCAAAGGTGCCGATCAGAATGTTCCCCGATGCCGGCCGTATCATCGTCGCCACCATCCGCAGCAGCGTTGATTTCCCCGCCCCATCGGAGCCCACGAGACCGAAGATGGTTCCTTGCCCGACGGAAAGGGAAAGATCATGCACTGCTTCCACGTCGCCGAAGCGCATGGAAACGTTCTCTATGGAAATGAAAGATGTGCCGTTTGAAGACAATGCTCACGCTGCCTCAGGAGTTTTTTTACCGCAGCCAGGCGTCGGCCGGCATGCCGGACTTCAGTTCGAAAGAAGGATTGGGAATGGAGACCTTCACGAGGTACACCAGCTTCACCCTCTCCTTCTTGGTCTGGATTATCTTAGGGGTGAATTCGCCCTCGGGTGAGATGAATGTCACCTTCCCTTTGTAAACCTTATTGGGGAAGGTATCTATTTTCACGTCCACGTCTTGCCCGGGTTTCACCTTTCCGATCTCCGTCTCATCCACAAATATTTTCAGGTCCACCGTCTCGAGATCGGCCATCGTTAAAACCTCGCGGCCGGGACTGACCACTTCTCCGGGTTCGACGTTGCGGCTCGTGATGATCCCGTTGTAGGGCGCGAGCAGCCGGGTATATTGCAATTGAATGTCGGACTGTTCGAAAGCAGCTTTGGCCTGTTTGATCTGGGAGGTGGCTGCTTCGATTTCCTGCTCCGTTAGTTCAACCTTTTTCAGGTTGCTCTTCGCCTGTCTCAAGGCGGCTTCCGCGTCGTCAAGTCTAGCCTTGGCCGTATCATAGCCGAGCTTTACGGAGTCCCTTTCCTTTTCCGTGACTACGCCGCGCTTGAACAATTGCTCATACCGCTGATAATTCTTCTGCGCGTCATCCATGACGTCACGGGCGCTTGTAACGTTTGTCCCCGCCCTCACCACGTCGGCGGGAAGGGTGCTCTTGTATATGTTAAGAGTTGTGGTGAGTTGATCACGTGTCTGGATCGACCGGGTATGATTTGCCTGCGCCTGCTCTTTCTTTGACTGAAACTCCGTGGGATCGAGCTCGGCAAGGAGCTGATCCTTTTTGACGGCGTAGCCTTCCCGTACAGCGATGTTGATGACGCGGCCGCTTGCCTGGAAGGCGAGATTGGAATTCGTCGCCTCGATCGTTCCTGAATAATAAAGTTCACCCCGCTGGGATTGCCACTGTCCGAAATAGACCAGGGCGCCGACACCTACAAGGAGAACGATAAATACTATGACGATTATCCTCTTCTTCATGGTAAAACCTCCCGCACGCCCATCGCCCTCTCTAATCTGGCTATGCTTATGTTATAGTCGCTCAAGGCATTGAAGTAATCCGTCTTCGCTTTCGTAAGCAGGGTCTGCGCATCGATGACGTCCGTCGACGTTCCCACGTGCTCTCTGTATCTTTCCGTGCTGACGCGGAAATTCTCGTCCGCCTGCTCGATCGATTTTTTTGTTACCGCCACCTGCTTTTCGGCCTCATGGAGCGCCAACCAGGCGTTCTTTACCTCGAGAGTGACCTGATCCTTTATATTGTCCAATGCGTATGCTGTCTGGTTCTCCCGGGAGCGGCTGGCGTCGACCCGGTTTTTTGTTCGGCCCCACTCCCAGAAATTCCAAGTGGCCATCCCCATGACATACGTGTTGTCCTGATTCTTATAGGGGCTGCCGTTAACGTTGGCGTTGTCGCCGTAGCGTTCAAAATGGCCGACCACATTTATAGAAGGCAAATATTCACTCTTGGCTAATTTTACCAGTTTCTGTGACTGTTCGACTTTCCGGGTGTAGGACTTAACTTCCGGCCTTTTTTCCATGGCAATCTTCTGGCATTCATCGAACGTCTTGGTATAGGGCCTGAGAGCGAGGATGTCCTCCACTTCCGTCGGCGTATCGATTTCCCTGCGGACGACAGTATTGAATTTAGCTTTTGCTGTCTCCACAGCGTTTTCCGCTTTGACAAGATTTTGCCTGCTGTTCGCGAGCTCCACTTCGGCGCGTAGGAGATCGTTCTTCGGAATCACTCCAACATCAAAAAAATCCTGGGCCATGCTGCGGTGCGCGTCGAGCTGCTCCACCGATTGTTTTGCGACGTCGAGGCCCCTCTCCGCCTTCAGAATATTGAAATAGGCTACTCTAACCTCCTGGACCATATCCTGAACAACAGCCGTTTCATCCAGCGACGCGATTTCATGGCCGAGACGGCCCGCCTCATAATTTGCGAGTATTCCTCCGCCCGCAAATATGGGTTGTTTCACTTCCACAGCCCAGGAGTAGTTATCCTTTGTCCCTGTGACCAGTGTGACGGGACCCGATGAGCCTGGAAGGGTGGCAGTCAGTGTCGGGTCTACATTCAGCCGCGAGTAACTGTAATAGGTGCTGAACTTCGGCAGAAATCCCGTGAAGGCCTCCTTCTTCTGGGCCTCCGCCCCTTTTACGCCTTCCTGGGCCGACTGGATAAGGACACTCTGCCTTAAGGCCAGATCGATACTCTGCTGCAGGGTCAGCTTTTCCGCAGATAGAGCTGTCTCATGAGTAATACAGAAAAGCAATATCGACACAGAAAAAATCACATGCATATTCTTCGTCCGCATATTCCCCTTCCCTTCATTTCGTAACAGCTCTTAAGATGAGATTTTCGATTTCACCGGCAATAGTTCCGGATATTTTATCGTCCAATTTCTTTATGCCCGCAGGGAGCCAGTTATACTTAGCCCTGATCGGCGCGCTGGTCTTATAGGTTACCATGGCGCCCATAACCATTATGTGTATCAGGAAGGGAACCGTTTCTATGAAGATTCCCTTTTCCACACCTTCTTTAAGGATCCCCCTGAGCATATTTACGATGTGGAAAATATCCCGCGCCACCACTTCCGGCAGGTGCTCTCCTCCGGAGGCTACTTCGCGCATCATGACCGGAGCGACCTGAGGATTATCGTCTATATTGCGGGCAAAGGTGCGTACATAGACGCGGAGCTTTTCTTCGGGGTCCCGTATGCCTTTGATCTTACCGGCGATCATCTCCGCTGTGTTGCCGATAACGTTGCTGATAACTTCCGCGTAGAGTTTTTCCTTGTCGCCGATGTGATAATAGATCGTGGCTTTGTTGACGCCCGCGCGCTTCGCAATCTCATCTACTCGCGCGCCGGAAAAGCCGGACTCCGAAAAGACGCTTGCCGCGGCCTTGAGGATACGCTTGACAGTTACGCTTTTTTTACCGGCTGATGATGGAAGGTCCATTCTTGCACCTCCGTAAAGAGTCGATAATGAACTAACCAGTTAGTTATACCACTTGGTAAATAACACGCGCTAAAGAACACTGTCAAGATTTTTTTGGTTAAGGAGGAATCATCAAAATATCTTGTCGCTTTTTCATCATCGGTGTATAAAGTAATACCGATTTGCAAGGGGCAAGATTTCGATGGAATCCGTCTTCGTAAAGAGCGCACTTATTTCTTCATTGCTCGCCTTAGTTATCTCATCTTCATCCCATGCGGCGACTGAACAGAGAATAGCCATTATAATTGGAAACGGCAACTATACCTCTTCGCCACTCAAGAACCCGCTCAATGATGCAACGGATATTGCAGCTACCCTCCAGAAGCCCGGCTTTACAGTCATTGTTAACAAGCAGGCGACAGAAGTTGCCATGACGAAACGGCCCCCGACCCCGGAAGAATCTTCAACTTTCACCAGCCCGACGATTGAGGCCGAGTTTGTGTTGATACCTGCGGGTAGGTTTACGATGGGGAGTTCAAATGATGCGCATAAGGTGAAGATCAGCAAGCCTTTTTACATGCAGACGACGGAGGTGACGCAGGTACAGTGGCAAAAGGTCATGGGGAGCAATCCGTCGCATTTCAAGAAATGCGGCGACGACTGCCCCGTGGAGCAGGTCTCCTGGAATGACGTCCAGGATTTTATCAGGAAGCTCAATAGTATGGAAGGTACGGATAAATACAGATTGCCCACGGAGGCGGAATGGGAGTATGCGGCTCGGAGCGGTGGGAAGGAGGAGACCTACGCAGGCACGAGCAGCGAAGCCGAGCTTGGCAATTATGCCTGGCATAGCGCTAACTCCGGCAGTAAGACACACCCTGTGGGACAGAAGATACCAAACGGCCTGGGTTTGTATGACATGTCGGGCAATGTCTGGGAGTGGGTTTTAGATTGGTATGGGGATTACCAATCAGGCATCTTTTCTTTATTCTTAGGCGTAACGGATCCTACGGGACCATCATCTGGCTCGCAACGGGTTCTTCGTGGCGGCAGCTCATACAACGGCGCACATTACTGCCGCGCGGGTTTTCGCCGCTTCTTCGCCCCAGACATCAGAGGCAGCAACTTAGGGTTCCGCCTCGTCAGCACGCCTTAATTGGGGGATTTTTACCTTCTTACTTTTGACAAGAATTGTTAAACCTTGCAGCGTCAACGTTGTAACTGATTAACCTCAATTATTTTCTGCAATGAGAACTGAGGATAAGGTGCACAAAAGATAGGTTTCATTTATACCTGATCAAGATCAGCCTAACTAATAACAAATATAAGGTCGCACGTGGTTTTGTAAAAACAGCTTGTTGAATGCGAGATGAAATATGCTACTGCTTGACGGTCTATTTTCCGCGCATACAGGCCGCGGGTAGTTTCCTATACTCTTGCTTTGATGATTTAGCATCTCCATACATCATTTCAAATGGAAATCGCCGAAAAAGCGCAGAACTCTGGATAAAAATGTGATACATGCTCCGGGGCTAATAACAGTCGTATCTTCATTGATTGAATCTTATAAATCAGGACGCTGACAAAATCGAGGATGCCATGACCCATCACTTGGTAAAGTCGGGCTATACAGCTCTTGTAGACCGTATTAACCGTTTTCCCCAGGGGGCACCCCCATCTGATACTCTCTATAAAATCCTGAAGGTTCTCTTCAGCGAAAAAGATGCTGCCCTTGTATCTCTTCTTCCAATAAAGCCATTCACGGTGGAGAAAGCTGCCCGTATTTGGAAGATGAAGACATCGGATGCTCAGAAAATTTTAGATGACCTTGCAGATCGAGCAATTCTTCTCGACATGGAGGAAAATGGAAAGCAAGCCTATGTCCTGCCACCGCCGATGGCCGGGTTTTTCGAGTTTTCCCTCATGCGACTCCGCGGAGATATTGATCAGAAGGCACTAAGCGAACTTTTCTATCAGTATCTTAATGTGGAAGAGGACTTCATCAAAGCTCTTTTTACGGAAGGAGAAACACAGTTAGGTCGAGTGTTCGTTCACGAACCGGCCCTGTCCCATGAAATCAGCCTGTGCGTTCTGGAATATGAACGAGCCACAGATGTCATAAAAACGGCATCATGCAGGGGTATCAGCATCTGTTATTGCCGTCATAAAATGCAGCATCTCGACCGCGATTGTAATGCACCGAAGGAGATCTGCATGACCTTTAACGTGGCTGCACAGTCTTTGATCAAGCACGGTCATGCCCGGCCGGTCAGTACGGAGGAATGTCTGGATTTGCTCAACGTCGCTTATGATCAAAAGCTGGTTCAGTTCGGTTCCAATGTCCGTGAAAAAGTAAATTTCATCTGTAACTGCTGTGGCTGCTGCTGTGAGGCCATGATCGCCGCAAGACGTTTTGGCCTTCTGCATCCTGTTCATACCACAAATTTTTTGCCTGAGATTCAGGAAGAAGATTGCACAGGCTGCGGTCATTGTGTGAAGGTTTGCCCCGTGGAAGCCATGAGCCTTGTTTCGGCTAACGATCCCCGCAATCCTAAAAATAAAAAGGCCCAATTGCGTGAGGATACATGCCTGGGTTGTGGTCTTTGTGCAAGGGTCTGTCAGGGAAATCACATTGCATTAAAATTACGTTCCCAGCGGGTCATAACACCACTTAGTTCCGTTCATCTCGCGGTTGTAATGGCCGTTGAAAGAGGGAAACTACAGAATCTCATTTTCGATAATCAGGCTCTTCTCAGCCATAGGGCAATGGCGGCGATTCTGGGTGTCATCCTTAAGCTCCCTCCAGTTAAACAAACAATGGCAAACCGCCAATTGAAGTCGAGATACTTGGAAACTCTGGTCAGATGAATGAATCTGGACAGTAAACATCTTCCGAAAGACTAAACATTAACTTCCTGTTATCAATAAAAAATGCTTTACCAAAAATTATCACCGTTTCATCCAGAAATCATCCCATGCAAGAATTATCAATTTCTTCATTATACTATGTTTATACTCGTATAATGTCAGCAATTTTCTAGTATTGACAGTAATAAAGCTTTCACATTAGACGGAGAAATAAAAAAAGACAAAAGTAATTAGAAGGTAGTTTAACCTCGGAGGTTAAGGCCTTCCTGAAAAAGCGATTAATTATCACCTCACCTTTAGAAAGGAGTTAACGAATGAGATGTTCCGGGACCAAACAATTACTGGCGGTAAAATTAATTACATGTCTCATGTTAGCGTGCACTTTAGCTTCATGCGCATACAATGATTTCAAAAGTCACTTCTCTGGCTATCATGATCAATTCTATTCAGGATCTCCTTTGCCGCTTGACCAGATTGCCGTATTACTAGGACAATGTCCTCATGTTAGAGAGCACAACGACTTTAGTATAATTGACATACGACAAATTAATGGCGTAGACAAAAAGAGGCTCGCAACAATTGAGCTTCTTCCCGGCAAATATAACGTCTGCGTAACCTACTTCCGCAATGACGGCTCCTATAAGTACTCTTCCAACGGCTGCGTTCTTGTTAGTTTCAATGCACTACCAGGACATATATACGAGACCGATGCAGTATTAACAGGTTTGAATTGGACCCCAGTGATAGCAGATGTAACTAATGAACAGAGCCCTCGCAAACAAGAGATTGTTGAGTACATCAGGAAACATCGAAATGAATAGCATTCTTAAAATACCAGATTGGTATATTAAATGTTGGACTACATAATAAACGACGTTAGGAGAGCACAATGGGAAAAATGAGCAAGCTTCGTAAGCATCTTCTGTATCTTACGATTGTCTATTTATCAGTAATTGGCTTCTTTACTATTGCATTTGCTGATCAAAAGGAAAGAGTGTTCCATCTAGGAGAAGTAGTTCGTGGCGATATATATGGAATTAATGTAATAAAGGCTGAGACAAAAAAAGAGTTTAAAGATTTGCATGGCATGATTTCTCCATCCCAGTCCAACCATAAATTGCTCGTGTTAGAAGTTAGGTTCTACGAGAATGGAAACCCATTGAAAGACAAAGCCAAGGAAGAGGAGGAGATACTTAAACTTTCTATCATTGATGCACGTGGTCGTATATTTCCAGCACCACTGACTGAATCTAATAAGGTAGTATTCAGATATATACTTTATGGAAAAGATCTGAAGGAAGCATATGAAAAAGAAGGATTCATATATCAGGTGTTCTTCTCCGTACCAAAAAAGAGCTCTGGATTTAAACTGCAATATCGCAATTTACCGCAAGTTAGTTTAGGTTTATGAGAGAGAATATTAGGTAAATATCTGGATATCTGGAGGGAAAGTGCTCTCGTAAATGTCTTCACAATCGACGATCTCATGATCGGGAAGAGTAAGGTGACCCCTTGAAAATATCGTCAAGGCGATTTTTTCTACAGACTCGTTGGGCCAAGATGCAACGAACTGAGATCTTGTAAGAATTACAAGGAGGATAAATGAAGAGATTTTTCTTAGTATTTCTGGCGACAGCGTTATTGACCATTGTTGTTTCTCTGCATGCTAACAGAGTTTGATCGACTTGTTTTAATGGGGAGAGGCATTATTTATCCAACAGTTGCAACAGTCTATTTGTTTCTTGCACTTGAGAACGTTTTAGTCTGGATGGTCATCGGTACATAACAACGGATTTACCCAGGGCGCGCAAAAACGACATCCGATTCGGGAAAAGTTTGAAGTGATACGTGACAGGTCTTGATAGGAGCAGTCATGAAAAGGATACTCGCGATCTCGATAACTATTTTTTTGTTGATGTCCTTGCCGGCATTCGGGGCAGACGCGCCCGCAGACCCTCTGCAAGAGGCAAAGGCTCAAGACAAGAAAGTTGCAGAACTTAAGAAAGCAGGGAAATCCGAGGAGGCAATACCTTATGCGAAGAAATCGCTCGAGCTATGTGAGAAGTCTCTGGGCAGAGAGCATCCCGATGTGGCTGTGAGACTGAATTGGCTTGCATCGCTTTACAAATCCACAGGCAAGTATGTGGAAGCAGAGGCATTATATAAAAGAGCTATCGCAATAGATGAGAAGATGTACGGAAAAGAGCATAAGGAGGTGGCGACGGACCTGAACAGTCTGGCACGTCTTTATGACGATGCAGCTCGTTATTCCGAGGCTGAGCCGTTATACAAGAGGGTGCTGGAGATAAGGGAGAAGGTGCTCGGTAAGGAACATAAGTATGTTGGAGAAAATCTGCACAGTTTGGCGATGGTTTATTATATGACAGGGAGATATGCCGAGGCGGAGCCGCTTTACAAGCGGGCGATTGCCATATGGGAAAAGACATTGGGTAAAGAGCATATATATGTCGCAAGAGGGCTCAACAATTTGGCATTGCTCTATTACGACACGAAACGCTATGCCGAGGCGGAATCGCTGTTCAACAGGTCTCTTCAGATTCGTGAGAAATTGCTTGGAAAAGAACATCTAGATGTAGCGACTGTCCTGAACAGCCTGGCAGGGCTTTATGAATCAACGAAGCAATATGCCGAGGCGGAACTTTTGTACAAAAGGGTTCTTGCGATAAAGGAAAAAGTGTTAGGCAAAGAGCACCCCGATGTGGCTATTAGCCTGAACAATCTTGCAAATCTTTATTATAATACAGAGCGCTATGCCGAAGCGGAGCCCCTTTATCAGCGTCTGCTGGTCATCCAGGAGAAGGTCCTCGGACCAGAGCACACGGAGGTGGCAACGACCCTGAACTACTTGGCAAACACGCTCTATGGTAGAAAGAACTACATTCAGGCCGAACCGCTCTACCTACGGGCACTGGCAATCACGGAGAAGGCCCACGGACCGAATGCCCCCTTCGTGGCCACCATCTGCAACAACTTGGGCAATCTATACACGGATACCAAGGCCTTTGTCAAAGCCGAACCCATGTATCTCCGCACCCTGACCATCCAGGAGAAGGTCCTCGGACCAGAGCACACGGAGGTGGCAACGACCCTGAACCATTTGGCAGACACGCTCTACGGTAAAGACAAATACGTCCAGGCCGAACCGCTCTATCTGCGGGCACTGGCAATCACGGAGAAGGCCCACGGGCCGAATGCCCCCTTCGTGTCCACGATCTGCAACAACTTGGGCTATCTGTACTCGAAGACCAAAGCATTCGTCAAAGCCGAACCCATGTATCTCAGAGCCCAAGGCATTCGGGAAAAGCTCTACGGAGAAGAATCCGGGCCAGCCGCGGACCAACAGGTCACTCTAGCCAACTTCTACTACAACGCGGGCAATCTCACCAAGGCGGAAGCCCATTACCTCCGCGCGGCGGCAATTCGAGAGAAAGTCTTCGGCAAAGATCACCTGGACGTGGCGGATCCCACAGAGTGCGCGGGCCTGCTGGCCAAGCAGCGAGGGGACTTCGGCAGGGCCGAGCCCCTCCTCAAGCATGCCCTGGCCATCTACGAGAAGGAGAAGCCTCACGACTTGTTGCTGGCCCGCTGTCTCGACCATCTCGCCACTCTGTACAAGGCCATGGGAGACGATACCAGGGCTAAGGCCTTCTGGAACCGATCCTTCGCGGTGGAAAACTCGCGCGAGGTCCTGGACAAGATGACCGCCGAAGAGCTGCTGGCCGGGATGGCGCACCAGATCTATGCCAGGGGCGCCTACTCCCAGGTCCCTCTTCTCCAGAACTTGGACATGATTGCCCTCTCCGTCCAGGAGAAGAAATTCGGCCCCGAGCACCCTGAAGTGGGCAACACCTTGGTGACTATCGCGGACCACCAACTCTTAGAAGGGAACTGCGACAAGGCGGAACCTCTCCTGTCCCGCGCTCTGGCCATTCGGGAAAAGGAGTATGGCCCAAACCATTTCTTGGTAGCGGATGTATTGCTCCTGCAGGCGCGCCTCCAGAATGAGCTGGGAAACTTTAATGAGTCCGCGAAGCTGTACTTGAAGGCGATTTCCATCAAGCGCAAGGCCCTGGGTCCCGAGCATCCAGACGTGGCCTCCGCCTGGCGCGACGTTGCGCTGATGCTGGGCGGCGTGGACGGCTACGAGGAGACGGCCAAGCTCGGCCTGACTGAAGCCCAGAAGATCGATGACCGCGTGATCGACCAGGTGCTCGGCTTCGGGTCCGAAGCACAGCAATTGAATTATCTGGCCGCGCGAAAATGGAGCCTGCACGTTTACATGGATCTCCTGATCCGGCACCTCTCGACTTCACTGGAGGCGCGCCGCATGGCACTGGATACCTGGCTGCAACGAAAGGGGCTGGTTCTGGAATCCCAGAAGCGATTCCAGCAGATCGCAATGAGAGGAGAGGAATCCAAAGTCCAGGATACTTTTGATAGTCTGGCCAAGGTGCGTGCCCAACTTTCTGAACTGACCTTCAAGGGTCCGGGAACATATGGCGCGGAGGCGCACCAGAAGCGGCTTGTCGAACTGGACCAGCGCAAGGCGGATCTGGAGGGCCAGTTGAACCTCCTCAGTCAGGCCTTCGCACACCAGACGAAGAAGGCCTCGGCCGATACTGCGGCCGTGGCAGCTGCGCTCCCCACGGGTTCTGTCCTGGTGGAATTCGCACGCCTCGAACAGTTCCGGTTCAAGGCCAAGATCAATGAGGAACACTGGAACCCCCCGCGCTACTTCGCCTTCGTGCTTCCGGCGAAAAAGGCCGCGGATGTGCAGATCGTGGATCTCGGAAACGCGGAAAGCCTGGACAAGGCCATTGGCGATTTCCGGGCGGCAGTCTCGAGCCGGGACAAGACCCGCCATTACTCGGCAGAGGTTCTCTCTCGGGACCTTTGCGCGCGGGTCTTCACACCGCTCTTGGCCGCGCTCGGATCCAACCGGGAGGTCTTCCTCTCTCCCGACGGAGCCCTCAGTCTCCTGCCCTTCGAAGTGCTGAAGGCACCCAGCGGGCGCTTCCTGGTGGAGGACTTCACCTTCGCCTATCTCGCCACCGGACGCGACCTGCTGGACTTCACCCTGCAGGCCCCCAAGGGCGGCAAGTCTCTGGTGGTGGGCGACCCGGACTTTGACCTTAGGACGGAGGTCGGAATGCCGTTGACTGGTGCTGAAGACCGCTCGCGGGATATCTCTGGCCTGCACTTCGAGCCCCTTCCAGGCACCCGCGTCGAGGCCCAGAGAGTCCACCATCTGCTTGGAGAAGCCGAGGCGGATCTTCTCTTGGGAAATCAAGCTCTGGAGGCCCGGCTCACCCACGTCCACGGCCCGAAGGTACTGCATCTCGCCACCCACGGCTTTTTCCTGCGAGACCAGGAGCCGGGACCATGGAAAGACGTGCGCGGCATCACGATCGCAGGGATCACGGGACAAGCGGCACAACCCGCTTCGCGCTATGAGAATCCCCTTCTGCGCACGGGTCTTGCCCTGGCGGGAGCCAACCGGGCCCTGGGCCCTGAGAGGCGTCCGGATGGTCTTCTCACTGCGGAAAAGATCCTCAACCTCGACCTCAAGGGTACCGCCATGGTGGTGCTCTCCGGTTGCGAGACGGGCTTGGGAGAGGTGCGTGCAGGGGAAGGTGTGTTCGGATTGCGTCGCGCCTTCGCACAGGCGGGAGCCCGCAGCCAGGTGATGAGCCTCTGGGCTGTGCCGGACAAGGAAACCCAGGAGCTCATGACTGCGTTCTATACCAACCTCGCCGCTGGCAAGCCCCGCCACAAGGCCCTGCGCCAGGCGGCCCTGGAACAACTTGCCCGTGTCCAGAAGCGCTATGGCAGCCCGGATCCCTTCTACTGGGGCGCCTTCGTGTTCCTGGGGGACCCCGAGTAGTTACTCACCTCTCCAAATGCGTAATGAGACATTGCGAGGCTCTATACAGAAAGCCCTTTGACTTAATAGCCAAAGGGCTTTACTGTTCAAATTGGCTCCCCCTTAAAGACAACGAAGTAATAAAGGGGTATATCCGGTTGGCTCGTCCGCTTATAGAAGTCAAGGCATCGCTTGATCAGCAACATCACGTGGTGTTGCTTAGTGCATTCATCATCGTCCTTCCTTCATTTCTTCTGGGCATAATCTTTTCCAGAAGTATTGCATCGCGACTAACACCGGTTGAAAAAGCTCTCAAGAAAAATATGTAGGAGCTGCGGGAAAAGCTAAGGCTGGCATAGCAAAAAAATAAACAATCGGAAGCGGCGTTAGGCATTATGCTTGGAGTATCAACAGGCCTCAGTTTCAATGGAGTTTTTTTGACATGACCACGAGAATCAATCCAGGAGAGATTTTTTGTATAATTGTGCGTCCATTCAGGATGCGGATACTCTCTTTCAATATGAAATACACAGCTTCAAGAATTTTTAAAGTCATTTGTTTGTAGGTGTAAACAGTAATTGACTTCAGTACAAAATTAACTCTTCCCTCGATTGCCCATCTTCATCTTTACTGGAGAGCCGGTATGGATGGACATCTTCACAAAAGGCGGTCACTTTTTTTTGCGGGCCTTTTCCAGTTCCTCGTTGATATACCAGACCTTGATGCCGAGGGACTGACAGAGCTTTCTCACGTACTTTAATTTCTCCAGCTCGTGTTCTGTGGGATCTGTGATAAAGACGGCGAGGCCCGGCTTTCTGCCCGTCTCCTTGACATAGTGCAGCGCCTGGCCTATGCCTTCGTGGAATTTGTCAATCCGCTCCACTTCAATGGCATAGTCTCCTGTCAACAGATCTATCCTGCCGTAGCTGACAGGCACTTCCATCTGGGCATGGCCCTGGAAATAAACGCGGTTAAAGGCTTCTTGATAATCCTTTTCCGTTTGCAGGATGTGATGCTTGGGGGCGGCGCAGGCTGATATCAGGGCGAAGAAGAGTATTAGCAGCAGACAGGAATATAATTTCTTGAACTGCGTTTTCATCATCGCCATTTCAGAGCATTCTCTTCGGTTCTCGATTGCTTCTCAAAAAACGTCGCCAATTATTTATCAGGCCATGGGCCTCAATGGTCGTGCTTCCCCGATACAATATAATTCCACAAGATTCAAGGACTTGTTCTTGACACACGGACTAAGCTTAATCTATATTTTATATTATAAGCCGCAGACACCATCACTCTTCGGGGAGATTATGAAAGCACCTCCTGTCAAAAAAAAAGAGTACAGCCTCCGTGTCGAAGATCGCGAGCCGGGGGATGTGATTCTCTTTGTCTCAGGCCGCATCGCCCTTGACGATCTGAATGACTTCACATCTGACGCCAGGAGCATACTGCAGAATAAGCCGTTGAAGAAATTGATGGTGGATATCGCCGGAGTCAATTACCTGGACAGCGCAGGGACACTCGCCCTGTTCCAACTGGAAGAGGAACAGACAGCCCGGTCAGCTTCCGTCACATTTCATGGCGTCACCGATGAAGCTAAAGGCATCCTCAATCTGCTTGATAAGAAAGCGCATCATATCCCGCCCCTTGTCCCGGAGCGGAAACCCCCGAATATTCTGGAGCAGATGGGAGAAGCCACGCGGCTGCTTCTTAATGATTTCTTCGAGGTTTTGAGTTTCGTGGGCGAGCTTATACTCGCCCTCATTAGCAGCCTTCGCAGGCCCCGCTCAATGCGGTGGAATGACGTCCTTTACTATATGAAAAGGGCGGGCGTCGACGGCCTTCCAATCGTCGGCCTTATCAGCATTCTCATGGGACTTATCATGGCCTTCATGTCCTCATTGCAGCTCAAGCAGTTCGGCGCTAACATATATGTGGCATCCCTCGTGGCAATTGCCATGGTGAAGGAGCTGGGGCCCATCATGACCGCCATCCTGGTGGCGGGGCGTTCAGGTTCGGCATTTGCGGCTGAGATCGGTACGATGATCGTGAATGATGAAGTCAATGCGCTGAAGGCCATGGGGTTTGAGCCGATTCAGTTCCTCGCTGTACCTAAATTATTGGCAACCATCATCGTCGTGCCCCTCTTGACCTTGTATGCCGATCTTTTCGCCATACTGGGCGGCCTCGTGGTCGGTGTCGTGGGGCTCGATCTGACTGCCTACTCGTACATCCAGGAGACCCGGGAAGGTATCGCCGTCTTCGATATCGTAGCGAGTCTGGTTAAATCCGGCGTCTTTGCCGGACTGATTGCCGGAATCGGCTGCCAGAGGGGATTCCAAGTGCACGAAGGCGCAGAATCAGTGGGCACATTTACTACATCGGCTGTCGTATCGGCAATTTTCCTCATTATCATCGCAGACTCGGCGTTTGCCATCATCCTTAATTACGTGAGATAATAATGAAGAGGGTATAATAACGAATAACGAGAAAAACCGCATGAATAAGGAACCCATCATCGAAGTGGAAAATCTCACCACCCGTTACGGCGATACCACTATTCTGGAAAACGTCAGCTTCCGGGTCAGCCGGGGCGAGATATTCATGCTCCTCGGAGCGAGCGGATGCGGCAAGTCCACCCTGCTCAAGCATCTCAATGGTCTGCTAAGACCATCTTCGGGAAGGATCATCGTCAACGGGACGGACATAACTGCAGCCGATGAAGACACCATGCGGGAGGTTCAGAAGACGATCGGTGTCCTGTTCCAGGCGGACGCACTGTTCAGCTCCATGACAATCTTCGAGAACATTGCCCTGCCCTTGTATGAATACACGGATCTGACGCCGGGCATGATCGATAGAATTGTGAAAATGAAACTCGCCCTCGTTAACCTGCCCGGGTATGAAAACCATATGCCCTCTGAACTCTCCGGCGGTATGAGGAAAAGGGCTGCCCTCGCCAGGGCCATGGCTCTTGACCCGCTGCTCCTCTTCTTCGACGAGCCTTGGGCGGGGCTCGATCCGGTCACGGCAGCAGAACTGGACATCCTCATCAGGAGTATCAACACCGCCATGGGAACGACCATGGTTATTGTGACTCAGGAACTTGCGTCCATATTTGGTCTTGCCCAGAGGGTCATCATGCTGGACAAGAGCGTCCGGGGCATCATAGCCCAGGGAGACCCGACAGAACTCAAGGAACATTCTCAAGACCTCAAGGTCATCAATTACTTCAACAGAAAAGCAACAGGTGGAGATTAGGGAGGATTGCAGCAATGGCCAGACGGGCATCAACTTTTGCGATCGGTCTTTTTGTCACCATAGGTATCGTCATCGGGGTAAGCATTATCGTGTGGATCGGCGCCTCGCAATATTTAGAAAAAGGGACGATGTACGTGACTTATTTTGACGAATCCGTCCAAGGTCTCCAGAGAGATTCCAGTGTGAAGTATCGTGGAGTGGAAGTCGGCAGGATAGTGAAGATCGGCGTGGCCCCCGACAATAAGCTCATCGAGGTAGTCATGAAGATCAACTTGAGGGACGACCTGGCAAGGAATACCGTGGCGCAGCTTAAGGCAGTGGGAATCACCGGCATCGTTTTTGTGGAGTTGGATCAGCAGCAACCCGATGCACTCAAGCTCTCGCCCCAGATCAGCTTCCCCGCTGAATATCACGTCATCCCCTCCAGGCCTTCCGAAACGAAGCAGATCCTTTCCGGCATCTATGAGGTTATTGAAAAAATAAACCATGTCGACTTTCGTGGAATCTCGGAAAAAATCAAAACGACGGCCCAGTCTGCAGATGAGTTCTTTGCCGGCGGCCAAATGAAGCGAGTCATGTCAAACCTCGAATCATCGACAGCGGCCCTCGACAAATCCATGAAGAGACTTGACAAAATCATGGCCGAGGGCAACCTCGGAGAAGCCATCGCGGAAGCGAGACAGGCGCTGGCTGAGGCGCATTCCCTCCTTGCTAAACTGAACAGCGAAGTCAAGGACATGAGGCTCAAAGACACGGCGGTAAAGGCAAATCAGGTGATGGATGCCTTGGGCAGGACTGCCCGAACATCGGCGGTTGACATACAGACCACCACGGAGAACCTGAGACGGGCATCAGAGACTCTGGACAGGCTTCTGGAGAGGATCGAGGCCAATCCGTCTGATCTCTTTTTCAGCAAGCCCGCTCCACCACGGCAGTGAATAGTCGCACAGCTAATTTAATGCATTGAACCGGCAGATTACACTTAGAATGGGAGGACAGAATGAGAAGCAACGGTCTATTTATTCCTATACTGATTCTCATTATGGCGGGCTGCACGGGCGCACAGCAGCCAAGCAGGACACAATACTACATGCTGGACTACACGTCACCGGCCATTAATGACACGGTACGTCTCGATGAGCCCCTCAAGGTGGAACGATTTTCCGTGGCCCAGTTCTACAACAGCAACTCCATGATATTCAGGACCGGTTCAATCGGCCTCGACAAGTTTCCCTACGACCGCTGGGGCGCAAACCCGGGATACATGGTTGCCGACTACCTGATCCGCGATTTCAGACAGACCAATCTCTTCCGGGGCATATTTTCATACCAGGATACTGAAGTGGTCCGCTTCCTCCTCGAAGGAAGCATCACCGAATTCCTCGCCGTTGAGCAAAAGGACGGCCGCAAGGCTTTGCTTACCGTCTACGTGACGCTGCTGGATCTGAATCAGACGGACAGCACGAAGAAAGTCGTCTTCCAGAAAAATTACTCCTGTGCAGCGCCGTGCAAGGAGAACAGCGCCGAGGGTCTGGCCGCGGGATTGAGCGAATCTGTGGAGCGCCTCTCCGGGCAGATTATCAGCGATGTCTATCAGGCTGTCAAATCCCGGCCGTGAGTGTGCGTGCAAAATCCTCCTGCAGTTTCGGAAATTACGCGGTAGCGCCGGTAATATCCTGCCGCCAAATTATATTGACTTACACGACCTCATCTCCTATACTTCCCGCGCCTGACGGGGAATTCCATTATATCCAAATTCTGCTGAGCATCGCTTTTTTAAGTAATTTTATTGTACGGAGGGTGGTATGAAAAAATTCGGCCTCTTGTTTGTTCTATGCGTTGTCATGATTGCGTTCGTTGCGGCCTGCAGCGAGAAAGGCAATACCGTCCGAATCGGGGTCAATGCGGAGATGACCGGCGACATGCCTGCCGTCGGTGAGTCATGTAAGAAGGCCGCGGAGATGGCCGTCAAGGAAATCAATGACGCGGGTGGAATAGATGTAGCCGGACAGAAATACAAGGTGGAGCTTTTTGTCGAAGACAATGCCGGGAAGCCCGACCAGTCTGCTTCTGCCGCCCAGAAGCTGATCACGCAGCAGAAGGTGCACGCGATCGTCGGTCCGAATGCCACGCGCTATGCGCTTCCCGCCTCGGAGATCGCGGAGAGTTCTAAAGTCGTCATGATAACGCCCTGGTCGACAAATCCGAAGACTACCCTCGATGCGAAGACGAATGCGCCGAAAAAGTATGTATTCCGCGCCTGCTTCATCGATCCTTTTCAGGGGCGCGTGGTAGCGAAATTCGCGCTCGAGACCCTCAAGGCAAAGAAGGCCGCCGTCCTCTATGACGTGGCGTCTGAATACAACAAGGGCATCGCAGAGATATTCAAGGACACCTTCGAGCAGTCGGGCGGCAAGGTCGTGGCCTTCGAAACGTATACGACGAACGACAAGGATTTCTCCGGACAGCTTACCAAGATCAAAAAGGCGCAGCCCGACATGATGTTCCTGCCGAACTACTATAGCGAGATACCGCTCCAGATCCAACAGGCAAAAAGGCTGGGCATCAATGTTCCCTTTGTGGGCAGCGATTCATGGGGCTCCCAGGAGCTGCACAAACTCTGCGGGAACGACTGCGAGGGATATTATTTCAGCACCCACTATGCCGCCGACGCGGCGACACCCGTGGCGACGAAGTTCATCGAGGGATTCAAGGCGAAGTACGGAACCTTGCCTGACGACGTCGCGGCCCTGACTTATGATTCATTCGGCCTCCTCTTCCAGGCGCTCAAATCCGCCGCCAAGCTTGACAGGGATGCAATCCGGGATGCCCTCGCCAAAATCCCGAAGTACGAGGGCGTGACGGGGAATATGCAGTTTAAGGAAGGCTCCGGCGATCCCACAAAGAGCGCCGTGATCGTGCAGATCAAGGGCGGAAAATTCGTATATTTCGCAACTGCGAACCCGTGATGATTAAGAACCTTTCCTCTCTCTCGATGGGAGAGCAAGGTGTAACGGAATGACATACGTCCTTCAGCAGCTACTGAACGCGCTTCAGGTCGGCAGCATCTACGCATTGATTGCCCTGGGCTACACCATGGTGTACGGCATCCTCACCATGATAAACTTCGCCCACGGCGATCTCTTTATGGTCGGCGCATTCCTCTGCTTTGTTGCCGCTGTAACATTTAATCTCCCGTTTGTTCCCGTGCTTCTCCTTTCCATGATCGGTGTGGCCTTCTTAGGAGTGGTGATCGAACGCTTCGCCTATAAGCCGCTCCGTCAGGCGCCGCGCGTCTCCGCTATCATCACGGCCCTCGGCGTCGGCTTGTTTCTGGAGAATTTTACCCTCGCCTTAAACCCGTATCCGAAGCAGATTCCCCAACTCCTCGAGAACACGACATGGACATTCTCCGGTCTATCCGTCTCATCTTTGCAGGTTTTTGTTATCATTCTTTCGCTGGTCCTCATGTGGATTCTGGATCTCATAGTAAGAAGAACCATGGTGGGCATGGCAATGCGCGCCATATCCTGGGACAAGACGGTCGCGCCTCTTCTCGGCGTGCCGGTGAACATGATCATCTCCGTCACCTTTGCCATCGGCACGAGTCTCGGTGGCGCTGCCGGTGTAATGTACGCTCTTGCATATCCGGTAATCGATCCCTACATGGGGATTATGGTGGGATGGAAGGCATTCATAGCGGCCGTGGTGGGCGGCATCGGCAATATACGCGGCGCGATGATCGGCGGCTACATCCTCGGTGCAGTGGAAATCATGGTGGTTGCCTTCATGCCTTCCACGTATCGCGACTTCATAGCATTTGTACTCTTACTGGTATTGCTGATATTCAGGCCCTACGGCATACTCGGCAAACCGCACCCGCAGAAGGTGTAGTATTATATTTCTCCCTTTTGTAAAGGGAGATTAAGAGGGATTTTTCAGGCGTGCAAATTAAAATCCCCCCGGCCCCCTTTAAAAAAGGGGGTGAGCAGGAGATGATGATAAACACATCACGCATTAAACAATTCAAGGAGAATCTGGAGACGAAGCGCTGGCTGCTGCCGGCACTCCTGGTCTTCGTCTTTGCGCTCTCCCTCGTCATTCAACAGTTCGAGCTTCTCGATCCCTACGTCCAGCTTATCATCATGTACGTCGGCATCAATATCATCCTGACATTGAGTCTCAACCTTATTAACGGCTACATGGGAGAGTTTTCCGTGGGGCATGCGGGATTCATGGCGATCGGCGCATATGTCGCTTCCTTTCTTACCGTAAAGGTTTTTCCCACTGATATGGCGGCATGGCTCTTTCCTCTGGCCGTCATCGCGGGCGGAATGGTCGCGGGCGTTGTCGGCCTCGTCGTCGCCTTTCCATCATTCAAGACACGGGGCGACTATCTTGCCATCGTTACACTCGCCTTCGGCATGATTGTCAAATCCGTCATTGAAAATATAGATGCCCTCGGCGGGCCGCGCGGCTTTCTCGGCATGGAGAAGCTCTCCACCCTCCCCTGGGTATTCTTCTGGGTTCTCATTTCCGTGTGGGTCATACGCAATCTGATATACTCGAATTTCGGCAGGGGCGTCCTTTCGATCAGGGAGGATGAAATAGCGAGCGACCTGATGAGCGTCAATACAAACCACGTGAAGGTCCTCGCCTTCACAGTTTCTTCTTTCTTCGCGGGTATTGCAGGCGGGCTCTTTGCGCACCTCCTCCAGTTCATCAACCCCCGTGCCTTTGACATAATCAAGTCAACGGACATTCTGATCATGGTGTACCTCGGCGGCATAGGGTCCATTGCAGGCTCCGTAATCGGCGCCACGGTGTACACGGTATTGCTGGAGGTCCTGCGTCCCATGGGCATCTGGCGCATGGTCTTCATGCCGCTCGTGCTGGTTTTGCTGATGATCTTCCGGCCGAGGGGTATTATGGGGCTCCGCGAATTTCGCTGGTTCGTGCCTGTGCGCGACATGTTAGCCAGCAGGCTGTGGCGTGAAAAGAAGGCAGGTACCTGATGTCCGTCTTGAAAGCAGAGAATGTTACGCACTACTTCGATGGGCTCGCCGCGGTTTCCGGATTCAACCTGAACCTCGAACCGTATGAGCTCGTCGGCATCATCGGCCCTAACGGCGCGGGGAAGACAACCATCTTCAACCTGATTACCGGCGTCTACAAAGCGACGCACGGGAGCATCTCATTCGCGGGCACGGAGATCGTCGGCAGGACACCGTCCGCGATCACGGCCCTTGGCATCGCGCGCACGTTCCAGAACATCCGCCTCTTCAAGGAGCTCTCGGTGCTCGATAATGTCCGCATCGCCCATTACGCGCGGGTGAGGTATAGCCCCGTCGAGGCCCTGCTCCACATGGGCCGCTTCCAAAAAGAAGAGGAGGAGATCATCGGCCATTCCATGGACCTCCTTGCCTTCCTGAAACTGGACGCCTACGCCGATGAAGTCTCGAAGAACCTTCCCTACGGCTTGCAGAGAAGACTGGAGATAGCCAGAGCACTGGCGACAAGGCCGCAGCTCCTTCTTCTCGATGAACCTGCAGCCGGCATGAATCCCAATGAGGTTTCACAGCTCATGGAATTTATCAAATGGATCAGGAAGGAGTTCGACCTGACCATTCTCCTCATCGAGCATCAGATGCACCTGGTAATGAATATCTGCGAAAGGCTTCTTGTCCTTGATTTCGGTGAGACGATTGCCGAGGGACTGCCGCGCGATATTCAGAAGAACCCACGCGTTCTGGAAGTCTATCTCGGAGAGGTAAAGTGCTGATGGGCGCGAACGGAATCATGCTTTCGATTGAGAATCTCACCATCGCCTATGGCAACATCAAGGCCGTGGATAATATTTCCCTGGAGGTTAATGAGGGCGAGATCGTGACCTTGATAGGCGCGAACGGCGCAGGCAAATCGTCCACGCTCCGCGCCATATCGGGCATAGTGCCTTACAGCGGCCGGATAAGATACAGACAAGAGGACTTGCGCGGCGTGGCCGCCCACCGGATAGTCGCCATGGGCATGGCGCAGGTGCCGGAAGGACGCGGCATCTTTGGAAACCTGACAGTCATGGAAAACCTCAAGCTTGCAACCTGGCAGAGAAAAGATAAGGGAGATATCCCGAAGGACTATGAGAGGGCCTTCGGTATCTTTCCACAGCTTCAGAAACGAAGGGATCAGTTGGGAGGCACGCTCTCCGGTGGAGAGCAGCAGATGCTGGCCGTGGCACGAGCGCTCATGAGCAGGAGCAGCATGATGCTTCTCGACGAACCTTCCATGGGGCTTGCGCCCATGCTGGTGCGCGACATCTTCCAGGTGCTCTGCGATATAAACAGGGCGGGCACCACCATCCTCCTTGTCGAACAGAACGCCCACATGGCGCTCTCCATCGCTGCGCGCGCTTATGTGCTCGAAACGGGAAGGATCATCCTTTCCGGCCCCGGCAAGGAACTCCTCGGCGACTCCCGCGTCCGCGAAGCCTATCTCGGTGTCGATGCATAACTTGTCCGTTGCCCCCCTTTATGAAGGGGATGAGGAGTATTTTTCTTTTACGACTTCATCTGTTCAGCCGAATGCACGTTAGCACGGACCTGAGAGGCACATCGTTCAGAATCAAAAGCGCTCTGATCATCTTTCTTGATGCATTTGATAGCCTCAGTGTTCTACAGATTTCCGGCCATTTCGCAGCGGGGATTAGTCGGACGTCCGGGTTGGGACAGAAACTCGCATCATAAATCTCAAAAGCCTTTTCATTCGTCAGGAGAGCTTCAACAACTCTGGCATGCTCAAGATACGCTGCGCAATCGGCATCTGTACCGCCATAGGAGAAGGGATAGAGCCGGCAATCAGAAGGACGGAGGGGGTGATTATAAATTCTGCAGAGCTTTTGATCCTTCAGGAATATGCAGGGCTCCGGCTTGCCTCGTATTCTTTTCAGGTAACCCTCCGTGTGACGGTAAATCAAATCTGCCGGTGGCCATTTCAAATACCGTGAGATGGTCATTAAATCTTCCGCCTTAAACCTCGGGATGTAAGTCATGCAGCAGGTTCCGCATTTCCGGCAAATGAAGGGAACTGCGATGTCATATCCGGGCAGCTCGATTTTCGTAAAGAGCACACCGCTTGTGCTGTTTACATCTCTCTTCAAGAATCGTTTCAAGAACATCTGCGTCAATCCTATCTCCTATATCAAAGACCTCATGAGGATCCGCTTCCAAGGTTCCCTGGTGGCTGCCTCCGACTACAGTTTCGGATTGAACAATATCATGAGAGATGCCAGGATCAGAGAGGTTAACGAGGGTAGCAGTAACGCTATATGTGAATTGAGGAAAGAATAGAGATTGAGGTGTATGCGTGTAGGAAATGTTTTATAAATTGCAGGTTAGATCACTTCTATTACAAATACAATGGCAATTATTTATAATACAAAAATCGAAAGACGAGGGACAAGTAAGAGATTCTGGATTCCAGCCGGAGCCTGCCCTCGAATTCGGCAGCGAGTGCAGGCCCCCTAGCTTGCTGCGGAGAGCTTCAATGCCCTTATCGGGGACGGGAATGACAGTCAGAACTTCGTCATTACATTACCGCCAGTTTTTCTTGTCCCAATATTTGTATTCGTGGAGCCACTCGTCCTTGAACATCGTCACCAAAGTTTGAAAATACTTTCTGTTCTCCTCATGCCGCCTTCTCTGCTTTTTGTAAACCTTCCCGGCCCTGATATCGCGAGCCAGTGTGCAACCGAGACGGAAGGCCTTCTTCTGTGCGCTCTCCAAAGCCCTCGGGCCCGATCTCATGGATACGCCTATGCTCCCGGTAACGAAGGAACCAAAGTTGACCATGATCTCATTCAAGTAATCCGTGACCTGCAGATACTGACTGGGACCTCCGGAGGTGGCCACGTTGACGCTGTACTTACCGGTTAGCAATTGGCAGTGGACAGCGTCGGCCATGCGATCTATCATGGTCTTCATCTGGGCGGCGACCGACCTGAAATAGTTCGGGGAGCCCATAACCAGGCCGTCGGCGGCCATCATCTTCTTGAAGAGGAACTGAAAGTCGTCCTTCTTCACGCATTTCCCTTTTTTGTAACATACCCCGCAGGCGCTGCAGTATTCTATGTGCAGCTTGCAGAGGTCCACAAGTTCTACCTTGAAGCCTTTGGACTGCGCCCCGTTCAGGACAGCCTTGACCAGCTTGAGGGTCTCGCTCTTAGAACCTTTTGGGCTCGCGTTTATACCCAGTATTTTCATCTCCCTCTCCTCCGGATGATTTAGATATGGTGAGCACTCATTAATGATTGCCTGTCTTGATCACATTATATCTTGTAACTTTGGAAAAGACTATCACATCTTGTGCGATGATTGGAAAAACTCTGGATTCCTGCCTGCGCGGGAATGACAGGGGGTGGCCTGCAAGTTACACTTCCTAAAATCGTCCGAATCCTGTATATGTCAGTAATCGCTTTCGGCGATCTAAACGGTTCTCTCGAAAACAAGGGCAGGCGTACTTGGGCTCTTAACGAAAAGGAGGCATCTCTTATGAACCGGGAAGACCGAATCAAAATCCTGCAAAATAAAATCAGGGAACTTGGGTTGTGCGGCGCCCTGCTCTGCTATTCCCGCGACATATTGTACTATACAGGCACGGCACAGCCTTCATACCTGGTAGTTCTGCCTGATGATTACGTTTTGTTTGTCAGAAGCGGCATCGAATTCGCTTTGGACGATGTTCTTATCGGCAAAGAAAAAGTGCGGGAGGAGCGCCGCCTGGCAAACATATTCAAAGAAATTTTCGCGGTGCGGGACTCGGGGGGCAAAAGGATCGGTACGGAGCTCGACATTTTAACGGCAGAACAATTCAAGGATATGGAGAAGATATTTGCCGGCTATGAATTCGTGAATGTATCTCCCTTCGTCCTGGAGCAGAGAAAGACGAAGGATCCCTCCGAGATCGAGAAAATCAAAAAGGCCTGTGATGCGATTCACCGTGGACATGAAGCGGTCCTCTCCACTATGAAAGAAGGCGTTACGGAGCTTGAACTTGCCGCCGCCGTAGAAAATGCCCATCGGCTGGCAGGACATGAAGGGATTTTCTTCATCCGGCAGCCCGATTTCTTCATGAGCAGGGGACCCATCTCATCCGGATCGAACCTCTTCAAGATCAGCGGCGTCGTGTATACCATCACCGGCGTGGGATTGAGCTCCTCAGTGCCTGCCGGACCCTCACTGCGAAAAATAGCAAAAGGCGAGCCCGTCATTGTCGATATACCGCTGCTTGTCGACGGGTACCATGCGGATCAGACAAGGACGTACTGTTTGGGAAAGGCCCCTGATGAGATCAAATCCATGCACGGCGATCTTGTAACCATAGCGGACCACCTCATCAGCATCATCAAGCCGGGGATGAAGTGCAGTGAAATTTACGGCGCTGCAATTGAGAAGGCGAAAGAACTCGGAAGATCGGAGCACTTTCAAAATTTCGGCAAGGGAAAAAAGTCCCGGCTTATCGGTCACGGGATCGGCCTGGAGCTGAACGAGCCTCCCGTCCCGTCAGAGTATGACCACTCCCCGGTTGGCGACAATTACGTCGTGGCGTTGGACATGCACATGATGAATGAGGCTGTTGGGGTTGTCAAGCTGGAGGACATGATTCTCATTAAGGAGAGGGGGAATGAAATCATGACAAAGAGCCCCCGCCGGCTCTTCGAGATAACGTAAGCGTGTATTTTCTTTTTGGCGGCGTCGGGTGCGGGAACGATGAACGAGCAAAAAGAATATAGGAGGGAAGGTGAGATTATGCAGTATGTAAATAGCATCAACGATCAGGGAATCGTTACAGTCCGACTAAGCAGGGGGAAAGTGAATGCCCTTAATGAAACAGTGATTGATGAAATGGCCGGTTGTTTGAAGGAGCTTGCCGGCGATGCCGGAGCAAAGGCCGTCATCATCACAGGGACAGGGAAATTTTTTACTTTCGGTTTTGATATCCCGGAGTTTCTGGGCTACCCGAAGGAATCGTTTATCCGTTATCTCACCAAGTTCACTGATCTATGTACTTACCTCTTTCTGTATCCTAAACCAGTCGTTGCGGCGCTGAACGGCCACACAATAGCCGGAGGCTGCATGCTCGCCATTGCCTGCGATTACAGGATCATGGTTCCGGGAAAGGCGAAGATTTCCCTCAATGAAATCAATTTCGGCTCGTCACTATTTTGGGGAAGTGTTGCGATGATGAAACTGCTCCTCGGACAGAGGACGGCGGAAAGGGCTTTATATACCGGGACAATGTATTCGGCGGAGGAAGCATACCGGATCGGACTGATTGACCAGATCTCGTCAGAAGTCGATCTGGAGGGGGAAGCGAAAAAGATCGCCAGTCAATACGCCGAAAAAGATGCGGCCGCGTTCAAAAGCATCAAGAAACTTCTCAGAGGTACCGTTGCAGAAGAGATCATGAAAAGAGAAAGAGAGGCTATTCTCGAATTCGTCGATATCTGGTATTCGGAAAGCACCTGGAAAAACCTGCAGGGGAAAAACATACATTCTTAATTGGCGCTTGCGGGATTTTAATAAACCTCTATGACAGGTGAAAATTGGTAAATAGATAGGTGGGTTGCCTATAAAATATCTTGAACGGCTACATCAAGCTATGTGAGGGGGTCAATGTACTAAGGATGGCCTTGGAGATCAGCCATTTCTCTGTGCGTACAGATCTGTTCGTGAGGGCATCGTTATCAGGATTAAAATGGTTATACCGCTCGCTGATAAACAGCTTTAGTGCGTCGCCGTATAATTCACGATCCTGCTTGTTCTTATCGAGATACAGGTCAATTGCGTCCTCTTTGATTATTATCTCAATTTTCTTGGAGCGCTTGTTTGACTGCTTTGTATTCTTGTCGATGTTCCAGTCAATTTGTATAATATGATCGTTGTCAGCGAAATGCGGAACAATCCAGGCATTCGTCGGGAAAATCGGCTTTATAAGCCTCACCCAATAGTCCATCAAGTCTTCAGTCACGGTCTTTATCCTTTTCCAATCACTGTTCCATTCCTATTATCTTCATTTCCTTGGACCATCCGGATTTATCCGTCCTGACATCCCTGCATGATTTCTTATGCTGGAGCTTGAAAATAATCTTCCCCTGATACTCGCCATCCGGCTCTACTCTATACCCCAGTATAGTCCCGCCGTAAAAGGAAGGCTCTTGCTTCTTCTTATGAAAAAAAATCTCGCCCCCGACGAGCTTTTGAGCTTTATTTTCATCCAACGTCCACCAGCCGCTTTCCCATACATTATCCGACAGCTTGGCAAAATTATTTAAATGTTCGATCAGGTGTATATTCACTTTTGCAACCTCCTCGCCATAAATATCATCTGCATTTAATGCCCCGGATTCTTTTCCATTCTAAGAAACAAAAAGCCCTGTCTCATTGTAATGGACAGGGCTTCAATAGTTCCGTTGTTTCCCTTTTGCGGGACGAGAGCTCATCAACTTTGTCAGTGATGTCTATTACATGGTCTTATATTTAGGATACTCTAAATCAGGGGGAAGTCAAGCTAATTCATCCTATGAGCTGTACGCCCTGAAATCCTCCAAATACTCTATGCTTAAACAATTGATGCTGGCCAATGAGGCGCTTTGCCCGTCGCCGTCGACAATATTTGACATGCGTTTTCTCATCAGGTTTGATATATATGGCCATGAATGGACGGGGGGGACAAGCCTTACCCTGCCACGCAGGTCAGACCGGTCTATACCTAAATCCTAAACGAAAAAGTCAGGGGATACAGGATGTTCATCATCGGCGGGAGAGCCCACTCGATAGAAGAGATTCACGAAGTCGGAAAACTCGGATATCCTTTTGCCGAGATTTCGCTTTATGCCCCGGAAGACGTCGAGCGTGATCTTGACGAGCTTCTAAGACTGAAGACCATTTACGGTATCGCCTATCTTGCCCACTATCCCAACGAAGATAACACCTTTGATGCAAAGATTCTTGAGGAGCGATTCGTTCCCCGCATGAAGAGACTCTTCGACCTGTCGGGAGCGCTCGGCATCACGAAGGGAACATTTCATTTCTGGATGGACGAAAGGTATGTCTCGCATGAAACGGCCTCACGCAAGATCGAGCTGGCGTCCGAGATGGCCGCATCTGCGAGAAACGCAGGCATAGTCTTATGCATTGAGAACCTGAGTGAACGATATTATCATTTCGCACCCATGTTTGATAAAGTTCCCGACTTGAGAATGACCCTGGACATGGGGCACGCCCAACTCCTCTCGAGGGAGAACACATCTTTCAGTTTTATCGAGAACTGTTTCTCCCGTATAGCGCACGTGCATGTACATGACAACCGGGGCGGAAAATCTCCAAAGGATGACATCCATCTGCCTCTCGGAGACGGTATCGTCGAGTACCGGCGGATACTTACGCTCCTCACGGAGAAAGGCTACGAGTCAACGATGACTATGGAGGTCAAACCTGCCGATATGGCAAAGACAAAGAATGCAATCCTCAGTTCTCTCAGGTGATTACATTCAGGCTCTCTTGCAGTCATCCTCACCGAGACAGGAGTTATTCTTCCTCGTCATTCCCGCGCAGGCGGGAATCCCGGTTCCAGATATGAACAACTATTACGTCTGCATAATCTGTAGCAAGAGGAATGGCACTATGTATACCGGTGTAACATCTGATCTTGTAAAGCGTATCTACGAACATAAGAACAATCTGGTGGATGGCTTCTCGAAAAAGTACGCTGTCCATCGCCTGGTCTGGTATGAATCCCACGCAACGGCAGAGAAGGCAATCATCAGAGAGAAACAGATAAAGAAGTGGGACAGGCGCTGGAAGTTAAACCTTGTAGAAAGAGACAATCCGGAATGGAATGATTTATACGAAGATATTTGTGAATGATATCTGGATTCCCGCCTCCGCGGGAATGACAGGAGAGGGGCGGGAATGACATGGAAAGGGCGGCGTGCGCAAAAAAAGCTGGCAATTTTTCGACAGATGAAATAGGAAGTCCTGTCTAATAAAATATCCGGTGTTTCAGCACCATGGTGATAAAAGGAGTTCATACATGACCAAAGACAACAATTCTTTTCGCGGCGGGTCCAAATACATTCTCGATGATGAGCTGGCAAAGGTGGTGAATGTTTCCATAGCCCTGGAAATGCCTCTCCTGCTCAAGGGGGAGCCGGGCACGGGAAAGACGATGCTCGCGCATGCCATTGCCGAAAGCCTGAAGATGCCGCTTATCGTGCTGAATGTGAAGTCCAGCATGAAGCTTGTGGATGCGCTGTATCAGTATGATACCCTCACGCGCTTGAACGACAGCCGCTTCGGGGATTCCAAGCGGGACGTCAGCAATATCGAGGAATACATCCGGATGGGAAAAATCGGCCAGGCCTTCGTATCGGACCTACGGACGGTGCTCTTGATCGACGAGATCGACAAGGCCGACAGCGATTTCCAGGACGACATGCTCGATGTCCTCGACCAGATGCAGTTCGATATCATAGAAGTTGACAAAACCATTACGGCGCGCAACCGGCCGGTGATCATCATTACTTCCAACGCGAAGAAGGACCTCTCCGATCCATTTCTGGGCCGCTGCAATTTTCATCACATCGCCTTCCCCGATACCGGGACGATGCGGCTCATTGTCGGTGTTCATTTCCCCAATCTCAGCAGAGACCTCTCCGAGGCCTGCATCGAGGCCTTCTACCGCCTGCGTGATTTCAAGGGAATCGAAAAGAAACCGGCGACGCGGGAATTGATCAACTGGATTCGCGCCCTGAAGACGGACCCTGATATGCACATAAAATCGCTTTCCCGGGGAAACGCGCCCTATCTGGGCATCCTTTTCAAGAAGAGCGCTGATCTCGCTGCCGCCACCCAGCAGTCGGCAAGGCTGCGCTAAAGAGGAGCCGTATTTGTTTATTGAATTCTTTTATGCGCTCCGTGAGCGCGGGCTTTCCGTTTCGCCCACTTCTTTCCTGCGGCTGCAGAAGGCGCTGAGCCTTGGCATGATCCAGTCCGTCGATGATTTCTACACAACCGCCCGTGCAATTCTTGTAAAGAGCGAGCGTTATTTCGATATGTACGATCAGGTGTTCGCGCATTTCTTCCGCGGCGTTGCCCTCAAGGCGCCGGACGAAATCGAGCTCACGGAGATCGTGAGGGCGCTTCTTGAAGAATGGCTGAAGAACCCGGAGCAAATCGCCGAGGCCCTTGGTCTCGATGCATCAGAACTGAAGAAGATGACGCCCGAAGAGCTCATCCAGTATTTTCTCGACCGGCTAAAGGATCAGACGGAGGCCCATCACGGAGGAAACCGCTGGATCGGCACGGGCGGCACCTCGCCGGTCGGACGTTCGGGCTATCATCCAGGCGGAATGCGCGTGGGCGGGCAGTCCCGAAACAAATCGGCCGTCAAAGTGGCAATGGAGCGGAGATACAAGGATTATTCCCAGGAAGGCCCTCTGACAGAGGTACAGATGGGAGAGGCCCTGAAGCGGCTGCGCCGGATGATTCCTTCCGGACCGAAAGATATTGTAAACGTGGATAAGACCATCTATGAGACAATGCGGAACGCCGGAGAGATCGAGATCATCTTCGACCGCCGGTTATCGGACCGTCTCAAAATCATCCTCATGATCGACAACGGCGGCTGGTCCATGGACCCCTATGTAGAAGTCGTCCAGACCCTGTTTCATTATGCCCGGAGCCAGTTCAAGGACTTGAAAATCTACTACTTCCACAATACCATTTACAGCCGCGTCTGGCAGGATGCAGAGCGCCGGTACAAACCGGAGCCGATCGACGACTTCATTCGCAAGGACCCGGAGACGAGGCTCATCATCGTCGGTGACGCCAGCATGGCCCCCTATGAACTGATGCATACGAACGGGTCGATCTACATCGATGAGGTCGAGCTTGGAACTGGCATCGAGCGTCTCAAGTTCCTCGCCAAGACCTTCCGTCATTCCGTATGGCTCAATCCCCAGCGCGAGGATGAGTGGCACCACACCTTTACCGTGGGCATGATCTGGCGCGTCTTTCCCATGTTCGAACTTACATTGGACGGCCTGGAAAAGGCGGTTCAGCACCTTAGAGTCCGGCATTGATGCAGGCTGCGTAACCATACGGTTCCGTTTTGAACTGAGTCTCTTCGCGCGCCGCAACTTGGCGCGCTGTTGAGCGCTTCCGTCGTCAGTAGCGTCCTCGTCTCATCCCGCCTGCAAGGGAGGTAAATTATCCAACGAATGATCCGGCAAACCCGCATCATCGATTTCCTCGGTCTGAAGAGAAGCATAGTGGCCCTGATGGCCATGGTGATCTTCGTCGGGCTTGGTGAACGATTAGCTGAGCGCTTCCTGCCCATCTACCTATTGGCCCTGGGCGGTGGAGTCCTGTCCATTGGTCTTCTCAATGGCATGCAGAATCTGCTGTCTGCGCTTTATTCCTTTCCCGGCGGCTATCTGAGCGACCGCCTTGGTTACAAAAAAGCGCTGATTGTCTTCAACCTCATCGCCATGTTTGGCTACCTCATCGTTATCCTGTTCCCATACTGGCAGGCGGTTATTATCGGGTCGCTGTTCTTTCTATCCTGGTCGGCAATCTCGCTTCCTGCCACTATGAGCCTCGTATCAGTGGTCCTGCCGGAGAATAAACGGACGATGGGGGTGACCATGCACTCCCTTGTCCGGCGGATTCCCATGGCATTGGGTCCGATCATCGGCGGCGTGCTCATAGAACTGTACGGCGAGAAAGAAGGCGTGCGAATAGCCTTTGCCGGCGCCCTTTTGCTCGGCCTGATTTCCCTTGTCTTCCAGCAGGTGATGATCGAGGACGATGGCAAGCGGAAAAAGACGGCGGCGACGCCTTCCCGGCTTTGGCGATCCATGGCACCCGGACTTAAACATCTGCTTACGTCCGATATCCTGATCCGCTTTGCAGAGCAGATTCCTTACGCATTTGTTGTCGTGTGGTGCATCAAGGATAACGCCATTACGCCGGTGCAATTCGGAATTCTCACTGCCATCGAGATGGCCACTGCCGTCCTGATATACATACCTGTGGCCTATATGGCGGATCGGACGACAAAGAAGCCCTTTGTGGTCATCACATTTTTTAACTTCACCATTTTCCCTCTGGTCCTTTTGTTTTCGCATTCCTTCCGGGCCATGGTCATCGCATTCATCATCCGGGGAATGAAGGAGTTCGGAGAACCAACGCGCAAGGCTCTGATCATGGACCTTGCTCCGGAAGATAAAAAGGCGGGAATGTTTGGACTGTACTACCTCATCCGGGATGTGACCGTATCCGCTGCCGCCTTTGCAGGCGCCTTCCTGTGGCAGATTTCCCCCGAAGTAAACCTCCTCACGGCTACGGTATGCGGGCTGATCGGTACGATCTATTTCTGGATCTTCGGGAAGGATCTGAAAGGCTGAATCGGCAATTATCACCTTCCGCCCCAACCATATTTCTTGATTTGTAAACCCGGTGAAATGGCTTTCAGGCGGGCAATCGGTTAAACGAAGCGGATCATCAGAGCAACCCATAAGAAACCGACGAGATAGGACAGACATATGTCACTCGGCCAGTGCGCCCCGAGGGTAAGTCGAGCCAGCAGTCCGGCAAAGAGAAGACAGCCGCAGGCAAGCACCAATATCCAGCGCATACTTCCTCGCGTTTTGACAATTGCGAGGGCAGCAAGAAAACCGACTGTGGACGCATACCGAAGCGCAAAGATGGAGGGAAAAGCAGAACCGGAATACGAACCCGATACCTGAATGAGCAGGGGAGAGGGACGAGGTTGAGCGACAATCGGCCCAAGCCACACTCCGAGCAACGATACCCCGATGACGCTGAACACCGAGAACAGTGCAGCCCGCCATCCGGCGATCGTCCAGCAAAGGAAAGAAACCATCACAGCCAGAATGAGTACCCGTGACATCTCCGCTGTAGAAGAGAGCCATTTCGCCCATTCTTTCGATTCCGGAAGATGGGATTGCGCAAACTTCATTGCTGCGATATCCCCTGGCAGATAGGGTAATTGCTTTTCCGCCAGAACGAGCAGAATGGCCGAAATAAATAAAGCAATCCAGATAATTTCTTTCCGTCTCATGGCGGCTCACTTCCGTATTTCTGTTTTGTATCGTTGTATTAATATAAGGTATTTTTTCAATTAGGAGCAACAATTTTCCGAGTTCTGCTAAAAAGCCTTGTATAAACTGAGGACGTGTAATCACTGCCTTCTTGGGACAGTTTTTTGACATAAAAACGCCGCAACCCTTATTCGCAACACGCTTCAAGAGAATTCCTGTGAGACAGACAACCCTTAGACGTTAGTCAGATCGCGCTATCCCATACGAAATTTCCATATAATATCAATCAGGTCAGGAGCATTCCCGCGCAGGCCGGCTTCCGGGTTCCCAAGGCGACGGATACTGACGGAGCTGATCTTGATTGGCACTTAATTTGCACTATTATATGGTTCTGGTCAGAAGACTGGACAGAACTGCGGGAGCGACGCGCACTGCAAAACCTACTATAGACGAATTGTCGTAATTCATAAAATCCATGTAGCAATTAATTGTTTGAAGTAATTTTAATAAGGGGAAATTTTACGATGAAAGGGAAAATGGTTTACACAAAAGATCTTTGCGTGAAGACAATCGTTCTATTGAGTATGGCTATCATGGCTTTTGCTATAGTGCCGGGGACATTGCTGGGCAGGGACCTTGACGATGTTAAACAAGATGGCGTCCTGCGGCACCTTGGCATCCCCTATGCCAACTTTATTACCGGAAGCGGTGACGGCATGGACGTCGAGTTAATGAAGCTCTTTGCCAAGCACCTTGGCGTAAAGTACGAATTCGTCAAGACTGATTGGAGTGAAATTTTCGGCGACCTGACGGGGAAGACCGTGAGACCGAAAGGTGACAATATAGAGATTATAAGAAGTGTTCCCATCGCGGGCGATGTTGCCGCAAGTGGCATCACCGTCTTGCCATGGCGTCAGAAGATAGTCGATTTTTCTCTTCCCACCTTCCCCAATCAGGTCTGGCTGGTTGCGCGGGCTAACTCCCCCGTCAAACCTATCAAGTCGTCCAATAACATCAACAAGGATATTGCGTCAGTTAAGAAGATCATCGCCGGTCAGCCCCTTTTGGGAAAGGCCTCAACCTGCCTGGAACCGTCTCTCTATGGACTGGAAAAAATAACCGATAAGATAAGCCTTTTCGAAGGCTCCTTGAATGAGATGGCCCCTGCAATCATCAATGGAAAGTCGGGTCTGACGCTCCTTGACGTCCCCGATGCACTGGTCGCTCTCCAGAAATGGCCCGGCAAGATCAAGATTATCGGACCGGTGAGTGAAATGCAGGATATGGCCGTCGCCTTCAGCCAGGATTCGCCGGAGCTCAGGAAGGAATTCAATAAGTTTTTGAACAAGAGTAAGAAAGACGGCTCCTATTTTAGGATTGTAAAAAAATACTACCCCTTCGTGCCTAACTACTACCCGGAATTTTTCAGGAAGAAAAGTTGAAATAGAATGATGCACCCATGAACGTATCAAACGCTTATGCAGAACGCTAACAACGGACAGATTAAGTGGCATGCGAAGAAGCGGAACCTGGCGGTTTTTCTGGCCGGGATTATGCTCATTGCATACGTGTCTTTCCTGCTTGTCACAAATTACCTGTCGGCCGCCAATCTGCAAAGAACCCTCTTGGAACAATTGAAGCGCGACACGGAGCGGCATGCCACTGCGGTGGCGTACTTTTTTTCTGAAAGGAAGGATGACCTTGTTAACCTCGCCTTATCGAGAGAGGTGTCCGTTTTTTTTGAAAACAAGGCGTTGGGCATGAGCATGGAATATGGGCTGCGGCAGAGTTTGAGCCCCATAAGCGACCGGTTCCAGGATCTCATTCGCCGTAAAAAGATCGGAGTAGATGCGATATACTCGCGCATTGTCTTGATTGAAAAGGGCGGCAGCCTGTTGGTAGATGCCGCAGCTCCCCGTTCTCCCATAAGAATGAGAGACGAATGGAGCAAGTATCTCACGCAAGACCACGAGGAAGCGGTAGTCGCCAGTTCGACAGACGGCCGGGAATTGAGGATTTCCATATCCTATTTTCACAAAGAAAAGTATGCGGGTCAAATCATCGCCTGGGTAGAACCTGAGACTCTCTACAAACATCTGCTCATGGAAGAAGGTACCGCGAACCGTATGACTTTCCTTGTCACGGACGAAAAGAGCGGCAGCTTGCCGGTGTTCATGCAGCCACCCACCTTTGCATCGGGTTTCCCGGATTTTGGAAAGATTGAAATCGGCCGGCCCCTGGAGTTTGAGGCAAATAATTACCAGGGCGGCAATAAGAAAATGATCGCACTGCGTCTGCCGGTGCAGGGTACCCCGTTTTCTCTCGTTGTATTCGCTTCAGACCCGGAAATCATTGGGCGCTCTGATCCGTGGCAGCTTGTCACGAGGATGGCTCTTCTCGCGTTATTCGTTATCGGCATTGTCGTGTTTATCATTGCGCTGAGCATGAAGCGTCTCATTCTTCAGACACAACTCCATGAGGCAATGCTGCGGGAAGCCGAGCTTCAAAAGAAGCACCAGGAATTGGAGGCGGAAATTGCAGAGCGCAGAAGAGTGGAGACTGTCTTGCAGGATACGGAAAAGAAATTATCCGAGATCATTGATTTCCTGCCGGACGCCACTTTTGCAATCGATCTGAACGGAAAAGTCATTGCGTGGAACAAGGCCATAGAGATTATGACGGGAACAAAGGCGGGAGATATGTTAGGCAAGGGCGATCGCGAATACGCTCTCCCCTTCTACGGAGACAGAAGACCCATCCTCATCGATCTCGCCCTTAATCCCGATCCGCAGAGGGAAAAAGAATACACCGCCATTCGCAGGACGGGGGACATCATCTTTGGAGAATCCTACACGCCGAATTTGCCTCCCGGCGATGTGCATCTTTCTGCGATGGCTTCGGTATTGCGGGATTCCGGCGGCGAAATTATTGCCGCCATCGAGTGTATCCGCAATAACACGGAGCGGAAGAAGCTCGAAGCCCAGCTCCAGCAGGCCCAGAAGATGGAAGCGATCGGGACACTCGCGGGAGGTATCGCGCATGACTTCAACAACCTGCTCATGGCGATCCAGGGAAACACCTCTTTGATGCTGATGAGAACCGATGCGAACGATCCCCGTCATGAGAAGCTGAAGGCCATAGAGAAGCAGGTGGTAGCGGGGTCAGACCTTACAAAACAGCTCCTCGGTTTTGCCCGTGTCGGCAAGTATGAGATGAACCCCATAGACATCAGCGATGTCGTGGAAAAGAGCTCGATCATGTTCGGCAGGACAAAGAAGGAGATTTCCGTTCACAAGAAATATGAAAAAGCCCTTTGGGCCGTAGAAGCGGATGTCTCGCAGATGGAGCAGGTCTTCATGAACCTGTATGTCAATGCCTGGCAGGCCATGCCGGGAGGGGGACACGTCTATCTGGAAACCGCCAACCTGATTATCACTGCGAAAGATGAAAAGGGCTCTTACATGAAACCCGGCAAGTATGTGAAGATCTCACTCACTGACACAGGGGTGGGCATGGACGAGAAGACAAAGGCAAGGATCTTCGAGCCGTTCTTCACCACAAAGGAGATGGGACGCGGTACGGGACTGGGGCTCGCCATGGTCTATGGAATAGTCAAGGGCCATAATGGTTACATCGACGTATACAGCGAGATGGACAGAGGGACGACCTTTAATATCTATCTCCCCGCTTCGGAAAGAGAGGCCCTGAAAGAGGCGAGAACAGAAGAGGCAATCGTCACGGGCAGGGAAACCATTCTTCTGGTTGATGACGAGGAGGCGATCATCGGCGTCGTGAAAGAGATGCTCGAAGCACTGGGATATCAGGTCCTCACTGCTGCGGGCGGCAGGGAGGCAGTGAAGGTCTATGAGGATAACAAGGTCAAGATCGATCTCGTGATATTAGACATGATCATGCCGGAGATGGGCGGAGGAGAGACCTTCGACCGCCTCAAAGAGATTAACCCGGAGATCAAGGTGATTCTCTCAAGCGGGTACAGCCTGAACGGTGAGGCGTCCGGGATCATGGCGCGAGGCTGTATGGGTTTTATTCAAAAGCCGGCTCGGATTGCCGAACTGTCGCAAAGAGTCAGGAGCGTGCTGGGAAAAACGGCTAAAGACCTTAATCAGTAACAGAAACGTCATCCCTCTTACAGGCCGAGGAAGGACTTCTGTATGAGCTCTGATGACAGCAGTTCTTTGCCCGTCCCCTCAAGGGCTACCCTGCCCGTCTGTATCACATAGGCCCGGTCCGAGATATCAAGGGCTTCCTGGACGTCCTGCTCGACAAGGAGGATGGTTACACCGTCCTGCCGGATTTCCTGTATCACCTCAAATATCTTTTCGACAAGCTTGGGCGCGATGCCCCAGGACGGTTCATCAAGCATCAGGAGTTTGGGCTTGCTCATCAGGCCCCGGCCGATTGCCACCATCTGCTGCTCACCGCCGGAGAGCGTGCTCGCCTTCTGCTGTCCCCTGTCCTTCAGGATCGGGAAGATGCTGTAGACGTATTCCAGCCGATCGTGAATTACATTTTTATCATCCGTAAGATAGGCGCCGAGGAGCAGATTCTTGTATACGCTGAGGCTGGGAAAAAGCCGCCTGCCCTCCGGCACATGCGACATGCCCATAGCCACGACCTTGTGGGCCTCAGCCGTGGTGATATCCCGGCCGTTAAAGACAATACTTCCCGATGAAGGATGCATGATGCCGCTGAGACCCTTCAGTATAGTTGATTTTCCGTTTCCATTGCCGCCGATGAGAGATACTATTTCACCCTTTTCTACGCGGAATGAAACGTCGTGAATCACGGGGATATTATTGTATCCGAGTTTTATTTTCTCTACGCTTAGCATATTTTTTTCCGAAATAGGCCTCAATCACCTTCTCGTTGTTTACGACCTCATCGGGGGTTCCCTCTGCTATCTTCTCCCCGTAGTCCAGAACCACGATGCGATTTGCAATCGGCATGATGCCTTCCATCACATGTTCGACAAGGACAAGCGTTATGCCCATCTCCCGGAGCCGCAGGACAAGCTCAACCGATTCTTTGATCTCATGTATATTCAAGCCCGCCATCATTTCGTCGAGCAGCATGACTTTCGGCCCTGTTGCGAAGACCCTGGCCACCTCCAGTCTTTTCTGTTCAGAAATAGTGAGAGACGTGGCTTTCAAATATAATTTATCCGTAAAACGAAATACATTCGCCACTTCCTCCGACCGGGCTTGGGCATCTTTTCGTTTTGGATTTCTCAGGAAGGCCCCGATCATGATATTTTCCAACACGTTCATGTCCTTAAATGTCCGGACGATCTGAAATGTCCTGCCGATGCCCATCCTGCAGATCGATTCCGGGTCTTTGCGCGTGATCTCCTGTCCTTTGAAGACGATTCTCCCGCCGTCGGCGTTGTAAAAGCAGGATATGCAATTGAAGAGCGTGGATTTCCCCGCCCCGTTAGGTCCGATGAGACCGATGATTTCCCCTTCCTTCATAGAGAAGGAAATATCCGCATTGGCCGTAAGCCCGCCGAAACGTTTGGTCACATTGTCGACTACGAGGATATCAGAACTCATTTGTCACCTCTTGAGAACAATGCCCAGAGCCCCTGCGGCCGCCAGATGGCGATCATGATGACGAGCAGGGAGTAGATGATCATATCGATTCCCTGCCCTTCACTTCCGAGATACACCCTGGTCAACTCCATGAGCGGGATGAACACGAAGGCCCCGATAACGGGCCCGAAGAGTTTTCCGATACCGCCGATCAGCGCGATGATGCACAGATGGATCGACATCATGAGGTCCATCGTACTCGACGGATGGATGTATAACACATACTGGCCGTAGAACGTCCCGCAGATCGAGGTCAATACTGCGGAAATGGAGAAGGCGATCATTTTATATTTCTGGATATCGATCCCGAGACTCCGCGCCCCGTCAGGATCATCCTTGATTGCCCGGAGATAATAACCCAGCCTGCCTTTCTCTATGAAATAGGAAACGGCGATGGCAAAGAGCAGCATGCAGAGGATTATGTAGTAGTACGGGATCTTCGAAGAGTGGAATTCAAAGTTCGTAAACGACTCCTCGAGGATGGGCATGTAGATGCCCACTGCGGCGCCGACATAGTCCCAGTTTGTAAAGATCACGACCATGATTTCGCCCACCGCAATCGTGGCGATGGCAAAGTAATGCCCCCGCAAACGGAAACACGGGTATCCGACGATGACGGCGAGACCTACGGAAAGGACGCAGCCGGCAAGCATCCCCAGCCAGGGGTTGACGCTAAAGTTCACCAGGAGGATGGCCGTCGTATAAGCCCCTACGCCAAAAAATGCGGCATTGCCGAATGAGACCTGGCCCGCATATCCGCCTATGACGTTCCAGCCGATGCTCATTGTTGCGTACATCATGATCATGATGAGTATGTGGCATACAAAAGGGTCGCCCACAAACAGCGGGACCGCTGCGAGTGCGCACATGAACAATATGAATATGAAGAGACCCTTTTTCATGACCGCATCATTTCCTTCCCATGAATCCCTGGGGCCTGATGAAGACCACGCCCAGGTATAAGAACAGGACGAACATAAACTTCAGAGAAGGCGCAATGAGATAGCCGGAGAGCACCTCTACCAGCCCAACGATAATCCCCGCAATAAACGCCCCCGGCACGCTGCCGAAGCCGCCGAGAGCGACAACAACAAAAGCCATCAGACAAAAATTGGAGCCTACTTCCGGAAACACATAATAGAAACTCGAAAGCAGGCCTCCGGCCACGCCGACCGTGGCGATGCCGATGCCCCACGCAAGGGCAAACATCCGGTCACTATTGATCCCCATGAGTCTTGCAGCTTCCTTGTCTTCGGAAACCGCCTCGAGGGCCATGCCCAGCTTGGTGGATTTAAGAAACCAGAAGATAAGGCCGTTGCAGATTACTGCGCCCGCTGCTGCGATGAGCTGCGAGACACCGGTATAGACGCCGAAGATGCTGACATTGCCGCTCGTCAGGGTCTGGGGGATCATGCGGTAGTCTCCGCTCCACAAATACTGGGCCACGCCTCTCAAAAGAATCAGGATGCCGAAGGTCACGAAAATCTGGGAAAGCATGGGGGCGCTGATGATCGGCCTGATGAAGATATAGTAGGTGATAACCCCGAGGCAGAACAGCAGGACCGTCACCAGGGGAAGGGAAAAGAGGGGATCCATGCCGAAGAGAACAAAAAACCAGTAAGCGAAATACATGGCAACCATGAGGTATTCGCCATGGGCAAAATTGAC
>PMBI01000039.1 GCA_003153775.1 Syntrophaceae bacterium | reverse complement strand
AACTAACGTTATTTAGTTGTAGGTGTTGCCAGTAACCTACTTCTTTAATATTTTCATTCATTGCTCTCACACAGTACGGGTTGAAAGCTGCTACACAAGCGCATCTGGCGCTAATGTCAAATCACATTCTCTCTACCGTTTACTCAAATGCCAACAGGGACACCAGGCTGTCAGCTAGTGCGAGACCGGTGCGGGTAGGCTGCAGACGACCTTCATTTATTTCAATGAACCCTGCCTTAACGAGTCTTGCCAGGGCATCAGCTTTTTCCGATATGAGATCACAGCCGTACCTGCAGGAATGATTGTGCAGGTGGATGCCCCTCTTCGTGCGGAGACCGAGGAAGAGTGCTTCCAGATGCAACTGTTCTTTCGTCAGTATCTCTGAGGAAGCCAGAGGCAGCTTTCCCGCCCCGATATCCCCGATATATTCATCGAGAGAACTATGATTCCACCAGCGCTTATGTCCCATAAAAGAATGCGCAGCCGGGCCCAGACCGAGGTAAGATGTATGGTTCCAGTATTTCTGATTATGCTTTGATGCCAGCGAAATGTCCCTTGCGAAGTTGGATACCTCATAGTGGACATATCCGGCATTCTCAAGGATTTCTGAAGTTCTTATGAAGAATGCATGCTGGCGCTCTTCGTCTGGCAAGACAATTTCTCCCCGGTGATGCCGGAGGCCAAGGGGTGTGCCGGCTTCGATGGTCAACTGATAACAGGAAAGGTGTGCCAAGTTAAGAGATAGCGCCTGCGATAGGGTGTCAAGCCATGATGTCATATCCTGTCCTGGTATGCCATAAATCAGATCGATGCCGATGTTCTCAAATCCGGCGTTCCCCGCAGCTTCTATAGTATCCAGGGCCTCACGGACGGAGTGCCTGCGCTTGAGGAATGTCAGAACCTTATCGTCAAATGACTGGATGCCTATGTTGAGGCGATTGCATCCCAGGCGGCTAAGAGATTCCAGATATTCCTGTGGACTATCTGCCGGATTGATCTCGACGGTGATTTCCGGGTTTGGTGAGAGGGTGAAGGTATTTCGAATATTCGCAAGAATGCCGGCGAAGCGCTCTATGGCAAGGAGAGAGGGCGTGCCGCCGCCGATATAGACAGTGTCAAAGCGGGTGAACGTCTCCCGATACATTTCCATTTCACTCATGAGTGCATTCAAGAATTCGTCGATCATGGTGAAAGAGGTAACCGAATAGAAACTGCAGTAGGGACATTTGCTTTTGCAGAAGGGTATGTGAATGTACAGGCCGGGAGTTGTATCTGTTGTTGAGATGTCTATGCTGGATTCCATATCAAGAGATTTAAAAAAGTGAAGATTGATTTCGTGAAGGGCGCACAAAAATTTTATCATGATGCATCTTCATTCAGTGCCGGACTTCAGGACGGCGAGAAAGGCGCTCTGCGGGATGCTGACCGAGCCTATCATCTTCATGCGTTTCTTTCCCTTCCTCTGTTTTTCGAGAAGCTTTCGCTTCCGGGTAATGTCTCCGCCGTAGCATTTCGCCGTTACGTCTTTGCGGAAAGCCGAGATCGTCGTTCGGGCAACAATCTCCCCGCCGATTGCTCCCTGAATTGCGATTTTGAACATTTGCCGGGGTATCTCATCCTTGAGGCGTTCGCAGGCCAAGAGCCCCCTGGCGCGTGCGCGATCCCGGTGCACGATCTGCGACAGGGCATCAACTTTCTCCCCGTTAACCAGGATATCCAGGAGGACAAGGCTTCCTTCCCGGTAATCGATCACGTCATAGTCAAAGGAGCCATAGCCCTGGGTGACGGACTTGAAGCGGTCATAATAATCATAGATAACCTCGGCGAGGGGTATTTCATAGATGAGTTCCGCCCGGCCGGGACCAGTGTAGTTGAGGGTTGAATTCACCCCCCGTTTTTCCATGCAAAGCTTCATTACCGCGCCGAGGTATTTCTCCGGCAGCATCATGGTTGCGCGGATATACGGTTCTTCGGATTTGATGATGGCAGATGGATCGGGATAATGCGCCGGGTTGTCCACCTCTATCATCGTTCCATCTTTCAAGGTAAACCGGTAACGGACACTGGGAACGGACAAAATGATGGAAAGATCATATTCCCTCTCAAGCCGTTCCTGAACGATCTCCAGGTGAAGAAGTCCGAGAAAGCCGCACCTGAATCCCTGGCCGAGGGCCGTCGATGAATCTTTCTGATAGATGAACGATGCATCGTTGAGTTTGTATTTTTCCAGGGAGACAGCCAGCTCCTCATAGTCGTCCGAGGCGATCGGGTAAATGGAGGCGAAGACTACAGGCTTGATCTCCTTGAAACCGGGAAGCGGTTTTTCGCAGGGCCGGTTGTGGAGTGTAATTGTGTCACCGGAACGGACATCCGAAACCGTCTTCACGCCGGCTATGATATAACCTACCTCGCCTGCGCTGAGACTATCGCGCTTTTGGCGGGTGAGGAGAAAATGGCCGACTTCTTCAACCTTGTAAGTTGCGTTATTGAACATCAAACGTATGATGTCTCCGCTTTTCACCGCACCGTCAAAAATGCGGCAGTGAATGACCGTGCCGCGGAAAGGGTCGTACTGGGCATCAAAAATGAGGGCGGCAAGGGGCGCTTGCAGATCGCCCTTTGGGGGTGGAATCCTCTCCACGATTGCTTCCAGGATCTCTTCGATACCCGTGCCTTCTTTTGCGGAGCACGTGAGATGGCTGTCAGGGTCCAATCCCAGCTCCGAGTCGATCTGTTTGATGACCCTTTCAACATCCGCGGAAGGCAGGTCAATCTTGTTGATGATGGGAATGACTTCCAGGCCGAGCTCCATGGCAAGATAGAGATTAGCCAAAGTCTGGGCTTGCACACCCTGTGCGGCATCGATCAGGAGAAGAACGCCTTCGCATGAGACCAGGGCGCGGGAGACTTCATAGGAGAAGTCGACGTGGCCCGGTGTGTCGATCAGATTGAGGCTGTACGCCTTGCCGTCTCTGGCTTGGTACGGGAGGGAAATCGCCTGGCTCTTGATCGTAATTCCCCGCTCACGTTCAATGTCCATATTATCCAGTATCTGATTTTTGGAGGTTCGCTCGTTGCTCACACCGGTATATTCGATAAGCCTATCGGCAAGGGTAGACTTCCCGTGGTCAATGTGGGCGATGATGCTGAAGTTGCGGATATTTTCCATATTCTATATTTAAAGGTCGGCCTTTACAAACCGTCACAGTTAAAAAAGCCTTCCGGCATTACTGTCTCAGGAAGGCTTTCTTTCGTATTTTGTGGCTGCTGTAAATTATGTTAATCTTTTCTGATGGGACTTCCTTTTCGATGTGAGAAGTATAGGAGAAGCGGTCTCGTATGTCAATAGGATTTTAGGGCGGATGGTTTGAGATTTTGCAGTCAGGATTTTAACTCGAGCATCGCCGTATAAAATTTCATACCGATCTCGATGCCGCGGTCGATAAAATCGGGACCATATATTCTACCTGTTTGGGTGCGAAAAGTTTCCCGGATGCGCGTTATGCCTTCCATGCCTTTCAGGAAACGCTTGAGGAGGGCATCCAGTGAGGCCTTTCTGTATTCCACCATGTCCCAAAGCATTTCCGTAAAGTTATCCGGGCCCCAGCGGAATTTATCGGCGTCGTAGAGGGCGTCGGAAAGAAACTGGGCGAGAGGGTCTGCGAGTATCTCGGCGGGACGAAAAGCCTCGTGATTCCTGATGGCGCCGGTGATGGCCGCAATTTCCCTCTCTGCGAGGTCAAAGCGCGTGAGGAGCAGCGCCGCTTCTCCAGCGCTTACCCGGGCGTGATCCTCCTCCAGCCGCCTGATGTCATGAAGGACACCTGCCACATGGGCGAGAAGAACCATCCGCCGGACTTCCGACCGCTGCTGGAAAGGGGCATACTCCACGAGTGTTATAGCCCCCGCATCGATTGCGACCTTCCTGCTGTGACCGATACCGTGGCCGATGCCGCCCTCCCGTTCGCTCACGAGATCGAGGCACTCCCTGACAAACGGAGAAGACCTGAACAGCCGTCGCGAAGCCTCTACCTCTTTTTTCTTTTCCGCATAAAACCGCGGAGACCCTGTGGAGCGGGCGATCCTTCCGGCGAGTCTTTTCGCTTCCTCAAGTTCCCTGTCCAAACTTCACCTTTTGACAGATAGCGATTCTACTTTTTCAGGCCTGGTATTTCCTTTGGGACTGACACATCCGATTTGCAGCGGTATCAACTGCCCAAGGCCGGCTGCCAGTATTCGCAATCTCGCGAGTTCTCAACTAACACGTGATCGACGAAGCGTGCAAAGCGAAGACATTTCTCTTTTTCCACGGCGCCTTCCTCGCAGGCGAGGTACAGACATGTCGCGCAGTTGCTCCGACCGCCATCGAGACGTTTTATCTGTTCGAGACTGGACACCATTGTCATCGGTTATGCACGCGGAGGAGGTATTCCACAACTCTCTCAAGTTGTCGGAGCGTGCTGCATTCCCGCGCGATGCTGCAGTAAGGGAGATATTTTTTCATCTCCGAATCCCCCGATCCCCAGAGGGAAGGCGTCTCGGGATTGAGCCATATCAGCCTCTTGCACCTTTCGGAAATCATCCGCAGCACTTCGGTGTGCGGCTCTGCATAGTTGTTGCGGGCGTCCCCGAGGATGATCACCGTGGCTTTTTTTGTCAGGCAATCCGAGTATTGATTCCTGAAATCAAGAAGAGAGCCTCCGTAATCAGTGCGGCCCAGAAGGATCGGAATACCGGTCCCCGAACGAAGCATCGCGAGAGCCTCGGGCAGCGGGTGCGTCTCAAACAGAGGGCTCACGTCCACGAGGTTCGTACAGAACACAAAGGAGCGGATCCGGGAGATAACTTCGTTTAAACTGTACAGGATGAGTAGAAAAAAACGCACTATGTTCGAAACGGAACGGCTCACGTCACAGATGACAACGATCTCCGGGCGATCGATCTTCTTCGATTTCCAGTGTGTGTCAAACGGAAGTCCGCCGTAGGTGATGCTCTTCCGGAAGGTCTTCCTGAAGTCCAGGTGCCCCCTGCGGGCGGCCTTTGCTCTCCGGGAATAGCGGTCCTTCAGATGTTTTACCATTCTCTGTATGATCTTATGGATGCGGGCCAAATCCCGCTCATCCAGCGCTGAGAGCCTTGCATTTCTGATGTAGCCCTCGGAGAGCTCATACTGCCGCTGCGCGGCGTAGAGCTCAAGCTGCCTTTCAACAAGATTTCTCACCCTTTCCATGAGATTGTCCCGCATGGACTCCAGGGCTTTAACCTGATTGACAGCATCCTGCCCTCCGATTTCGGCAAGCGTTCTGATGTCCCGGTTTAGACCCTCCAGGCCGAGTTCCTGAAAAAGCCTCTGCATGAAGAGGCCTTTCTGCGTCCATGACTGAATGCTGCGGATGTCCGCCCTCTCCCCGGCGGACCGAAGCGCCATGGCAAGCCCGCCTACATCGCCTGACATGAATATCTGTGTCAGGGGCGCTTCCCCCTGGAGGGTCGGGGGGAGGCCTTCATTCTCCAACAGGAAATCTTCTCCGGTGATGTAATCGAGGGCAAAAAAGCGGCTGAAACAGACCTCAAAGATCTCTTTCTCCGGCATGGACTTGGCGAGGGAGGCGGACAGGAAATCTTTCAACAGCAGCCTGTCCCCATAACCGGAAAGTTCCGCGGCGCGCAGGGCATCCATCGTTTCCGCGACGGATATTCTCACGCCGGAGCGGCGCAGCGCTGTGATAAAATTCTGGAGAATGCGATCCAATCAGTTTGCCTCCCGGAGGGCATGTTCCGTTAATGCATACAGTTTTTCTTCGGTGACCCGGATGTCTTCCTGGGCCTTGAGAAAAGTGTTCAACGTGTCCCTGACCATATCCTTGTCGAGGGTTTCCGCATGGAGTATGACAAGCGTCTTCGCCCAGTCGATGGTCTCACTTACGGACGGCAGTTTCTTAATATCAAGTTTTCTGACCTGGTGTATGAAGGATACCAGCTGCCTGGTCAGCCTCTCCGATATGCCCGGGACGCGGGTCATGACAATTTCCCTTTCGAGTGCCTGCTCGGGAAACGAGATGTACAGATGAAGGCAGCGCCTTCGTAACGCCTCTCCGAGTTCTCTCGTGCTGTTGCTGGTGAGAAAAACGAAAGGCTTCGAAGTGGCCTCTATGGTGCCTATCTCGGGGATGGAGACCTGGAAGTCGGAGAGGATTTCCAGAAGAAAAGCCTCAAACTCGTCATCAGACTTGTCCACCTCATCGACGAGGAGGACTGCTCCGTCCTTTTCCTGAAGCGCCTTGAGCAACGGCCGCGGTTCGAGGAACTGTGGGGAAAAGAAGATGTCATCATACTGGTGAAGCTTCTCGATGGATTCGGCAAGCCCAGTCTCGCCCTCGATGACGCGGTCGAGCTTGTCTTTTAAAAGCTGGGTATAGAGGAGCTGCTTTCCGTATTTCCATTCATAGAGGGCCTTCGATTCGTCGAGACCTTCATAGCATTGCAGCCGGATAAGGGGAACTCCCATGAATACAGCGGCCGCCTTGGCGAGTTCCGTCTTTCCCACGCCTGCGGGCCCTTCCACGAGGACAGGCTTTCCCAGGTGGTAGGCTAAATATACCGTGTGGGCAATCTGCGTTGTAGCAATGTAGCCCACATCTTTGAGGCCCCTGCGAACCACCTCCACGGTGGCAAATTTAGTGTCTAATGCGCTCATTTGACTCCTTCCTTACAATAATCTTTTCGCCTATCTTTTTCTGCCTCGACGGGTCTCCGCCCCTCAGCAATTCAAGTGTACGGGAGATATCCTTCGTCATGGCCGCAAGCTCCCCGTCCATGACGATACCGGACCTCTCCATGACCTGTCCCGTGAGGGACTGGCAGTCCGCCGCAATTCTCCGGAAAGAGACGAGCAATGTTTCGTATTCGCTCTTTGCCCCCTCTTTTTCCATCCGTTTCGCTGCTTCAATCGCCATCCACCGCAGTGTTTGCCGCCATGTCTCCATTTCGCCGAGGCCTCTCATTACGTCATCAGCCGGCGCTGCGCCCTGTTTGCGAAGGCCATCGAGGATAAGCTCCATCTGCCGCTGCACGCCTCCCAGGATGGGACCGTTCAAGAGCGCATCCTCCAATGCACGGCAAGGACGCGCCATCGCATCGAGAGCAGTTCCCTCCCTGCCGAGTATTGCAGAGGCCGGCACGGAACAGTTTTCCAGTCTGATCATGCAGTGGGGTGATGGCCTGAGGAAATCAAGTTTCATCACTTCCGTGACTGTTAGATTCGGGTTCTCTCTCGAAACAAGAAAGGCCGTGAACTGCTTCTTCCCTTCGACCGCACCGGTTACGGCATAGACCATAAAGAAGTCCGCGAGAGGGCCGTTGGTAAGATATGCCTTTTCGCCGTTCAAAATAAAACGATCCCCTTCGCGACGGGCTGTCGTGCCCATACGGCGGGGGTCTGCTCCTGTCCGCAGTTCGGAAAAGGCGATAGAGGCCGTAGTCAGGCCGTCTGCCATCTTGGGCAGATACTTCGCCCGCTGAGCCGGACTTCCGAATTTCCCGATCATAAAACCTGACGCGAGCAGATGGATGATCCACGACAGGGCCAGCCCCATGTTATGCCCGTGTTTGACTAAACTCTCGCCGACAAGGACGAGCGTGTCATAAGCAATTTTTGTCCCTCCGTACTTCGCGGTGATCCCGAGGCGGAAGAGGCCTTCGTGTGCCATCTTTTTCCATATGTCCAGGGGGAAATCATCGCTGACATTCATATCAGGCCTGGCAGCAATTTCCTTCCCCGCAAATACGGCCACCTTCTCTATCAGAGAGGGGACATCTTTTTTGTTGATTGCATCCATTCTTCAACTCTCAGGTCGGGCCGGAATCGAATTTATGAAAGAAACTTCTCAGAATCCTGTTGAAGGATTCGAGGTCTGCCGCTGAAAACCCATTCTTTATTTCCTGATTGACCGCTCGGATAACCCTTTTCGCCTTGTCTACTTCATCCAGCCCCTGTGAATTGATAAAGACGTGCGACGCTCTGCGATCATGGGGGCTGGCATCTCTCCGGACCAATCCCGTTTTTTCAAGCCGGTCCACCAGACCCGTGATAGTCGAATTGTCAATCGAAAGGATCTGGCTGAGCTCGCCCATGGTACGGCCGTTCTTCTGCTTCAGGAGGAACAGGATGCCCGCCTGTGCCGCGGTCACTCTGACATTCTCTTTGGTCATCTTTTTTTTCAAGTACGTGCGGAGTTTCTGCTGGGCTGTAAATAGCAGATATATGAGTCTGTCGTCAGGGGGCATCTTGATAACCTCAACGGAATACATCCATCGGGTTATTTATTTGGCACACCAAATAATAAATGTCAATCAAAAAATATTTATGTGACGCATTGCGATCAGTTAACTTTTTTATTTATTTGGAGAGTGTAGAACCAGTCATTCCTCCGAAAATAGATTTCAAAATGCCATCCCCGACTCGATTGGCAATCAAGTCTTTTGAATGGAATCCTACTGGCGCCTGACCTCGAGTGTTTTCTGACAAACATGGCAAGCACTTCAGCTAGTGTGTTGCCATTGATAAGCTGCGGATATCTGCAACTGGAGGTGTTTGAGATTATCGTAAACTGGAAGATTATGGTGAGATAAAAGGAGTTCGTCAAATAAGATTTTAAATGCGAATATTTAGAACCGCCTGTAGGTGTCTGCGGCCGTGAATTGGTGGACGACCTCTTCTTTTTGGGGATCCCACATTATTTTTATGTAATCGCGGCTGAGAACTTCATTACCGTTGGGCAAAGTCATGAACAAAGTCCAGCCCTGCTTTACTAAATCTTTCCTACTTACTTTTTGTCCAACTTTTAACGGGATGTTCTTAGCCATTGTTATCAGCTCTTGTTAAATTCTTGTTAAATCTGCGGTATTTTCGATTAAAGACCTGCGCCGCGCATATCAAACCGTGACGGATACGAAGGAATCAGGCGTGTTTCAGGACGATTCCTTCCACGATGTTGGCGACATCCTCACAGACATCGATGGCCTCTTCTATCCTCTCGAATATTTCCTTCCACTTGATCAGTTCGATGGGATCTTTTTCCTGCTCGAAGAGGCGGGTCATCGTCATCCTCATGACAATATCGCCTTCGTTCTCGAGGGTGTTGATTTCCACGCAGGCGTCGATGATCATCTTGGCGTTTTTCATATTTCTCATGGCATGGACGATATATTTCACCTTTTTGATTGCCGCATTCAGTATCTTAGCCTGGTCGATGATTTCCTTGGCTGGAATCTTGACCTTGTAAAGAGACATTCTGGCCGCAGACGCTTCAATCATGTCGAGGATACTGTCCATCTTATTGACGAGGGCATAGATGTCTTCACGATCGATGGGGGTAAGAAAAGTCTTGTGCATCTTTTCATAAGTTCTATGGGTGATGACATCGGCCTCATGTTCCAGTTCTTTCAGCTTTACAATCTTCGGTTCTGAATATTCATAATGCTCGACCATGTCGAGAAAGAGTTCTCCCCCCTCTTCGATCTTGGTGGCCAGCTCATAAAATAGATCAAAAAACTTTTCTTCTTTGGGGATCATTCTCATTTTACATACTCTCTATGACTTATCTATTAGAATTAAGTTTGGTTGGTAAGGCCGCAATTACGATGCTGCCTCGGTATCACGGACCGCGTTACTTTCTATACCACATTTCATATCGGAGTTCCGCAGTTTTTAATTGAAGCTCTCCGCAGCAGGCGAAGGCGGTTGCTCTCGTTACCGAATTCAGTAAAATTTTGCTTGCTTAAGGCTATTGGGTACTGGATGAACTATGACCGCCACAATAATTATTTATCTCTTTCACCGAAAAGAACGTCCCCGGAATTGCCCTGGCGAGTCTGTATCTCCGGTTCTTTGTCGCGCAGCCTGATGATTATTCCGCGGATTAGAATATCTGCGGGCGACTCGAACAATCGCAGGAATCTTCCTGAGAAGTTTCTGGCAGAACTTTCGGCATAGGAAAAATTAACCTCCTTGAGATCCAGTGAGTTCTTATAAAGATCAAAATCCTTCTCCTCTTTCAGCACCTGCCAGAAGGTCCTGCCGCCGGAATTCAAGGCGGAAACCGTGAGACTTGCAAGAAAGGGCATATTCGGAAGGGCTGAAATAATGACGCCGCCGCTTAATCCCGCAGTATCTTTCACGTCCTGGTTGGTTTTCTTAGCTGCTGATCTTTCGCGAGCCTCTTCGAGGGTAAGTTCAATCTCTATCTCCTTGTTGTCATCTTTAATATATTTGGGATAGTCCGTGGCTATTTCCTGCAGGATAGGGACAGCCTTCTGGATCGATTCCACGAGAGCTCCTATGTAATAATGCCGCGGTAAGGCGAATTCTCCCCGGTCACGCTGCGCTTTGGCAGTCCTGAAGAAGTTGGACTCGCCTCTCTGTAAACGAATCCTGACATGATACAGCATGCGACTATGCAAGACGACGGTATCGTCCGCATATATCTCAAAATCGGCCAGCAACTCAAGGCCCTTGCAGTGCTTGAAATTGGTGTCCAGATTGCAGAGAGGTACTCCGGGTTGGACCGGAAGGTAAAGCTGCGGATACGAGATGCGAAAAAGTCTTTCCAGCCCTGGTAAGTCAAAATCCTTCAGCTCGGGATTCTGAGATTGTTCATTTAGCAGATATTCAGCCAACGTGCCCTGGCCGTCTAAAAGGAATTTGAGATGGTAACTCCCCGGGTTTGCAAGACCCGTTTCCGTATAGACGGTAGCGACCTGTGAACGAGCCTTCGCCGCGCACCCGGCAATCAAGCACAGCGACAGGATCAATCCAGGCAGCAACACCATTTTTCTTCGCACGCCTAAACCCCCCTCAGATATCCGCGGCTGCCCTCATAAAACTTGACTCGCACGATGGACGACCCGTAAAAAAATGCCGGCATGATTCCGGCTGTGTGTGTCTGAATTACATCCGCTTGAGACGTTTGCAACCCTGTATATATATTATTTCACGGTTCTGCCGCAATAAGTTCAAAAACAAAATATCCCACCCTTACCTTGCTCTGGATTTTTACGGGGATCCTCTTATCATCGGCGGTAAACCAGATTACGAGCTCGGGTACATCGCCTTTTTCTACCACATGTTGCGCTTCGAGCTTCTCCATGTCGGGTGTGACCACAAAGGTGTCATACATTTTTTCATCAATCTTGATCGTCTCCCGCCTGGCGACGCTTGCCTTCACCATTATATTGTTATCGCCTTCGGAGATAGGTATTTCAATCAGGCTGTTCTCTTTTATGTCTTTAAGGCGGATCACGTAATAGAGGGATACTGTGTCGAATGTCCCCGGCACGATATGAACGGGCGCCATCTTCTCGCCGAAATTAGAGCGGGTGGCTTCAAGTTTGTCCCAGTAGAAATTTACGACGACGTCGCGCGGGTGCTCCCCTTCACTCACCTTTTTGTACAGGAGGCTATGGGTCATGCCGATGTCGCAATAGGAATCCTGCCTCTCCCGGACTTTATAGATATGATCGATAGTGGGACTCGTCTTCATGATCATGGCAAAGTGGTATGCCTTGACGCCATCGATAGTCTCTATGGGAAGGACTTCCAGGGTAAGTTCTCCAGCCTGCATGAAACCCCACTTAGCGCGGTAAGTCAATTTCTCGCCGGGATGAAAGGGGAAGGGCTTGGTGGACTCTGCGGTGCTGCCGGTAATAGAGGGAAAAAGTGGAAATACGACCAAGATTAAAGCAAAAACAAGATACTTTACAGGGTTTCTTAAGATTCTGCTTCTTTTAGAAACAGTCATATTCTCTTTGATATTTCAGAAGACAGAGCGTTCATGATGGATATCCGCACGGGAGAGTCTTCGGCCTTAAGTGAAATCAAGTGGCTCTGACCTGCGTCGTTGATTTGAGCCACAAAGCACCCCAAAAACATGTCGTGGTATTTTGCTATCATCAACCGTCCATAGTTTATAATATGCTTCTACAGCCTCAACCGTTACGCGGTGATCAGCAAACGGGCTATCTCCCCCGCCGGTGTTATATGATATTGTAGCACATATGAATTTAGAGTTCAGCCATTTTTATTCCTCGAGATATCCTGATGGAACAAGAATTGCTCAAAACACTCTTGACTCATAAACACCTCTTGCCTATAGTAAGAAGAAACACTGCATGCTCTCTAGAATATCAGATCCCCATCCAATGATCACTCGTTCCTGTATTCTCGCAGGGAACACGCATTTGGAAGCGCGTTCTCTGAGGACGAAATGAAGTAAAAGGTGTTATCTCACCGATGCATGAGGTGCTCCAGAATCTGATTCAGCATGGCTATGCATTACTCTTTCTATGGCTTTTCTTGGAAAGACTCGGCATACCCATCCCTGCCGCTGTCCCTCTTGTTTGTGCGGGGCTGCTTGCCGAAATGGAATACATGCGGTTTGCCTATGCCATGGGTTTCGCTTTCGCCGCTGGCATGCTCGGGGATATCGCGTGGTTCTTTCTCAGCCGGATTCGCGGCGCTCGTGTTCTTTCTCTTCTCTGCCGCATCACGCTGGAACCGGATGCCTGCGTCAGGAAAACGCAGAATTTATTCACAAAGCATGGTCCTGCCTCCCTGCTGTTCGCAAGGTTCATTCCCGGTCTCGGCAATCTGACGGTCGCCCTTGCCGGTATTGTGAGATTGCCGCTCAAAACTTTTCTCTTCTTCGACAGCATCGGTTCGCTCCTCTGGGTGGGATCTTTCATGGGCGTCGGTTACATCTTCAGCCGCGAAATACAGCCCGAAAATATTATCCTCCCCAACTGGGGACAAGGGACTGTTATAATAGCCCTGCTGCTTCTCGTTGCGCTTTATGTTGCGTGGAAATATTTACGCAGAGAGCGTCTTCTCAGGGAATTGTTTGCTAACCGCATGACGCCTGAAGAGCTTAAAGAGAAGATCGTTGCAGGTGACGAGATCGCCATTTTGGATGTAAGGCATCCTCTCGAGTTTAAGGCCGATCCGTATGTAATACCCGGCGCCCTTTACTTTCCCCTTGAGAATCTGGCGCGGTTTTCTGCGGTTCCCGTGGAAACGGAGATTGTGACTTACTGCGTCTGACCAAACGACGTGTCGGGTGCCCGGGCGGCATTGATACTGCGGAAGAAGGGATATACGCGCGTGCGACCATTGGCCGGCGGATTCGGCGGGTGGCGCGAACAAAATCTTCCTGTAGAAGCTTACGTAACAAGCGAAAAATCGTGATAACCGGGAACACGGGAAATAATCAGCGCTCTTGCCTGTCCGGGGATTCTTTCAAAAGAATCGCGGCTGAAAAATCTGCAGCCGCAGGCATGCAGAACCAAGGGGGATATGCCTCAGACATAGAAGAGAGCAAACTCCGAAGAAGGTTCCGCGTCTTGCGAATGCACGCATCGTGGAGTCTTAGGAGAGAAAACTTTTACGAATCTCCCGGCTCTGACGAAGTCACTGCCGGCACTCCCCGACAGACCCTTCCTTACACGTCGTGCCGTCAAGCCAGGAAGCGTTATCCAATCTGGCGCCGGTCAGTCTTGTATTAGTAAGAGTTGCACCCCTTAGAGACGCACTGTTCATCCTGGCGCCAGTCAAGTTTGCATTCGTCAGATTTGCTTCGGTCAATCTTGCGTCCGTCAGCCTTGCATTAGTCAGGTTTGCGTCGGTCAAATCCGCGCCGGTGAGGCTTGCCTTAATCAGACCCGCACCGCTCAGGTTCGCATTGTTCAGGTTCGCGCCGCTCAAGTTTGCGTTTGAAAGTTTTGCGCCTGCTAATTCGACGTTCCTCAGGTTTGCACCGGAAAGATTTGTCGTAGACAGATTTGCACCGGTCATGTTTGAACCTTGCAAATCCACTCCAGAGAGGTCTTGGCCGCTCAGGTCGGCGCCAGTCAAATCGCAGTTCTGGCATTTTTTTAAATTGGTGACTTGCAACAAACTGCCCGGTCTAAATGCAAATGCACCGGCGGTTGCGAGAATAAATGTGATAAGGCTGACACCGAGAATGATAAAAGTCTTCTTTCTAATCATGGAGATATCTCCTTCTTATTTTTTATGGTTTCTAAAGCTCTCACGAAAGACTGTGATGAATTTATATCAGGAAAAAAAAATATGTGCAATGGGCATATCTGGTTCCTGTATTGTTAAGTTCTTGATCTGTGAGCATTTCGTAATCATCAAATTATCGCATGATTATGTGGGATTCTTTTTCGGAAAAGACTAAAGAATCATTTGACTTGCCGCTTCATATATTACATATATTAAAAATACCCGTCAACTTGATACCTCGGTCTTCACAAACGGCAATTGGCAAGACCGACGATTTCAATCTGGATGCGCGAATATCGTCCAGTTCAATATAATGTTATCCAGACATCTTGACTTTAGCAATTGAAAAGTTTTTCCGCAAATTGCAGTGCGCCGTTCTGACGCAGCCTGCCTGCTGACTTAAAATAGTTGTTATCATTAATTCATGACTGCGGCATTGCCAATTTGCTTAGATCAATCTGTCCGTACGGGGAGACCGACAAATGGTATTCCGACTTTTGGTTGTGATGCTTATCCTCCGCTTGCATCTCAAATGTACCGATGTTATTTGTGGGTCCCGGATGGGTGCAATGGGAAAGCATAACCCATGAAAAAACAGGCGCCGGTCAAAAAAACGAAGAAAAAGGGCTTGCATAAGAATGACGGGCCCGCAAAAATGCGCGAAGATGAGCGGCTTTTCCGGACATTGACGGAGGGGTCCCTTGTAGGCATCTACGTAGTGCAGGATGGCCAGTTCCAGTCGATTAACCCCAACGCAGCTTCATATTACGGGTGCACACCGGAAGAGCTCATGGGAAAAAAATCGAACTCCATCGTCCACCCCGAAGACAAGGAGCGGCACAAGCAGTGCGCAATAGATATGCTCAAAGGGAGGCGCTCTTCTCCTCATGAATTCAGGATCATCAGTCGGAGCGGTGATACTCACTGGATCATGGAGACAGTAACACCTATTGTTTACAAGGGCAGACCGGCCATTCTCGGAAACTCCATGGATATTACAGAGCGCAAGCGGGCGGAGGAGGCGCTGGAAAAGAGGGAGATGGAGCTCGAGGTCAAGACGCATGAACTCGAAGACATGAACTCGGCGCTGAGGGTCTTGATGAAACAGAGGGACGAGGATAGAAACGAGCTGGAACAGAAAGTTTTAACGAATATCAAAGTACTCATCCTGCCGCACATGGAAAAATTAAGAAATCATGTGGACCTGCAGGGAATGTCCTATGTGAATGTCCTTGGATCCAATCTGAGGGACATCATGTCGCCCTTCGCGCAGAAATTGTCAGTGACATACTTGAATCTTACCAAAAGAGAAGTGCAGGTTGCCAATCTAATGAAGGAGGGAAAGACAAGTGAAGAGATATCCGGATTTTTGAATATTTCTGTCAGCGCCGTCAATGTGTACCGCTACCATATCAGACACAAATTGGGCCTGTCGAAAAAACAAAATCTGCGTTCCTATCTTTCGTCCCTTTCTTAAGAAACTAATACTAAACGGAAAGAAATAGATCTGCCGAATGACGGGTTTCATGCGAGGTGAATTTGATGATCAGATCAATTGACGATGTCTTGAGGATTGCCGGGGAAAAAGGGCCGAAAAAGCTCGCCGTTCTCGCCCCTGAAGATGAGGAATTCATGCTGGCGGTGAAAAGAAGCTGGGAAGCGGGGTACATCGAGCCGGTCCTCATCGGGAATTCGGAGAAGATGGACGAACTGGGGGCAAAGGTCGGGTTCGATGTCAGCAGGTTCGAAAAGATTATTGAAGACGACAGGCAAAGGATATCTGACCTCGGCATCGGCATGCTCTTTTCAGGGAAATTATCTATCGTGAGCAAAGGCCAGATTCCGACCGCCTATGTCTATCGCTCGATCATCAGGGCGGAAGGGAAGGCGGCCTCCGGCATGACGGTGAGCGTCGTCTCCTTCTGGGAGATTCCCGGACTGGGCCATCTGACTGCCTTCACGGATACCGGCGTAAGCATAATGCCTGATTACAAGACGAAGAGGGACATCCTCAAGAACGCCGTCTTTCTCTATCATCTGCTCGGCTATAAAAAGCCGAAAATCGTTGTCATTTCCGGACAGAGGAAGTTCGGCGGGCGCCTCGAATCTTACCGGGACTACAGATTGCTCAGAAAGGCCGCGGAAGCGGGAGAGTTCGGGGAATGCGAGGTCGTTCCTGCCACTTCTCTGACGGAGGTATTTCTGGGACCGAGAGGCCGTCTGAAAGATTACCGGGATATCGATTTAACGAAGATTCCGCACATCATCCTCGTCCCCCGGCTCGATACAGGCAACATCATGTGCAAGCTCGATTTCTTTCTCGACGTGACTCGCTTCTCCATTGCCGTGACCTCCAGAGGAGCCGTCTGTATCCCCTCGCGCGCAGACTTCAGCGATTCCATTATTACCGAACTTGCCATGGGTGTCGTGGTGGCCGACAGGCTGGAAGAGGAGGTGAGGTGAAATGGCAGACACATTCAGAGACATCGCTGAAGCGGCGAGGAACAAAGCGGCGAAACGCCTGGCGGTCACCTCCGTGAAAAAGGAGGATATGGACGTCTTATCGAGGGCGGCGAAGGAAGGGCTCATCGTTCCCGTGCTGGTCGGTGACGGCAAAGCGGTGGAGGCCCTGGTGAAGAAGAGCGCCCTTCAATCCCTCGAACATGAAATCGTGGATGTGAAAGATTCCGGTGGGTCTCTTGGAACGGCGGTGGCGCTCGTCCGTGAAGGGCGTGCGGATATGCTTATGCAGGGAGCCGTCGATCAGAAGACCTTTATGAAAACCGTTCTCGATGCAAAGACAGGTCTCTTGAAGGACAAGCTGGCAAGTTACGTATCGGTCTTTGAGTTGCCGAAAAGCGAGAAACTGATTCTTGTGACGGATACGTTTGTGAATAACTATCCGGGCGTGATTGAAAAGCAGCTGATCCTTACGCACGCAATAAAGCTTGCGGGCCTGCTCGGGATCGCGGCGCCGAAGGCGGCGGTCCTTGCCGCCATCGAACAGGTGAATCCGAGCATCCCCTCGACTCTCGATGCCGCTATCCTCGCCAAGATGTCGGAAAGGAAGCAGTTCGGAAGCGCCGTAGTTGACGGTCCCCTTGATATCGACTGTGCCTTGAGCCACGCTGCGGCGGAAAGAAAAGGGGTCAAGAGCGCCGTGACCGGAAGTGTAGATATCTACCTCGTGCCTGAGATAGAAAGCGGTTATCTTCTTGCCCAGTCCCTCGTTTTCTTCGGGCGGATGGAAATGGCTGGTGTCCTCATGGGAATGACGAAGCCCGTGATCGTAAATCTTCCCTTTATCTCCCGTGAGAACCGGCTTGTGGAAATCGCCCTGGCGACCCTGCTTTGAGGAAGAAATGATGAAGAAAGAACATCACCTCCTTGTCATCAATGTCGGCTCGACATCGACTAAAGTGGGCTGGTTTTCCGGCAAAGACCATGCCATGCTCGAGACGATCCGTTACAGCAGCGAAGCGCTGGCTTCTTATAAATCGATCGGTGAACAGCTTCCCCGCAGGCAGGAGGACGTTCTTAAATTTCTCGCCGGAAACGGAATCAGCTTAAGAGATATCGATATAATCGTCAGTCGCGGCGGGCTGGGGCGACCGGCGCCCGCAGGCGCTTACATGATAGATGACGACATGTGCAGGGATCTCCTTGAAGGGAAATACGGAATGCATCCTTCGGCCCTCGGGCCGGCCATGGCCCTCGATATTGCGAGAAAATACGGCGTGCCGGCCATAGTCATCGACCCGCCGAGCACGGATGAATTCCAGCCTCTCGCGAGGATATCCGGCCTTCCTGAAATCGAGAGGAAAAGCGCCTTCCACGCGCTGAACCAGAAGACGGCGGCGAGGCGACTTGCGCGGGAGATGGGAAAAAAGTACGAGGAGATGAACCTCGTCGTGGCCCACCTGGGCGGTGGCGTCACCATCGGCGCCCATCAAAAAGGCCGGGTCATCGACTGTACCCACGGACTCGCGGAAGGGCCTTTCACGCCGGAGAGGGCCGGCGCACTTCCNNGAAAGGGCGAAACTGATTTATGAAGCCATGGCCTATCAGATAGCGAAGGACATCGGGGCCATGTGCGTTGTCCTGCAGGGTGCAATCGACGGCATCATACTGACAGGCGGACTCGCCCATTCAGAGATGCTCACTGACTGGATCAGGGAGAAGGTAGGTTTCCTTGCACCTGTCTTTGTCTATCCCGGTGAAGACGAGATGGCGGCCCTGGCAGAAGGCGGCTTACGGGTCATCTTGAAAGAAGAAGAGGTGAAAAGCTACCTGTAGAACTGCCGATAAGATAAAAGCGAATGTTCGATTCTCCGGGCAGGAACGTTCTACGCTGATCAGGACGAGCGGTATTTCTATTTCAGACTGGCGGCCAGGAAGGCGGCGCCGATGGCCCCGTTCACCTGGGCATATTCAGAGACCTCAACGGCCATCCCGATCTTTCTCTGGAGGGCCTTCACAACACCGATATTCTTTGCCACGCCACCTGTCATCACCACGAGAGGCTCAATCCGCAAGCGGTTCGCCATAGCAGCTATCCTGGCGGCGATGGACTCGTGTATGCCGGCAATAATGTTCTCGCGCTTTTCGCCCTTCGAGATGAGCGAGATGACCTCCGATTCTGCAAAGACAGTGCAGAGGCTGCTGATTCTGGAGGGATCGCCTGCACGCAGCGAAAGGGTTCCAAATCCGTCGAGGTCCACCTCCAGGGCCCTCGCCATCACCTCGAGAAAGCGTCCCGTGCCGGCTGCGCACTTGTCATTCATCGCGAAGTTTTTCACCTTCCCCTTCTCGTCGAGGACGATGGCTTTACTGTCCTGCCCGCCGATATCAATTACGGAGCGGGCACGGGGATTCAAATAGTGGGCGCCTGCGCCGTGACAGATGATCTCGGTCATAGCCTTGTCCATGAACTTCACGCTGTTCCTGCCGTATCCTGTGGAGACTATTCTGCCGACTTCCGACCTCTCCACGCCGAGCTCTGCGAGCAGCTCCTCATACACATTTGTACCGGCCTGTTCGGCGTTGTACCCGGTAAAGACGACCTTTGTGCCGCGTATCTTCCCTTCGGCCATGACGGCCGCTTTTGTAGTGATAGACCCGATGTCAATTCCCGCTGTAATCATCGCTTGCTCTCATCCATCTTCTGCCTAAGTATATCATTCTATTATTATGGGGTCATATCGACCGAAGGGAGATATCTTTTAGTTCTGCTTAATCTACTAAGATTTCTCGCTGCGCTCGAAATGACAATAATACATGGACATTTCCGAACTGTGACATAAAACACGTAACTGAATTTATGAACCAGTGTACTAAGCCCCTTTTCGCTCTTTGATGATTTCCATGAAGGCATCGATGCGCGTGGAAACTTGGCTCTCTGAAAAACTCCGTTCATCCACCATGTCCGCCTCGATCATCAGGCAGGGGATCCCTCTTTCCTTCTCTACGATTTTCTGGATATCATACTGGCCCAGGGAGTAAGGTTTGCAGCTCCGGTTCGAATGCATCACGATGCCGTCGACCTTATATGTGTCCACCATCTCAAGTACTATCCGGGCCATCTCGTCCACGCCGATATTGAGATAGATGCGCGTGTAGGCCTCGGCCATGGAGTCAAAGAAATTATTCTCGTCGATGTACTTCGTCGTGCCGCACCAGGCAGAGGTATAGGTATCCGCGACGAGGCAGGCGTTATGTGCAGCCAGCTTTTCCGAGAGCCAGCGCGTCCGGGGCCAGATGGGGATATTGTCCCAGAGGAGCCTGTACTTCTCGTTGGGGATGGCCCCGATCCCTCTGGCCACGCGGTCTTTCATCTTTTCCA
>PMBI01000047.1 GCA_003153775.1 Syntrophaceae bacterium | reverse complement strand
CGTCCCGGTTCAAATCCGGGCTTCGGCACCAAACATATATGGATAACATTAATTGGCGTCTATTAATTGTTATTTACATCTTGCTCGCCGGCGTCTGGGGCACCCTGATTAAGGCCGCCTCAGACCGCCTGAATCCCCTCACCATGTCTTTTATCGTCGCCACAAGCTCGTGGCTGGCCGTGGCCGTAGTTGCTCTGCCCAGGTTGGACTTTCAAAACAAGACCGGTGTGTCGCTGGCTGTGGTCTGCGGTTTGATGGGCGGTCTTCTGGTCATTATTTTCTACAGCGTTCTCAAGCAGGCACCGGCAAGCGTAGTTATCCCGGTAAGCACGCTGTATGTCCTCGTAACCGTCGTCTTGTCATATTTATTTCTCGGTGAAGCGGCAACGCCTAAACAACTTGCCGGCGTAGTTCTCGGCCTCGTCTCTATATATTTGCTGACCTCATGAAGCGAATGAAACAAATCATCTTCATCGTAATAATGGGAGTATTGCTGTCCGGCGCTTTCATCCGAAACGCCGCCAGTTCCGACGAGGTTCAAATGGCAAACCCGGCGTCGGTATACTGCGTGCAATCCGGTTATACACTGGAGATAAGAGCCAGCGCCGGCGGCGGCCAATACGGTGTGTGTATCTTCCCCGACGGCAGCGAATGTGAAGAATGGGCCTTCTTCAGAAAAGAGTGCGGCGCCGGATACAGGGTCCTGCCCGATATTAACAGTAAAGGAAAAGACACGCCGGAAAAAGATTGAGTTATTGAAGCTTTCCGCAGCCATGCTGCGGGGAACGCGCTCGCTACCGAATTTAAAATAGCGCACGCAACGTTACAGAACCGCGCAGCACGTTGGCAAAAAGCGTGAGCAGAATGCAGAAACCAAAACAGAAAGCCCCCTGGCTTGAGAAAACACTATCCAGCCTCTCTGATTGTATTAGCGATGGCATCTACTGCCTTGACACCAACGGTCATTTCATCTTCGTGAACAATTCGATCGTGGAAAAATCCGGTATCCCGTTGGAAAAGCTATACGGGTCACACTTCCTTGACGTTATCCAGCCTGAATACCACCGTCTGGCCAGGGAAAATTTCGAACGCGTCATGAATGGCAAGAACGGCACACCGTATGAATTAACCTATAAGCGACCTGATGGGCACCTGCACGTGATAGAAGTTCAATCCAGACCAATCCGTGACGGTGGGAAGATTGTCGGTTTACTGGGCATTGCTAGAAACATCACCGATCGCAAAGTGGCTGAACAGGCCCTCAAAGCGTCTGAGATAAATCTATCCAGGCTTGTAAAGGAGAGGACTGCGGAGTTTCTTGAGAGAAATATGGAGATGGCGATGGAGATCACGGAATACAAACGTACCGAGTCTGCATTGAGGAAAAGAATTCGGGATTTGAAAGTGGCATTGAGTGCCCCTTTGCGAACAACGGAAGCCTCTGCTTCCTCGGATAAGGGTCCCGGAAATAAGACAAGCGAGCGCACGAAGAGCGGGAAAAAGCGTGCAACACATTAGATGACGAAAGAGCATTTCCCGGTAACGCCGGCCATTCGCGTCCTCAATGATGAAAAGGCGGACTTCACTCTTCGTCCTTACAAATATGAGGAACGGGGCGGTACGGAAGTGGCAGCAAGGGAGCTCGGTGTGGATGAGCACATGGCAATCAAGACCCTCGTCATGGAGGATGATCGGAAGAAGCCCTTCATCATCCTCATGCACGGAGACAGGGAAGTATCCACGAAGGAATTGGCCAGGCTTCTGGGAGTCAAGTCCGTCCATCCCTGTGATCCGGGGACAGCTCAAAAACACACCGGATATATGGTCGGAGGCACTTCCCCCTTCGGTATAAGAAAGAAGCTCCCCATATACATCGAAGAGACGCTCCTCGATTTTCAGAAAATCCTCATCAATGCCGGAAGAAAGGGACTGCTCGCGGAGATGGCGACCGATGACCTTCTGCGGATACTCTCCCCCCAGCCGGTCAAGGTGGCAAGATAATACATGCCGCCGACCGCAAAATAACGAGGAAGCCCGTCAAATGAGACCCCCTCAGAGGAATGGTTCCACGTGATGGCTGCAGAAAATACCGTCCTTGTTTGCAAAAAATGCGGCGCGAAATACAGTGCTCGTGAGGATCGTCTTCACTGCGGACGCTGTCATGCCCCCCTTCTTGTCAGTGAAAGGAAAAGCATGGCCGTCAATGTCTCTGACATCGACTTCGCCCGCGAGGTCCTCGCCTCTCCATGCCCTGTCCTTCTCTTGGCGTGGGCGCCGTGGTGCGCATACTGCCGCATGCTTAATCCTATCATCGAGCGCATCGCCGCGGATTACAAGGACAGGCTGAAGGTGGCGAGGCTGAACGTCGAAGATAATCCCGCAGTGTCTTCACAATACGCAGTAGCGGGTGTCCCAACAATACTGATTTTCAGAAATGGAAAGCTTGTAAACAAGATGGTGGGTGTCCTCTCAGGAGAAGAGATTGAAAGACAGATGACGGTGGTCTTGCGGCTCAACTCCGGGGAAGGTGTACCAGGTTCTTGATATTTATATTTTTCCCCATTCCTTTATTTTTCCAAGATAATTAAATGATCTATACAAAATAAGGTCGCCAACTATTTACATACTCGTTTTTTTCTGGTATAAGGCTTGCCAGCATAAAATCATTATCAGGCAATTGAAGCTCTCCGCGGCAAGCTGCGGGGAGCTTCAACACGTAAGGAAGGAGAATGCATGAGTAAACGAAAAGCGGAAGACGCCAAGAGCTGGGTGGAGAAGGCCGTAGCTTTCTATAAAGATTCCGGCAAGAGAATAGCTTTGGCCGAATATTCGAACCCAGAGGGACAGTTTGTAGAGGACGAAAGGTACATCTATGTATTGAGTCTCAAGGGGACCATGCTCGCGCATGGCATCAATGAAAAATTTGTGGGTGAGGATTTCAGCGGCGTCAAAGACTACGACGGCAGGAGCTTCATTAAGACAATCATCAGGAGGGCCAAGGCTGAAGGCAGCGGCTGGGTGAACTATAAATGGTACCACCCTGTAACCGCACAAATGGTGCCCAAGACTGTGTATTTCGACAAGGTCGATGATCTGATCATTTGCAGCGGCGACTATACGGAATTCTCCAAGGGCGTAGCCTTGCTGCACGATCCGATGCTGAACAAGGGCACCGCTTTTACAGAGGCGGAGCGCGATGCGTTGAAACTGCGCGGTCTTCTACCGCCGCACGTGCAAACACAGGAAGAACAGGCCGGGCGCGTTATGGACAATTTCCGGAAAAAACCCAACGACCTGGAACGTTATATACAGTTGATCGGCCTGCAGGACCGCAATGAGACGCTTTTCTACCACGTCGTGATGAAAAACATCGAGGAAATGATGCCCATCATCTATACGCCCACCGTGGGCCAGGCCTGCCAGGAATACGGCCATCTATTCCGCCGTCCGCGAGGCCTTTACCTGTCGATAAAAGACAAGGGCAAAATTGCAGAGATCCTGGAGAACTGGCCTTACAAGGACATACGCATCATCGTTGTGACCGATGGCGAGCGCATCCTGGGTCTCGGCGACCTCGGTGCATTCGGCATAGGCATACCGGTCGGTAAGCTTTCCCTCTACACGGCCGCTGCAGGCGTCCATCCGTCTTATACCCTGCCGGTCCTGCTGGATGTCGGCACGGAAAACAAGACTCTCTTGAATGATCCTCTTTATACGGGAATATTCCAAAAGCGGGTTCGCGGTAAGGCGTACGATAGCTTCTTTGCGGAATTCGTGAAAGCCGTAAATAAAGTGTTCCCGAAAGCGCTGATCCAGCTTGAGGATTTCGGCAACATCAATGCCTTCCGTCTCCTTCACGCATACAAGGACCGCACCTGCATCTTCGATGATGACATACAGGGAACCGCTTCCGTGGTGCTGGCCGGAGCTTATTCCGCCTTGCGTATCACCAATGGTCAGATGAAGGATCAGAAATTCCTCTTCCTCGGCGCAGGCGAGGCCGGCATCGGTATCGGCGATCTCATCGTTTCCGCGCTGGTCGAAGAAGGCATGACAATTGAGGAGGCCCGCAAGCGATGCTGGTTCATAGATTCAAAGGGTCTGGTGGTAAAGAGCCGTCAGGGACTCGCAGAGCATAAACTTCCTTACGCGCATGACTACCGATCCTGCCCGGACCTGCTTTCAGCGATCCAAGAGCTCAAGCCTACTGCTCTTATCGGCGTATCGGGTTCTTTTAGGGGCTTCACGCAACCAGCAGTGGAGGCCATGGCAAAGCTCAATGAGCGCCCCATCATCTTCGCACTCTCGAACCCGACGTCGAAAGCCGAATGCACGGCGGAAGAGGCTTACACGTGGTCCAATGGCCGCGCCGTCTTCGCGAGCGGGAGTCCGTTCCCGCCGGTCACGTTCGGCGGTCAGACCTTCAGGCCGGGCCAGGGAAACAACGTCTATATCTTCCCCGGAATGGGTCTGGGCATCATCGCCTGTGAAGCAAAGCATGTAACCGACCAGATGTTCCTGACGACGGCAAAGACCCTGGCGGGCCAGGTGCTGGAAAGCGATATCGCGGAAGGCCGCGTCTATCCGGCGCTGAACAGAATTCAAGAGGTCTCTATCGCCATAGCGGTTGCAGTGGCTGAAGTCGCCTACAAAGAAGGCCTTGCAAATAAGAAGAGACCGGCAGATCTCCTGGCCTACATCAAATCGCAGATGTACAAGCCAATTTACCAAAGCTACATCTAAGATGTGGGACGAGAAGCAGGAACGGGGGGGAGATTCTTAGACTATCGCGTTAGCCGGAATAGCGCGGTATGACGTACGGCCCTTCCGGGACGACGGCGATGTGAGGATCGGCGTGCGTACGGACGCTCTCGGCAATGGCCTCAGCCGGTGATGCGATGTTGTGTACTGCGGTCAGTGACTGCTGATCTTCCGTGAGGCCTTCACTGTAAAGATAGATGTTCGCCTTCTTCATAGCCTTGACGAGCATCTCCGACTGCCACTCGTCGATCGAGGCAGAGCGTTTCTGCAGAAGTTCTTCGAGAAAACGGTCCGGCCCCAGGCGAATCAAGTTCCTTTGCGCCTCTGCAAATTCACGAGACCCCAAGCCTCCCCGGCACTCGGAAACGATGATCAGATTTCCTCCGGGTTCCAGGATGTCTATCACTCCGACCATCCCCTTCACCGTCTGGTAATAGGTGCCGTCAAGGGGATGGCCCGCGGAGCTCGCGACAACGGTCTTAAACCTCCGCGGCACGGGGATTTCCGCATAGGGGCGAACAAAGGCAACCGCATCGAGATGGCTTGCTTCGATATCACCGAAATTGACAAAGGACATCTGCCGGTCTTCATCGATGACCGTGTTCACGGCAAAGGCCTTTCCCACGAGCTTCAAGATATCCAGCTGCGCACTGTGAATGGGATTGCCTTCCAGGATGCAGTTGGCGGCCCGGCAATGCTCTAATATTCGCGCGGAATGGAATACCCTTATGGTGTCTTCATGAGCAACACCCGGCGCGATTATTTTCCTGCCGCCCGAATAGCCCGCCATGAAATGGGGCTCAACCAAGCCCACCACGATGCGTAAATCGGCGCGCAAAAACCGGTGGTCGAGCCTTACAGGTATGTCGTCCGGCAGGGTGCCGAGGGAAAGATGGTCTTCGAGATTGCGCGCAAAATGATTGACAACCGGAACTGTCTTAAGCACCCAGTCGCTGCCCACGACTTCGCGGAGCTCTTCCCCTTCGTTCGGCCTGTGCAGGCCTGTGGCGACAAGCACCGTAATAGCCCGCGGTTCGATACCGGCGCGTATCAGTTCTTTCACGAGAGTAGGCAAAACGGTTCCGTTCGGCACAGGACGGGTGATGTCACAGATCAGGATGCAGGCGCTCCGGCACTCCCTCGCCTCTTCGAAAAGCGATTTACATCCCACAGGATTGAGAAACGCAGACGCCACGGCGCTTTCCGGATCAGGGAGGACGGGCATGGCCTTTTTGCGAATTACTGTTGCGTCCACCCCATCGGGAAGATTCAGCGTAAGCCCCTTTCTCCCATACCTCATGACGACGCGCATGATCATTTCACCCAAACAGGTTATTTCTACATGCCCAGGTAGGCCTGCCTCACGAGATCGGATTTCAAGAGGTCTTCTCCCTTTCCTTCGAGGACGACGCGGCCCGTCTGCAGGACATAGGCGCGGTGGGATATCTGGAGGGCTTCATGAACGTTCTGCTCCACGAGGAGGACCGTGACGCCGTTGCAATTGATATCCTGTACAACCTTGAAAATTTCCGAAACCAGTTTCGGTCCCAGTCCGAGCGACGGCTCATCAAGCATAAGCAGCGACGGATGGGACATGAGACCCCTGGCGATAGCCAACTGCTGCTGTTCCCCGCCGCTGAAGGTGTCTGAGCGCTGCCCTTTTCTTTCCCTCAAGATGGGAAAGATATTGAAGACGCGCTCCATCATGCTCTCTGTCTCTTCCTGCGAGTCCAGGGCATAGGCCCCGAGAATGAGATTGTCGAGAACGGAGAGGCGACCGAAGAGCCGCCGTCCTTCGGGAATCATCGAAATCTTTTTCTTCACGATATCGTAAGGCGGCATCTTGTGAATCGGCGTGTCTTCGAAAATGATCTCACCTTTTTGAGGATGCATCAGGCCGGCAATGGTCTTCACGATGGTGGATTTTCCCGCGCCGTTGGAACCTACGAGGCTGACGATTTCCCCCTTGTCAATCCGAAGAGAGACATCCTGCACAGCCAGGAGGCCTTTGTAGCCTACGGAAATATTATTAACAGACAACACGATACTTATCCCCTAAATATGCCTGGATGACTTCCGGGCTGGAGCACACCTCTTTCGGCGCTCCCTCCATGATCTTTTTCCCCGTGTTCAAGACGATAACGCGGTCCGATATCTCCATAACGGCTTCCATCACGTGTTCCACGATTACGAGGGTCATGCCCTGACTGCGGATCTTCTTGATGAGATCGATAATCTGCCGCAGTTCAACCGGAGTGAGCCCGGCCATCGATTCATCGAGCATCAGCAGCCTGGGTTGCGTAGCTAAGGCCATGGAAACCTCAAGGCGCTTCTTATCGGCGATGGTCAATTCCGTACCGAGGAACGATTTCTTATCGATGAGTCCGGTGAAGGCCAATATCTCAAGTGCCCTGTCCGTCGCCGGTCCGATTGTGCTGAAGCGGAGCAGCGCCCCGGTAACCACGTTTTCCAGGACGGTCATGTCGCTGATGACCTGGACGACCTGGAAGGTCCGGGCGATGCCCAGTTTGCAGATCTTATCGGCGCGCATACGGTAGATGTCCCTGCCGAAGAACGAAACCTTGCCGCTGCTCGGCTTATAAAAGCCTGTGATGCAGTTGAAGAGGGTGGATTTCCCTGCTCCGTTCGGTCCGATGATGCTGACGATTTCACCTTCTTCAATAAAGAAGTCTATGTCCTGATTCGCCGCCAGACCGCCGAACCATTTCGTCATCCCCTTTACATCCAAGCAGATTGCCTTATTCATTTTATTCTATTCCCTATTCTGGAAAGGAGTCCCCATACGCCCTGAGGCTGGTAGACGGAAATGATTGTTATCAAAAAACCGTAGATCAGCATGTCCACGCCCGTCCCCCTGTGACCCAGCCATACACGGGTAACCTCGGCAATCGGAATAAGCACGGCGGCTCCGATGACGGGCCCCATCACGGAACCGGCGCCCCCGAGCATGGACAGAAGCACAATCTGAACCGATATGGCGAGGAGCATGACACTCTCCGGATCGATGTAAAGCACATACTGCGCGTAAAAGGTGCCGGCCATGGCGCTCAGGAAGGCGCTGATCATGATCGCGATGAGACGGTAGCGGACAACGTTCACGCCTAAGACTTCAGCCACGTCATGACTCTCCTTGATGGCGCGAAAATAGTAGCCCATCTTCGATGTCGCAACGAAATAGCAGACGATCAGGGCAAGAATCAGAAAGGCCAGCATGATGTAGTAGTAGGGAACCTTCGAGGTGTGGAACATGAAATTGATGAAGGATTCGTCGAGCATCGGGAGAGATATTCCCTCTGCGGCGTTCATCAGAGTCCAGTTATTGAAATGGACCCGCACGATTTCGGCAAAGGCAATACTCGCTATGGCGAAATAATGGCCGCGCAGATTGGAGCAAGGATAGCCGATGGCGGCGGCAACAAGCGCGGCTACCACACCTCCCGCAATGAGCCCGATCCAGGGATTCACATGAAACGTCATCAGCAGAAAGGAAGATGTATAGGCGCCGATTCCGAAAAAGGCCGCCTGTCCGAAGGAGAACATGCCGGCGTAACCGCCCATGATGTTCCAGGCCACACCCAGCATGGCATACATGAACACCAGTATCATGATCTGCAACGGAAATATCTGCGTCACCACCATCGGGAAGATGAGAAGCAGAGCGAGGACTACCANNGCGTACTTGTATGCCGGGTCGAAGAAAAAACCGCCCAGCGTCTGCGCCAGTCCGACCAGGATGCCCGCGATGAAGGCACCTTCTATGCTTCCGAAACCTCCCAGGGCAACGATGGAAAAAGCGATGAGTCCGAAAAGACCGCCCACCTGGGGATAGATATAATAGTAGGTGGATAAGAATGCACCGGCTACTCCCACGAGCGCGGCCCCTATCCCGAAGGACAGGGAATTGATGCGCTCCGTATTTATGCCCATGAGCAGCGCCGCTTCCCGGTCCATTTCCGTCGCTAGAATCGCCTTGCCGGTCTTTGATTTTCTCAGGAACAGAAAAAGGCATAAAGAAGTGATTATGCTACCAATGGATGCGACTGTTTTGGGAATGCTCAAATTGAGCTCCCCGAACTCCCAGGTTCCCTGAAGTATTGTCGGGGGGATGAGGCGGAAATCCGGCGTCCACAGGTAAACGGCGAGGTTGGAAAGGAAGATGCTGATGCCGAAGGTGACGACCAGTTGTGCAAGCATCGGCCCCTTCATCACTTTGCTCACGATGAAGCGGTAGATAAACATCCCCATCAGAAAAAGGAGAAGAAAACATATCGGTATGGAAAAGAGGGGGTCCAGCCCATACATGGTGAACAGCCAGAAGGAGGTAAACATCCCGATCATCAGGAATTCACCGTGGGCAAAATTGACGATATTCATGACGCCCCAGATGAGGGTGAGGCCGATGGCGATCAAGGAATACATGAAACCGATCAATAAACCGTTGACGATCTGTTGGAGTAATTGCTCAGGCATATATCGATCCTTGCAAGCACACAGACAGGCGGGCTTGGAAAGAAAACCCGCCTGTCAGTGTCTCATCACAACGTTGATTATTTCCTGCCTTTCCATCCGGGGAAGGGCCAGACGACGTCCTTAGCAGCCGATGCGAAGGGCCAGACGGTTACATACTGCTGGTTCTGAACCTGCACCAACCCGCCCTGGGCGTGGATATTCTGGTGCGACTGCGGATCGAACTTGATCCCCTTCCAGGGATAGATCACNNTGGATTTCGCTCTGTTGAAGGCGTCCGCCAGAACAAAGGGTGCCATGAAACTGCGGGCTGCGTTTTCGCTCATTTCTATGCCGTATTTCTTTTTGAAAAGCTGACTCACTTTTGTCACGAGGGGTTTTTTCTTGCCAAGGTCCAATGCAAAGGTCGAACGGACGATGATATTATTGCCGTCCGCTTTCACAGCCGGCAAATAACCGGGTTCGATGTAACCGGCCATAGTAAGAATGCCTTTCGGCGCGAAGCCCATCTCCTTAAACGTCTTGGTGAAGAGTATGGCATCAGTGATGTAGGAGGCGTGCATCAATACATCGGGTTTGCTTTTAATCAGATTACCCACCTCGCTTGTCACATCGGTGGCGTTCGCAGCATAGGAGATGTCCGCTACGACCTTATAGCCAAATTCCTCTGCGTATTTCCTCGCATACTTGCCGACATTGGAACCGAACTCCGTATTTTCATAGAGGATGGCGACGGTGGCAATTTTCTTGCCCGTTTTTTTCTCCACGTCTTTCAGGAACTGGAACCAGTCCCTCGCAAAGATTGCATCATGGGGACTGACCCTGAAGAAGTATTTGAAGTTTCTTTCCGTCAGCGTGGGTGATGAAGAATCAGAGCAGACGTAAGGCACTTTGAGCCTTTCCGTAGCCTGGCTCGCGGTCTTGGTAACCGAGCTCTGATAGGCGCCGATAATGGCGACGACCTTCTCCTGGGTGATCAATCTTTCGGTCTCCGACATGCCGTTTTTCGGTTCACCTTTGGTATCGGCGTAGACGACTTCCAGCGTGGCTCCTCCGAGATTGGGAAGGCCGCCCGTTTTCGCCATCGGCAGGTCGAGGTCTTTGCCGTATTTGCCGTTGATGATATCTACGGCGAGATCAACGCCTCTCTTACAATCAAGCCCCGTCGAGGCAATATTCCCGCTCAGGGGATAGACGCCGCCGATCTTGATGACGCCCTGCGCCAGAACCGGTCCTGAAAACATCAGAAGCAGAGACATGGACAAGCAGATTGTAATCCAACTNNACGATGCCGAAACATTTTCCGCATCGTTGCACCTTGAAGACAAGGCGCATAAATATCAAGATGTTAGACATACAAAAATATATATCGTATGACACAAGCCTCGTTTTTCTAACATAAAAGATTCAGTCGAGCAAGATGATTTGCAGGTCCATCACATTGGTGCCCGTGGGCCCTGTGATAAAGAGGCCTCCTGCGGCCTTGAAGAAATTATATGAGTCATTATTCTTCAAATAATCACTTGAGTTGATTCCGGCAGCTTCCGCTCTCCCAATGGTACTGCCGTCGACAATAGCTCCCGCAGCATCGGTCGGGCCGTCGGTGCCGTCCGTTCCCGCAGATAGAAGGGTTATTCCCTGCATGCCCTTAATTCTTTCTGCGAAGACGAGGGCCAGTTCCGTATTTCTTCCTCCCAGGCCGTTCCCCCGAACAGTCACGGTTGTCTCCCCGCCGGAGATGAGACAGATCTTTCCCTGAGACCGTGCGGTCAATCCCCGGCGTGCTTCGATTGCCTTCTGTGCAAGCCAGGCGGCTGCATCTCTCGCTTCACCCTGCAGGTCCGCGGAGATGACTGCTGTCCTATACCCCTTGCCTCCCGCTTCACTTTTGGCCGTTTCAATTGCTTTTTTGTTGCTTCCCACTATGACGTTTTGCACCCGCGTAAAAACAGGATTCCCTTCTTTCGGCGTCTCCGCGATTTCCCCTGCGGCGCCACGGAGCAAGATGAGGCGGGCCTTTTCAGGAATCTTGTCTTCCAGGTCGTAGCGTTTGACGACCTTCAGCGCATCCGAGAAGGTCGTCTGATCGGGCGATGTCGGGCCGGAGGCGATCACATCCAGCGGGTCGCCTATGACATCCGAGAGAATCAAGGAAAGAACTCCGGCCGGATAGGCAATTTCGGCGAGTCTNNGGCCTTAAGCAGCAACTGCGTGATCTCTTGCTTTTCCGCCAAGGAAATATCCTTGTGCGGAGCAACCAGCAAGGCGGAGCCGCCGCCGGAGATCAGACAAACGACGAGTGTCGCATTCCCCGCTTCTTCGAGAAGGTCGATAACCCCTTCCGTCGCCAGGACACCCTGAATATCCGGAACGGGATGGGCCGCCTCGAATACCTCGATCTTACGGGAAACTCCTCCCTTCTGTACATGGCCATACTTGGTGATCATGATGCCTTTCGTCAGAAGATCATCCGCGAAATCGGATACGGCCTTCGTCATCGGGTACGCCGCCTTGCCGAAACTGATGAGGTAAAGTTTTCCGTAGTTTCCCTGCCGATAGATGGAGCGGATCTCTTCGATACGGTCTTTGATGAGCCCATAGGGATCAATCGCCTTCAATACCGCATGAAAGATGTTCGCGGCTATCCTCTGACTGAGATCATTGTTCATAGGCATAAACCCTTCGGGGAACATTGACGGAAAATGATTGACGCAGAAATGTCTTTTACATTTACGACAACCGGCAAACTTCGTCAATTTGTTTTTTATCTGATGAATTTTTTTCCAAATTGATTATAATAGCTTCAGCTTCCCAAGATAAGAGAGACAGAAGATGAAATTTATAGGCTACCGCCGCACCGGCGGAACCGTAGGGATCAGGAATCATGTCATCATCATTCCATCCGTAGTTTGTGCAAACCGTGTGGCCAGGGGAATATCCCAGCTTGTAACAGGCACCACCTGGGTCGAGCACCAGCACGGATGTACGCAATTGGGCGCAGATGCCGCGTTAACGAGACGGGTTCTCGTGGCCCACGGGACACATCCCAATGTTTACGGCGTCGTGGTAGTCGGTCTTGGTTGCGAGACGTTACGAGCGCAGGATATGGCTGCGGAAATAAAAGAGACGTGCCCGGACAAACCTGTCCATCTCGTGATCATCCAGGATGAGGGCGGGTCTCTCAAGGCGATAGCAGCGGGGGCGAGCGCCGCACGCGACATGTTCACCGACGCCTCTTCCATAGAACGCACGCCATGCGACGTTGCCGAGCTCATCCTCGGAACCGAGTGCGGCGGATCAGATGCCTGCTCCGGCATATCGGCCAACCCGGC
>PMBI01000030.1 GCA_003153775.1 Syntrophaceae bacterium | reverse complement strand
CCCGGAGGCTCTCTAAACTTAGGCGAAACCCTGCAGGAAGGCGCGGAAAGGGAGATTCTGGAAGAAACCGGCGTTACAATCAAGGCAGGAGCGCCTGTCTACTCTTTTGATTTTTTCGAAGAGGATAGTGAAGGGCGGATTCGCTTTCACTATGTGATTGTGGACATGATCGCTGATTACGTATGCGGTGAGGCGAAGGGCGCAGACGATGCTCTCGAAGCGAGGTGGGTTGCGCCTGCAGAGCTCAGACATATGCACGTCTCAAAAAATACCCTGAGAATTCTGGATTTTCTCAAGAGTCACTTTCGCAAGGAGGTGTAGTCATGAAGGTCATTTATCACAAAGATTTTAATCAAACATACTGTTCTGATCCTGCCGCTGCGCCGGGCCGCATCGAGGCAGTCGTCAAAGCAATCCGTGACAAATGGACTTTTGTCGATGCGGTTCCTGCCCGGAAAGAAGACATTGCCGCTTGTCATACACCGTCCCACATGGAGAGGGTGGCGAGAGAGGGCGTCTATGATATTGCTGCGCTGGCGGCCGGAGGCGCCATTCAGGCCGCCGAGATTGGCCTCTCTGAGCCATGTTTTGCCGTGATCAGGCCGCCCGGGCACCACGCCTCCGCTAATAGTGCCTGGGGATTCTGCTATTTCAACAATATGGCGATTGCCCTTGAAAAGCTAAAACGGGAAAAACGGATCAAGAAAGCCTTCGTGCTGGATATCGATCTTCATTTCGGCGATGGAACAGTGAATATCCTGGAAGGAACCGGTTATGTGTCCATCTGCAATCCTACGGCATCCAACCCGGATGAATATCTGAAAAGTGTGAAAACCCGCCTCTCTGAGGAGAAGGTAGATATCATAGGGGTATCTGCCGGTTTTGACAATCATGAACAGGATTGGGGCGGGCTGCTTTCCACATCCGATTACACTGCTATTGGAAAAATGGTCAGGGAGGCCGGCAAGAAAAACGGTGGAGGCTGTTTTGCCATCCTCGAAGGCGGGTATAATCACTCCGTTCTGGGACAGAACGTAATGGCCTTCATCGAGGGCATGGAAGGGAAGTAAAAAAAATAAGGCAGGTATGGTTGAAATGCCATCCCTGCCTCTGGTATCTCATTTAACGGCCGATTATTCCGCGAGGACTATTTCAGTATCCCATCTTCTTCATGAAGCCCTGTCCGCCCAGGGGTTGTCTCTCTACCAATTGCCCGACCTTTACCCTTTTTAAGTCTTGCGGTTTACCTTCTACTGTGGCCCACGCGCTTTCTGCCTGGACCTGGTCTGTTACGGTCAGCTCAACAGGCAGTTTCACGATGTTGCAGGTTATCTTCTTGGTTCCACTCACGGGATCTTCGTCCTCCATTTCTTCGAACGTATAAGCAATCATCTTCGTACCCGGCTTGATCCCGACTTTTTCGCCAATGTTCAAATTTGCATATCTTTCCTTCTCGTCCTGGCGTGTGCGCAATTGTCTTATGTAACCTTTGACGGTAAACCATTTGGAAAGTTTTGGTCTCGCATCTTCCAATCCTTTAGACGCGGCCTTCTTGATGCCGCCGACGATGGCATCATAGTTAGGGTAGGGGATTTTGCCGATGATGTGCTTCCCATGTACCTTATCGGAAAAGAGAACCTCCCCCGTTTCCACATCCAGAATTCTCATGGTCAACTCCGTGCCGATGTTCCAGCCTTCCTGAGATTCCAGACCGGCTGCCGTTAGCGAACCTAAGAGGTCAACGCCCCAGTTGCCGCTGCCTCCTTTGCCCAGACCCTGCCTGGCAGACTCAAAGGTCTTGTAGGAGAGATCAACGTTATTGACGGAACCTGTGATGATATATTTTACGCCGGCAAATTTTCCGAGTCTTACCAACGTCGATTCATCCACGAGTCCCGAACGCTGGAACTTTTGTTCCGAAATGATTTTGTCCATTTCCTTTCTTGTAAAAACCTTCGCCCCTCCCATGTTGACCAGTTCGTCCGTGAAGCCGTCTTCAACACTCTCCGAGAGCTTTGCATTTATCTGTCTCTGCGTCACTTCAGAGTCTCTCTGAAACTGTCGCTTTTCCTTGGTACCCCAGACAACGCCCGCAGCTCCGGGAACAACACCGACGGCGGCGCCCCCTACGGCAGTTCGCTGACTCGCTCCCTGAACATGCGCCTGTACCACATTGGCGTAATCAAAGGTCGAGTTGTTGGTGAAATTGACGACAGCGACTTTCGGGAGCATGGCGTCATACGCTGATTTGCATACTTTAGGCGGCGACTCTTTCGGCCCTTTGTCTATAGGATATGCCATGGGATCGATCTTTGGCACAGTTGCGCAGGCAGCCAAAAAGAATGTTGCAAGAAAAAGCAGTGCGAATTTCTTAAACATAAAGCTCTCCTCCTTATTTCTGGTAGTCCAATTGCAGGGAATAGGGTGAAAAATTTATGACATTAAAATTACCTTTCTGTTTTATGCTGTTGGCCAGGTAGATCGAGTTTTCAGGGTAGCTCACTATAAATTCCCCCATCTGTTTATCCTCCACCCCTGTTACCCAAACAATATTCTGCAGAGTATTCTTGATTTCCATGTTCGTATCAAGGTCGGTTACCCCCTTGACCTTTACATTTATCTTTTTGACATTGCCCTGGACGTAGGATGCAACTTTATCAAGTATCTTGGGGGTCAATTTTTCTGCGAGGTCTTTAAGGCCTTCGGCGGCGGCATCCTCAACATTATTGGCGAGCCCTTTGCCCTGTGCCGTATCTGCAGTAAGAATCTCCATATTGCCTGTCTTGTTGTTCTTGGCTACGATGCGATAGGTCAGTCTTACAGTAACATTGTTGAATGGCATGGAGAGCCCATATCCAATGTCCTCGCCCTTCTTTGTCGATATGGTATAGTCCACTTTGCCGATGATGATGATGTTGGAGAGGAACTTGTACATCATGCTCCTCACTGCCATGGTGCTCCCGCTTTGCACCGCCTTTTCAATTTCGCGTGCATCGACAGCCTGCGTCGGAGCCACATCGACGACCTTGTAGTTTTGATCGGTGAGTTTCCCGATAAGGGTCTCTGAAAGGATATTTGTTTCCTCGAATTCATCTCCGTGTTTGCCCGGTTTCCGTGCGGGGATAAAGACGGCGAGTGAGTTGTTCAGGGCAAGAGAGGAAACGGCTTCCCTCGCCTTGGCAGGTTCAACGCAGGCCGATATTTTTACGGTGACTATGTCCTCCTTAGTGGCCTGGTCAAGGACTTTGTAACTCTTGATGACGCCCCCAACCTGCGTCTTTATCACGTCTTCGACGAGTGTGAAATTTTGCACAAAGCTCTGTGCCTTGATTTGCGTTCCGACTGTCTGCTCGATGGCCGCCCACTTGGCTCTGGCAATGGCCTCCGTTTTTGCCGAAGGGAGATCATTATTGATGATAGCTGCTTCTCCCTGGGTATTCACGCACTTTTCCTGACAAAGGCCCGCTGACGCGGAGACGAAGCTCAGTAACAGTAAAGCAATAACGATACTTATTCTGTGCATTTTGCCCTTTCCTCCGATCTTAGGATCATAAGAAACGCCAAGGACTATACTGAAAAGGGCAGGGTTTGTAAAGTACATTATATTCTTGCATGTCGCAAGAGGGCCGTCTTTTTCTCTTTCTCACTTGCCTATGCAGAAGGTCGAGAATATTCTTTCCAGTATCTCTTCAGTAACGGTTTCGCCTGCTACTTCGCCAAGGCTTTCAAGTGCTTGGCGGATATCAAGGGCGGAGAATTCAGGAGAAAGTCCCTGGCGGATGCCGTCCCCGGCTTTTGACAGGAGGTCCCTCGTTTTTTCGATGGCCATCTTCTGGCGGATGTTGGATACAACGGTGAGGGTGTGGCCACATTCTGAACCATTTAGAACGAGACTGTGGATGGCATCTTTCAGTGCCGGTATGCCGTCGCCGTGTTTTGCTGAAATCCAGATGGGCGGCATGATATCGGGATACAGGCCTGCCAACTCATTTCCATCGAGGACATGAGGAAGATCGGCCTTGTTGATGACCAGGAAGAATTTCTTTGTCTTGCACCACTCGATGACATCGATGTCCTCTCTTGTTAACCGTTCGCTGCCGTCGATAACTACTATCACCACATCCGCCTGTGAGAGTTTTTCCCATACCAGATCGACGCCTTCTTTTTCGGCGATGTTCTGCGGTTCTCTCAGGCCTGCCGTATCAGTGAGTTTCACAGGCACCCCTTTGATGGAGATGGTCTCCTCAATGAAATCCCTCGTTGTTCCCGGCATGGCTGTCACAATTGCCCTTTTTTCACCAAGAAGCCTGTTTAACAGACTCGACTTCCCCACGTTCGGCCTTCCCGCAATAACGGCATTGACGCCATCCCTGTATATTTTCCCCTCTCCGTATGTCAGGGCAAGTCGGCTGAGTTCATCGACGATGACTGTGATATCTTCGGCGGCAGTCGGAAGACTACCGAGCGCGACATCGTCGTCCGAGAAATCGATGGATGTTTCGAGGATGGCGAGGATATCAATGATTGCGTTGCGGAGTGTTTCGATTCTGCCGGCCAGGTCACCTTTGAGGCGGGAGACGGCGAGGTCAAGCGCCCTGTCAGTTTGTGCCATGATCGTTTCCGCAACCGCCTCCGCCTGCGAAAGATCGATTCGGTCGTTGAGAAAGGCGCGTTCGGTAAATTCACCACGTTTTGCAAGACGCGCACCTGCTTTGATGACCTCTGAAAGCACGGACTGAAGAATAAAAGCGCTGCCATGGCAGTTGATTTCGAGAATGTCCTCTCCCGTATAAGAGTGAGGTTTCATCATGAAAGAAATGAGAACTTCGTCGATGACTCTGCCCGTGTCAGGTGAAATAATGTCTCCGTGATATAGTCGATGGCTATGGAGGCCGCCAGTCTTGCTTGACGGCCTAAAAATGAGGGAGGCAATATCTCCGGATTTGGGACCGCTCACTCGTATGATGCCGATCGCTCCCGTACCCGGCGGAGTGGCTATGGCCGCTATCGTGTCTTCCAAGTCTAATAACCTCTCGAAGGCTAAATACTAAGTGAAGAAAGGAGCGGTGACAAAGGCGAAAGGCACAAGACGCGTCCTCAGACAAGTTCCGGTTAACACTCGCCCAAAGTGCGAGATATACAAAGGTGCACAGCCTTAGCTTGCCCTGAGGACGCGAAAGAGTGGATAAGCGGAATTACGGTTTCGGGCACACGCACACCGCCGGATCTAACTCTTCTTGGCCGGCATGATCACGATTTTTCTAAATTCCCCTTCGCCTCGGCTTTTTGTCGTCAATGACTCGTCGTTTTGCAGGGCAAGATGAATGACGCGACGGTCATGGGCGTTCATATGTCCGACAGTCAGCGCCTTCTTTGATTTTCTTACTTTTTCTGCCAGCCTTTCTGCCAGGGCAATGAGTGACTCTTCCCTTTTCTTTCTGTAGGATTCCGTATCCACAACAATCATCTTGCGGTTATTTGTATTCTTACTTACTGACTTGTTCACAATGTACTGTATGGCATCTAAGTTCTGCCCTCTCTTGCCTATAAGCAAGCCACTGCCGTCACCCTTGATATTCAGCAGAATCGTATCATCAGTTTCTTCAACAGTTAATGGGCAATCGAGGCTCATTCTCTGCAAGATGCCTTGCAGGATGCTTTTTGCCCTCATTGCGGGGCTCTCTGCGGAGTCTTCCGGCGCCGCCGGTTCTGTTGAATCTGAGACAACAGATGATTTTCTTTGAGCACCTTTTCCCGATTGTGCAACCGGCGCATCCATGGCCATATCAATGGACATGATACTTGCCCTAATTTTTGCCTTTTTAGAGCCGAGGCCGAGGAATCCCGTCGCGCCGTCTGAAATGATCTCAATGTTAAGTTTTTCTCTCGGTACGTTGAATTCGCTGCAGGCTTTCTCAATAGCCTCGTCTATTGTCTTCCCTTCGATCTCTGTAGAATTCATAGTAACTACCTCAATTCACTATCTGCTCTTATTAATGTAGTATTGCTGCCCGATACTCAGTATGTTTTGAAAGAGCCAGTAAATAACCAGACCCGATGGAAAATTTACAAATAGAAATGTGAAAACCACGGGCATGAACATCATGATTTTTTGTTGCATGGGATCTCCCATGGAAGGGGTCATTTTTTGCTGGATTAGCATGGTAGCACCCATGATAATCGGCGTAATGTAGTAGGGGTCCTTTGCCGACAGATCCTGTATCCACCAGTAAAAAGGGGCGTGGCGGAGTTCAATGGAATACATGAGAGCCTTGTAGAGCCCAAAGAAGACGGGTATCTGAATGACCATGGGCAGACATCCCCCCAAGGGGTTTACCTTGTGCGTCTTGTACAAGGCCATTGTTTCCTGACTCAGTTTTGCCTTGTCACTCTTGTACTTCTCGCGGAGTTCGGCTATCTTCGGTTGCAGTTTCTGCATCTCCTTCATGGACTTGTAGCTCTTGTTGCCCAGCGGCCAGAAGATAATCTTTATCAGGATGGTCAGGATGATAATGGCGATGCCGTAGTTGTGGACATAGTTGTTGAGAAATTTGATTGAGATCAAGAGCGGCATGGCGAGCCATTTCATCCATGAACCGAAATCTATAGCATTCTCGAGGCCGACTCCCTGAGCTTTGAGAATGTCATTCTCCTTGGGTCCGAGGTATAACGAGTAGCCAAACGATGCGACCTGTCCGGGAGGGATAATGGTGGGCGTGCCTTTCAGGTTCACAGAAACCATGTTCCGGGGATCCACGGAAAGAGAAAGACTGGTCAGCGTCGGGTTTTGGGGCACCACGGCGGCAAGAAAATATTTGCTTTCGTACCCCGCCCAGGTAATGTCAGGGCCTGCTGATTTTCCTGATTCAATTTTCTTGACTTCGTAACGCTCTACGTCTTTGGCAATGTAAGAAATGGGTCCGTCATGCCCGTAACTGTCTGATTCTGATTTCGGGTCTACATACTGATTCCAGGAAAGAAGCGCACTTTCACTGAGGGCTGCTCTTGATACGTTATGTATTCTCACTTCTAAATCAAAGGCATATTTATCAGGATAAAAGGTGAATATCTTTTCTTCTGTCATATCGTTGGCGAATGTCTGCTTGAAGGTGAGTGTGCGGCTCTCAGGACTTTGTTTCATATCGATCGATAGCGTATCCGAGGTGAACACACTTTCAGGGTGTACAGCGACACTTGATTCGGGAAAAGTCATCGTGAGTGGTTTCGGCATGCCGTCCATGATGTGGACGAGTTCAATAGGTTCCGAATCTCTGTCAAGAGAGCTGCGGTAGTTCTTCAGTTTGTAAGATTTCAGGCTGCCGCCTTTAGTGGAGAAAACGGCCCTATAAAGAGAAGTCTCCACAGGGATATCCTTTTCGGTTCCCATGACCGGCTTTGAAAGAATGGCTCCGCCTTTAACCGGCGCCGCCTGTTCCGGGGCTGCCACCTTACCGGCGGGCTTTTCTTTAACTGCCGTCTCCTGCCGGGTTGGTTCCGGCTGTTGCTGGGGCGGCTTTTTCACAAAAAATGCCTGCCAGACAAGTATGACGGCCACTGACAGGATTATGGCAAGAAAGGCCTTCTTGTCCATTAAATACCTCCGTACCTTAGTTCTGGTTTATTTTACTGGATCGTAACCGCCGGGGTGAAGAGGATGACACCGAAACAGCCGCAGCAGGGCAATGCACGGTCCTCTGACTGGGCCATATCTCCGGATTGCGTCTATGGCATACTCGGAACAAGATGGGTAAAAACGGCAACATGGGGTAAAAAGAGGAGAGATGCACATCTGATATAATCGGACAAATACAATAATAATTTTTCCCAGAATTTGCGCAAACGTTATCTCATGCATCTGATTTCTTGATTAAGCGGCTTTCTAACTCTGTGCATACATCTTGATATGCTAATCTTGTTATGTTTCTTTTTGCAATTATCACGATGTCTTGCGGAGCAGAAAGTCTTGATCTGTTCAATCTGAAGAACTCTCTTACGAGACGTCTAATCCTGTTTCTCTCTACGGCGCTCCCCACCTTTTTAGTGACCGTTATTCCCAGTCTGCTAATGCCCGTCTCACTCTTGCACACGACGATGGTAAAATGTTCCGAATGGCTGCGCACTCCCTGCTCATAGACGGTCAAATAATCTCTTCTCTTGCTTATTCTTACGCACTTGCCAAAGGATTGTTTTTCCATAGACCGCTTCTTAGGGTGTTAAACGGCCAACCTCTTTCTGCCCTTAGCCCGTCGGCGGCTCAGGACCAATCTCCCTCCCCGCGTAGACATTCTAACTAGAAAGCCGTGGGTTCTCTTCCTTTTCGTGTTGCTGAAATTTGTCAGATTTTTTTTCATTCACTCGACCCCGCTGAAAAATATTAAGAAATATCATTAACCATACCCGGATTTGTTTGTCAAGGTTAAATTGGATGTGCGGAATTGATACCTATTGATATTTCTCTTTAATGTTCATATAATGCAGGCGGAGAGTGGGGGATGAAAAAAGAGAACAAAACAAAATATCAGCTTCTAAAAGAATTGTTTGACTTGAGTCAGCGGGTCGCAGAATTTGAAAGATTGGAAGTTGAACACAAACTTGCGGATGAGATATTATCTGAAAGTGAAATTCGCTACCGCCGGATGGTAGATGCCGTCACCCCTTATACTTATTCCGTTGAAGTGCAAGAAGGGCGGGCTGTCAATACAAGGCATAGCGCAGGTTGCATGGCTGTCACCGGCTATGATCAGCAAAATTATGAAAATGACCCGAATCTCTGGTATTCTATGATACACCCCGAGGATCGTACACTCGTGGAAAATGCGGTTGGCAGGATTATGGCTGGTGATGATGTTTTACCCATTGAGCACCGTTTGTTGCGCCATGACGGCGTGGTTGTCTGGGTGCGCAACACGATGGTTCCTTATCGTAGCGAAAACGGTCAATTGCTACGGTATGATGGTTTGATAGAGAATATTACCGAGCGCAAAAAAATGGAAGAGGAACTTCTCAAAGCAAAGAAACTCGAATCCGTGGGCACTCTTGCAGGCGGCATAGCTCACGATTTCAACAACCTCCTGCAGGCTATTTTGGGCAGCATCTCTCTTGCTAAGATGCACTCTGACCCCGGTGATAAGATTCACAAGTTCTTGGACACTGCGGAGAAGGTATCAATGCGTGCGAGCGATATAACTAAGCAATTGATCACCTTTGCTCAGGGAGGGGCGCCGGTAAAAAGGACGATGTACATAGGAGAGTTTATAAAGAATACGGTGCTCTTCTTTCTCGGCGGTTCCAATGTGTATGCCAAGCTTTACATAGACGCTGACTTAACCCCTGTTGATGTCGATGAGGGGCAGATAAGACAGGTGATTCACAGCATGGTAAGCAATGCCACGGAAGCAATGCCTGACGGTGGCACTCTCACGATTACCGTGGAAAATGTTGACATGGACGTAACGAACGAGCTTCCATTAAAAGAGGGGAAATACGCAAAGGTAACGCTGTCCGATTGCGGCACCGGGATACCCGGGGAGAATATCTCAAGAATATTTGATCCCTTCTTTACGACAAAGGAAATGGGGTCCCAAAAAGGCACGGGACTCGGGCTTGCCATATCTTATTCCATCATCAAGAACCACAATGGTCTGATAACAGTTGAATCTGAAATAGGTGTTGGAACAACTTTTCATATCTACCTTCCTGCCTCGAAGAAAGATATCGCCGGGAAAGAGCCTGCGAAGGATGAACCTCCTGTGTGTTAGGCGATGTCGTTTGCCCCTGATGTCAAGACCATGCAGTATTGAATCAATGTTTGCGAAGAGTTGGGTGCGACAAGGGGAAATTTCTGAAGCGTTACAACCGGTGCGGATTGGCTCGTCGTTTAAACCGCGTGTAAAGGGGAAAAGCCCAGTGCCATTTTGGTTACGTGAAGTTATTTCAGTATTTCATGCTGCCGAAGATTACCAGACGCAGCATCTTGAGCAGATCAACGCCCTTGAAGGGCTTGGCGAGAAAATATTGACCGCCGGCGATATTATTCTTGGGGAGTTCACTTGACTTAACGGCGCCCGTAAGGAAGATGATGGGGATCTGATCGGTGCCCGGGTCTTCTTTCATTTCTGCTGCTACACTCGACCCGTCTATATCGGGCATCACTATATCCAGTATGACAGCGTCAGGTTTCAATGATTTAGATTTTTCCAGCCCTTCCTCTCCGGAATATGCCGTATATACCTCATAATCATTTGCCTTGAGCCAAGATTCCACAATATTAACAATATCGTGATTGTCGTCAACAACAAGAATCCTATTTCCCATCGCGCCACCTGAATATTCATGCCGATGATATTGAAGCTCAAAGGCAATATAACAACAGACTTGAAGTGAGAGTGTATGTTTCCGCTTATACTTCCGTTTATTTCTTCGGGACCAGCCGCCATCTCAATGTCATCCAATGCTGTCTCACGTGCTCGTAAATCAATACATCCTTTCGGCGACCAATGGGATGCTTTCAAATGCGGCCGGCGCACAGAACTTTGTTATATGGTAATCTTCATTTAAATTGATAGTCATGCCGGACGGATCGGATTTTGCAACGGTTCCCGTAACATTTATGAGAATTGTTCTGCCCGATTTTCCCGGTCTTGTAAAATTGAGAATGATATCCAGATTTACCTGCAAATTCTGCGGAAGAGGTTCATCCGTATGGAAAATTACTTCTCTTGCGGAAATACTTGCAGTCCTAAGGAAAAAACTCCGCGCCTCATTATCTGATATAAACTCAATTCTGGCGGGAACTTCGATATCGTACCTCTCAAATTCCATGGTCAAATACGCCCCCGTCGTTTCCTAAGAATCAAATTATTTTGCCATGCGTGCATCACGAATGCCCATGACCTGTGCTTATCAGAAAGGCAAGCAGGAAACATGCCACCAATATGGCAAAATAATTGCAAATAATTTCGTATACATATCACCTGATACCCATAAGACATGGAAAAGAAAGTCCATCTTTTGATGAGGGGATGGCAAAAAATTGCCGCATAGAGTCAATCCATCGGCGTACGCGATGCTCGTAAGAAGATAGCGACCTTCCGAGCAGCGGCGGTTTGTTCGAGGGTATTCTTTCATATCTGAGTGGCATTATCACCTTCGCATATTCGTCTTCACCCAAGTTTAAGAATACTGCCGGTAATGCTTGCAGTACATGTGTCATCATTTTTGCGACTTTACTTAATGCCTGCCTTTCCCGCATCTCAGATCGTATGGATATGCCGGGGATAGGCATGCATGAAAGCGGCCATTTCTGTGTTGCAGGAATGGATAAAGTCTGCCTATTATGGCACGCAATTTTTTGCAGAAATGATTCGAGAAAGAGGTGTTTGGGTGGATCAGTTCCGGATGGTTACCGAATATGAGCCGAAGGGTGACCAGATAAAGGCCATCCCGAAGCTTGTCGATGGTATTGAGAAAGGAGCTCAACATCAGGTGCTCCTAGGTGTTACAGGTTCGGGCAAAACATTTACCATCGCCAATGTCATTTATGCGATTCAGAGGCCTGCCCTGGTGATTGTACACAATAAGACGCTGGCTGCCCAGCTCTACGGTGAATTCAAGACCTTGTTTCCTGATAATGCCGTGGAATACTTTGTGAGCTACTACGATTATTATCAGCCGGAAGCCTATATACCGAGCACGGACACGTATATCGAAAAGGATTCTTCAATCAACGAGGAAATCGACAAGCTGCGACATTCTGCGACCCATTCCCTCTTGGAACGGAGCGACGTCATCATTGTTGCCAGCGTTTCCTGCATTTACGGTCTTGGCTCTCCGGAGGCCTACCATGGCATGCTACTCGCCCTGGAACAGGGGATGGAGTTTCCTCGGGATGAGATGTTAAGAAGACTGGTTGAGATTCAGTATGAGCGCAATGACATCGATTTTCATCGCGGAACATTCCGGGTGCGCGGCGATGTGGTCGAGATATTTCCGGCGTATGAAGAAGAAAAGGCGATCCGGGTTGAGTTCTTTGGAGATGTCATCGAGTCCATTTCCCTTGTTGATCCCCTCCGGGGAAGAAAATTAAATCCCGTGCAGAAGATGTCCGTCTATCCCGGCAGTCACTACGTGACAACGAGGGACAATATGAAAAGGGCCATAACCGCAATCAGGCAGGAACTCGAGGAGAGGCTTGGGGAACTCCGCACGCAGAATAAACTCCTTGAGGCGCAGAGGCTCGAACAGCGGACAAAGTTTGATATCGAGATGATGGAGGAGATGGGCTACTGCCAGGGCATCGAGAATTATTCCCGTCATCTCACGGGGAGAAGGCAGGGAGAGCCGCCTCCCACCCTGATGGAGTATCTGCCGGAAAATGCCCTTGTCGTCATCGATGAGAGCCATGCCACCATCCCGCAGCTTATCGGCATGTACCGGGGTGATAGAGCCCGCAAGGAGACCCTCGTCAATTACGGTTTCCGTCTTCCTTCCGCCCTCGATAACCGGCCGTTGATGTTTGCAGAATACGAGGGCTTTGGGAATCAGAGGATATATGTATCGGCGACGCCTGCTCTGTATGAACTCACGAAGGCCAAAGGAAGGGTTGTTGAGCAAATCATACGGCCCACGGGGCTTGCGGATCCGGAAATAATTGTGAAGCCCGTGAGCCATCAGGTGGATGATCTCCTTTCCGAGATCCGTGAAAGGGTGAGAAAAGGCGAGCGTGTCCTGGTGACCACGCTTACCAAGAGGATGGCGGAAAATCTCGCGGCCTACTACCAGACCCTGGGCGTCAAGGTGAAGTATCTTCATTCAGACATTCACACCCTTGAGCGGGTAAGCATCATCCGGGACCTGCGTCTCGGGGAATTTGATGTCCTGGTAGGGGTTAATCTCCTCAGGGAGGGCCTTGATATACCGGAGGTATCCCTGGTCGCCATTCTCGATGCCGACAAGGAGGGGTTTCTTCGCTCCGAGCGTTCCCTGATGCAGACGAGCGGAAGGGCGGCGAGAAATTTGTCAGGACAGGTGATAATGTACGCCGACAAAATTACTGAATCGATCAAAGCTTGTCTTAATGAAACGAAAAGGCGCAGAATAATCCAGATACGCTATAACGAGGAAAACAACATCACTCCCGAGTCCATCAAGAAAGGCATCAATGATATACTTGCTTCCATCTATGAAGCGGATTATATTACCGTGCCTGTTAGTTCAAAGGAAAGAGAGGTCATCGCCTCGGAAGAAGAGTTGCCCGTTATGATCA
>PMBI01000046.1 GCA_003153775.1 Syntrophaceae bacterium | reverse complement strand
CATTTCGAGCGTAGCGAGAAATATTTGTTCGGACCTAAGAGAAGAAAATCAAGATTCCTCACATTCGTTCGGAATGACACTGCACTGGATTCCCGCCTGCGCGGGAATGACAAACTTCTATTTAACGGACAGAAAAAGATATCTCCCTTCGGTCGATATGACACCGAAATGATGCGATCATATAGTTAGCTCGTTCCGTTCCGATTGTTTTCAGCGCCGTCATCAGATATTGAGCGTGACGGCAGGTGCCTGGCGGTAAAAAAACCGACAAAGGACGCAAAGATGGCAAGCACAGCTATCGTGAATGCGAGTGTTTTCCCATGCCATAACCCGTTAAACCAGCGCCGGAAGTCATCCGCAAGCACGGCGGCCTTTCCGCCGTATACTTCCAGATCATGTTTATATATCTTCGTATTTTCCGGCATGATCGGATAAATAGTGCCGCCTATTATCTGGTAACCGAGGGCGCCGCCCGCATCCATATCGGCTGTCTGATATACGAATATCGCCGTACCCAGACCAACCAGCAGAATAACCGCGCTTAAGAGATTAATACCCATGCGCACGCCTTCGCTTTTCCCGTTCATGTTGCACCTGTTTTCGCCGTTATATTTGTGGACAGTATAAGAAGAATTGCCTCGTGTGTCAATGAGTCATTCCCCGCATAGAGGCGCACAGTATCCCGATGTTTGTGGAAGCTACGTGGGAACGGCAGCAGTCCCGATCCGCTCAAGGAGCGGGTTGTCAAAGATATCAAAACGTCTATTCTCTTATCGCCTGACCTATGCTAAACGTTTATGAGTGCTATATCCGGCCCCGCAGGCGCAGGCAGCGCGTAATTGAAAGGGATTCCCTTGACGTGAAATTTCTCTCTTATGACAGCGTCGAAAAAATAGATTGCGAGACTGAAATCAGGACGGCGACTTTGGATACTGTCCGTGATTTCGGCAGCACATGGGAGCCATACGTGGATGACAAAATTATACGGCAAAGGGATAAAGATTTTAACTACCGCTGTTTTGAATGGGATAGAATAATCAATATGTCGCTGAGCTCAGTTCTCATTGACAAATGCTACGCAGCCTGCACCGGCGCGCGCCTCGATGGTTTGCTGTCTTTCAGGCATCAACGCCTGCTGTACCTGGATTTTTTTGCCACGGCTCCGTGGAATTATTACGGCACCGCCGGCAGAATGCGGCGCATAGGATCAGGTCTCGTCTATTTCACTATCAAGACGAGCCTTTCTCTATCGCTGGAAGGAGAATTTGTCCTTTATGCACTGGGCGGATCTGAACAATATTGCGAAAAAATCGGCATGCTCCCTACGGGCGACTACAAGTTCGGCCTGAAAAAGTATCAAATGCCTAAAGACAAGGCGGCCTTTTTTGAAAAAAGTTTCCGGAAGTATGTCGTCAACGGTTAGATGGCGGCCGCGCACCTGAAGATTTAGTTGGGAGTCAGTATACCGGCCCAAGATTATTTCTGGAAATGTTCAACAATATGGTATAAGCTGTTCCTAAATAGAATGTTCTTCTTCATTATGGAGGCATAAGGATCTTTCAGATATGAGAGATAAAGATATGACGAAAGAACGATCGTCGAAAAAGTCAAAAAAAATACACAAGCCGGAATCGAAATTGGGAGCTGGCAAGGCACAGCGGGCGCAGGCTGAAAGATTGAAGACAGAAATTGCGCCCCGCATTCTGATTGTTGAAGACAGAGCGAAGATTCTGAAGCCTCTGACGGATATTCTCGTCAATCACGGCTATCAGGTTCGTCATGCCGCAAGCGGACAAGCGGCGCTGACATCAGTGGCAAGAGAAGCACCCGATCTGATCCTGCTCGATACGCAATTGCCGGACATGGAGGGCCACGAGGTCTGCCGTCGTTTGAAATCCAACAAGAAGAGCCGCATGATTCCCGTCATTTTCATCGGCCTCCTTGAAGAAGTATCAGTCAAGATCAAGGGCTTCGATGCCGGGGCCGTCGATTATATCACCAGGCCGTTCCGGCAGGCAGAGGTCCTGGCCAAAGTCAAGACTCATCTGAATCTGCGCCTCCTGCAAGATCAACTCGATGCGCAAACCCTCGAACTCCAGCAAGAGATGAATATTCGCAGGGAGACGGAAGCGGTCTTGCGTACGGCCGAGAGACTGGCGTCCGATATCATCGCTTTTATGCCTGACCCAACATTTGCCATAGACCGCGAGGGGATAGTCATTGCGTGGAACCGCTCCATGGAGGAGATGACCGGCGTCCGGGCGGAGGCTATGCTCGGGAAAGGGGATCACGAATATTCACTGCCCTTTTACGGAACACGGAAACCGCAACTGATTGATCTCGTATTTGAAGCAGATGCGGCAATCGAAGAAGAATACCTCTTTGTCAGGAGACGGGGCTGCGCCCTTCTCGCTGAAGCGATGGTAACGCTGAATGAGGAAAATATTAAGGTCTGGGAAAAGGCGAGCCCCCTCTATAATGAGCAAGGCGATATCATAGGCGCCATTGAGTCGATTCGCGACATTTCGGAGCACACGCTGACCGAGGAATCCCTGCGCCAGGCCGAGGCTGAATATCGAGGCATTTTCGAAAACGCCCAGGAAGGCATTTTCCGGTCAACCCCCGAAGGGCGGTTCATTATCGCAAATCAGGCGCTGGCATCCATGCTCTGCTACAGCTCTCCCCGAGAACTCCTTAACGCCATCACCGATATCCCGCATCAACTCTATGTCAATCCGGACGAGCATGAAGTATTAAAGCAGATGATTAGAGACTACGGTCCCACGAAGGGATTTGAGACCCAGTATTACCGGAAGGACGGCGCCAAGATATGGGTTTCCGTCAACATGCAAGCGGTTCGTGATACAGACGGTCAGACGCTTTACTACGAAGGCATTCTCGAAGATATTACGGTGAGCAGGAAAGCTGAAGAGGAACGCAAATGGAATCTTCAGCGGCTGCGTCAGACGGTACGGGCGACCATCCAGGCCATGGCCATGGTCGTGGAAGCGAGGGACCCGTATACGGCCGGCCACCAGAGGCGTGTATCGAACCTTGCCCGTACCATTGCCACGGACATGGGCCTTTCACGCGACAGGATAGACGGAATCCGCATGATGGGCGCCATCCACGATATCGGCAAGATATCCATTCCGGCCGAAATTCTGAGCAAGCCCACGAAACTGAACGACATGGAATTCGGTTTGATCAAGGCACACGCGCAGGCCGGTTACGACATATTGAAGGATATCGAGTTTCCCTGGCCGGTCGCGGAAATCATACTTCAACATCATGAAAAGCTAAACGGCTCCGGATATCCCCAGGGGCTGAAGGGTGATGAGATTCTTCTCGAGGCAAGAATCGTAAGCGTTGCCGATAAGGTGGAAGCCATGGCATCGCATCGTCCATACAGGCCGTCCCTCGGTTTGGAAGAAGCTTTGGCCGATATCTACGAGAATAGAGGCACCCTCTACGACGCTGACGCAGTGGATGTCTGCATGAAACTCTTCCATGAGAAGCATTATCAGATGAATGGATAATGAGTGCTCGCTGCAATCTCGGGCCTGCAGCTTAGACCGCTCTCCAGTCTTTATTAATTCCCGATCCAATCATGATTTCAGTTGGTGAAGTTATCTTTAATCTTCTTCCATTTTATATTTTTTCTCATTGATAAGCCGCAAGCAGGTATCAACAACTTCAGGATCATAGAGTATACCCCTGTTTCCTCTGATGTCATACAATGCTGCATCGACTCCCAGGGCCGGCCTGTAGGGCCGGTGGTAAGAAATGCCATTCACCACATCGGAGACAGCCAGTATCCGCGACTCCATAAGAAGTTGATCTCCAGTCTTCCCATTTGGATATCCGGAGCCATTTATCCTCTCATGATGCTCAAGAACCATCCTTGCAATGGGCCACGGAAATGCAATGTCCTTCAGCATTTCATACCCGGACTGCGCATGACTTTTCACCAGTTCGAATTCTGACTCCGTCAGTCTCGTCGGTTTATTGAGGATGTCTGCGGAAACTGATATCTTGCCGATATCGTGAACCAAGCCTGCTGTCCGGATGCCGTCACTCTGATCCTTCTTAAGATTCATTTCTGTTCCAATCGCATGGGCCAGACCGGCCACCCTCCGATGGTGCTCCGCCTTGCAGGGATCTCTTGTTTCAACAATCTCAGCTATTGCCTGAGCGGCTTCCAGGAGCTGTCTATATACAGTTTCCGTCATAGGAGACGCAGACAAGGCACGTTTCATTTCCGGCGCAGATTTGTCCGCTTCGTTCAGCAGCAGGCGTATTTCTTCCAATTTATAAGAAATGTTTTGTTTCGTCTTGTCTTCGTCGTTCATTTGCTTCGCCTCAATCCGCATACATCAAAAAAAGTCGTCTTCATGTAACAAGTCATTGCTCAAGCAAGTCAGATTAGTTTTAGAATTTCGTTTCCATCTCTTTGATCAAGTCAAATAGTCTCTGATTCACCGGCGTGGGAACATTGTACTGTCTACCCAGGGCGATAACCTTACCGGCTAACATCTCGACCTCTGTTTTCCTGCCGGCCTCAACATCCTGAAGCATGGAGGTCTTACCCCCTGGGTTCAAGCCCAGAAGAATTTCATTAAACCTCTTGATATCCTCTTCTGTGAGATTTACCTGGGCCTTCTCAGAGAGCTTAATGACCTCCCGCATGGCCGATTCCATCAGGTCTCTGGCTTCTTCAGAGGTTTGAAATATGAGGAAAGGCGCGCGGAGAACGGCTGATGCCTGATTGATTCCGACGTTAATCATGAACTTCCACCACATGATGCGCATCATATCAGGAGGCGTTTCATAGCGGATCCCCGCCTTGTCGAAGAGGACCTGAATACGCTTGACCCGGTCTGTAAGAGATACATTTCTTGCTTCTCCGAAGAATATTTTCCCCTGGTTGTTGTAATTCACGCGGTTCCCTTCCCTGAGCGCATCAATGCCTACGGAAATCGCATACAGAACCTTTCCCATACCGTAGGCGGCTCCAATCCGCTCCTCGCTCTCTATGCCGTTCATGACAGACATGATCGCGGTTTCCGCCCCCACCCTGTTCTTCATGTCCCGTAAGGCGTCATCGAGATGATGGTATTTTACGGCGACGATGATGAGGTCGGCAGGGGTTAACAGATCCTCCGGCGGGATGACGGTAATGAAGTAGCGCTTGCCATTGACAATCAGACCTTCCTTGCGGAGCCGCTCGGAACGCTTCCCTCCGGCAACGAACGAGACTGCACGCACATCCATATCATACAGGAGGCCGCCGTATGCGGCTCCCAGCGCCCCCGCCCCGATAATGGATATTGTCTCAATCGATGGTTTCATGTTCTCTCCTATATAATGCGGCAGCCGCTATAATGATGTGATCCGTATCACGTCCAGCGCTTAGGCCGCCCGCATTACGCTCTGCATTTACGGCTGGGCCCGGAAAGACAATTATCTTCCTAATCCTCAATAATGGCGACGGGACGGCACCAGCCCGCCGAGGCCCGTTTTATCTTCACGGGAAAGCAGCAGACGCTGAACCCGTTGGATCGGCCTATGGCGCTGAAGTTGGTCATCTTCTCCATGTGGCAATATCCCATGTCGATGCCTGCGAAGTGGGCCTCCCAGATAACCTTGGGATTACCCGTCTCTTTGAATTCGCGGGCCAGATAGGGCAGAGGACGATCCCAGCTCCACGCATCGATCCCCACGACACGCACGCCTTTCTCAACCAGAAACACGGTGCTTTCGCGGTCCATGCCGGCTCCCCGGGTAAGATACTCGGGCTTGCCCCAGGCCGCATCTGCGCCTGTCCAGATGAGGACGATGTCGAGAGGCTTAATCTCGTATCGGATCCGATCCAGCTCCTTCTTGACATCCGCCGCGGTGATCCTCTCGCCATCACCTTTGCGCCGGAAGTCGAGGAGGACGCCGCTGCTGAAACACCATTCGAGAGGCACCTCGTCGATAGTCATGGATGGCTTTCCCCGATCCATGGTGGGGTGGTAATGATAGGGGGCGTCCAGGTGAGTCCCGCTGTGCGTTGTAAGATTGATGAACTCCAGAGCCCAGCCCACACCGCCGGGGAGCTGGTCCTTTCGGACGCCGGGGAAGAAGTCGAGCATCTGGTCGGCGCCCATGCCGTGATCTATGTAGTCGATCTTTGGAATCATCATCGGCGGATCAGAGGGTAGGCCGGATTCGATACTGATACTCAGGTCAACGAAGCGCCTCATGGAAACATCTCCTTTGACGACAGTTGCTCGTCCCAGTATTTTTTCTTCACTATGAAAATTTTCCGCTGTCGTTACTCACGCGGACTCTACGGCTTCTGCGCCGGCGCTGGAGCTTGCGGGACTCCCCGTTTTTCCATTGTCTCCCGCTGTTTGTCCGAATACTTCATTACCTTTTCTATCCCCATCTCATCCGGGGACAGCCATTCACATTTCCCTGTATAATGGTCGCAGGCAAGCCCGGTAAGACTATTGGTAATATGAAAGAACTGGTATCTGTTGGCCATCCCGTAAATGAAAATACCGAGCACGAACAAAACAAGAACCGCTACCCTAAAAAACTTTTCAAAATTCATGTTAACTCCTTTCATGGATGTTAAAGTATTTATAACGCATCTTCAGCATGCTTCTCTTGCGTTCTTCTTTTTACGTGTGCAACGCCAGCTCTCTTCTGATCGCCATCCCAATCTTCTCAAGTATGTACGGCTTTCTCACATAGGCGCCCGCCCCGAGCTCAAGGGCCTTCTTTACACGCTCCGTCTCCGAAAAGCCGCTCACTATTATTGCCTTCTGCTTCGGGTTGATGTCGAGTACCCGCCGGTACGTCTCCAAGCCGTCTATACCCGGATCCATGATCATATCCAGGACCATGAGATCGGCCTTGCCGGCCTTGAGGTACTCAATCGCCTCCTCTCCGCTCGAAACGGCATCTACCTTGTAGCCCAGCCGGGTCAGCATGCTCCCTGCCACCTCCCGCTGCTCCTTCACATCATCCACCACGAGAACCGTTTCCCCATAGCCCATGTAATTCTCGGGAGATGTCCTCTGCTCATCTCCCGTCAGCTCCTCCCTCGTAGCAGGCAGGTAGATCGTGAAGGTGCTCCCCTTGCCATCTTCGCTTTGCACATCTATGTAACCGTTATGATCCTTCACTGTTCCCCAGACGACCGCAAGTCCCAAACCCGTCCCGCTTCTTCCCATTATTTTCTTCGTATAGAACGGCTCGAATATCTTCTTGATGTCAGAAGCCGAGATACCCCTGCCGTTGTCGGATACAGTCAGAACTGCATAATCTCCTTCCCTTACATCATCATAGCCGCGTATGGGTTGGTCGATGTAGCAGTTGTTCGTCCGGACTATGACTTCTCCCTCACCGGATATCGCCTCTGACGCATTGGACACAAGATTCATGATGGTTTTCCCCAGATGAACCTGAGACCCTTTGATGTTCAATAAACCTTTCTCAAAATCGGCCTTTAAGGTCACAGATGGATGATGCGCCTTCAGCTTTTCAAATTCCGGGGTTTCCAAATAGTCGGTAACCACGCGATTGAGATTGACAACCTCGGAAACAGCCACACCCCTTCTGGCCAACGTCAAGAGGTCCTGAATTATAGCGGCCGCTCTTTGGCTGGACAGCAGGATATTGGAAATGTGCCTTCTCCACGGATTACCTTCCGGGATCTCCATGAGAAGCAGCTCAGAATATCCCACGAGAACCCCCAGGACATTGTTGAGATCATGAGCTACACCCCCCGCCAGGGTCCCCAAGGCCTCCATTTTCTCTGAACGATGTAAGCGCTCCTCCATCTTCTTCCGTTCCGTGTTGTCACGTATACATTCTATGGCGGCAATAATATCGCCCCTCGAATCCCTCAAGACAGAGGCGGTGGCAGAAAGATGGACATTGCCGGGAGGCAAATTCGGCGTAAATGATTCACCAAAAAGTATGTCTCCCATCCTCTGTATTGATGTGTAATGCTTTTCCATCTCCGGATTGGGATGGAGGGCAAGATCAATAATAATAGGCCTTCTGTCCCCATAGAATGGCAGGGCGTATTCATAATTCCCCTTGCCGAGCATCTTTTCGGCCCTGATTCCCGTCATGGATTCTATTGCCCGATTCCAGGCCATCACCTTGCCGTCCTTATCAATGACAAGAGTGGCGTCAGGCAGGAACTCGATGATCTCCGAAAGCCTCATCTGTGATTCCCTCAACCTCTCTTCCATCCGCGCGCGTTCCGTTACATCACGGAAGCTCCACACCCTTCCAACAACTGCATCCCCCATCTTCTGCGGCTGCGATAATCGCTCAAATATCCGGCCGTCTTTAAATTCCAGCACATCAAAACTCTGGGCTTCCGGCCGCGAATACAGGAATTTCACCTTTTCGATAAAGCCCTCAGGATCTTTCAGCTGATCCAGCACAGAAGTTAATATTTTATTGTCATCTCCCGAAGCAGCAACGGATGCGGGAATGCGCCACATTGAAAGAAATTTATTATTGACGCTTGATACTTTGCCGTCTTTATCAACGACAAGGATGCCGTCGGCTGTGGATTCTAATGTTGCCGTCAAGAGGGAAATGGACTGCCGCAGCTTCTCGTCAGTACGTTTGCGTTCAGTAATGTCGCTTATGAAATTCAGCAGCGCCGGTTTATCTCTCCATGATATTGGAGTTGCATGAGCCTCTACCCATTTGGCAGTTCCGTCCTCAGCTACAACCCTGAAAGAAAAGCTGGGGGGATCTTTCTCACCCTTCATCCTCTTCGCATAGAACCCTATTACTGCCTCACGGTCATCGGGGTATATAAACTCGATAAAAGGCCTCGAGGTTAATATCTCTTCAGCATAACCTATAATTTCCACTGCCTCCCGGTTGATAAATTTCAGCATGCCATCCCGGGCAATACAAATTGCCTCCCCTGCGTTTTCCACCACGAGACGATACTTTTCCTCGCTCTCTATCAGGGCCTTCTCCGTCCGCTTCCGGTCTGTGATGTCTTGGAGGGTTTCCACGGCGCCAATGAGATTGCCTTGTGTGCCCCGGATAGTAGCTGCTGTGAAGCGAAGCCATCTACCCCCATTACCTAAGTGTGGGAAGAAATCTGAAGCCTCATAAGCCTCTTTGAGGAGGTTCGATTTTTTGTACCTCCCGGCGTATAATTTATCAATGCTATCAAAATCCTCATCTACCAGCAGATCCGCCATGCAGGGCCGTTCGTCGTTGTAAAAAGCCTTCCATTGTCCGTGGGTGCCGATCACTTCAGCGGCCCTTATCCGGCTTAATTCTTCGAGCGCACTGTTCCAGTAGACCACCCTGTGTTCTTTATCGATAACAAAGGTGGAAATAGGGGAGCCCTGGACGATGCTGTGCAACCTCTCCTCGCTTTCCCTGAGCGCCGACTCCGTTCGTCTCCGCTCTGTCAGATCGCGGCCGATTCCATAGCGGCCTATGGGCTCTTCGTTTGCGTCACGCAATGTGGCTACATTGAATTCCACGGGAATCCTGCTTCCGCTCTTATGGATAATGTCCATTTCATAGGGGGCGACTTCTTCACCCCTGATTCCCTTCTTGAATTTCGTAGCGGCTATTTTCTTGGCTTCAGGGGACAGTATATCTGTAAATGGCCGGCCGACGAGTTCTGAAGACGTGCGCCCTGTGACTATTTCAAACCTGGGGTTAACATAGGTGAACATGCCTTTACGATTTACTGTAAAGACAAAGTCCAATGTCGATTCAATCAGCGTCCGGTATTTTTCTTCACTTTCCCTTAGTGCTGTTTCCGTCTTTTTGCTCTCAGCGCCTGACCTTTCAAGTTCTGCAATTCTTTGATGCAATTTTCCCAATTCATCAATGAGCTGCTGCTTTGTCCTTTTATCTTCTGTCATGGTAATGCCCCGCTGCGCTAAACGCTTTCTTCTTCAGATGTTCATTTCGTGATGGACGTTTGCCTGCCTTTCTGTAATCAGGGAATCAGAGAGGACTTCGACGGGCGTAAATTTGAATTTCAGGAAGATTCTTTGATCTTTCGATCTGTCAATTACCGATCCTGTATATCCTGATACCGCAGGGTTCAATATCAACCTCGATATCACTGACCTGCGATTCATGCCGGTCTCCGCTGATTCTGTCCTCCATCCAAATCTGCTTTGTATTCTTTAGAAATGGCGACAGGTCAACCTGTAACCGATAGACATTATGGATATCGAGATTTGCAAAAATCAAATAGCCTTTGTCCGTTTCTTTATCCAGGCGGCGCAAGGCGCCCAGTACCGCACCGTGACCGTTGTCGATAAATTCCAGATTCCCGTCCTGATGAAACACAGGTGACTCCGTGAGCACACGGTTAATATTTCTTATGCCCTCGGCGATATATGCATTGTCCTTGAATGTATACTTTTCTTTCCTGCCGATAAAATCTATTTTTTCAGGATATCCATATTCAACTCCCTGGACTATCCCGGTCTGTCCCGTACCCATGAGGGTCGTAATCGCGTAGCGCGGCACGGCGGCCTCGGCCTTGCCAAAAAGCTGTGCGGGAGCGCCTGTATCATGCGTGGTGATAGGTATATGAAACCGCACCTTCCGCCCGATGTAATGGATGTAATCGAGATAATTCCGCAGATTGTACGCATAAGGGTATTCCCACTGGTTGGCAAGAAAAAGATTGATCTGCCCCTCAGCCGCTTTTTTCATGATAGTATTGGAGTCTGTAAAGTATTCGGCCATTATAACGAGGTTTGGGTAGGCTCCGCGCAAGTCTGCAAGGAGACTGGTAACAAATCCTTCGTGGCTTGAATGCAGGTTGTCGAGGCGGATCATGCCGCCCGTAAGCTCCGCGAAATGGGACCAGAAGAGGACATATTTCTTCATATAGTCCCAGATGTCGCTGCGGATGTCAGGATGGGGATGGTCATAATATATTTTTACAAGGTCCCCCCATTTCAGCCAGGAGTTCATATGCCAGCAGCCGGCGCGGTTCAGTCCGTCTTTTTCGCTTTTGTCAGGAACTATCCACTCCGGACACATCCGCACCATTTTGCTTTTGACCCCTATGTGATTAAAGACGAGGTCAAAACAAAGCCGGATTCCCAGTTCTTTCGCTTTTTCAACAAATTTTTCGAAGTCGGCAAACCCGTATCCGTTCTCTTCTCCGCTATAGGCCTTGTCGATGGAAAATAGGTCGTGAGCCGAGTACGGGCTTTCAGAAATGTCAAGGCTGGTAATAGGCAGGAGATGAACGGCATTAAAACCAAGCCCTGCGATGTGGGGCAGATGCAGAGTCCAATCGCTGATGGTGCCTGAGATGGGGATAATCATGGTATACATTCTTATATCTTTCAAAGCCTCCGGATCCACGATCACGTGGCTGAAAGGAACCCGGTCCCAGTACCATGTCTTGCCGTCGTCGAGGGAATATTTCAATTTAAATTTGTAGCTGCCGCAGAAACTTACCTTGTAAGACAGGCTGTAGATATTGTCCTTTTCCTGCCTAAATTCAAGCTCCCGCCATTCATTCTCCGCGCAGTCGATATTCGTATACAGGAAAACTTTGGCGCGGGTATTTTCCTGCTGGAATTCGACCGCCAAATGCAAGTCATCATTCTGATAGACTCTAAAGAACTCATCGGGAACTACGGGGAAGGAGCGGCGCAAGAGACCTTCTTTGCCTATCCTCATGTTCCGGGACTTGAGCTCGGGAATCTCAAAGGGAAGGAAAGAAGATTTTGCATCCATGATTCAGATCCTGGCCGGAAAATCCGTAATTATCAAGAATTGAACTTCTAACACATAAAAGACTGTATATCAACAGGGTTGAAGATATTGTTGTCTCTTGACTTACAACCGTCTTTCTTTTATATTTCACCGGTAAAATGATGATTCTAAGGAATTTCCAAATGCCCATTTATGAATTCGAGTGCTGTAAATGCAAGACCGTGTATGAGCAATTGATGAAGGTCGACGAAAGATACGATGTCCTGGAGTGCCCTTCATGCGGGGCAAAAAAGCCCAAGAAGCTGGCTACCGCCTTCAGAACCCACGCGTGGTCGACTTTTCTCGACAACATGGAAAAGAAGATCAGTCCCCATAAATTCAAGTAACAGGTGTCCCTCCGACGCCTACATGACGCCCTTGTACCAGCCGCCGTCGATCTGAATGGCGGCGCCGGTGATATAGCCTGCGATCTCTGAGGCTAAGAATGCTACGAGGCCGGCTAATTCTTCCGGCTTGCCCAGGCGCCCCATCGGTATTTCAGACTCCCATCTCTTGACAATCGCTTCCGGTGTAGTGCCCTCTCTTGCAGCTATTGCCTCGGAGACATTGCGAACCCGCTCCGTCATGGTATAGCCGGGACACACGTTGTTCACGGTGATATTGAACTGCGCCAACTCGTTCGAAAGACTTTTGGCAAAACCGATAACGCCGGCACGAATTGTATTGGACAGGATCAGGCCGTCGATTGGCTGCTTGACGGAAATGGAGGTCATGTTAACGATGCGCCCCCAGCGTTTGGCTTTCATCACCGGTACCGCCTCGCGGGTCATGACAATAGTGGAAAGCAGGTTGAGGTGGAAACCATATTCCCAGAGCTTGTCATCGATATCGAAGAACTCTTTGGATGGCGGCCCTCCGGCGTTGTTGACTAAGACATCCAACGTCCCGTAGTGCTTGATAGCGCTGCGGACAAACTTCTTTGCCTGTTCTGCGTCGCTCACGTCGGCGGCGATGGCAATGACCTGGCCCCCCGTTTCTTTTATGATCTCCTCCTTAGCCTGCGGGAGAGCGGGGTCGTCGAGGGCGCATATGGCAACGCGTGCGCCTTCTCTCGACAGCCTCTTTGCTACACACAAGCCCAGTCCCGTGCTTCCTCCGGCCACCAGCGCCACTTTATTCTTTAATCCCAAATCCATGTCTTCCTCCTTGATTGCTGTGGTAAGCTATTTTATTTTTCCTGAAATGCTTGAGATGCCTTCTTCAGAAGGAATTCCTGGAAGGCCTTGTCATGTTCGACTGAAAACGCCTCCTCGAAACCGCGATTCGCGTGGTCCAGCATGTATGTCTTGATGAAGCGAAGGGCCGACAGGGGCGCCTCCAGGATCGCTGCGGCCATCTCTCTTGCCCGCTCCAGCAACTTGTTGCCGTCGATGACCTCGCTGACCAGACCTGCGCGATGCGCCTCCGCTGCGTCGATCCTTCTGCCTGTCAGACACAGGTCACGGGCCAGTCCTTCACCTATGATCCAGCGAAGGGGGGTTAAGAGCGGGGGAATGCCGAACTTGATCTCCGGATGACCGAAGAGGGCGGTCTTTGAACACAACCTGATGTCGCAAAGTTTTGCGAGGTCAAATCCGCCCGCAAGAGCCGGGCCGTTCACCGCGGCTATCGTGGGCTTGGGAAAATACCAGATATCCCGGTGATACCTTGCCGATGTTTCGTAAATTTCATTATACAGGGCCGGTTGTTTGAATTCGCCGAGATCAAAACCGGCGCTGAACGCCTCGCCGTTGCCGGTCAGGATTACGGCGCCCACGGTTTCCGATTCCCGCCAGTCTTTCAGACATGCGGTTATCTCACGGCGCATCTGAATGGATATTGCATTTCGTCTCTCGGGGCGGTTCAGGCTGATCGTGCCGATCCTGCCCTGCACATCGGCGTTTATGTTTTTGTACTCCATGGCGCTCCTCCTTCAGAAATCACTCGTTGAAATGCGAAGACAATTTCCGGGAATGGGAATTTATTCTCGTAGCATGCTTTCACGTACGAGAGTGCCGATCATCCCTGATATCCCTGACCCTCCTTACTATTAGGCGACAGCAGACGAGAATATTCTCCGCCGAATAAAGGGTTAGCTCATCGCGATAATATTCTCTGAATATATCCTGGACGACGGCTTCGTCATCCCGCCTGTCGCGGAGGATGCGAGCCATGATACCCTGTGCGGCTTCGCGCGCCTCCTGAAGCGTCTTTCTTACATCCGGCCCTTGTACGATGCAGTTATGGGCCAGTCCGAGGATTTCCGGCTTAAGGGTTTCAATGGCTGCTATTGTCGTCATGTAGTCGGCATATCCGGTAAAGAAAATGGGGAAGAACCCCAGCCCCGATAACCGGTATCCCAGGCTGTCAGAGGCCAGCACGGCGCTTATTACCGGGATGTATATGATGATATTGCCCGGTGAATGCCCTCGCGTATCCAAGAACTTAACTTTCACCTCCCCGAGATCGAGTTCATCCGCCTCGGTCACGACTTTGCAGCCGGATAGCGAAGGGGCTTGCCGGATGGCAGGCCGGCTGGAAACGACGCCGCGATCCATCATGATAGATGACATGTGTAGGTCTTCCTGGATCAGCGATTCGACCGTTTTCGGATGCTCAAGAAATGCCGCCGCGCCCCGCCCTGCCACAACAACAGCACGAGGGAAGGCCTGTTTCAGGGCATCAAGACCACCGATGTGATCACTGTGGGGATGGGTGACGATCAGATAGTCCGGCCTTACGCCTAATGATGACAGTTGCATAATCACCTGATCAGCCGTAGCTGAAATACCCATTTCAACCAAGGCTGATGCATTCTTCCCTCTTATCAAATAGATGTGAAAATAGGGATGGCCCAGAATAAATAGACGTTTATCCACGGATTGGGGATACATATCTCATCAACGTACCTTTGTCCTTTTGGCGGTCCCTGCTGTTCTTGCGCCTTGTAACACATTTTAGAGAAGAGTTCCGCCATTTTTTAGCCATCTCAATTCAGGGCCGGTGAAACTCATTGACTGCAACGTCTGGCAGTCATCAGGCTAAGCGGCAAGATAAAGACTATATTTATCAATATGCCTTCAATTCGTGTGGGGTTTGCTTAGCATGCACAACAATGCAAAAAGAGAGCCGCCCCACCGGAAGGCGAGGCGGCTCGGAGACTGTCTCTCGATAGTTTCTATATTCTATATTGTTTTGGAGGAACCCAAAAAGCTACAATAGATCCTGCCACATTTCTGCGTAGACGCCGCTGCAGATGATCACGTCATCAACCTTCTCAAAATACACATGCTTCACCAGATCTTCTTTGGTAAGCGGGTTGTACCATTTGTAATCAACAAAGCCGCTGCCTTTCGTGTTAGCGACTTCGACGATCTCTCTGATAAAGCTCCTGCCATCGGAGTCTTTAACATCACAGAAGTCCATGCCGATATATTTTTCGTTGACTCCGTGCGCCAGCATTGTCCCTTTGAGATTCAATACGAAAACATACTGTTCGCCCGCTACAAAGGGTCCCTTCTGATTTGTGAACTCTGCCATAGCAACCGCTTTGCCCGCTTTCTTATAAAATGCTATTGCCTTCTTCACGAACTGTTTCGCCTCTTCCCCTGCTGCTCCGTACATAAGCCCCTCCTCCTTCAGTTTGTTATTGTAGTTGTTGTCCGGTCAACTTTGATGTCCGCCGGGTTATGGATTTAAGCCTAATTAACTGTTACGCAGGATACTAATATAGTACGATATTTGACAATTGCAATTGCGAAAAACCTGGGAAGGGCATGAGGAAAAATCTTATTTTGCCGTAAGTCAAAGGAGTAGATTTAATTCTTTAATGATCCTGTCACTCGTGGTCATTATCGTCCATGAACGCATGATTTCAAGGGCCTGCTCATGCAGATCCGGACTCCATGATCCCACCGCGTCTTCCGGCACGATCACCCGGTAACCTGCATCGGCCGCGCCGATACAGGTGGAAATGACGCAGTGGTTCGTGTACATCGCCGTCGCAACGATCGTATCAATCCCCCGCTGTCTTAAGACATGATCGATTATGGAGGAATTAAATGCCCCTTGGGCCGTCTTGTTGATAACAGGCTCATTAGGCAAGGGAGCGATAGCCGGCATAATCATATACCCGGGATCTCTGACAGAGACGATTGCGGGAACACCCAGTTTCTCTCTGCATTTCCTGTTCCATAAGCGGACATAGGGAACTAGGTCGGATCCGTCTTCCGTAAGAGAACCGAACGCCGTAAACGCAATACAGGCCCCGGCTTTGCGGAATGCTGAAAGCAATCTCCCGATAAGCGGAAGGATCTCCTTCCCCCGCCGGACGGCGCCCGCTTCCGCATCCGGCCCGTTGATGACGCCGAAGTAGCGAGGCAGATTTCCCCCCTCGCCTGCCTGATATATCTGCATGTCGATTATCAGAAGGGCCGTTTCCTTCTTACTCTTTATCAGTGCATTTCCGAGAGCGTTTTTGGCCATCTGTATATCCGTGTTTCTTTGAATTCGGCAGCGAGCGCAAACACCTTCGTTTGCTGCGGAAGGCTTCACATGCGCGACGGCCCTTATTTAATGGGCCATTCTCCCCGTTCTTTAAGAACGTCCCGATAAACTTCAAGGGCCTCATTGACGGCGGGCATGCCCGCATATGTCGCAACCTGGAAAAAAATCTCCGCAAGTTTCTTTGGATCACAACCTACATTCAGGGCCGCGTTCACGTGAAGCTTAAGTTCTCCTGTTGCTCTCAGAGCAGCGAGCATGGCGCAAGCAGCCATCTGCCTTTCAGGGAGTGTCAAAACGGTCCGGGAATAAAGGTTGCCCGTTATAAAACGGGAGAAATCATTGGCAAGGTCCCTGTCAAACTCCCGCCACATCAGATAAGGCGGATCCATCTTTATGCCTTTGCCGAAAAGGGTAGTCGCTGTTTCCTGGGTTTTTTTCTTGATTTCGTCGCTCATGATCTCATTCCTTAAATTTTTCATTCGTGGTCATCGTTAAGCTTGCCGCTGTAAGGGTTTACCTTAATGTCATCAAAACATGAATGGCAGAATACTTTTGTATCAACATGGCCGCAACCGTAACCCCAAAGGTCAAATTTACGGCAGTCTATGCAAAGAGGAACCTGACAGCCGTCACAGAAGATGACAGCAGGGATTTTCCCGCAACGCATGCAGGCAAGGCCTGTTTCTGTTACTATGATCATGGGACATCAGGCTAACACATTCAATAGAAATGGACAAGATGAAACGGGAGGACATTTCATCAGCTTGTCCGGAAATTTATTTCTTTTCAGCTCTCGCTTCTTGTTCGAAATCATGAGTTCCCACATTATCGTGGTGTTGAAAAAATGCGGGGTAGCATTTCCGGAAGTAGGCGACAATTTTTTCATAGGGAACGTCGGCAAAAGGACCATGATCCCTGATGTATTCCATATGACGCTTTCCCTCCCTGTCATATGGATGAAAGAGGCTGTCATTTTTGCCGTCGAAGTTGAGAGGACTTACGCCGAACTTATCACACAGGGATAGGTTGAAGGTTGGTGTAGCCTTGACCCATCGGTCGCCGAGGAAGAGTTCCGTATAACCGTGGAAGATGAAGGTATCCGTCTTCATCAGCTGCCGGAGCCTTTCCGTGGAAAGGTGGTTGCGCACATCGGCAAAGCCGAGACGGCTAGGAATACCGGAGGCACGGGCCACAGCAACAAGGACAATTGCCTTGGCCACGCAATAACCGTAGCCCTTTCCTATAATGACGCTCGCTTTGAAAGCCTCTTTTTTTTCCAGATCGATCCGGTAGGGGTCATACCTTATCTTATCCCGAACCGCATAAAATAGAGCTACACCTTTATCGAGCGGGGTCTCTCGCCCACAGGCAGCATCTCTTGCGAAGGCTATAACCTCCGATGCCTCGCTGTCAATATAGTACGTGGGCTGAAGGTATTGACTTAGATCATTTCCCATATTAATCAGATAGGAGTCTCCCCTCGTCCGTTTTAAATATATGAGGAGGGGAATGGCTTATCAATTACAAGTAGCGGACGAAGCGGGCACCGACAAAAAATGTCAGACGAGGGATGAAAAAGATTTTCCGTATCCCTCGCCGACTTGATTCTGCATTTTCGGACACGGAACAAGCGTATCAAAAGAACCGCGGTGCTGAAAAGATGTCAAACAACCAAGCTGATATGACTTGTCCACGAAATATATTACTAATCTTCAGACCGAAGCAGGACAGGAGCGTGGCTGACCTCTTCCAGGTCATCCCTCCAACTCTTGTTCTCCAGAATTCTCTTCTTTTTGACAAATGTCGATAACTCATCAAACTGGGCCTCGGTCATTTTCAGCGAATGGAGAAGATTTGACAATACGGACTCGCAATGTTCGCCCGCGCGAAGGATTACGCGCTGTACAATGCCTTTATCGATTTTCAATGAGCGTGCGGTCGACTGAACTCCATCACCTTCTGCTGCACGGTGAAGAATCTGTCTGATAATATCTTCGGACAAATGCATCCTGTAAAAAGCTGTTGCAGTCGATGAAGCGAAACGTTTTCCGCAGGTTCTGCAATATAACAGTTTTCTATTCTTATTTTTGCCGTAGTTGCCGCGTACGCCAACATTACCGTTGCCCCTCAGACCGTAGTCTTGACAGCCTCTGTTGGGGCAATATATATATTCAATTTCCAACACTTTGTAATACCTCCAATCAGTAGTTCTTGGATTGTCAATTAAAAACCATCTCAATTCTATTCGAACTCAATTATCAAGACAATATTAAAATATTAATAAATAATATTAAGAATTAATTAATTCAAAATTTGTTACACAATTACCCTCTGGAAATAGGGTTTTTATTGTGAGCTTTAGCTTGCATCCACTATGCTATAGGTGTATATTGATTGGGCTTTTGAAGAAAATGATTCAATCGATAATTTGTCTCACAGCATCCTTCCCCGATGAATTTTCGATCTGAATCTACATGATAGCATGATACAAACAGGAAGAAGCAAAATCAAAGAGGTGTATAACCATATGGAAGATAACATTCGCTGGATGAAAACGCATTGCGCCAGGATGGACCATGGGGGATGTAGCCTTCTGGTCGGTGTGAAAGATAATCAGATTGTCAGGGTGAAGGGGGACCCGGAGGGCTACCTGAGTAAGGGTTATATCTGCCCGAAGGGCGTGGCATCGCCGGATAGATTGACACATCCGGACCGTCTCAGGCATCCCTTCAAGCGGGCGGGAAAGCGCGGCGAAGGCAAATGGGAGCGCATAACCTGGGAAGAAGCCTTGCAAGAGGTCGCTGGAAATCTCCTTGAGATCAAGGAAAAGTACGGCCCAAAGGCAGTGGCCTTCGGAGTCGGCATGCCCAAGGGCCTGGAGCATTTTGTCCTCATTCGTCTGGCTAATCTTTTCGGATCTCCAAATGTGGTCGCTTCTCAGGATGTCTGCCATGCACCCCGCGAAATCACGGGTATCCACACATGCGGCTTTTACCCTGTCGCAGATTTTCATCATCCAAGCAAGCTTGCCGTCCTGTGGGGAAGCAATATTACCTCTACGAATGAAGAGGGTGAGATCAACAGCCTTTTCCTCGAACAGGTGAAGAACGGGATGGAGTTGATCGTAATCGATCCCCGCCGGATCGACACAGTTAAGAAAGCGCGGATGTGGCTCCAGATCAGGCCCGGTACAGACAATGCCCTCGCCCTGGGATTCCTGAATGTCATTATCTCCGAGGGTCTGTACGACAAAGAATTTGTGGAGAAATGGACTGCGGGTTTTTCCGATCTGGCGGAACATGTAAAAGAATTTACACCGGAGAGGGTCTCTGAGATTACCTGGGTTGCGCCCGAACTCATAAGAGACGCCGCCCGCTGTTATGCCCAGGCAAAGCCGGCAGTCATTCAATGGGGCAATCCCATAGAACACAATATTTTCACCTTCGATACTGCGAGAGCCCTCATCTGCCTCATGGCCATAACGGGAAATCTCGATGTGCCCGGTGGCAACGTGGAGGCAAAAGACCCTCAGATCGTGGGGCTGGGTCCCTTTGTCCGTGCCGATCTCATTCCTGACAAGCACAAGAACATGATCAGCGCCCACCACCGTGTAATCCCGCGCCTGATGACAATTGCGCCCGCGTATTTCCGGAAGGCCGTTTTGGAGGGCATTCCTTACCCGGTGAAGGGATTTTACGCCATGTGCTGCAATCCCCTATTGACTTACGCAGACAGCCGTCAGACTTATGAAGCCCTCATAAAACTGGACTTCCTCGCCGTAGCGGACATCTTCATGACTCCGACCGCGGCCCTGGCGGATATCGTTCTTCCCGCAGCTACACACTTCGAATTTGATGATATCGGCCATCTTGGAATCGGTCACGGTTACATCCTGGCAAGGCCCAAGGTTGTGGAACCGCCGGACGAGTGCTGGCCGGATATGAAGATTATGAATGAGCTGGGCAAACGCATAAGTCCGCCGGAGCTCTGGCACGACGACTACCATACGTTCCTCGAAGACGTCGTTAAACCGGCCGGCCTGACGTATGCCGAGTTTGTGGAGAAGGGATATCTGAAAGGACCGGACCGTTTCAAATCCTACGAGAAGAAAGGATTCAGGACCCCAACTGGAAAGGCCGAACTCGCCCTCAGCACGGCGGAGAAGTTTAAGCTGACTCCCCTGCCGCAATACACGGGTCTGCCGGAAGACGACGACCCCGCCTATCCCCTGCTTCTCACCGGCGCCAAGAGCCGCTTCTTCCTACATTCGTCCTACCGGTGGCTGGAAAAGCTGAGAAAACTGAGGCCGCATCCTCTGCTGGAAATGAATCCCGCTACCGCTCAGAAATACGGCATCAACGAAGGTGATGAAGTTGTTATCGAAACGAAATACGGCCGGATCACCCAGGCGGCCCACCTGACAGACGGCATCGATCCCCGCGTGCTCTGCGCTGCGCATGGATGGTGGTTCCCGGAAGGAAGGCCGGAAACCCAGTACGAATGGGACAAATCCAATTTCAATATGCTTACCTCAACAGACAAACTCGGCAGGGAGTACGGCACGCCCAATCTCAAGGGTCTGCCGTGCCGGATAAGCAGGAAGACCTGAGCCTCTGTTTTGCTGTGAGATGGAAAGAGAAATAGGAGTTATTTAAATCAACCTGTGCAGAAAGGAGCAACGCAATGATCAAGCATGTAGTCTTCATGAAATTTAAGGCAGGTGTTACCGACAAGGACATCGACGATCTGGAAAAAGCAATGGCGCGCCTTCCCGGCAGAATTCCGGAAATCAAAGATTATCAATTCGGTCGCGATATCGTTCGTTCCGAAAGATCATACGATTTCGCTCTGATTTCCGCTTTTGAAGACCTGGACGCACTGAAACGTTATCAACCTCATCCTGACCACCTTCCCGTTCTCACGAAGGTGAAGGAGATATGTGAAAACATTCTGGCAGTGGATTTCAAGGTGTAGAGGCATCCGGCTATTTCCTTCTGGAAGCGAACGTCTGACGCTTTCCGGGTGATTTCATTTTTCAACTGCGTGTGGGATAATCCTATCCACACATATATCAAGGTGATTGCTATGAAGGCCGCCTTTATACAGTTCAACCCTCAATTCGGGGAAATAGAAGCCAATATCAAGAAAGCGGTAAAGCATATAGAGAGAACTGAGGCTGAAATTATCGTCCTTCCGGAACTGTTCAACACAGGTTATCTCATCGTATCAAAGGACGAGGCGTTTGACCTCGCGGAGCCGCTACCTCACGGCAAGACAACAGAGGCGTTATGTGCGGCTGCGCTGGAAAGCAAAGTTCACATCATCGCCGGTCTGATCGAAAGGCAGGATGAAAATCTTTTCAATGCAGCAGTGATTATATCGCCCACTGGTTATCTGGGAAAGTACAGGAAGATTCATCTGTTTAACGAAGAAAAACTCTGGTTTCAGCCCGGCGACCTTGGGCTTAATTTCTTTGATATAGGGATATGCAAGATAGGGGTGATGATCTGTTTTGACTGGTTCTTCCCTGAATCCATGCGCACCCTGGCACTCAACGGAGCCGATTTGATCTGCCACAGTGCAAACCTGGTTCTCCCTTTCTGTCAGGATGCGATGAAGACTAGATGCCTGGAAAACCGTGTTTTCGCCGTGACGGCCAACAGGACAGGCGAGGAGAATAGAAACGGAAAAAGTTGCCGCTATACAGGCAGAAGCCAGATAACAGGACCGGATGCAAGAATTCTGTACCAGGCAGGCGCTGAAACCGAAGAAATCGGTATAGCCGAAATAGACATTGATTTGGCTCGGAACAAAAATCTGAATCCATACAACCATACCCTTCTGGATAGAAGGAAAGAATTCTACAGTTGATCCGTTCCAAAGGCGATGTTCAGTATTTCAAGGTTCTTTCAGCGCCAGCTAATGATCTATGCCTGTAGGTGGAGAGGATTAGCGTGCAAGGTGGGATACCATGGCAGGAAATTTCTGCCCCATGTAGCGTTCAAAGTGCGAGCTCGCTCCGATGAGCATGTCCAGGTTTATGCCGGTCTCTATACCTGTCTCATGGAGCATATTGACGGTGTCTTCCGTGGAGATGTTTCCTCTGGCGCCAATGATGAAAGGGCATCCACCCAGCCCTCCGAGAGACGTATCGAAAATGGAAACCCCCTCGTTGATTGCCGCCCAGACATTAGCGAGCCCCAGGCCACGCGTATTGTGAAGATGCAGGGAAAGTGGCACCGCCCCTGCAATTTCCCGCACACGCTTCACGAGTTTCCTAACTTGTGATGGATTAGCCATGCCCGATGTATCGGCAAGACATATTTCATCCGGCTCTTTTTTCAGGAGATCCTTCACCACCTTGATAACTTTGGCTTGAGGAATATTTCCCTCGTAGGCACAGCCGAAGGCGTTCATCACTCCCGTTCTCACTTCCATGCCCGCACCGTGCGCCTTCCCCACGAGCAGCCCGGCTTCCCTCATCGCCTCCGCAGTGGACGCATTGCTGTTTTTCCTGCTGTGCGTTTCACTTGCGGACACATAGACGCCTACCTGCTGCACCCCGCACCGCATGGCTCTCTCCAGGCCCTTCTCGTTTAAGATAAGGGCCGCATACATGATGCCCTTCCTCTGCCTGACCATGCTCCAGAGTTTCTCTGCATCTGCCATTTGCGGAACCAAGCGCGGATTGACGAAGGATGACACCTCAATGCGCCGTACTCCGCAATCGGTCAATGCATCGATGAGCTTCAGTTTCTGATTGGTGGATACAAGCTTCTTCTCGTTTTGGATGCCGTCTCTAAGTACGACTTCGTGGATTTCAATTCTTTGCGGGAGGCGGCTTTGCATAGGCTTACCCCGTATGCAAAAAGAAACAGGGGGAGAATAACTTCTCCCCCTGCGCGAGACAATAATTCTATTTCTTCCAGGCCGTGGGGCCCCATTTTTCACCCAAAACAGCCTTGGGTGACCATTCGGGCGGCACCAGCTGGCCGGGTTTCTCGCCAACTTTCTGGATGAGTTTGGCAAGACCGGGACGTGCGTGCTCCGGATGCCCTTCTTTCAATGTCCGGCCATTAATGACTGCCTCGGAACGGAGCCTCCGTCCGATCGTCTTTTCCATCTTCCTTCCGAGTGAGAGGACACGGTCCACGTCGTACCCGTGCTCTATGCCCAGTTCGTCGATCATTACCAGGAGATCCTCCATGGTAATGAGACCCACAAACCGAGGATCGTAATAGTAATCGCCCGTTCCTCTTACGGGACAGTCATCGAGGAAATTTGCCGGCTGTCCGCCCAGACCGCCCAGGGTTCCCTCAAAGCGGGTGATCCCGGCCTGAAGGGCCGCAAGGATCGAGGCCGAGGCAACGCGCTTCGTTTCATGGAGATGGCACAGATGAGCATCAGGATTCGGCATGGCGTCGAGCACCATGGAGAAATAACGGTAGACCTGTGCCGCGGACGCAGAGCCGTCATGGTCGGCGTGCTCGATATCATGCGCGCCGATGGATAAGAAACGCTTCGTAAATTCCACGGCGTCTTCCAGCTTCGTGGCGCCGGTAATCGGGCTCCCCCAAATGGTGCTCACCGTGCCGCACATCTTCATGCCATGGTCGGCGGCCTTCTTGATGCAGCGCTCTGCCTCTTTCCAATACTGGGTCAGCGTCGTTCCGGAGTTGGCAAAATGGTGTTCCGGATCGGTGGAGACCATCATCAGGACTCGGTCCGGACCTATTCCTTTCTTCCTGAGCTCAATCGCCGTATCGACAGCGGGTTCGCGGATCGTAACAGCAGTCATGACAAGCTCATCGTATTTGACCCCCGCCCTCTCGCAGCGCTTCTTGAACGCATCACCCCTGAGGGCTGTAAGAACCTGCTCCGCGTCTCTGAACTGGGGAATGCCAGCCGGGTTTCCCAGGTTGGTAACCTCAATCTCCTTTGCACCCGCGAGGATCATCTCCTGGGCGTAAAAGATCTTGGCGTTAGTGGATATGAATTTTTCTTCGTGCTGGAAACCATCGCGCACGGTTATATCTCCGATGGTTACCTTCTTTGGCATTTTTGGAAAGATTTTCCAATAATCATATTCCGTCATAGAACAGTAATGACCTCCTCAATTTTATTATTTATTAAGTTCAATGTATCTCCGGGTGAAAGAGCGTTATTCCCCCTTGAATACGGGTTTACGTTTCTCCGCAAAGGCAGCCAGCGCCTCCAGCCGATCCTTCGTCGGGATGGTAACCTCATAAGCCTTGGATTCAAGCGGGAGCGCCACTCCGAGGCTCGCTTCGGAACCGTAGTTAATGGCGAACTTGGCCTGGGCAACGCCGATGGGACCGTTCTTGGCGATCTCCCTTGCCAGTTCGAGCGCGGCTTCCATGAGCTTATCAGGTTCCACAACCCTGCTGACAAGACCGATCTGTAAAGCCGTCTCCGCATTTATTCTTCTCGCCGTGAAGACCAGTTCCTTCGCCTTTGCCACACCAACAATCCTGGTCAGTCTTTGGGTTCCGCCGGCGCCGGGGATTATCGCCAGAGAGGTTTCGGTAAGTCCCATCAGGACATTGGACGAGCAGATACGGATGTCAGAGGCAAGGGCGAGTTCCGTACCGCCGCCAAAAGCAAATCCGTTTATGGCGGCAATCACGGGGACACGGACCTGCTCTACTGCCGTGAAAGTGTTGCGTATCGTGAATATGAAGCGGCGGACCTGGTCGTCTGACAGCGTCCTTCTTTCCTTCAGGTCTGCGCCCGTGGAGAAGGACCACTTCTTGGGATCGTCACCCGCCTTGGCACCGGTAATGATGATACAGCGCAGACCCATGTCAAAATTTGCTTCCCTTACGGTGTCGGCCAGTACAGCCAATAGATCAAAGTTAAAACAGTTCATAGCCTCAGGACGATTCAGCGTGAGAATAAGTATGCCTTCATCAGTCCTTTCTTTTAAAAGTATATCTGCCATAGGAATACTCCTCCTTCTTTCACTCTTCAACCGGAATTAAACCTTCAGATCACCCCAGTCTGACTTGTCTATGGGTACGCGATAGCAAAGTTCCAATGATCTGCCCAGTTTTTCGCGCGTCTCGCTGTAAGTGATGACGCCGTCGTGGAATAGGAGCGAACCCGTCAGGAAGGGATGCCCTTCGTTATCATAACGATCTATCATCATCTGGCGGAACTTGGCCATTTCTTCCTCATTGACCGTTTGCCCCTTGTCGACGATATTCTTCCTGCGGACGCTCTCCACGATGAAACCCGCTGTCCGGCCGGACATAACAGTGGTGCGGCCTCTCATGTTTGTAAAGCAGAAGACCGGCCTGAAGGCCCTCCCGCACATCCCGTAGTTTGCCGCCCCGTGGTCCGGACCAATGACATACTGTATTTTCGGGACATTCAGCACACTACACGTACGGACCATGTCGGATCCGTATTTCCCGATGCCTCCCCATTCCTCGGCCTTGCCGACCATATAGCCGGGAGACCCCTGGAGGAAGAGAACCGGCAGCTTTGAGTTTCCGCAACGGATCATCCACTCCGTCGCTTTTCTCGCCGCTTCAATATAGATAACGCCGGTCCCGTTGGAAGCAATGACGCCCACGGGCATGCCTTTCAGCCACATCTTGCCTGCGACGACGCTTTCACCGCGGTTGAGGCCGTACGTCGGTTTGTATTCATGGAAATAGCTATCGTCAGCAATACACTTGAGGGTGTCCCTGATATTGATTGCGTTATAGGTATTCATGGGGGCGGAGCGCATCATGTCCTTGTAGCCATATTTTGGTTCCAGGGTTTGTATGCGGTCACAGTGCAGCTTCTGGGATGGTTCAAATTCAATGATATCCCGCAGCTTCTGGATTCCCTCCGCCTGGGATCTCACAAAATGGTCGCAACCTCCGGAGTGCTGGGTGTGGACATAGGCGCCGCCCAGGTCTTCCATGGATACGGTCTCACCGATCGCGGACTTTACCATAGGGGGACCTGCCAGGAAGGCGAAGGCCAGCTTTTCTATCATGATTGACTCGGAAGCGAGATAAACGATATAGGCGCCGCCCGCCGTGTTTCCGCCGGTGGACAGCGTGTATTGTTTTATTCCCGCGGCGGACATGCGGCACATGTTGTAGAACATACTGCCAAAGTGCCCATCGTCAGCGAAACAGCCCAGCTGCAAGGGAAGGTTGATCCCTCCTGAGTCGGCAAGGTAGACGCAGGGTAATCGAAGGCGTTCAGCAATCGCCTGGGCCCTCATGTGCTTCTTCAGAGTAATCGGGAAATAGGTTCCCGCAGCATAGCGGTTTTCATTGGCAAAGATCATACAATCCTTTCCATGAATAACGCCTACGCCGGTAACCATTCCACCGCCGGGGATGTGACCTCTTTTCTCCGATTCATAGATTTCTCCGCCGTAGAGTTTTATCTTTCCGATGTTGTAGCCCGCATCGAGGCCGATCTCAAAGAACTCCGTACCCGGATCGATCAACATCGCAACGAGTTCACGCATCGGTTTCTTACCCTGTTTGGCAAGGCGCTTGAGCTGCTCCTCACCACCGATGTTGTATGCCTCTTCACGGTGTTTCATGAGGATAGTATCCTGCTCCTCCCAATGCTTCAAGTTATTGTCGTCTCCTGCCATACCTTCTTTTATTTCATCCGCCATTATAATCCTCCTCTGCTCCCCGGATTGAATGTTATCCTGAGAGCTTTAATGCTTAAAAGAAAACTATCTCCCAATAACGTAGCGATACGGGTCTATCTCATCCCTCAGGATTGATAACTCCCTCGCCGTCGGAGGTTTGTTCTCCACAATCTTCTTCGCCTTCAGAAGTTCGAACCCGCAATTATCCTGAACATCCTTTTCGGAATATCCTGGGTTTACTCCTATAATCCGCATCCTCTTTGATTCCGGTTCAAAATCCATCACCGCCATATTAGTAATGATCTTGTATGGACCGGCCCCCCTCGGAAGACCCGATTTTGCACGCGAATCTCCGCCCGTAAGCCATCCCGGCGTTGTAATGAATTGACACTTCTCGGCAAATCTCTTGGAGTCCTGGGGTGTCATGACAAGCATCCTCCAACAAAATGAGGCGAGGTCATTTGCACCGCCACTCCCGGGGAATCTAACTTTCGGTTTCTGATGGTCAGGACCGATTCTCGTCGAATTCAAATTTCCGTACATATCAATCTGTGCACCGCCGAGGAAAGTATAATCGATCATTCCACGACAGCACGTTTCCATAATTTCACACATGCCGGAAGCCATCAAGGCCTTCCAAGTCGTTCTGGAATCTCCCACAGATATGGGCATTTCAGGGATCAATGGTGCCGCCCCGCCAGCCTCAAAAAGGATAACCAGATTAGGTGAGTGGGCCTTCTGAGCAAGCATTGCCGCCGCATTGGGAGCTCCAGTTCCAACTACGATAGAAGCCCCGTCTTCCAACTCTCTTGCGGCGGTGCATATCATTAGTTCCATGGTGTTATAGTCAGCCATATCGGATATCCTCCTTTAGTCTCTCGCTTTGACAAACATGAATTCTTTGTCCCTAAGTTTCAGCAATTTATTTATTCCGCCGTTTTTCTCGATATATTCAAAATGATCCTTGCAGCTGTAAATATTCTTTTCGAGGAATTTCTTGAACTCGACCGGATCTTCTTCCGTCTTCATCCATTCTCTTATATGCTCCTCATCAGAGAAATATTCCGCATACATATTTCCGGGATAACTGCCATAAGGGACCTCACATACGGCATCAACGCACCAGTAAGGAATAACCGTATAGCTCGGATCTCTACGTATCTCATCATTGGCGATCAGCCTTTCACACGTTATAATCAGACGCTTGGAAGCCCTTGCGACATCGAAATCAGAAACGGTAATGCCCCTTGCACGGCAATTCCCATAGATATCAGCCTCATGGACATGAATGGCTGACACATCCGGATAGAGAGCAGGCTGTGCGACATACCTTGTGCCCGTAAACGGGCATTCAATGATCTTTGCACCGCTGTATTTGAACGTATCCGTCCCCATCATATTTCTCGCCGGGTAGAAAGAAACGCCTGCCGCCGCTGCCTTAAAACGAACGGACAGCGAGTAATTGGTCCATTCACTTACCTCGACCTTGCCGCTCTCCATGTAGCGCCTCGCATTGGGGGATAAGCCCCGAGCTTCCAGGCCGACGATATAGGCAACGTCTACCCTATTGAACACTTCACCCGCGCAGAGTATCTGAAAATCATGGGTGGATGTATGGCCGGCAAAACCCATATTCTTCCTTCCCTGCCTCACGATTTCATGCGCGACCGCTATCGGTACCCTGTTTGCCCCAAAACCGCCGAGTGTCAGATAATCGCCATCATGAACAAACTTCTCCACGGCTTCTTTTACTGACATCACCTTGGATTCCAGTTTGCGGCTCTTCGTGCGGAAGAAAGCACGCGCATTATCTGGATCAGGATCTGTAAATATTTTTCCAATCCCTTGTTCAATCGATTCCACTGGACCCTACCTCCTTTTCATTATTCTCAGCCCCCGCCCCACACGGATAATATGGGGACGATCGCCCTGTTAAAGATGCATAAACCGCAACCGCCGAAATCGGCTATTTAGACTATCGCCCTGTCAATGCTATTCAATTAATCAAGCAATAAGTTTTGCTTAAAGCCGCGCTGGTTTCTTTTCTTCTACTGATCAACGAGATAAAAGTGCTGAAAAAGTGGTATATTTTAAATGAAACGCTCTATATAATTTTCTTCTTTTCTTGTAGCTCAGGAATAATTATTGAGAATTTATAACTGCGTCTATTGTACCAAACGGAGAGGGAAAGCAATATTAAAAGGTTTATAAATAATATTAAGATAGAATTAATTTCAAATGAGAAAGATCAAGGACGAAGCATCTCAATTGTACTGCTTCCATTTTCGCAAGAAAAAAACCTCGTCAATTTATGAATAATCTCACTGCTATCATCTCAAAAGCCGGCCAAGAAAATTGGGTTAGGCTCACACCTGACCCTGCTGATGTAAAAGTATCTTCATTATTAAAAAGAAATTTGCTTTCTTCGAGGAATAGGAGTTTTGACAGATGAAATTCCTTTTCATCTGTCAATAGCGGAGGCGTTATTTTTGAAGTGGCGATCCCATCTAATTCTTAATTATTAGTTTTTTCTAAATATTATTTATAAACCTTTTAATATTGTATTTCTGATTTTTTTTCCATACAAGACTGTCTGTGATACTTCCCTCCCCCTAAGGAGGATTTGTGGCGTGCGTCCATCGGCAGCTTATCGGACGCAGTCTTGTAGTGTCGTGCTATTTGAGATTCTTTATGACTAAAGCTTGCAAAGTCAGCAACTATATGAGATACGCCTTGGTGTCGGCAATGGACGGAAACTGAGAACATCTCAAAGGGTTCATATTGGTGACAAATAGAAAATCTTGTATCTGCTTATTATCAAATCTCTTACACCTTAACGTTTCCGCTATGAACAAACGTTCTATGAGCTGTGCCAATTACGGAGTAGACCCGCGGCGTAACTTCTATCCGCTACAAGATTAGGCTATACTCGGTAATTTTTTTAGATTGATTTATAAGGGCAAGTAATATTGTAAAGCTGTATACCGCTTAAGAGTGGCTGATTCAATTCGGCTGAATGTCAAAACTTAATTACCTTAAGGAGGGAGTCAAGATGACAACACCGGTTCAACAAAAGATTCGTGACAAGAAGAGAACACCCCAGCAGATTCTGGATATGGTCAAGTCAGGAAGCTGGATCCAGCCAGGTTCAGTCGGAGGTGATTCAACGGAATGTATGAAGGAGTTGGCGAAGAGGGTCGGTCCAAAATTGAAGGACATTGAGATTTGGAATTATGCTAATTTCTTCCCTCACCCTGAATTTCAGGCGGTCGACCCCATGCAGGAATTCCACTGCTTCCATGAGTATTTCTTCTTTCCATGGAACCGCAAGGCAAGAGATACCAACAATGTAACCGACTGGGCACACTGGGGATGGGCAATGGGCATGTGGTTCGCTCATTATCGTTTCACCAATGCAATAAAAGAAAAGCGCGGGTTTGATTGGTGGTGGAATGCGGCAACGCCCTGGGATGAGCACGGATTTGCCAACTTCTCTTACGGCACCAACAACGCCAATATCTTCAGCCAGTGCGCAAAGAAAACCGTAATCGAAGTTCGTTCAGACTATCCCTGGGCCGAAGGCGGCCGCTTTAACACCATTAATATTGATGACATCGACTTCTGGGTCGAAGTGGACTGCGAGAAATACAAGTGGCCACAGATCAATGAAAAGGCCATCAAAGCAAAACCAGAGGAAGAGGCGATTGCCAAACATGTCATGACCATCATGAAGGATAGAGACATAATCCAGCTCGGTATCGGTTCTCTTCCCTCCGCATGTGTAAGCGCTATGACCGATGCGGGACTCAAGGACCTCGGCATCCACACGGAGATGCTCAATGCCGGTCTTATCAAGCTGATCGAATCCGGCCAGGTGACAAACAAATACAAAACCCTCCCCGCCGACCGCGGCAAGAGCGTGTGGACATTCGCATTCCCAGTTGATGTGAAGTGGTACTATGACACTATCCACCGGAACCAGAATCTCGCTGCCTACGATATCAGTTACACCAATAACCTGCACAACCTCACGAGGCTCGACAACATGATCGCAATCGACAACTGCGTGGCTGTCGACCTTCTCGGACAGCAGTGCTCCGGTTTCTATGAAAAACGGCCGATCTCGAGCTCCGGCGGCTACTTCCATTTTGTCTCCTTCTGCGCACAGTCTAAAGGCGGACGCGGCGTCGCCTCCATGACGGCACGAAGCAAGCACGGCACCTCGAGGATTGTTCCCTTCCTGCCTGAAGGATCATCAGTGGATGTCCCGGCTCAGTTAACAAATTACGTTTGTACTGAGTACGGCATCGTGAACCTGCGCGGTCTGTCCGGTTATGAAAGGGCCGCAGCGCTGATCTCCATCGCCCACCCGGATGACCGTGAGATGCTGGAAAAAGCGGCGAAAGAGAACGGCCTCCTTGCCCCGAAATTCCCCGTATCCATGATGCCGGTTGAGGGCAAGACCAGACGGTATCCGTCTTACTCAGATAGACGGAACTACAAGATGGCCTTACACGGTGAGACATCAGGATTCGATTGGGAGCAGGGTTATCAGTCAGCAAAATAAGTTGTTTCGCGTTAGACGACTTGAAAAGCCCGGGCTATCCGGGCTTTTCGAGTTAAGTTGCCAAAGCCAGTCAGTTCAAACTTCCGTGCGCGGCTTCGACAGCTGATTAAATAAATTCTAATTTATCAGGAGGTATTTGTGTATGGCGTTAGATTTTAATTTTACAGATGAACAAAAGATGTTGGAGGACAGCGTTTACAAGTGGGCAGTCAGCTGGCTGGAGCCGCAGATGGAGCATCTTTATGAAGTCGACGAGATGCCACCGACCTTGTTCAAGGAACTGGGAAACCTGGGTATCAACGGAATCGTCTTTGAGGAAAAGTACGGCGGTACCGCTCTGGGATATGTGGAGACGCTCCTCGTTTATGAGACGATCGCGCGTGTAAGCAACGCCCTGTCCATGACTGTCGGCGCAAGCCAGACCCTTTGCTTCGACAACTTCCGGCGCAACGCATCGGAAAAACAGAGGATGTATGTCCTTCCCAAGTCCTGCACCGGCGAGTGGGTCGGATGCCTTGGAATCACCGAACCGAATGCAGGTTCCGACGCCATGAGCATGGCGACGAAAGCGGAGAAAAAGGGAGACAAGTACATTATCAACGGCAGCAAGATATTCATCACCAACGGTCCTATCGCGGACTTCATGACATTTTACGCGAAGACCGACCCGGCCGCGGGCCCGAAGGGTATTTCCGCTTTCTTCTTCGAGTTCGATAAGGTCAAGGGCGTTACAAGGGAGAAAATCAAGAAATGGGGCATGAGGACATCCCCCACGGCTTTGATCACTTTTGAAGATGTCGAACTGCCGGCAGAGAATCTCATCGGCGGTTTGAACAAAGGCGTCTCCGTTCTCACGAGCGGCCTCTGCACGGAAAGAATCACCCTCTCCGGCTGCACCCTCGGCAGCCAGAGAAGCTGTCTTGAGCTTAGCTTGAAGTATGCGAAGGAAAGGGTACAGTTTGGAAAGCCCATCATCAGCTATCAGGCCATCCAGGAAAAGATAGCCAATATGTACACCGGTTACCTGGCCTCCAAGTGGATGGCATACAGCGCGGCCGCATATTGCGATACCCTGACAAACAAGGTCGGCGGAAAGGGCACGGACCTCGACCGCATGGCTGCAGCGGCGCTTCTTTTCTGCGGTGAAATGGGAACGAAGATCGGCCTCGACGCCATCCAGGTATTCGGCGGCTACGGCTACTGCACGGAATATCCCGTCACCAGACATTTCCTGGATCAGAAACTCTGGGAGATCGGTGCCGGTACATCCGAGATCAGAAGGATGATCATTGCAAGAGAACTCATGAGGGACGACTTCAAGAGCGGTAAATAAAACCGAATTCTTATTTAACATATCGGTTCATAACAAAAAGGGCGCTGCTTTTATGGCAGCGCCCTTTTTATTGCAACTCTAATAACGCTCCGTCACTTCAGGGGCGGGACAAAGGGAATCCACTGCGCAAAGAGCCAGCAGAGGAAGAAGACCAGCGGTATGTGAACAAACATCTGGAGCACTGAATAGCCGACAAGGTCCCGGGCCTTCATATGGAGCAGTCCCAGAAGCGGCAGCATCCAGAATGGATTTAGCAGATTCGGCAGGGCCTCGGCTGCATTGTAGATCACCACCACCCATCCAAGGTTCACGTTATGCTGAATTGCCGCCTGCAGGACATAAGGCGCCTCGATGACCCACTTGCCTCCGCCTGAGGGAATAAAAACACCCAGGATGGCCGAATAAGCGGCCACCAGAAGCGGGTAGGTTCCCTGGGTCGTGACGCTGTAAAAGAGGTCGGCCAACCACTTGTTGATCCCCGTACCGACGATCATCCCGAAGATCACGGCATAGAAGGGAAACTGGATCAGAACGCCGCCCGTTGCGGGAACCGACTGGGCCACAGCCTTGAGGAACCGTTTCGGGCGCCAATGCAGGAGCATACCGACGGTGATGAAAATCAGGTTGTAGTTATTGAGGTCCAGAGCCGCGATGGGCCCCCTTGGATCCTTGCTGAAGAGGTCTATCAGGTACCAAGAAAGAAGACCTGCTACGAGGATAATCAGCAGAGGGCTGTATTCAAGCCACTCTCCCGGTTTCTGCCGCGGCTCGATGCTCGTATCGATCTGGTCAAATTTCAGGTTGAAGTAATCCACTGTTTTGGCGCGCTCGGGCTTCGGAGCCGAGAAGTAGGCAATGGGTACCGAAACCGCAATGAGGGCGATTATCATCCAGAAATTCCCCCAGATGAAAAGCGTCTGGGTCAGGGGGATCAATCCGCTGATCTCAAAGAGTTTAGGCGGAATGGACCCCTTTGTGGCCATCATGAGGGGCGCCGAGGAGGAAAGACCTAGGGCCCAGATGGCGCCCAACCCGAGGTACGCCGCCGCTCCCGCGGCCCGGTAGTCCATTCCCTTAACCCTTCTCGTCAATTCGCGGACCAAAAGGCCGCTGAAGATGAGGCTTAACCCCCAGGAGATCAGGGAGGTCACCAGAGACAAGAAGGCAACAAAGGCGATGGCACCCCTTCCCGTCTTGGGTATTCCGGCCACCTTCTGGATCACCCAGTAAACGGCGGGAGTAGAGGCAAGCACATATCCGCCGATGATAATAAACGCCATCTGCATGGTAAAGGGTATCAGGATCCAGAATGCCTTGCCGCCTTCGGTCGCGAGTTTGACCGGGTTTTCACCGATGAGAAGACCAAAGACATAAACGATAACAATACCCACAAGGGCAAATACCCACGCGTCGGGAAACCATTTCTCGCTCCACGCCGCCAGCCATAGGCCGAAGCGCTCAAGAAGCCCTTCTTGCGGCTTGCCGGCGTCCGCATTTTTCTTTTCTGCCATTTTTCATTCTCCTTTCATAAAAACGCACTCTTAAAGTATCACCGATAGAAGCACTCATTTACGTAAGATATCTACAGTAAAATAAGAAATGATAGAACAGAAATCGATACTATATTACGGCATCACCTCACTTCATGCGATCGCTTGTTTATCTCGAACAAATAAAAAACCCCGTCCTCAAAAAAAACGGGGTATACAAAGACGATCCGCTCATAGTTCTTTCCTCGCGGCTCCCATAGAACCGCTAACCCGGCAAGTACTTGAACAAGTTCATACCAAAATAAACATTAAACTGCAACTTTTTTTGTTGCTTCTGTGAATCGGGGAGCAAGCATTTGCTCAACTATCATCTTCTTTGAAGATCGTGGAGGCTCCCCCTATATAATAGGGTTTTTCTCCGAGGACCGCCGTTCCGGCACATACACGTGCGGAATCTTATCATCGTTCCATTCCTTCGAGACATAGAGATTGCAATAGCAGCTTCCGTATTCTTTCACATCTGGAGCACGATAGACACAGGGGCAGATGATGTCTTTATCCTTTTCCCGGTCCCGTGACGCCAGGCGGCAGGGACACGACATGTAGCTGTAACGCTCCTTATTTGTGAGGAGTCCTCTCAGGATCTCAAGCACCCAATCTTTATCCCTGCTAAAAAAATAGCCTTTGGGCTCCTGCATCTTCCTCAACATCTCGTAAAGCTCATTGACTTCCATTACAGCCCCAGCGCCTTTCTGATCTTCGTCTCGTCAAATCCCACGATGACGTTGTTTCCGATGACAATCGTAGGAAAGGTGCATTGCGGATTTAATTTTCTGACATCTTCTATAATTATTTTCTTCTCCTCGTCGGAAAGCAAATCCACGTCCGTGAATTCGTACTTTACGTTGCATTCGTCGAGCAATTTCTTCGTCGACCTGCAGTGGCTGCACGTACTTAACGTATATATTTTGACAGGCTGCTGCATAAATGTTCTCCTTTCGTCTTTGTCATTATATGTGACTACATTAAACCATCACGTATCCATTATCAAGCCATTCGTTCCGTGAAAATCTATTGTGTGCCCGGAGATACGGCCATAGTAATGGCTTCTACGGGGCATTCCCGGGCGCAAAAACCGCATCCGATGCAGGCCTTCTCATGCGCAATATATGGACGAGCATGAGGATCACCGTCAGTTGATGCGTCAGACAGTCCCAGACAGTAAGCCGGACAGGCATCGATGCAGATCCTGCAGGATACGCAGATCATTTGATCGAAATGCGGTTTTTCCCACAGAGACTTCTTTACCATTATACGGGAAATGCCGAAAGGATCATTCACTGCTTCTCTCGGACAGATGCGCCCGCAGGCGCCGCATTCAATACATCGATCTTTCGCGATGCCGTGAAGCGCATTCTTACTTCCCGTTATTGCATCAACCGGGCATAACCTCATGCAAGCGCCGCAGCCATTGCATTTATCCGTAATTCTATATGCCATATTCATTGCCACGGATTCGTAAATGGTCAATATCCTCTTCCGTTGGTCTCCCCGTCTCGGGGTTCCACCCGAACTGCCGATAGTAATCTCTTATCAATTTTTCTATGTCCACAGTTCTCCCCCGGTTCGCTCCTTCGGTCTGCGCCGGTTTCCCGATGACCCTGTCGCCCGGTCGAAACGTCCTGGGATCTATGCCGTGCTTGATATTGAAGGCCTGCTTCAGTGTCTGGATCCGCGCCCCGATATCCAGATATTCCTCGGGCGTTTTGTTCCATCCTGTTGCCGCATTCAACCAAGAAAATGTCGGCGTCCTCTTTGCACCTAAGAAGACGCCAAAAAGACATAGCCCGGCACAGTTGGCGATATTCATAAACTTGCTGCAGGCAGCGGCCGTCACCGCTTTCTCTTCATCAGCTATGTATTTTCTGGCCTTGAAATAGAGAGGCTTCACGCGCGGCAGCCTTTTTGCCACCTTCCAGAGCTGGAACATCTCATAATACATCTGGGCGCCCACAGTATGCCTGCCGGGTGCGGCTTCCACGGAGTAATGAACATTATAACCGGGATCATTTCTGCCGTCGTGCATGGGAAGTTCCTGGCCGCCGGCATGCATCGCTGCTGCTCCTGCTTTCTTGCCGATTTTCCGCGTGGCTACTTTCGAACCATCCGCCAGTACATCGCCGATGCCCTCCCGCCTGATCATTTTTTCAATGAGGGCAACGATTGCCTCCGAATTCCCCCATGTTAATTCGAGCCCATCCGTATCTTCCTTTGTGAGGATGCCTGCCTCATAACACTCAATGGCGAAGGCCACCGTGCCGCCCGCAGAGATTGCATCCATGCCGGCCCTGTTCAATATCTCATTGAGGTGGAAGATGCTGTCCACGTCCGCATTCATGCATAGTCCGCCCAAGGAAAGGACTGTCTCATACTCCGGCTTATGTGTCTCACCGTCTTTCCCCTTCGTTGAACATATGCCGCCGCAGCCCAGAGGACAGGCATAGCAGTGATACTTCACCTTTTCATACTTTCTAATTGCCTCCGGGTTTACAGACAGAGTTTTCTTGATTCCCCAGTCCACGCTGCTGCCCCGCCAGTTCTTTACCGGAGCGTCCCCCATCTCAACAGACATCTGGTTCATGCCGCCTGTGCCCCATTTTTTCAGCAGCATCTTATAGACCATCCCGTCCATGGCCATCTGCACAGGCAAGATTCTCATGAGAGCGCCCACATATGCAGCCACCGGACCTGCAAAAATAGGTGGTTGAAACTGCACCCACCGGTTACACATCTGACTCAATCTCTTTATCTCAGCCCTGTTATGAACATCGATTCTTTTTTTGCCGTCGAGGACAACCGCCTTTAGCCTCTTCGCGCCCATAACGGCGCCGAGACCAGACCGTGCCGCCATTCTCCCTCTGTCATTGCAAATGCCTGCGATGAGAGAAAGCCTCTCTCCTGAGGGACCTATGACGGCAACTCGTGAACTGGCACTCGTCTCCGAAACCAGCATCGCCTCTGATTCTACGGTATCCCTGCCCCATATGTGTGACGCATCGCGAAGCTCCGCGCCACCGTTATTCACATAAAGATAGACAGGCTTCTCGCTTATTCCGGTGAAAAAAATGCCGTCATAGCCGCAGCGCTTGATCGCCGGTGAAAAACTGCCGCCGCAGTTTGCCTCCCCCCATCCGCCAGTGAGAGGTGATTTCCCCACTACCATCCATCTGCCGGCAAACAGACTGCCCGTCCCCGTCAAAAGGCCGGAGACAAAGCCCATGATATTTTCCGGACCGAGGGGATCGGCGCCTGCGGGAATCCTGTCATGGAGAATGTACGCAGCCAGACCTATGCCGGAGAGATATTGTTCGTAAACACGGTCGGGTATAGTCTCCTCGCGGATGTGGCGCGTGGAGAGATCCACCGTTAATATTTTCCCCGTATATCCAAAATGCACATTGCTCTCCTTAATAAGTAACGCTTAACCGCTAATTCGAAAAAGAGACTTTCCGGCAAATGATCATCTGCCTCCGGGATAACTAATTTTTTGCTATCCCTTTCTTATCAGCCCTGTATCGAGGGGCCTTCCTTCCCAGGCCGCCTCCATGACCATGAGAAAATCGTCGTAATCCAGGTCTTCAGGATTGTAAGAGATGGAGCCGTCTCTCAGGGCTGTTTCGGCAATATCCGGCAGCCGCTCTTTCGGCACCATTTCTCTTCCGTCTCTATCCAGCGCCTCCTTGAAGAAGCGCGCATGTCTTCCGCCCGTTGCTTCATAAAGTTCCTGGTTCATCCGACGGATGAGGGCGATAACTGCTTGGGCTCTCTCTTCCTTCGGGGTCGCAGCGTATACGGGAGCGCCTGCCATAGGGAACAGCAACTCCGCCGTAAGATGGCCGTTCTTATGCATGTTATACTCCAACCCATAGGGAAGGAGAATCGCCATGCATGCCCCGTGGGGAACACCGCAGACAGAGCCAACGGAATGGCCGAGAGTATGCACCATACCGACCATCGAGTTCCCGAAGGCAATGCCCGCCAGGGTCGCGGCGCTGGCCATGCCAAGTCGTCCCTCTTTATCACCGGGATTCAACGTCACCTTGAGAAGATTATCGCTGATCAGTCTGGTGGCCGCCAACGCATGGGCGTCACTCAGAGGATTTTTTGCGAGGCAGGTGTATGCTTCCACTGCATGTGAAAGCGCATCCATGCCCGTAGCCGCGGTTGCAGCCGGCGGAAGGGTGAGTGTCATCCGGGAATCCACAACACAAGCGTTCGGCAAAAGAAAATTGCTGACAAAGGCCATTTTCAGGTGTTTTTCATGATCCTTGATTACTGCCACCAGGGTGACTTCGGAGCCCGTTCCCGCTGTTGTTGGTATCGCTATCAGCGGCCGCAATGCCCGCTTCAGGGCGTTGGCGCCACTGAACCGCATCAGATCGTCCGCCTCTTCAGAAACGATTATATTAATTCCCTTGGCCGTATCCATGACAGATCCGCCGCCTATGGCAAGGAGAGAATCGCAACCTTTCTCACGATACAACCGTGCCAGGCTGTTGACAATCCTCAAGTCTGAATCTGGGGGAACATCGTCTGCAATCGCGGTGATGTCAACGCGGCCGCCAATAGCATTAACCACTACGTTGATCAGCCCGGCGCCGACTACGCCCTTGTCTGTGACGATCATCGGCCTTCGTGCAGTCAGTTCCGCAAGAGTGGCCGGGATCCGCTCCAGGACGTCATGGCCGGAGATAATCTTAACCCGACAGCAAAATTCGTAGTATGCCGGCATGTCCATCGTGTGCTCCCGCTATCTTCCTTCTCTCGCTTCTCTTAAAATTTTAGCACAACCGTCAATGTCGAAGCTCGCTTCATTAACGCCGGCTCTCTGCGCTATATCCTGCAATGTATCTTCCGATACTTGTATATCTTTCCATATCCGGGAAATGACACCACCGTTCGCTGCCGATAAGTCCTTGAGCAAATCATGGATGATTTCCGCCGCCCTTCGGGCCTTCATGTCTGCCGCCGTGCTTGCATATGTGTCGAATCCCGCCAGCGGCAGCAGGAGGTCCGCTATATGATAACCGCCTTCCGACATCTCCCTCTCAAGAACGCGAGGAAGCAGCATCCCCATGCACAACCCCGGAGGGAGACCGCATAGATCGCCCATCACCTTTCCGAGTTTATGCGCAACACCCAAAGCTACGTTGGAGAAGGCGCAGCCGGCCAGGGCATTGGCATTGGCAAGGGACAGTCGTCCGTTCTTGTCCCGTTGATCTCCAATTACATTCACCAGATTTTCCATGATTAGCTGAATCGCGGTATAAGCATAAGCGTCGGCTAAAGGATTTTTGCCGGCGCCGGTATACGCCTCCGCCGCGTGTGTCAGTGCAATAAGCGCAGCGGCCGCTGTCGTTACCGCGTCCTCCGGGATAGTCATGCGGGGGTCGATGACTGCAAGATTGGGCATCAAGAAATGGGAGGCATAATCCCTGCCAGCGAAGAAAGCATATTTGGACACTTCATAGCCGGTGCCCGCTGTGGTTGGCACTATGATAAGAGGCTTCAGCGGTTTTTTGATCAGATTCTCTCCCGCGCATCCCTCGATATCTTCCGGTTTGCCGGAGACGGCAATATTCAGCACCTTTGCCGTATCCGCCGCGGAGCCGCCGCCAATGGCAATGAGCGCATCGTGGCCCCTGTCACGATAAATGTTGAACAGTTCCCTGATCAATCTCAGATCAGGAGCAGATGGCACACCGTCGTGGATGCCGATAGCGAGTCCCGAATCCTTGAAGGCATCGATGATTACGCCAACCAGGCCCTTTTCACCGGCATCATTTCCTGCGATCACAAGGGGCTTTCTCGCATTCAAGGCATCCAGTTCGAAAGGGAGCTGTTCCAGCGCCCTCTTCCCCGAGTTTATTTTCACGGGGCAGAAGAATTCATAGCGCTCCGGCAAATACATCGGCGACCTCATCATAAACCAAATATGCTCCGGACATAGATCAGCATCCGCCCGAGATACTTTCTGCGGAAAGACCAGCCCGGATACCTCTTCACCGCCAACTTTGCGATGATCTTCGGAAGGAGATAGACCTCGACAATATCAAGGATGCGCACGACTGCACATGCGTGTGCCACATCACCGTCTACAACCAATCGGTTCCTCGCTGTGGCAAGGGTGGTACTCTCCTGAAAGGTAAAGAGCAGCAGGGCAGCTTCGATATTTTTGATCTTCATATCCAGGTCTATTTTCTTACCTTCAGGGTCCCATCCCTTGTATCTGACAAACCCCCTCTGGTCCTTCCCTATAATCATATGCGGCCCGTTCGGCATAACAGAGAGCGCAAAGGTAAATCCATCCGGCATGCCTGCGAATTCCTTTCTTGCTGCCATGTCTACTGCTGCCGCGGCTTGAATGGCCCTCCCCATAAACCACATCATGACAGCCACATAATCTTTTTTCAGCGATTTTTTCCCCGCTGCAACTTCCCTGAAATTCTTCATTGATGTCATCCGTGATAATACATTCAGTCGAACAGACAGCGCAAAAATATTTTGTGATGTTCTCGTCTTGTCAATCCATGCGGAGCACCTTCGCCCCGCGGATCCGCGCCTCCTTGAGTTCGACGAGGGCTTCATTTGCCTCTTCCAATGCGAATTCCTGCACCTCCGGTCTGATCGGAATCTCTGACGCCAGTTGGAGGAATTCGCTGATGTCTCTCCGCGCCACGTTAGCGACACTCTTGATTTCCTTCTCGAGCCAGAGGTGTGTCGGGTAATTAAGATTGAGAAGGTTGTCCTTGTCGGTCTCTTCTTTCCTGATGGCATTGATGACCAGCCTGCCGCCGTTTTTAAGATTCTTCATGGCCTCGACGACGGGTTTCCACGCCGGCGTGGTGTCGATTATGGCATGCAGTTTTTCCGGCGGTTCGTCTTCCATACGCCCCGCCCACACGGCCCCCAGTTCCCGGGCGAATGCCTGCTCCTTCTCGCTCCGGGCAAAGACAGAAACCCTGGAATCCGGATATTTATGGCGTACCATCTTGAGGATAAGATGTGCCGATGCCCCGAATCCCATAAGACCCAGGCCCTGCCCATTTTTCAGCTTGGCAAGCCGCAGGGACCGGTAGCCGATGGCGCCCGCGCACAGCAGGGGCGCTGCTTCAACATCGGAAAAAATGTCGGGGATAGCGTACGCAAAATCCTGCGAAACAGTCATGAACATGGCATATCCGCCGTTGGCATCCCTGCCCGTAGCCCTGAATTCTTGACAGACATTCTCATTCCCTTCGAGACACGCACTGCAATGGCCGCAGGCGGAAAATATCCAGCCCACGCCGACCCGCTCGTCCGCACGGAACTTCGTCACCCCTCTTCCGATTCCCGCCACTCTGCCAACCGCCTGGTGGCCTAGAACAACGGGGAATGCAGGGGGTGGTGTCCTGCCCTCGATTTCATCCAGCTCCGTATGGCAGACACCACAGGCGGAAACCTTAATGAGGATTTCTTTCTCATCTGGCGCAGGCTCCGGCATATCGACCAGTTGCAATGGTGTTCTGTTCTCGCGGATGTTGGATATGCCTGCAAGTATCATGGCCCTCATTCTTTAGATCCTCCCTGTCGCTGACTTTGCCTTCAGGCGGGACGCATATCAATACATCATGGAACCTAAGAGCGACTCGTAGTAATTTACTTTAAGTTGCACTTAAATGAAAGCCGCGTTTATCTCAACTTAATTCTGACCATTATCGCCATGATAAGCCCTTGACAGACAAGTATATTTTACTTAAAGTGTCTCATCAAAACAAGTGCATAGTGATCGATTAGCGGCCCGGTGCATATTGGATGGAGGAAGGTATGGCGAATCAACAGATTGGATGGGGAATTCGCAAACGTTCGGCCACGATGGTACTGGGATTGCCCCTCTTTGATATCGCTATAGGAGGAGCCGTAGACTTCATTGCTGTCGGCGGGTTTGCCGTCGGATATTATGCAGCAGGAGGAGCCGCTTACGGCAAGTACATGATTTCAGCCATGCATAGGAGTCCGGAAGCCGTCGATCTCTTCGGCAAATTGTTTTCGTTTCTTCCTTTCAAATAATTGACACATTGACAAAGGAGAACAAATGAAGAAAGGATTAATCTTAATCGATATTCAGAATGATTACTTCCCCGGCGGGAACATGGAACTTGTCGGAATGGAGCAGGCGGCGGCGAATGCAGGATTACTGCTGAAGGAATGGAGGAATAGGGCACTCCCTGTCTTTCACATTCAGCATATCTCTAAACGACCGGGATCAACATTTTTCCTCCCGAATACAAGCGGCGTTGAAATCCACAAGTCCGTCACTCCTCAGCCCGGTGAAGCAATAATTGAAAAATACTTCCCCAATGCATTCAGAGACACTGATCTACTAAATATTCTCAAGAAGTCAGAAGTGGATGAAGCTGTAATTTGCGGGGCGATGACCCACATGTGCGTTGACGCTACGACACGCGCAGCATTTGATTTAGGATTCAGGTGCACTGTTATTGAAGATGCATGTGCGACCCGTAATCTCGAATACAAAGGCACGACGGTGGAGGCGGGTAAGGTTCAGGCAGCATTCATGGCCGCCCTGGTTGTGCCTTATGCAAGAGTCCTATCTGCGAAAGACTTTATCGTTAAGTTGGCATAACATTAAAGTGCTATCAGTGAACCGGACATCCAGAATACTCATTCTCACGGCATTCGCCGTCAGTGCTATCATCGTAACTGCTGTCTCCTGGCATTCGGTGCAGGAGATACATTATCTAAAGTCCTTCTATCCGCAGCAATTCAGCGTGCAGGAAGCCTTCTGGGCCAGTGCAGTGGAACTCGTCAAAGTCCTGGTCATCAGCATTCCGTTCCTTTTTGTCATCATCGCCGGGTTCTGTTTGCTCCATTATTGGAAGAGCATACCTTAACTGGTTCAGATAGATGCATCCGGAGAAGATTAAACGGAGCACTTGCGTGACAGAAATATTGGATGCTCAGCGCCAGCACTGGCAGGACACTTTTATCCGAAATCCTGGCGTGTTTGGCTCTCTACCGAGCTATCCTGCCGGGATAGCCGCGGAGATGTTCAATAAGGAAGGGAAGAAACTTATTCTTGAACTCGGCGGCGGGCAGGGGCGGGATACAATCTTCTTTGCCAGGAGTGGCCTCCATGTGACGGTTCTTGATTACTCCGAAAGCGCCGTTGGGACGATTGCCGACACGGCCGAGAGACTCGGTTTATCCGGTTATATCACGGCGCTTCAGCATGATGTGCGCGTCGCCCTTCCGTTCGCGGATGAATCCATGGATGGCTGCTACTCGCACATGCTGTATTGCATGGCGCTGACAACCTCGGAGCTTGAGTTCGTTTCGCGGGAGGTGAGAAGGGTTCTCCGCCCCAATGGCCTTCATATTTATACTGTGAGGCACATGAAAGACCCCCACTTTGGAAAAGGGATTCACCGGGGCGAGGATATGTACGAATGCGGCGGCTTCATCGTCCATTTCTTCAGTCGGGAAAAGGTAGAACGCCTCGCCGAAGGCTTCGAGATAGCGAGTGTAGATGAGTTCGAAGAAGGAGAACTTCCGCGAAAACTGTTTCTGGTGACACTCAGGAAAAAATAGGAAAGACGGCCATCTCGAATAGAATCTAATCTCAAGTAGTGCCCCGACACCGGCACACAGGTGAAAAATATGAATCTCAAATTAGTATTAATCATTATCATTGCAAGTCTCGTCATTATATTCATAACCCAAAATGCGGCAGTAGTTAACGTCAGCTTTCTATTCTGGAACGTCTCCATGTCCCGCGCCCTGATGATATTTTTTCTCTTGATTATCGGCGTTGCACTTGGATGGGTTTTACACAGTTATTTGTCCTACCGGAAATCGAAGGACGAATCGGATGGGGATGCCTGAGCATCGATTTTCGTTGACGGCGCATTTTCTCGTATTATCTTCGTGATTTTTGTGGTAGTCAATGCATCTAAATGTCTTGTCTTTTTTGAAACTGTCCAGACACGTTCCATTAATTAACTAAAATAAGGAGTCTCACTAATGAAAGGAACGAAAATCAATCTCCATGACCGCCTTCGCGCCCTGGCTCAAAATCTCTGGTGGACGTGGCATCCGGAGGTCATCAGCCTCTTCACCGACCTGGACCCGCATCTTTGGCGGCAGGTTGACCATAACCCGATAGCGTTTCTCAATCAGATCACACCGGAAGAAATCGAGGAGAGGGCGTCTGAGCTTGTATTGCACAGCCGGATAAACTACGCCTTCCGGCGGCTGAATGAATATATCGAAAAGGATAAGACATGGGGAATGACGCACTGTGGGAACTTGAACCGTAGGCCGGTTGCGTATTTCTCCGCAGAGTTCGGAATGCATGAATCGCTGCCGATTTACTCCGGCGGATTAGGCATCCTCTCAGGCGACCATTTGAAAAGCGCCTCCGATCTGGGAGTCCCTTTGATTGGAATCGGGCTTCTCTACCAACAGGGTTATTTCAATCAGAGCCTGAATAAAGATGGCTGGCAGCAAGAAAACTACGTGAACCTCAATACAAGCAATTTGCCGCTGCAACCTCTCCTGGATGCGAGTGGAGCGCCACTGCTCATACGCATTGACACCCGGAGCGGTCTCCTCAGTGCACGTGTATGGCTGGCACAGGTAGGCAGGATTCGTCTGCTGCTCCTCGATTCGAATGTCGATTGCAATACAGCCCAGGACTGCGAATTGACATCCCGCCTCTACGGCGGCGACGATAGACTGCGCATTCGACAGGAGCTCCTGCTGGGAATTGGCGGTGCGCGCGTCCTGCAAGCATTGAATATTATCCCCGGGGTGCTGCATTTAAATGAGGGGCACAGCGCCTTTGCCATCCTCGAAGAGGCCCGCTGGGTTATGCAGTATGACCAGATTCCATTTCACCGCGCTCTCCGGCGCGTAACTCTGCGCACGGTTTTTACCACGCATACCCCCGTAGCCGCAGGCCATGACCGCTTCCACCCGGATCTCGTGGAAGACAGCCTCGGCATCTTCAGAGAAAGCCTGGGACTTTCGCATGACGATTTTATGGCCTTAGGGCGCATCAATCCGTATGACCGGTCGGAACCGTTTTGCATGACGGTCCTCGCTCTGAAATCTTCCTGCTGGGCGAACGGCGTCTCCGCTATTCATGGGACTGTGAGCCGTCTGATGTGGCATCCCCTGTGGCCGCAGCGTCCCGAGTCTGAAGTGCCTATCGGCCACATTACCAACGGGGTTCATGTATTATCATGGCTGGCGCCCTCGATGTACCAGTTGTTTGAGACGCGCCTTGGCCAAGACTGGCCCACGCGCATGGTGCACCCGGACATCTGGGAGAAAATAACCGAGATCGATGACGGAGAGATGTGGGAGACGCACCAGAGCCTGAAGATGCGCCTCATCCGGTTCGTCCGCAGGCGCCTGCAATCGCAGGCCGAGCGTCTGGGCTATCGCGACAAGTTAAAACAGATCGATCAGCTTCTTGACCCGGATGTTCTGACAATCGGTTGCGCCCGCAGGTTTGCGACCTATAAGCGGGGAGACCTGATATTATCCCAGGCAGAGCGTTTGGCTAAACTGGTTGAAGACACCAAGAGGCCTATCCAGATCATTTTTGCGGGGAAGGCCCACCCGCGCGATGACGAGGGCAAGCGTCTATTACAGAGAATCGCCCAGTACAGCTATAGTACGGCCAGCAGGAACAGGGTTGTCTTTGTTGAAAACTATGATTACAACTTGGCACGCCACCTCGTCCAGGGGGTTGATGTGTGGCTGAACAATCCGCGGCGGCCTTTGGAGGCGTGCGGCACCAGCGGCCAGAAGGTGGTCCTAAACGGAGGGCTGAACCTTTCGGTCCTCGATGGATGGTGGAATGAAGCATATGACGGCAGGAATGGTTTTGCCATCGGTTATGGCGGCATGCATAATGACCCGAATGTGCAGTATCAGAGAGATGCAGACTATCTCTATGAGACATTAGAAAATGAGGTTATTCCTCTCTATTACGAAAGAGACGCAAGCGGAATCCCGCATCTCTGGGTGCAGAGAATGAAGCATGCGATGCGAAGCCTCGGTTGGCGCTTTAGCGCAGACCGCATGGTCATAGACTATGTCGAGCGGTTCTATCTGCCTGCGGCAAGCGCTGTCTCTACAATAGCCGGGTAGTGTGATTGCACAACCCTCGGTCACAGTTAATAAAAAAACAGACCATGGATACGGAGAACGCGCAGTACTGGCGGGAGAGGCTGAATAACTGCAGGGAGTCGCTCCGCGAAAACGCGTTTGAGGCATTTGTTGCCGAAGATAGAGTTCAGGCAAGAAACATCGTGCTTGAAGAAATCTTCCCTAAGGCCAAAACAAAAAGCGCATCCTGGGGAGATTCCATGACTCTCCACGCGACGGGAATTTTAAATGCGTTGCTGACCAATCCCGGCCTCTCCATCGTGAAGACCTTTGAAGTCGGCGTTCCCCGCCCGGAAATCATCGAACGCAGGCGCCAGGCCTTGCTTGTCGATTTCTTTATCACCGGCACGAACGCGATAACGGAGAGCGGCCAGCTTGTGAATCTGGACATGGTGGGAAACCGGGTCGCGGCGATAGCCTTCGGTCCAAGAACCGTAGTCATTCTCGCCGGACGAAATAAAATAGTTTCCGATGTTGCCAGCGCCATGTCGCGCATCAGGAACTATGCCGCACCGATAAATTCAATACGCCACGAATTTGAAACCCCGTGCGCTGCAACTTCCCGGTGCGCAGACTGTAAAAGCCCCCAAAGACTCTGCAACACATGGATGATCACGGAAAGGTCCGTTCCAAAAGACAGGATCAAGGTCGTCCTCATCAACGAAGAACTGGGCCTTTAAGAAATCCCATGGCGACGAAGGCAAAAAAGCAAAACATCCTCCCCGTATCCTATGAACGGATACACGTGGAATGCTACAGCGGCCATAAGGCCAATGAGCGTCCCGATGCTTTTACCTATCAGGGACGCCGGAGGGAAGTGGAGGAGATCGTCGACCGCTGGTATGAAGGAGGAGTCGATCCGGGCAGGCCGACTACAAATTATTTCAAGGTGAAGACGACGGACGGCGATATTATCATACTCCGGTATCTCTCTCTTTTCGACGCCTGGTCCATCCGCACCTGACGCCCGCCGACCTTTTTTTCTTTCACTTTTACTATTCGTTTGCTATTTTGTGGGATAAAGACAAGAAATACTGTGTGAACAAATGAGAAGGGAACATGAAACAAGTCTATCCATCTAAGAGGGACGGATGGATTGTCGTCCTGCTCTGGGCGGGAGCGGCAATCATGCTTTTCGTTGGCGTCAATCTTTGGCGGGCGCCGGCGCCATTCGCGTTTCGCCTGCTGATCTCCGTTCTGTTGATTCTTGTTGCCGCTTTCGTGCTGTGGACGCTGTATGGAACGCGCTACACGCTCACGGAAAGCACCCTCATTGTTCAGTCGGGGCCGTTTCGCTGGGTCATTGACATGGAAGCAATCACCGAGGTTTTCCCCACGCGCAACCCCCTTTCAAGCCCTGCGTGCTCGCTGGACAGGCTGCAAATCCGCTATGGCAAGAGCTCTCCGGGAATAATGATATCGCCGCAAGACAAGGCGGGATTTCTTCGAGCCCTTGCGGCACGGTCTCCAGGTCTCAAGTTAAATGGAGACCGCGCCTTACGGGACAAACCATAAATGGCCGTCGTATGGCCGCAGGCTAAATCTGACTCGCGGCCGCAATCAGGGAGGAACCGGACATTGGCTCGCGACTCCGATATGCAAGTGCACAAGATCAAGGCGGCCGTTCTGCGCAAGAGGGGCGGCCCATTGAAGATAGAGTCCCTCGAGATGGAAGGCCCACAGTATGACGAGGTGCTCGTACGCATCGTCGCCTCCGGCATCTGCCACACCGACATAGGCTTCTGCGAATACTGGGACAAGGCGGACGGGCCTCTCGTCCTCGGTCATGAAGGGGCAGGTGTGGTGGTGGAGGTTGGTAAGCGTGTGAAGGGTGTCAGGCGCGGCGATCATGTTGTGCTATCCTACCAGTCCTGCGGCCGCTGCGGCCAATGCCGGCGCGGTCGCCCCACGGACTGTGAGCGCTTCTACGAGGCAAATTTCGGTTTCGCACGTCTTGACGGCAGCAATGCCCTCTATCGCAGCGGTGTCCGGGGACATTTCTTCGGCCAGTCTTCATTCGCCACGCATGCCCTCGCGACCGAGCGCAACATTGTCAAGGTTTCCAAAAAATTAAATCTCGAGATTCTGTCTCCGCTCGGCTGCGGTCTGCAGACGGGAGCCGGCACGGTGATGAACTCTTTGAAGGTAGCGAAAGGAGCAAGCATCGCCATCTTCGGTACGGGTGCCGTTGGTCTCGCGGCTGTCATGGCGGCCCGCATAGTCGGGGCCAACCCGATCATAGGCGTCGATATAATCCCGAAGAGGCTCAAACTGGCCATGGAGTTGGGTGCAACCCACGTGATTGATAATCGCCGCGATAAAATCGTCTCCCGCGTTGCTGATATAACAGGGAGCGGCGTTGATTACGTGGTGGAAACAACCGGCAGCGAGGAGATGCACGGTCTCGCCATGGACGTGTTGAATCCGCGTGGCGCGGTGGCGCTCCTCACCGGCGAGAGCGGCGCTGCCCTGTCGGAAGGGCGCAGAACCATCGGCATAATTCAGGGCAATGCCGTGCCGCAGTTATTTATCCCCAAGCTGATCGCGCTCTACAAGGCAGGACGGTTTCCCTTTGACCGCCTCGTCAAGTTCTATGACTTCAGCAAGATCAACGCGGCCATCGCCGATGCGCGGTCAGGCGCAACCATCAAGCCGGTACTGCGCATCAGCAAGGAAGGATTTCTTGAAGGCAAGGGGGTCGCTGCTTAGTATGAAGCTATTCTTTGAGGCAGCTCTGGAAAGAGGCACTGTAGCCGCATCGGCAAAGATTGCCCTCTTAGTCGGATCAATCCTCGCACTGATCAATTATGGCGACCGCATCCTCTATCGCGACATGCACGCCGTGGACTGGTTCAAACTCGCAGTCACATACTGCGTCCCGTATTGTGTCGCCACGTAAGGCGCCGCCAGATATGCGACGCGGCATGCGAGGGATAAGGGGAACAAAACACCGGGGGACTCAGATTCTTCTTAGCGGCTGGAGAAAAGAAGCGGGGGAAATAGCTCACCCGGCTTCGCCTTCTTCTCAGCATCGCCTTCGTAAAAAACATGCTCAAGAAAAAGGCCCGAGGGGGGAGCTGTGTGTTCTGCCGGCAGGTGGGAAGCCTGTTCGAGCATCGCCTCGACATCCTGAGGCGTCAGGTTCCCTCTCCCCACTTCCACCAGAATCCCTGCCATCCTCCGGACCATTTTCCAGAGGAAGTGGGATCCGACAACCCTCAGTATAATCAAATCATCCACCTCTCTCACTTCCGCAGTGTCGAGCTTTACCTTAGTTGATGCGTCCTTATCCATCCTCTTGTCGGCAAAAGACACGAAGTCGTGGAAGCCCTGAAAGATGCGGCCGGTGGACTGCATTTTTTTGGCGTCCAGCTTGTCTCTAACCCACCAGACATACCTTTTCCCGAAGGCCGTCCGGTGTTTCGAGATTAAATAGATATAGCTTCTGGCGATTGCGTAGTGGCGGGCGTGAAAGCTGACGGAGACTTCTTCAACATCGAGGATATTGATATTGGAGGGCAGGAGATCATTCAATCCTTCGAGTATCTTTCGCGGGGACATTCCCGAGGCCGCCCCCAAGTGCGCAACCTGGGCGAGTGCATGCACCCCCGCATCCGTGCGGCCTGCACCCTGAATTTCCACCGGTTCTCCGAACAGTTTCTCCGCTGCATGTATAAGCGTGTCCTGAATGCTCCTTGCATTCTTCTGCGACTGCCAGCCTCTGTAACTGGTGCCGTCGTATTCAAGAGTGATCTTATACTTATGCATTATAGGGAAAGTACCTGCAGCGGCCGCTCATGTGCCCTTTCGTAATTGCGCAGCATGTCATCGCGGGGAACAAGGTCGTGCGGCAATTTATGAGGATACCATCTTCAACACTTCGTGGATTAATTTTTCAATTCCGCGGGCTACTTTAGAAATTGACGGACCCAGCATATACGCGGGAGTAGTCACGATCTTATTTTTCTGGTCAACCACGATATTCTCCACGGGAGATGCGACATGTTTGCCTCCCATCTTCTCAATCGCATCCGCCGTATCCTTGTCGCTGCCGATTGTCAGCTGCGGATGGAATGATCCCAGCACCCTTGCTGCAATGACCGGGGCGATGCAGATAAACCCGATGGGTTTCTTCGCCGAATGCATTTCTTTTACCAGTCTCTCGACGTCCACATTAACGGTGCAGTCCGCCCCCTTCAAGGCAAAGCTGCACAAATTCTTTGCAGCTCCGAATCCACCGGGAAACACCAGCGCATCGAGATCGGCAGCCTTCATATCTTTTATGTTCTTGATATCCCCTCTCGCGATGCGGGACGACTCGATAAGGACATTTCTCTTCTCGGAGGCGGCCTCACCCTTTATGTGGTTTATGACATCCGCCTGATCCGCATCAGGGGCCATACAGATTATTTGCGCCCCCGCCTTGTCAAGGTAAAGCAGCGTCAGGGCTGCCTCATGGATTTCGGCGCCGTCGTACACCCCGCAACCTGACAACACTACCCCTACTTTCGCCATCTCTTGCCTCCTGATTCTTCACTTAGAGATTAAACCGCACTTCACTCGTCATGCCTGAGCGGATATTTTTTCAGCAGTATCGATGTTATCAATATCGTTATTTCTTGGCAGCACCGACTGCCTCAAGGATGATCCTGCAGTCGGCAACTGTCGCCCCCTTCCCCTCACCGTGAACTATGAGCGGGTTTATATCCATTTCCTTGATTTCCGGATGATTGACGACCATGTTCGACAGACTTATAATTGCTTTCTCGATTGCCTCGATGTCAGCCGGCGGCCGACCCCTGAAACCTGTGAGAAGCTTATATCCTTTGATCTCCTGAACCATTCTGTGGGTCTCATTTCTGTATATGGGCGCAAGACGAAATACTACATCCTGAAATATCTCGACAAAGATTCCCCCGAGGCCGAACATAAGCAACGGCCCTAAGGAGGTACGGTTAACGCCCAGTATCAGTTCTTCCCCCTGCATGGCCATCTTTTGCACCATGACCCCATCGATTACAGCATCAAGCTTAAACTTCTTTGCATTCTCGATGATCTCACGGAAGGTTTTTCTTGCTTCATCTTGGTTCTTGATTCCCACAGCCACACCCTTTGCATCCGTCTTGTGGAGAATCTGCGCAGAAACGATCTTCATGACTACCGGGAAACCCATGCCTTCCCCGATATCCGCAGCCTCGTCCGCATTCTTCGCAAGCCCGGAAGGCAGAAGGCCGAATCCGTAGTACTTCAAGAGCTCGATACTGTCCATTTCGCCCAGCTGTACTTTTCCCTCCGCAAGACATCTGGCAATCGCATCGGCCGCCTTATCCTTTTCGTAGGTCACGGCAAACTGCTGCAGGTGTTCCCTGTTCAGCCAACGGGAGTATCGGTAAAGTATCCCGAATGCCTTAGCTGCGTTCTCCGGAAACCTGTAAACAGGATAGCCGTTCTCCTGCAGATACTTAACGCCTGCCGAAACATCGACAATCCCCATGAAACAGCATATAATTGGTTTCCGGGCCCCTCTCGCGACGCGGACTATGGCCTGAGCCGTACCGAGGGCGTTTGTCATGGATTGGGGAGTCAAAATGACGAGGGCGCCATCGACTCCATTATCCTTTATTACCGCCCTTAAGGCATGCTCGTAACGATCGGACGGCGCATCCCCGATGATATCAACCGGGTTGTGGATGTTCGCTGTCGAGGGAAGATAGCTGGATAGATCATCGATAGTTTCCTGCGCAAATCTGGCAAGTGCGAGGTCGGATGAAACCGTCATGTCCGTTGCCAGGATCCCCGGCCCGCCCGCATTGGTGACGATGGCAACGCGATTTCCTTTTGGCAGGACTCTAGCCCTTTTCCCCAGCTTACTCTCCTGTTTGTAGGCAAACACATTTGCATAGTCAAAGAGCTCGTCAATGGAATCAGCACGGATGAGGCCTGACTGCTTGAAGATGGCATCGTATACGGCCTCCGTCCCTGCCAGAGCGCCTGTATGGGAAGCCGCTGCCGCCGCGCCTGCCGTTGTCCTCCCCGACTTTATGGCAAGAACCGGAGTGGGTCTCCCCCCTGAGGTAATCTCCTTTACGGTCCTTATGAATTCTACACCCTTCCTCAACTCCTCCACGTACATCATGACAACAGCAGTGTCCGGGTCCTCGTGAAAGAACTGCAAGAGGTCCAGCTCATCCACGTCGGCTTTGTTGCCTATGGAGATGAACTTTGAAAAACCGATGTCCCTGTCTGCGGCAAAATCGAGAACCGCCGTACACAGCGCTCCACTCTGAGAAATAAAAGATATATTGCCCGGTGAGGGCATGCGGGCGGAGAAACTGGCGTTCAAGCTGACGGTGGGTATGGGGTTGATCACACCAAGGCAGTTGGGCCCAACGAGCCTTACCCCCGCTTCTCTGCATATGGCGACAATCCTGTTTTCGATTTCAAGCCCTTCACCGCCGACTTCTCTAAAACCGGCGGAAACGATTACAAACCCCTTTATCCCTTTCCTGACGCCCTCTTCTATGGCAGCAAGGGACGCAGCGGGCGGGAGAATGATGATCCCGAGATCTATATTATCGGGTATTTCCGTAATCGAATGATAGGCCTTGACACTGAGAATCGACTTGGCCTTGGGATTGACAGGATACAGCGTGCCCTGGTAGTGGCCGCTTAAGATGTTGGCAAAGATGTCATGTCCCACTTTTCCCGGTGTATTTGAGGCTCCTATGATAGCGACAGATTCCGGTGAAAATATAGCGTTTAGACCGTTCATATTATTTCCCTCTCAGTGATTAGATATTTCTGGATTCTCAGGTTTTATTAGCAGGGTCATGCCCAGGATGCCGTCCAGATAGCCCATCCCGGGATTGTCACCATCTGGAAATTCTATTCCCGGATGAAGTGTTGTAATTGCCGCATGACCGACTATTTTTTTTGTTTCTCTGCCGAGGAAATCCTTTGTTCTCACCCCCCACATATTATGGAAAACGAGGATACTGCCCCGATAACTTCCAATATACAGCATAATATGTCCCCTGCGCCATATCAATGTCAGATAAGGTATGCCCTGCTTCAGGATCATCCGTTCCTTTTCCTTTGGAGAAAGTTGCTGGAGGTCTATGAACGTCCCTCCCTCTTTCGCCTGATCGGCTGAATGCCTCGGGAGCCAGATCCCGAACGGGGCAAAGAGATCCTTTGTCATGGCTGAACAGTCCCTGTTCTGATATAAGCCGCCCCATCCGTAATGTTCGTTTATCAACTCATTGGCAAGTCTGGCTATATTGGAGTTGGTCAGCCTTAAAGGTTTTGAGACCGCTGCCTCTTTAGAAACGACGGCGTCTTTCATGAATGCCTTGCCGTCTTGATCCGTCACGGCTACAAGCAGCGTGATGTTTTTTATATCTTCCCCGAGTTTGGGAAACACTGAGCCTAAGGGGGCCTTAAACAGAAACCGCCCTTCTGCGTCGTATATAGGGATTTTATCCTTTATGATAACTGCGTACCGGCCCCTCTCCCATGCTCTTACGAAATTTCCGTCCACACGGGCTATATTTCGTGCCGATATCCAACCTACCGCATACGGAGTTTCCGCTAAGACCCAGGCCTTATCCTTCGTCATGTGGGATATGAAAACGGGCGTATTGGGAGCGACTGAAGACTCCTGGAGGCTGTCAAAGGGATATCCCCGCTCGGTATCGGCGTCATAGAAGCGGGGCTTATCCGTGGGCAAAACCCTCAAATCCGAATTATCAATGGTAATGGCCGTGAAGCTTGCATTCGGATAATCTTCGAGATGTGCATTGGCGGCGAGATCTCTCATCCAGGACATATCGTGTTTTCTTCTATTTTCACCGTAGCCCGGATTGTCTCTGTATTTATTGAACGCCGCTTCGACGCTCTCCCTCGAGGAGAATGCCTTTACCCGATGCCAGGGGGAAAAAAATATGGAGTCATAATTGGCATCCATTTTTTTTTGATCATCAGCGGTCAAGAGCCCGCGATCTGATGCAGTTTCATCAAGATAGAACAGATTGTCCTGCTTGAGGTCCCGGATGTCCCTGATCGTCTCAGTGGTTCCGGCACACGCAGATGTAAGCAAGACAAGGACGAGCAAAATGGGGATATTATGCAATCTCATGTAACCTGTGGACTCCAACTTTCTTATATTAGGTATTTTTTCTCAGGTATGCAATAGTTTTATATATCCATCGTGTCAGGGCCTTGGGGAAAATAGTTTTTTATGGAATTCCAAATAAAAGATTGGTATAAAAAATAAGAGGGTTTGGAAAAAACAACAATAGAGCTATATCCCGTCTAAAATGAAAGGAGGTAAGCGCGCGTGGTATCAACAGATCTGCTCAAGAATTACACCTTTTTCAAAGGCTTCACTAATGAAGAGTTAAAGAAATTTGCGGACATTGCCACTGAGACATCTTACAAGGCCGGTGTCCAGATATGGAAAAAGGGAGAGCCCGCAGACAATCTGTCCCTTCTGAAAGAAGGCAAGGTTCTCATGACAATGGATACCTATGCGGGACCCACCAGACCGCCGATGCAGGTGACCGTAGATATTGTCACGAAGGGCGACGCCATGGGATGGTCGGCAGTCGTTGAGCCTTACATCTATACCTTAGGGGCCAGATGCATCGATGATTCGCAAGTGATTAATTTTAATTCCGCGAAAGTGAGAGAGGTGTTAAACAACGATAAGGCCCTTGGATTAAAATTTATGCATGCGATTGCAAAAATAGTAGCTGCCCGTCTCACCCACACGGAGATCATACTGGTCGGAGAACGAGGCCTTTCTGTTTTGTCGGAGACATGATGAAGGAGGGAACGTCATGGCGGACGAGGTCATCATTTACGGCAAGGGAGGCTGACCGTTTACAGACCAGGCCCGGTCGGCCTATGGGAACAAGGCAAAGTACGTAGATGTGAAATCTGATAGCGCACAATTGCAGGAGATGCTCAGGCTTTCCGGCGGTCTCAGGCAAGTTCCCGTCATTTTGGAAGGCGGCAAGGTAAAAATTGGTTACGGAGGCAGCTGAGGCGTGTAAGGGCCGATAGGTAATCGGCCGCGCACCAGTGCCAGGAGTTCTCTTCAGCGCGACATTCGCGTCTTTATAAACTGTCATTTTTTTAGTCGGGGAGGTTCAACTGTTAATATGGATACTAGGCTACAGAGGGTTTTTATCTTTATTCCTTTTCTGCTTTTGCTGCCCTTCCTTCTCATTGCAGACTTCGGCTCCCTGCCTGCGGAACTGAGCGCACATAAGGCCTTAGCCGCCCCGGCAGAAAGAGTCGTCAGGGAACCGGTATCCTTTGCCGATCTGGCGGAGAAATGGAGCCCTACGGTGGTAAATATCAGCACAACGACTACCGTCAAAGGCCGCGCGGGATCACCTTTTGGAAATGATATGCCTTTCCAAAAGTTTTTCGGCAGGGACGACTCCTTCAGAAGATTTTTTGAGGAGGCGCCGGAAAGGGAATTCAAACAGCGGAGTCTTGGTTCAGGATTCATTATTTCCAGCGACGGCTACATATTTACGAATAATCATGTTGTCGAGAAGGCCGACAAGATAAAGGTGAAGCTTGCGGGCGGCAAGGAATATGACGCGGTAGTTAAAGGCAAAGATCCCACTACCGATATCGCCCTGATAAAGATAAAACCGGATGGCAGCCTGCCTGTCGTTGAGTTCGGTGATTCTGATAAACTGAGGATAGGCGACTGGGTATTTGCCATAGGCAACCCTTTCGGTCTCGAACACACGGTCACAGCAGGAATTGTGAGCGCCAAGGGACGCGTCATAGGTTCAGGACCATATGATAATTTTATACAGACGGACGCTTCCATAAATCCGGGCAACAGCGGCGGCCCGCTCTTCAATATGGAAGGCAAAGTCATCGGCATAAACACGGCCATCGTTGCCCAGGGGCACGGGATCGGTTTTGCCATACCGATCAATACGGCAAAGGGCATTCTCGCCGATCTTAAAACAAAGGGCAGCGTTACCCGGGGCTGGCTCGGCATTTCCATACAGGATATCACGGACGACATCGCCGAAAATTTGAAGCTGAAGGACGTGCAAGGCGCCCTCGTGGGTCATGTCTTTGAGGGAGACCCGGCCGATAAGGCCGGCATAAAAACAGGCGACGTAATCATCGAAATCGCGGGAAAGAAGATTCAGAATTCTCACGAACTGATGAGGATCGTTGCCGCCCTCACGGTCGGGGAGAAAGTAACGGTGAAGATTCTGCGTGACGGGAAGGAAAAGACACTCTCTGCTGTAGTCGGTGAAAGGAAAGAGGAAAAAGAAATAGCCCGCAAAAGCACGGCGCGTGAGTACCACGGCATGGCAGTCCAGGAGATCACCCCTGATATGGCAAAACATCTCGGCCTTTCCGAAAAGGGCGGGGTCATAATTTCCCAGATACGCGACGGGAGTCCAGCCGATGACGCCGGGCTGAAGGTCCAGGATATAATTCTGCAGATCAACAGAGTGAAGATCTCCTCCATGAAAGATTTTCAGAGCGAAATCAAGAAGGAATCCCGGGAGGGGACAATTTTGCTTCTCATCAAGAGGGGAGAAATGAGCTTCTTTGTGACGCTGAGAAAGGGGGCATCGAAGTAATCATCCTTATTGTTGACATATCATTCACAAGCTGATAAATGAGCCTACCTATACACGTTACCGTTGCGATAACTTCACGGCTCGACCCGCGGATAGGGGACAATGAATGTTAGGAGGGGTGAGATGAAATATCTTGTTCCCAAGAAGATTTTTTTTACAAAGGGCGTAGGCACGCATAAGGATGAACTCCACTCATTTGAGCGGGCCCTGAGGGAAGCAGACATAGAAAAATTCAACCTTGTTCAGGTATCGAGCATATTCCCGCCGCACTGCAAGATGGTATCAAAGACCCAGGGTCTGAAGGAAATGGTTCCCGGCGCCATGACCTTCTGTGTCATGAGCCGCTGCTGCAGCAATGAACCGAAGAGACTCCTCGCTGCGTCCGTTGGCTGCGCCGTCCCGGCCGATGTATCGTCTTACGGATATATCAGCGAACACCATGCATTCGGCCAGACGGAGAAGCAGGCGGGTGATTATGCTGAGGACCTCGCCGCCGCCATGCTGGCATCCACGTTGGGCATTGACTTTGATGTCGATGAAAGCTGGGACGAGAAGAAGGAAATATTCAAGATCAGCGGCAAGATAGTCAGGACACGCAACGTGACTCAGTCCGCGATTGTTAGAAATTCAGGGTATACCACGGTCGTCGCCGCTGCTGTATTTGTTTTCTGAATCGTATTGACGGCGCATCTGTTGTCGTAACCGCGTGAGCATCGCCCTTTTAACATCCTGTTGTGGTCAGATTTCCTGTTCGTCTTTTTTTCGCCGTAATAGTTGGAGTATCTGTGAAGAACAGACCCGCCAGTGTTCTATTCAGCCTTCATTTTATTTTCCCCATCGTCGATTAAAAATCGTTCCTGCCCGCGGCGGGGAATTGCATCCCGGAACGGGCGCATGACGAACGATGCTGATCCTTGAGAATCTTCAAAATCGCTTGCATTGCTAATATCGATGTGAGGTAATAGTGTCAGTTTGCCATAATTATGGAGAGGTGATGTTGATATGCCGGCCAATGCGAAGGGCCCGATAAGACCCATATTGATGACTCAGGATGTTGGTAACGCCCTGCTGCCGTATCTCTTATATGAAGGCAGCGGGCCCACTCTAATCCTTCTTCATGCGACGGGGTTTACGCCCTGGCTGTGGCACCCTATCGCGAGAGAATTATCTCCATCTTACAGGATCATCGCCCCGTACATGTGCGACTACCGGAGAGAAGATCCTGAAAAGGGCGGTCTCGGCTGGGCAAAGATTGCGGGGGACGTTGCCGCTCTCTTAAACAGTATCGATATGGACGATGCATTCCTCGTGGGACATTCCATGGGAGCGACAATCTGCACAATTGCGAATGCGGCCCACGGTGTCAAAGCCAAAGGCATGGTCCTGATAGAGCCCATCCTCCTCGCCGATGATTTCTATCGCGCTAAGATTACCGTGAAAGACCATCCCCTCGCGTCACTCGCAATTAAACGGAGGAACTACTGGAAGAACGAGTCGGAGGCTATGGACTATCTCAGATCGAGAGAGCTCTTCAAGAAGTGGAATGATGAAATGCTTGAACTTTATGTCTCGTACGGTATGGAACCGAAGGAAGGGGGCGGGCTTCAATTGGTCTGCAAACCAGAAATGGAAGCGGGTCTCTTCATGGGCGGGGCGCAATATAATCCGTGGCCCCTGTTGCCTCTTGTTTCATGCCCTGTGCTTGTCGTCGAGGGAGAGTATAGTGACACCAAGAACTTCGTCGACTTCAAACGGATAGTCTCCATGCTCACGAAAGGCTCTCATGCCGTCGTCAAGGATGTGGGGCATCTCATCCCTATGGAACAGCCGTCAGCAGTAGCGGCAGTCATCAACGATTTTGTGAAAACCATACGCTCATCATAACGGAATACTTTTTACATGCTTCGTCGATTCCGTCGGCCGACAGGACATTCACCCGGAAAAATAAATTGCATAATGTCTTGACAATCATCATTCGTATTATAAAATAATTTATACATGACGACTAAACCGGTCTCGCTGGGACCGGGAAAAAACAATCTTAGAGGAGGGTGAAGAGAATGGCTACTTTGAAAGAAGGAGATTATTTGACGTGTGAAGTATGCGACTTGGTCATCGTCGTAGACGAAGAGTGCGGCTGTGCAGTGGGTGGACTTATATGCTGTGATGAGGAGATGGTCAAAATCAAGGCCCCCGCCAAGGCGAAGAAGAAGGCAAAGCCCGCAGCGAAAGCGAAGAAAAAAGCAGTAAAGAAAGTCGCCAAGAAGAAGGCCGTAAAAAAGCCTGCCGCCAAGGCCAAGAAAAAGAGGTAATTTAGATTAAGTCTGATAATTGTGATCTTCAGCAATACCGTGAAACCCCGTTTCTCGAATTCACATGAGGACGGGGTTTTACGTTTTCTTGCCTTCTTTGTCATCCCTTTATGCAAAGTGGAATATAAGGACATGATAGATGAGCGCGAAGATTATTGATTCCCATATGCACTGCGGCATCCAGAATTCCGATCTGCCTTTTGAGGACATCAAGAGATACCTTGATGCCGCGGAAATCCAGGGGGCATGCCTCTTTGCACCGGTCGAAGATATCTACGACCGGTACGACTATGACTTCAAGGACAATTTCGCCTGGATCACCTGCAGGCAGCAGGCTAATGAGTATGTACTGGACATCCAGCGGACCCATGAGAATTTCTTTGCCTACTACTTTGTATGGAACGACTTCCGGAAGAATGAGCTCACGAAAGGCTATAAGGCAATCAAGTGGCATCGCCACGAACACGAACCGGTCTACCATTATGATGATCCGTTCTGCGAGACATTCCTGCAGGAAGCATATCGTCTTAAGCTTCCCATTGTCCTTGAAGAGTCCTTCGCGAACACCGGCTCTTTTATAAGAAGGGTGAATGGCAGAACCGCCGTCATCATTCCCCACATGGGGGCACTTAACGGCGGCTTTTCCGCACTCTTCAACTCAGGGGTCTGGGATGACGAAACCGTGCATGCAGATACTGCGCTCGCTTCGGCGCGCGAGATCGGGCAATTCCTGGAGAGGTATGGAAGCAGAAGAATTATTTTCGGAAGCGACTTCCCCTTCGGTACGCCCGGCGGCGAGCTTCAGGAAGTAGTGGGGATGAACTTGAGGAAAGAGGATTTCGAAAATATCGTGTGTAACAACATTTTAAGACTGCTCAATGTATAATCAAGTTCTAAAATTCTGTTTGTGAAAAATTATTTATATATTACAATGACTCATACGATCTAATCGTCGTCAATCATCCGGGAGGTGCATATGAAAATCGCAATCATGGGAACAGGCGGAGTCGGAGGATACTACGGAGGGCTGCTTGCGAAGGCAGGCAGGGATGTGACGTTCATTGCCCGTGGCGCGCATCTTCAGGCAATACGCACGAAAGGCCTGCAAATAAAGAGCGTCCACGGCGATTTCCAGGTCTCGAAGGCCAAGGCAACTGACAAACCTGCGGACGTCGGGCCGGTTGATCTCATAATATTTGCCACAAAGACGTATCAGACCGACGAAGCGGCAAACGCGATCAAGCCCATGGTCGGCAAGGATACGGCGGTAGTTCCACTCCAGAACGGCGTAGACGCGGCAGACCGCATCGGCCAGGTGGTAGGAATGGACCACGTGCTGGGCGGAGCCACTTGGCTTTCCGCGGCAATCCAAGGGCCGGGAGTGATCGGCCAGTACAGCGAGTTTCGCCGCATCGCATTGGGAGAGTTCAGCGGCAAGACGACACCGCGGCTCACTGCCGTCTGCGACCTGCTTAAGGAAACCGGCGCGGCAGTTGAAATAAACGATAATATCCTGAAGGTCCTGTGGACAAAATTCGTGTTTATTTCAGCCGTCAGCGCCATGGGCAGCCTGACACGCGTGACGTTCGGCGAGTACCGCGCGGTGCCGGAAGCGCGCGCTCTGCTCGGCGAGGCCATCGGCGAAGTGGCGGCAGTGGCTATGGCCAGGGGCGTGAAACTCGATGCCGACATACTCGCCAAAACGCAAGCCTTCATTGACAGCAGCGCACCGGGCATAAAGCCCTCGATGCAGCGTGATGTGGAGGCCGGAAAACCGTCCGAAATTGAGTCATTGATCGGCGTCGTTGTGCGCATGGGCGCGGAGAAAAATGTGCCTACGCCGGTGATGCGTTTCGCCTACGCGATGCTCAAGCCGGGAGAGACGAAAGCGCAACAGTGCTGAGAATAGCTGCCGGGAACTATTAGAGATCGATCTTTTTGAAAAAGGCGGGCTTCAGAAGGATATACTTGTTTTCTAATATTTCAATCTCCTCCGACTGAATAAAGCATTTGAGAGAGCGGGTGACTGTTTCTCGCGCGGTAGCTGCAAGTTCGGCGATGTCCTTGTGCCTGAGTCTCAAGTTGATGATTATTCCTCTCTGATCCTTGACCCCGAACTGGTCGCTGACATTTTTCAGCACCACTCTTATCCGCTGCTCTGCGCCGGCAAAGCTCAACACCTTGAGCATCAGCCATGCCTCTCTCAGCCGTGAGCAGAGCATGGAAATAATCTCCATCAGTACTTTCCTGTTTTGCAACAGACGGCTTTGAAAATCCCTTGCAGAGATGAATCCGACGCTCGTCTCCTCCATGGCAACGACCGTTGCCGGCGCAGTCATCCCGTCGAGTATGGCCATCTCGCCGAAGAACTCTCCTCTCTTTCGAATGGCAACGATCCTCTCCTGTCCTTCCGCGCTGAGCTGAATGACCTTCACCTTCCCGGAATAGACAAAGTAGAGGTAGTTGAGGGTATCCTCTTCGTGCAGGATGACCTGATTTTTCTTAAAGTGTTTATCGACAACATCCTTCCTCAGATCGGCTAATTCATCTTCCGACAGGCAGGACAAAAACGGAATCTTCCTGATGATGAAATCGAAGTTTGATCTATGGAACTTGTCTCTAATATCTTTTTTCATGACACTTATAATACCCTGGCCGAGACAGTGGGAAGGCGCCGATGGATGGAGCTTTACAGATTTTCCGTCTTGAAGCAACAGAAATTCCCAAGCTGCAGGCAAGAACATGCATACTAAGGCAAAGGAAATGGCCGGGTGCAGATTTTGGTTGGCCGGTTTCACATGTGCCAAACTACACCGCAGATATGAATGAGTCCCGTTGCAGGCCTGACAAGCTATGCAAACCGCTTACCTGGTGATCATTATGTGCTTGCCGGTCGTATCTCTTTTTATTAGAGTTTCAAAAATCTAAGCGCGGCAATGTTTGGATTCTTGACCGAGAATTCCCAGGTTCCCTGCACTTCCCGGTGTGGCCCGCTTTTCAATACAGGCCATTGGGATTTCTCGACAACCGTGGCCTTCATTTCTTCTTTTACTTCCGGTCTTACTACCGGTGCTTGGGGCTTTGGTAGCGCTATCGCGACAGGCTTTTTCACCGCCGGTTTTGCGATCTTTGGCGCCGCTCTTTTCACTGTCTTTTTCGCAACCGGCTTCTTCTTGGGCGCTGCCTTCTTCATGGCTTTCTTTACCGCCCGCTTTGCAGTCTTCGGTGCAGCTTTTTTCACGGCCTTCTTTGCCGCCGGCTTTTTCTTCTTGGGCGCCGCCTTCTTCACGGCTTTTTTTACCACCCGCTTTGCAGTCTTCGGTGCAGCCTTCTTCACAGCCTTTTTCGCCACCGGCTTCTTCCCCTTGGGCGCCGCTTTCTTTATATTTTTTTTCGTCGCAGACTTCTTGCTTTTTACCTGCGCCTTCTTCACACTTTTCTTTGCAATCCGTTTCTTTTTGCTGATAGACGCCTTTGCCATCGCCTGTTTTCCTCCTTTCTCTTCATTCATGTTACACTATTTCTTAATCTTGGCTCCTTCCTCGATTGTCTTTTTCATTTTCGGATCGTTAAACATTTTGTCCAGAGCATCTGAAAGCACTGCATTTATCTGCTTTTCCAACAATTCTTCAGAAAACGAAACATCCTTCAGAGAATTGCTATTTTCCACGCTTGCGCGATAAAATATTTTCTTATCAGGAACATTGGCAAAGAGGAAGGTTAGTTTGATCTTAGTTTGATAAGTTTTCGCCGGGAACGATTTCGCGCAAATAATCTCGAGGTCGTCGATATTGCCGCCAATCAATATTCTCCCCCAGTCTTTGCCGATCGTTTCTTCCTTTAAGTCCCAAACGGGCATGGCTTTTGAGACGTTGTAGCCCGACTTGAAAAGATATTCCCTGACGCTTGTAGTCACAGCATCGGTCGCTTTATTATATCTTGGCAGAATGGGGATCCGGTCGCCCTCCAGAGTCGTAACCCTGCCCAGGACAAGCGTGTCATCGACCTTTCGGATATCGTTAAACATGGCAACTGTAATAGCAATATCTGGTCCGGTTTTTTCCGGCTTCAGAATTTGTCCCGCCGGCTCATACTTCAGGTTGACGTGATAGACAGCGGGCGAGCAGGCAGTGAGACCGGCCAATATGAATATGAGCAGGAGGGCTTTAGAAAGTATGCCTGACATATAACCGCCCTTCTCTCTTTCGATATTTGTTGGTTTGTGATGATGTCTGTTCTTCCGTTCAAGTTCGCTCATAAAAGACCTCCCTAATATGTAACTCCCGCCTTGATCATTGTGGAAACATTATACCAATTATTTCATGAATGGTGTAACAGCTCAAATAAGCGGCGGGTTTACCGGTACGCTGCATTTGATTGTTAGGTCAATATAACTTCTTCCCAATTGGGTTCCCACAAAAAATTGCCAATTGAAATTTCTAAAGAGTCCTTAACGATTCGGCCGATACGCTTAATATGTAATTGAAGAGACATTTCACTGACCATTGCAACAAAGCGTACCAATTGCTGTGCCTTCGTTTCATCCGCTCTTGCACATTGCCAAAATCCACGTCTTCCGTCATGGTGCAGTCTATAAATTCCTTTTCCAAGAACACAGATTATACTAACTTTTCCAGATACCGGGTCCATTCCACTTTTTTGACATGCTTCATAGAAACGCATGATCTCGTGCTTATCTTTTGCTCTTGAATCATACCCAAACAAATAATTATATGCTCCTTCTATTCCCTTGGGTTCTGAACGCACATCAACTCTGAACTGAGCGACAGCTTGGCTGCGTTTAACAAACTGAAGGTAGTCCTCTGCCTCAAGACTAGATTTGACCTCTATTCTACCAAGTACTCCATTATAGTGATAGACTCCGTTTGTGCCACGGGAGCATATTTTTATGGCAGGAGTAATTTCTTTGTCGTACAAGATAACATCATCTTCCCCTTCGTACTGTTCCTGATCTCTTGTGTCGATTATCGTACCTTTTCCTGGCTCAAGGAAATAAGGGCGCCTAGTTTCCATGAATGCAAGCAGGATATCCTCTCTCAGAGTACCACGCAAATTTTTGTGATTTATTTTGTTCTGAATGAATGATTTGTTAATAGCTGCTTCCGCATCAGCAAGTAATGTCTTTGCAATGTAGTGCATGTTAGTCTCCCTAAGAATATACAGTCTGTATAAGGCGACTCAAAGTCCGTCTAATGGGCTACGCAAACATGCCATTGTTTAACACTTAGGTGTGAATCATCATCGTACTGATGTGTTTCATATCATAATCAGGGAGAAGATGCCTATCTATTATTGCCGTTTGGAATGTAGCATCCTATCATAGTTGAAGAATTATTGAGTACAGGAAGAAGTTTATGATCAAGCTTGATGTCTATGGCGCTGATGTCGGTACTCAAATAGACATGCAGTCTGATTACAGCTGCACCGTCAACACATCTAATCCAGCTCCGCCGCCTCCCTGACGGAGAGAAAAATCTTGTAAAGCACTGTGATAATCAGAAACCCCATGGCCCAGATGCCGATGGCTATTGCCACTTCCGGCCTGGTAGGGGTGTAGCGGGTGATGTGCCCAAGGGGCGCGCTTTTTTTGATCCCGGCCCAGGATCTTAACCATGCCGGAACAAGCAAGATGCGTGAACCAAAGTAACCGTCAGCTTTAATCAGTTGTCAGGCGCATTCACTTTGCGGTTGAATTATACTCCTTTAGCTTTTCCCGAAAATATTGTTCTGATTTTATGGTTTTCCCACCAGGTAATCTGATCAGATACGGTTCTCCCGAAATATAAGATTGTGAAGCACACAGCCTTATAAAATCATCAGCGGTTTGGACCATACCAACATCGCTTTGAAGTTTCATTCGTAAATGATCTGCGGCTTCTTTGCCATCATGCTCTGTGCCGTTTCTAATAAATTTGGCCCCTTCTAAATTCTCAACTGAAGATATTAAAAATTCGATTTTCTCTTTTTCAATATTATCTTGTGCATTGACCACCACGGAAAATAGCGCCAAGATTACAAATGATGTGACCAATATTTTTTTCATGTTTTCCTCTGTAAATTGCGACGAACCCTCACGACTAATTATGCGGGATGGAACTTATTCAAATGCCCTTTTCACGTTCTGATTATCACGATTGGCATTTGAAATCTCGTGTGAAAGAACAAATCACTCGGACATGACTACAGCCAAGTCATCTAATCCAGTTCCGCCGCTTCCCGGACGGAGAGAAGAATCTTGTAAAGCATCGTGATAATCAGAAACCCCATGGTCCAGATGCCGATGGCGATGGCCACTTCATCTTGTGCGTGTGTATGATAAAGGCAGTGAAAAAAAGAACGTGGCCCCCTCATCTACTTTGCCTTCCGCCCATACACGCCCACCATGGATGTGGACGGCGCGCTGGATTATGGCGAGACCAACGCCCGTGCCTTCGAAGTCGGGGTTGTTGTGGAGCCTCTGAAAAATGCCGAAGAGTTTGTCGTAGTATGCCATGTCAAAGCCGACACCGTTGTCTTTGACATAGTACACGTTCTCATTCCCATCCGTATAGCCCCCGGCCTCAATCTGCGCGGGATTCTTGAACTTCGTAAATTTGACGGCATTGCCAAGAAGGTTGGCATATACCTGCTTGATAAGTGTTCTATCGCCATATCCGGAGGGCATGGACTGAATAGTCAAGGACATCTTCCTTTTCGGGTTGATGTGCTGCTGTTCCTTCCATAAATCCTTTATGATCCCTTCCATCTCTAGATCAACTACGGACATCTTCGCCCTGCCCAGGCGGGAAAGAGTCAAGATATCGTCGATGAGCTTGCCCATCATCTGGGCGTTTGACCTTATGTCATTAAACTTGCGCATCGAGTCTTCATCAAATTCCTGCCCGTGTTTCTTCAGAAGCATGCGTGCATAGCCGTCGATGGCGCGCAAGGGCGCACGCAGGTCGTGGGAGATCGAGTAGCTGAAGCTCTCGAGCTCCTTGTTGATCTCTTCGAGCTTCGCCACATGCTCTGCAATAGCTCGTTCTGCCTTTTTGCGCTCGGTGATGTCCCAGTAGACGGATACGGAGCCTGTGATCCGGCCTTCAGGATCGAGCAAGGGAGTGGAGTTAATGCTCAGGTGTACATCCCTTCCGTCCGGCGCATCGAAGATCATGGAAGCGGCCACTATCGTCTCGCCCTTGCGTAGCGCCCGCACCGCGGGCAAATCTTCGCTTTGGTAGAAAGTGCCGTCATCCCGGCGGTACTTTGAGGTTCCATGATAATGCAGGAAAAAATCGCGATAGGTCGGCTCCTGGCTCATCTCTTCCGCTTTCGCGTTCCGCACGATGGTCTGCCCTTCACGGTCCAGCACGACCAGGCCGATGGGCATCTGGCCGATGACCGTTTCCAGGAGTATGCGCTGGCGGATGGCCTCCTCATGCGCCTGCTGAAGTTCTTTCAGCAGCGCCGATTGCGCCTCTTCGGCCCGCCTGCGGTCGGTGATGTCATGGTAAGTGCATATTATTGATTCGATACTTCCGTCTGGTCTAAGAATCGGATCTGCACTGATAAGCATCCAAACGAGATCTCCGCCTGACGGCAATCGTACGCCGACCAACTTATCTATGACGGCTTTGCCTGTCAGGGCAACTTTTCGGACGGGGTGTTCATCCACGTGCAACAGAGTCCCATCGCTTTCAAATACCTGCCAATCGCCCCAATTCTGGTCGTTGATACTCTTTATCGTTTCCCTATCCTCAAGACCGAACATCAGTAAAAATGCTGGGTTAACTATACCGAACTTACCGGCATCATCGATCAGCGCCACTCCTGATTTTACGTTCTCGATGAGAACATTTAATCGATTCTCACTTCGTCGTCGATTTTCCTCCGCCTGCTTGCGCTCGGTGATGTCCTGCCAAACCGTGACCGAGCCAGTGATATGGTCTCCCATGAGTATAGGCCCGGAGGAGGTTTCAACTACGGCCTCCGTTCCATCGGCCCGCTTCACTGCGAATATTGCCCCGGTTACTTTTTCCCCCGCGAGCGCTCGTGGTGTGGGCTGGTCCTCCAATTTGAAAGGTCTTCCATCCAGCCATCGGCACGAAACCCGTTGGATAATCTCTCTAACGTTTAGGCCTATAGGATCGAAGCCGTAGATCGTGAAGAAGGACGGGGTTACTAAGCGTACATTCATCTCCGTATCATAGACGAGCGTTGCATCATTATGCGCCACGAAAATCGCTTCCAACTCTGCTGCCCGCTCGCGTTCACGCTTCTCGCTCTCACGCAGATCCATTTCGCGCGCCTGCACCTTCTCGGCCATTGTATTGAAGGCGTCTGCCAGATCCTGGAATTCCAGTATATGATTTATCTTCACCTGCTCAGGCAGCTCCCCGTGCCCTAAGGCAAGAGCATGATTGCGCAGTGCCGTAACAGGGCTCGCGATTTTCCGTGAAACGGCTAAAGCGACAAAAAACGCGGCAAACGAAAAGAAAAGAAACAGAAGCGCATTCTTGCCAATGGAACTGAGAATGGGCCCGGTAACATCCTCCTCCCTTTTTCCGGCACTCGCAGCCCAGCCAACAGAGGATATGGGAGTAAAACCAACCAACCGGTTCTTTCCTTCGTAGGGCGCATAAACTGTTGTGGCAATCTCTTTCCCTTTGAGTGCTTCTCCAAACTCGGGATACGGCTTGAGCCAGTTACGCTCTTCCCATGTGGCCTCTATAGCAGGGTAGCGATAGACCAGCATGCCCTTGTTATCGACAATGGCGTAACCTCCGCCTTTGCTTCTTTCAACAGCAAGCTGCGCATCTAATTTTTCGGGAATGATTGAAGCAAAGACGATGCCGAGCAGAGTGCCCTTGCCGTCCCGAATGCCCCGCGAGATGCCAAAGACCGGTTCCCCTGTACTCTTCGCAATTACGAGCTCACCCACCATCCAATCACGGCCATTGACGATTTCACGAAAATAGGATCGGTCACCATAATTTATGCCGATCATGGCGGGATTACTTGAATAGATCGCAACACCCTTAGGATTTATCCAGGTGAAATCGCGCACGGCGACATCGTCCCGGCTCGTCCCAAGGAGCCGAGTGATGTCCCTGGAAGGCATCGGCTGCGAAGAGGTTATGGCAACACCTATTGCAAGCTCTTGATGGATGACGTCCTGTACAAATGACTCAAAGGCCTTTGCGAGTAAACGGGCAATTTCCAGATTTGCCTGAAGTTCCGACGTCCGTCGAGTCTGATAACTGTCATAATACATGTAGGATTGGATAGCCAAGACAGGGATGAGAATAAGAAGGAGTAGCAGGATCAATCTGCTCTGAATGCTTCTCCCCTTTCTTTCATGTGGTAGAGACATATTTGCTCCCATGGAAGTCACCAGTCCCAAGAGCTTGCGGTCTGCCGGTTTGCTTGCTCTTTCATTGTCAAAGTTATACTAAGAAAGTTATGTTAAGCTCTCTGTAACTTTACAAACTATATAATTTTGCAAGATTGTCTATACACCTAAATCATAGATTTGAACATTAATTACCGATGTTAACCTCTTGTCTCTGTGAACAACGGATTTCAAGGATATCAGAAACAAGCCTATGATCAAGTCTGGCGTTTTAGTGCTGAGGCCGGGAATTGAATCGACATGAGGCGTTTTGCGTCTGCCCGATTGACGATCCTAATCCAGCTCCGCCGCCTCCCGGACAGAAAGAAAAATCTTGTAAAGCACCGTGATAATCAGAAACCCCATAGCCCAGATGCCTATGGCTATTGCCGCTTCCGGCCCGGTGGGGGTGTAGCGGGTGAGGTGGCCTAAGGGCGAGGGGGTGAAGCCGGTCACCATCAGGCCAAGACCTTTTTCGATCCAGAGGGAAAGAAATACCAGGACGCAGGCCGCGGCCAGCAAGGAATCCTTCTTCCGTGTCCGTGGATTGATGAGCAGCACAAGGGCAGCCGCGGCGGCGATGACGGCAACAGTCATCCCATGTGCAATGGTGTTATAGCCATCGAGCCCCACGAAGAGAAATCGGTAATGCTCCATGTCGTCCGGAACCTGACTGTAGAAAACTGTCCACAGTTCGACTACCACGAAGAATATGGTCGTAAGGAAGGCATAGGTGACGATTGTCGCTAACGCGTCTATCGCCTTTTTCCCGGCGTCAAATCCGCCGAAGCGCCGGAGCACGAAGCACAACAGGATCAGAAGCGCCGGGCCCGAAGCGAAGGCTGCGGCCAGGAACCGGGGCGCCATGATCGCCGTGAGCCAGAAGCTCCTGCCGGGCATGCCGGCGTAGATGAAAGCTGTCACCGTATGGATGCTGATGGCCCAGGGGATGGAGAGATAGATAAATGGCTTTACCCAGGCCGGCGGGGGGACGCCTTCTTTTACGCTGGAGAGAACCGTCCAGCCGGTGATCACGTTGAGCACGAGGTAGACGCTGACCACCACCATGTCCCAGAAGAGCACCGATGTGAGCGACGGATAGAACATGACATACAGGACGCGTGAGGGCTGGCCGAGATTGACGAAGATGAAGGTGACGCACATGATGACGGCCGCTATGGCGAGAAACTCCCCGAGGATCGTGATCCTTCCGAATGCCTTGTAGTCATGCAGATAGTAGGGGAGGACGACCATCACCGCCGAAGCAGCGATCCCGACCAGGAAGGTGAACTGAGATATGTACAATCCCCATGAGACATCGCGGCTCATGCCGGTAAGACCCAGGCCGTACTCAAGCTGACGGAGATAGAAATACACGCCCATCCCGAAGAGGGCAAGGAGGATGCCCACCAAGATTCCATATCGGCGGCTACCTGTCAGCGCTTTTTCCAGCATGGCTACCTCACAGAATATAATAGACCTGCGGTTTCGTTCCCAGCTCCGCCCGCCGGCGGATCGAGAATTTCTTGTCGAGAATCTGACGGACTTTCGAGTTGGGGTCTTCCACGTCCCCGAAGACCAGCGCCTTTTCCTCGCAGGCCAGGACACAGGCTGGGAGAATACCCCGCGCCAGTCGCTCCTCGCAGAAATTGCATTTTTCGATCACTCCCTTGGTGCGCGTCGGGAAATCGGCCTTGAGCTTGCGGATGAAGGGACGGGGATTCACGAAGTTGATGCTTCTCGCCCCGAATGGACAGGCCGCGAGACAAATCTTACATCCGATGCAGCGATGCGAATCCATCATCACGATGCCGTCTGCCCTTCTGAATGTGGCCCCCGTCGGGCAGACCCGCACACAGGGAGGGTTGTCGCAGTGGTTGCAGAGGACCGGTATGATCTGTTTTCGGACGGTCTCCTGAATGTGGGCATGACTCTCTGCACGAAAGACATTCTCAAACCGCTCCGGCCAGATCCATTTGACCTCATGATTGGGATTCGCTATGGCCGGGACATTGTGCGCTTCATGGCAGGCGGTCATGCAGTCCTTACAATCGCTGGAGCATTTACTCGCATCCACCACCATGGCCCAGCGCTTTGCCGTGAGGGCCGGTGCGCTCCCCGGGGCTCCGGGTAGATGAGTTCCCCGTGACGGTGTCTCTTTGGCGATGATCCTGCTCAAAGGCGGGCAGGCGGCGCCGATGGCTGAGATGCCCGCTATAATCAGAAATTCCCTCCGGGTGGGCGCCATCACAAAACCTCCTCGGGATTGATATGGCAGTTCCAGCAGTTCGGCTTGACCCCTGCATAATCGTGGCACCGGTCACAGAAGCGGGACTTGTTTTCGTGACATTTAAGGCAGCTACCGGTGAGACCCATTTCGAATACCCTTCCGTCTTTTGACGTGTAAGTGTGGACATTTTTTCGCACCACGCTTTCACGCCACGACGCCAGAAGTTTCATGTGATTGTCGCGCATGAAGGCCGTGTCTTCCACGCAGCGCTTGTCCGCAAGCTTCTGTATGGCAGGCGTGTCGAGCTCGATTGCAGGCGGGGCAATGGTTTTCCCCCGGTCATACCAGAACGGGAAGGTAACCGCGGCCAGGAAGACTACGATCCCTGCGATAATTATCCCCCGGTTATAGAGCTTCATCGTCCGTCTTTTCCTTAAAAGGTTCGCCGCGCAGATCCGTTGTCCTGTCTTTTTCCCCCTTCATGACAAGGGCATTGGCCACGAGTTCGTGGACGCCTGTCACCGTGACGCCGGGCACCCAGTACTCCATCAGCGAGGTCAGCGTCGAGCGGTCGATGGCGCACATGCAGGCGATCCGATTAACGCCGTGCTTTTCCTTGACGTGCTTGACGGCCATCGCACGGGGCATGCCTCCCCGCATCCTCATCTCGATGTTTTCGTCGTTCCCGAGACCGGCGCCGCCGCCGCAGCACAGTGTCTTTTCCCTGATTGTATCTTCGGGCATCTCGTAAAAATGCCGCACGGAATTTTTGATAACGTACCGCGGCTCTTCGAAGAGTCCCATGCCGCGCGCTGGATTGCAGGAATCATGGAAGGTGATCCGGAGATGATCGTTCCGCGCGGGATCAAGTTTCAGTTTTCCGTGTTTTATCAGGTCGGCCGTGAATTCCGCGATATGCACCATCTTCGTTGACCGGGCGTTTTCAAAGAGTGTCCCCGTTATGGGAGATACCGGCTCTTCAAGGAAATCCGCGGGGCCGTTCATCGTATCCATGTATTCATGGATGACCCGCCACATGTGGCCGCATTCACCGCCAAGAATCCATTTGACCCCCAGCCGCTTCGCTTCTGCATAGATCTTGTTGTTGAGGCGCTTCACCATCTCATGGGATGTGAAGAGGCCGAAGTTCCCCCCTTCGGAGGCGTAGGTGCTGAAGGTATAATTCAGGCCGATCTCGTGGAAGAGCATCATGTAGCCCATGCACGTATACGTCCCCGGGTCGGCAAAGTAGTCACCCGAAGGCGTGATGAAAAGAATATCGGCGCCCTTCTTGTTGATGGGCACCTCCAGCTTGACACCGGTGCGTTCCTCAATATCTTCAGCGAGGAATTCCAGCATGTCCTTGACGCCGCCGGGCTGGATGCCAAGGTGGTTTCCCGTTCGGAAGGAGTTGGCCACCGGTTCGATGACCCAGTTGATGTTGCACCCGACGAGATTGAGGAGTTCCCTTCCCATTATGGTGATCTCCGCCTGGTCGATGCCGTAAGGACAATATACGGAACACCGCCGGCACTCCGTGCACTGGTAGAAGTAGTAGAACCACTCCTTGAGGACGTTCACGGTGAGATCGCGCGCGCCGGCGAGCCTGCCGAAGCGCCTTCCCGATTCCGTGAAGTAGCGGCGATAGACGGAGCGCAGCAGCTCCGCGCGGAGGACGGGCATATTCTTCGGATCGCCGCTGCCCATGTAGAAGTGACACTTGTCCGCGCAGGCGCCGCACCGCACGCACAGGTCCATAAAGAGCTTAAAGGAGCGGTACTTGCCCAGGCGCTCACGCATCCCTTCAATAATGATGTCTTTCCAGTTCTCCGGAAGTTTCCAGTCCTCTTCGTATGGCTGCCAGGCCCTGGGGTTAGGCAAATCGAGGTAGATGAGATTCTTCGCAGCGCCGCTGTAGCTCCATGTCCCCGGCCGGAAATCGACGGGTGTATCCATCCACGGCGTACGCGGCGGCTTGTAGCTGACCCGGATCATCTCCTCAGGTTTGGGTATCTTGATGGACATATCTACTCCTTGTCCAACGGCAGTCCCGCCGCTTTCATCTTGTCCCGGTATTCGTCCTCGTATTCCTCGTAGGTATGAACCTTGACAGGCGCATTCCAGGGATTGAAGTGCCTACTCATCCGGCTGTCGTTGGCCATGTTCCGCGTCGGGCTGAGAAAGACTCCCCCCATGTGCATGAGCTTGCTGAAGGGAAACCACGCGAGGAGGACTGAGACGAAAAGAAGGTGAATATAAAAAAGGGCGCTCATTTCTTTGGGGACGTAGGGCGCAAAGGTAACCCAGCCCAGGGCCATGGTCTTCACCTCTTCGATATCGACGGGGAAGAAATGCCGCATGAGGATGCCAGTAATTGCGACGCACAGAATCAGTACAACTGCGAAATAGTCGGTGAGAAGAGAGATGTAGCGAAGCTCTCGGACGACGACCCTCCGCAGAAAGAGGAATGTCAATGCCAGGACTATCGCTGCATCGCTCAAGAAAATTGTCGGTATCGCAATATCAAAAAAACCGTCTATGGCTGCAAGGCCGTTGATGAGAGGAGCAACGGGCTCGATGAAGAAGCGCATATGCCGCAAGATAATTACGAGCAAAGACCAGTGAAAGAGAAGCGCGAAGAACCAGAGCCATTTGGCGCTGGAATAAACAGGGCGCTCATCGTAGAGATACAGGCGGGTGTTTCTGAAAAGCGAACGGAAGAGGAGAACCTCGAGCGCCATCCTGCCGATGACAGTTGCAGTACACGGAGGGCTTTCCAGATAATCGCACTTGATCCAGGGCAGTGATTTTGCCTGACCGCAGGTCGTGGGTATGGAAAAGGGGACGGGCAGTCTTCCCCAGGATAAAATCCGGTGGATAAAGCCTGCCACAAAAACGGCAAAGGCGCCGCAGGGGATGACGACGAAAAAGACAGGCTTCAGTCCTGCGATCGCGGCCCCGCCCATGGCGATAAAGATCAGGATCACGATGGCAAGAAGAGAAAAGACCATGTTCATTATCTGTTACCTTTTCACCGCCGTTATTATTCTATGCCTTCCCCGATAAGACGATGGCCTTTCCGAGTAGATCGTGGAGTCCCACGACTTCCATATCCAGTTTATGCGCCTGGACAAGTTCCCGGATCTGTTTCTTGCAGTTGGCGCAGGGCGCGCAGACAAGCTTCGCCCCTATCGCGCGGAGCTGTTCTACTTTCTTGAGTCCGCCTGCGGACATGCGCCAGTCGTGAAGATCCTCAACGACCACGAGTCCGCCACCTCCGCCGCAGCAATAGTTCATCTGCCGGTTCGGTGTCATTTCGACGAAATGCATCACCGCCGCCTTCAACAGTTCCCGCGGCTGTTCATAGAGACCCGACCCCCGCCCCAGATTACAAGGATCATGATAGGTCACGGTCTCCGGGTTCTTCGTCGGATCGAACGTTAGTCTTCCTTCCTTGAGGAAGCTATGACTCACCTCGATGATGTTCTTGACCTTCATGCCATGGTACTCCGGCCGTCCGTATATCTTTTGAAAGAGGAGGGCGACCTTTGTGGAGTGGCCGCATTCGCCGATGACGATGGTTTTGCATTTAAGACTGTTGGCGGCTTCCAGAAGGCGGTTGAGGACCTTTTCCAAATCCGCGTCGCTGTAGAAGAGCCCGTAATTGATGGCGTCGAAGTTCTCCATGCTGACGGTCCAGCTTGCCCCGGCGGCATAAAACGTCTTGGCGATGCCGAGGAGGGTGTCCGCCTCCATGATATAGTCGGAGACCGGAGCGGCAAAGAAGAATTCGGCGCCTTCTACGTCGCGGGGGATGGGGATGGCGATGCCTGTCTCGTCCCGCAATTCCTCTTCGAGAAAATCGAGCGTATCTATGAAGGCCGCCTTGGGAATGGCGGACGTGTTTCCTATCTCGCCGAGCTGAGTCCTGGTGCTCAAGGTCATATTCGTAGGGACGAACCCGAGCTGCGCTAATATAACCCTGCCGACCCGCGTGATGAGGGCGTTATCGATGGCCAATGGGCAGTTGACGCCGCAACGCCGGCACATGTTGCAACGGTAGAAGGCATCCACCATGTTGTCAATGTCTTCTTCCGAAAGGGACTCTGCACCTACGAGCTTGCCGAAGAGTTTTCCCGAGGTCGTGAAATATTTCTTGTATACCTTCCGGAGGAGGTCGGACCGCCAGGCGGGCAGATCCTTCTGATCACGTGAGGTCTGATAGACCTGGCACTGCTCCGCGCAGTTGTTGCACTTGGCGCAGGTGCCGAGATACGTCTCTAACGGCAGGTTGTAGATCTTCGCGCCGAGCACCTCCTGGAGGGTTTCGAGGAAACGCACTACCCTTTGCTCGCGCGGCAGGAGCTTTTCGCTGCGGTAGGGATATTTGGGGTCTGTCTCCTGGCTCTTCTCGTTTTCTTTGGTCATATATGCTCTGCTGTCATTTTTTCTGCCAGTTGATATGGTGATAGGTAAAGTACTTGGAGACGTAATGGATCATTTTGCTAAACGGCAGATACATCAAGAAAAGTCCTCCGAGAAACACGGCCAGAATATGGACTGTGGAGAGGACTGACGTGTTGGGGTGGAATTCGATCAAACCCAGAAAGTACAGGCGTAAAGAAACGGAGACATGTGGCACGGAGGCCGCGAATCCTAAAGCAGCCACACCTGCCACAAACAGCAGATTGAAAAATTCCTCGAAGTTTGAAAGCAGCCTTAGGTTCTTATCGTAGATGCGCAATCCGATGATATAGATTGCAGCAATCACGAGGGCCAGGAGGCACAACTGTACGACAAAAATCGTTGACCACCCCGCAAGGTACAGGATGAAGAAAAGGACAGTACCCGCCATCGCCATGTGCATGGAGAACGACCCGAACCAGAGGCGGCGGTTGAATTTGTAAAGGGTCTCGAAGGTGAACATCTCCTTTAACATGTATTTCAACTGGCCCGCGATTCCTTCCGGCACCGGGTATAAGGTCCACTTCACGTGGGGCGGCAGCGACAGCCAGCGCACGAACCGCCAAACGGTCCCGAGCAGGCAAAGTGCGACGGCTATATACGGAAAGATACCTGCAATAAACTCTGAACCTGTCATCAGACGCACCCGGTGGGTTTCGAAAGTCCGGCCAGCTTGCAGGCCCCCTTGGCAGGCCCTGTCGGAAAGAGCTCGTAGAGCCTCTTCATATCGATGCCGTTGTCTTTGACGAGCTTGCGGATCATGGGCGCGATGCCGAACTTCTGGAAATAATCCCTGAGATAGTTGATGATCTTCCAGTGTTCTTCGGTTAGTTGTCCCTCGATGCCTTCATTTTTCGCGTAGGCCTGGGCGAATTCTTTATTCCACTTGTCCAGTTCCTGAAGGAAACCGTCTTCGTCAACCTCATAAGTTTTTCCTGCCAGTTCTATCTGGGGCATGCTCGAAACCTCCTATCGTGCAATATTTTATAATATATAACTCAAAAACTTTCTTATAGCTGCTCGGCCTGCGGTGGGCTTACCTAAGCGCTATCTTGCCTCTCAGCACGAAACCTTCTCGCCCTGCCGACCATGCCTTCCGCCCACTCCCGCGTTCCCAGGGCGTGTACGTGGGTGAAAGTGGCAAGCACATTTTTCCTGCAGAACCCGTCTCTCTCGCCGTCTATGCCGATCCCCCGCTTGACCCGGAAAGCCAGACGTCCTTCATCCTCTTTCCGGGAGAGGATCCGGGAATAATGGAACTCGTGTCCCGTAATCTCCGTCCCGACAGGATAAAATGGATTTTCCTCTTCCACCTGGAGAACTGTATATCCATGCCCCTGCGGGCGCTTTTCCATCCCGACCGAGATGGGCAGGAAGCCGACCATGGGATATTGTCTGTCGCCGACGGTCAGCGATTCCCCGAGAAACATGAGACCGCCGCATTCTGCATATATTGGCAGTCCTTGCTCCGCCGCATCCCGCAGGGAGCGGCGAAACGATTTATTTCCGGCAAGAAGCCCGGCCTGCGTCTCCGGGAAACCGCCCCCGATGTACAGGGCATCCATGGACGGCAGCTTATCATCGCTGATGGCGCTGACTTCTATGACTCTCGCACCCGCTTTCACGAGCGCCTCAATGTTCTCCGGGTAATAGAACTGAAACGCTCTGTCACGGATCACTCCGATGGTCACCGGCTCTTTCGGCTCATCCGCCGGGAGGACATCCGGAAACAAAAGATCTTCCCACGGCGGGGCGCTTTCGGCGACCTTTATCAGACCTTCCAGATCCAGGTAATTTCCTGCGATGTCCGCCGCCTTTTGTAGCGCTTGGCGGATCCGGTCGTGTTCCTGGGGCGGGATCAGCCCGAGATGTCTCTCCGGAAAAGGGATGTCCGCTATCCTCGGAACGGTGCCGAGAACGGAAATGCCGCAGTGGTCTTCCACAGCCCTGCGAACAGCGGCAGCGTGGCGGTCTCCCGCCACACGGTTCAGGATCAATCCCCGGATATCCACATCCGGATCGAAGCGCTGGCACCCGAGAACCATGGCAGCAATCGTCCGTGTTACTTTGTCGCAGTCGATCACGAGGACCACGGGGGCCTTGATAAGTTTGGCCAACTCGGCGGTGCTGTGCTCTCCTCCCGGATTCGATCCATCATAAAGCCCCCGGTTCCCTTCGATCAGCGAAACGGCACCCGAAGGGGCGTGACGCGAAAAGGAGCGGGCGACCTGTATCCGTCCCATCAAGAAGGTGTCGAGGTTGTAGCAAGGATTCGCAGCGGCCATGGCAAGCCAGGCCGCATCTATATAATCCGGCCCTTTCTTAAAGGGGTTCACGGTGACACCGCGTTCATGGAGCGCCGCAGCCAACGCCGCAGCGAGTGTCGTTTTGCCGGCGCTGCCGCGTAAAGCCCCGATAACCAGCCGGGGACAGGCTCGGCTCATGCTCTATCACCCACGCAAGCCACCACCGCTATTCCTTCGGATAACATTCCGCCAGCACAAGATAGGTCGTGCTTCCGCTTGACCAGTATTTTACGGCGTCCTCCTCGATGAGGGCCTTCACGACATCCTGGATGGCATGCCGGTCTTCGTCGGGAAACCATTTGACGACGTCACGGATGTAGAACATCTTTTTTTCGCCCTTCGATCTCTGGCAGAAGGCCTCAAGGACCTTTGCTTTCAGATCCTCGCTCATGCTCACCTCCATTTAAACTGCGTCGATGATCTGAACGTTTCTGTCGCCATGTCGAAATCATCGATGTGCTTATCCGTAAAGGGAATGCCCGTCAGGTTGAAGAATCTCTCCCAGCCTACGCGCTCGATCCACTCGCCGACCCGCTCGTGCTTCCTCGCATTACTTGCGTAGACCTCGATGATATTTTTTACGGCGGCAACGGTTTCCGGCCACAGCGGCGGATTGTTCGGCAGGTAGGGAATTGCCAGTTTGGAGAACATCGGTTTGCTCCGGGCATTGGAGACCTTCCCGCCCACCCAGATGGAAATCCCGTCGTTGTCCGCATCGGCAATGGGCATGGCCGGGCAGACCGTGTAGCAGTTCCCGCAGTACATGCACTTGTCGTTGTTGACGCTGACGGTCTTGGTCTTGCTGTCCCCGCGGATGGCGCCCGTCGGGCAGGACGCAACAGTCGTCGGGATTTCACAGAGGTTCGGAATACGCGTATTGTCCGGCTTGGGGACAGTCCGATGGATGCCGAGGATCGCGATGTCGGAGCAGTGGACGGCGCCGCACATGTTCAGGCAGCACGCCAGCGCAATGCGAACGTGGTTGGGCAGCTTCATCGTCACGAAATATTCGTAGATCTCTTCCATCAGCGCCTTGACGGGGCCCGAGGCGTCCGTAGCCGGCGTGTGGCAGTGCACCCACCCCTGGGTGTGGACGATATTCGAAATCGCATGGCCGATGCCGCCCACAGGGTACTTCTTCGCTTTCAGCTCCGCAAGGAGCGGGGCGACCTTCGCCTTGTCCTCAATGAGAAATTCGATGTTGTTGCGGCTCGTGAAACGCAGATAGCCGTTGCAATACTTCTCAGCGATATCGCATATCTCCCGGATGTGGTCCGTTGAAAGCAAGCGCGGCGAGCCTGCGCGCACCGTATAGAGCGCTTCTCCTGTTTCGCCGACGTGCACCATCAAACCGGGTTCGAGGATTTCGTGATAGCGCCACTTCCCGTAATTGCGCTGAATCATGGGAGGGAGCATGGTCTTAAAGTCAGGGGGTCCGATATCTGTTGGCATATCACTTCACCTCCTTTTGCTTGATATCTTCAGGCCAGAAGAACACGTATGGATTTGTCCTCGGGGACTTTACCATCTGAGGCAGCGCGGGAAGTCCCACGGCCCGCAGGAATGTCCTCATGCCCACTCGCTTGATGAGTTCCCCGATCCGTTCGCGGGACCGCGCGGTTTCACTCCACCAGTCTATGATCTTCATGATGAGGTCTTTCAGTTCAGTGTAAGGTGGCTCCAGCTTCATGAAGGGCACAATGACCCAGGAGAGGAGCGCCCCTTCCACGATGGGGGCCTTGCCGCCGATCAGGAGTGTGGCGCCTTTTTCTGGTCCCGGCCTCAGGGCCTTGGGCATCAGGTTGATGCAGTGCATGCACCGGGTGCAGTCCTCATCGTAGATTTTCAGTTCCCTCCCATTATAGACCATGCATCTCGTCGGGCAGAGATTGCAGACCTCCTTCTGGATATCGAGGCCCGCAGCGGCGTATGCCGCGACTTCCTTCTGGTCGATTGGGATATCTCCCTTCCACGTGCCGATGATGGCCAGATCCGACCGGGCGATGGAGGCGACGCAGTCATTGGGGCAGGCCGCGACCTTGATCTTGAATTTGTATGGGAACATGGGGCGGTGTATCTCGTCCTGGTAGCTCATGGTGATGTTGTAGCATGTATCGAGGCTGTCGATGCATGCCCATTCACAGCGTCCCGGACCCACACAGGCGCTGGGCGTCCGCAGGGCCGAGCCGGAGCCGCCGAGGTCAAAGCCTTTTGCCGAAAGATCATCGAAGCACTCCTGGAGGTGATCTGTTGTGGTCCCGAGGAGAATGATATCGCCCGTGGAGCCGTGCAGGTTCGTCAGGCCGCTCCCGTGTTTGTCCCACACGTCACAGAGATTGCGCAGGGCCTCGGTCTTGTAGAACCAACCTGTCGGATGATTTACCCGTAGTGTGTGAAACGCCTGTACGTTGGGGAACTTCTCCGGGCAGTCCGAGTACCGGCCGATGACGCCGCCGCCGTAGCCCTTGACGCCGACGATGCCGCCGTGCTTCCAGTGGCCGATTTTTTCTTTATAGGAAAGCTCAAGCTGCCCGAGAAGATCCTTAGCCATAGGCTTCTTCTTGGCAGCCTGCTTCATATCGTCAATGAAGCTTGGCCATTTTCCCCCTCCCAACTGGTCCAGAAGGGGTGTATCTGATTTTGCCATGTCGTTTGTACCTCCTTATCTTAATCATCCTATTTTCATCCAGTAATCTTTGAACACTACTGCGGACAGCACAATGCCCAGCGGGACATTGACGATGACACCGATGGTGAAGGCCCAGAAGGGCTTTAATCCGAAGTGGGCCAACTCCGCAAAACGGGTCGAAAGGCCGATGCACAGGAAGCAGAAAACGAAGGCCCAGGTGCGGAGCTTCTTGATCGGCGAGATCACCTCGGGGTTCAACACCTTGTTAAACCAGTTCGAATTGGAGACGAGTTGAGTGAATACGATCGCCTGCTCCGGCGTGGCATTCGCAGTCAGGACTTTCAGGTCCGCGTCAGAGAGTTCACCTTTGACAGTGGCCACCCCTTTCTCCTTGTCAACAGTGATGCGATCCGCGTACTGCGGTGGTATCTGGTACTGCGAGAAATCCGCCTTGTAATCTTTGTTCTTGTACTTGCCTTCCAGGTTCGCCTTGCCGAGATAAGTCGACGGTATCATGGTGGACACAAAGCTCATGATGAGAGAGGCTGCGAGGAATCCGAGAACGAACTTGGGGAAACGCTCCCAGATTATGCCGCCGCCCACTTTTGACTTCTTTTCGCCTTCACTCGTTTCCCAGTACATGACAGAGATAACGGACAGGATTAGTGCCCAGATACCTATCCAGATGTCCCGCCCGATAACCTTCATCAGGGTAAACGTATGGATCGGCGCCTCACCGAAACGGGTCGCTAATTCGGCGACAACGGCGAAACCGGCGGCGTCGGCAAACTCCGATGTGCCGACGATGGCTCCGGCCACCCCGGGGGTGATTGTTCCCGGAACGATCTGCTTCATGACGAAGGAGAGGACAAAGATCATGACAATGGCCCAGACCGTGACGACGGCAATAGAGATCGATGTATGCTCGTTTTTTGCATTCACGGCGCCTCCCACCGCAATGGAAGCAGAGACACCGCAAACGGCGCCGCCCGCTCCGAGCACCGCCCCGAACTTGGGTTCAAGTTTGAAAATTTTTGTCGCGGCGAGATAGATCGTGAGCCAGGTGGCAATAGAAACAATAGTCGCCTGTAGCATGGCGACGGGACCGGCAGTGATGATCATGGTCAGAGGGAGGGTCGCGCCGAGAAGGACGATACCGGTCTTGATGTAATACTCCGTTCGCAGGGAGACTTTCATCCAGGCAGGGACCTTTAAGACATTGGAGATGATGAGCCCGATGATGAGCGCCAGGAGTGGCGCTTCCATATTGAGGTCTTCCATCAGCTTCCACCCTGCAAGATAGAAAATAGCCCAGGAACCGACAAAAAGAATTATGAATCCGGGTATGAACTGTTTGAGTTTATGGCCCATGATGGCCATGGATATGCTGAACACGGAGCCAAAGAGGAGAAAGATCGCCAGGTACCCCGTTAAATTCTTCGCCAGGTCCGCCCAGACCTTGCTAAATTCGGTAAGCTTGGCCGGAACGACAACCCAGCTTTTGATGGAACCGCCCGCCCAGAAAGTGAAGACCGCGAGGAACACGATGCCCAGACCGAGCCACACGGACCACCAGTCTTCTGTCTTCCACATTTTTTCGAATTCTTTGCCGCTCATGACATCCTCCTTTCAATAAGACTACTTGTTTCTTTGTCGTTGTTTATGCGCTCATTATTTAAGGGTTCGGATGGACAAGATATACAGCTTCATGGTAGATAGAATCAAATAGTCTGTCAAGATTTTCTTTGACCGCGGATTCATATCGTCGCTTAAGGGTTCTTATTTGCACCTCCGTGATTTTATTTAGTCGATTTTTTTTGGCGGGCTGGTCAGATAGCAGAACAAGAACAATCTCCGGGAGTCCACAACTTGGAGAATTCATCCGCAGGAAAAGCCTATGGCCGAAAGAACAACCGGGACTCATCGCCGGAAAAAGAGTGTTTCAAAGAAGGCGTGTGCCCTGCTCTGGGATGAATCGTTCGCCTGGGGGCTGATGGCCCGCCAGGCTCTCACGGAGGCCGGTTTGCCCTTCGATCTCCTCCGATCAGAAGATATCCGCGGCGGGGCGCTTTCCCGTTACCACATGCTGTATGTCCCCGGCGGCTGGGCATCACAGAAGCTCATCGCGCTCGAAGATCGTGGCCAGGAAGAGATAAGGCGTTTCATTGATGGGGGGGGCAGCTATCTGGGAATCTGCGGGGGTGCAGGCATGGCCACGGAAGACGGTATGGGTCTTCTGCCTGTCCGGCGGAAGCCCACAACGGAGAGGGTTCCCAGCGTGAGCGGCCCCGTGCGACTTTCCTTGGCCGGTCACAGCCTCTGGCAAGGAATTGATGCGCCCATCTTTTTTGCATGGTGGCCTTCGCAGTTCCGGGTCGCCGATCAACGAGTTGGCGTGCTTGCCTCCTATGAAGAAGTGCTGCCGGATGCCTTCAGCTCCGATATTCCAGTGGCCGACGGTCGGGTCACGGGCTGGCCGGCTCTGGAGGCGCGCTACGGAATTCTTCTCGACCCGGCGCGTCTGCATGGTGAGCCCGCCGTCATAGAAGGGCATTTTGGCCGTGGCAAAGTCCTTCTGTCGCTCATCCATTTTGATACGCCGGGAGACCCAAACGGCACTGCTGTATTGAGAAACCTCTGGGACTATCTGGCGTCGGGTTGGTCTTCAGAATCTCCAGCAAGAAAGTCGCGTTCGCGAAAGCAGCCCCTACCGGACTCGGCGGAATTTAGCGACAGTTTCGATGTAATTAAGACGGCCGTTGCGGATCTGATCTCTACAGGCTCAAGAAATTTTCTCTGGTATTGGCGAAACCCCCTGCTTCTCCAGTGGCGCCGGGGAGTACGGGGACTGGAATACGGCACGCTCACAGTAATGACGGAAGAAATCCTGAAATGCTTAAGCGGCATTGACGGCGGGCAGACACATACCGCAGCGCCGGATTTGTTACGCGCGAGAGAGGCAATTTCGGCAATCCGTGATCAACTCCTTCCCTTCGTAGAGAAGGCGAAGCGCCTCTTGATAAGGGAGAGGTTCTATTTGAATACGGCCCCCCTCTCGCCTCTGGAGTGCGCCGATCCAGAGATAAACCGCCTCAGGCTGGAGCTCTTCGGCTCTGCCATGAGTCATGGCGGAGATTTCAAACGGCTTATCGACACTGTCGACCGTCTTCTGTTTGATCTTATCAGAGATGCGTAGCCCCTGCCGATCCCTGCGCAGCGACGTCCCTCGCATTTTGAGTCAGCAAAACACCTTGCGGCATTCATTAAAAAACAAAAGAGGTTGACCCTCTCTAAGCCAACCTCTTTATCTCAATTATGGTGCCGAGGCCGGGACTTGAA
>PMBI01000060.1 GCA_003153775.1 Syntrophaceae bacterium | reverse complement strand
ATTCAAAAAGAGGTGGACGCGGCGAACGAACAGCTCCCCCGCTATATGCAGATCAAGTATTACCGCATACTCTCCGCGCCCTTCTCCATCGAAGGCGGTGAAATGACCCCGACCATGAAGCTGAAGAAAAGAGTTATCGAAGATAAATATAAAGACCTTCTTGATAGCATGTATAAAGAAGGAGAAGTCTGATGCAGCGGCTGCCGCGTCGCTGCGCTTCTCGCAATGACAAATAAAACAAGGCTGGATTCCCGCCTGCGCGGGAATGACTTAATTGGAGCAGACCTGAAGGTCTGCACTACAAAAAGATCAAAAAACGTAGTGCAGGATGGAAATAATAAAAGGAGTGTTTATGAAATCGCTCTATTTCACCGCGGATCATGAAATATTCAGGCGTATGGTGCGGCAATTCATTGAAAAGGAAGTCGCCCCGCATGCAGATGAATGGGAGAAGAATCGAGCCATTCCCCGCGCCATCTGGAACAGGATGGGAGATCTCGGGTTCTTCGGCGTAAATTATCCTGAAAAGTATGGCGGAACGGCGGCGGACTTTTTTTATTCCGTTGTCCTCCTCGAAGAACTGCCCCGCTCGACCATGGGAGGATTCGCCGCCGCTGTCAGCGTTCATGCCTATATGGCCGCTGAATACGTACACCGTTTCGGAAGCGCAGAGTTGAAAGAGAATTATCTCGTACCTGCGATTACGGGAAAAAAAATCGGCGCCCTGGCCATAACGGAACCAAACACAGGCTCAGACGTAGCGGCAATCAGGACCAAAGCCGTGAGGCAAGGCGACTATTACATCATCAATGGATCAAAGACTTTTATCACCAACGGTGTCTTCGGGGATTTCATCCTGGTGGCAGCAAAAACGGATGCTGAAGCCGGGGCGGGAGGAATCAGCCTGATCCTCGTGGATCGCGATACACCGGGATTTTCCGCACGGCAGCTCCACAAGATGGGCTGGCACTGTTCCGATACCGGGGAGCTCACCTTCGAAGATGTCCGCGTACCAGTCACAAACCGGATAGGCGAAGAGAACAAAGCGTTTTATTACATCATGGAATGCTTCCAGTTGGAGCGCCTGGTCGGCGCGATCGGCTCCATCAGCGGCGCCTTTCTCGGACTGGAATTGACCCTCGCATATATCAAAGAGAGACAGGCCTTCAACCGGCCCCTGGCGAAGTTCCAGGCGATACGGCATACGCTCGCGGACTTACAGGCGGAGTTGGAGGCGGCGCGGCAGCTTACGTATTACACGGCATGGCTTCACAGTCAGGGCGAGACCGCCGTCCATTTCTCCTCCATGGCCAAACTGCTCACGAGCGAGCTTGCAAATAAAACCGCCGATGTATGTCTCCAGTTCTTCGGCGGCTATGGCTACATGGATGAATACCCGATCTCCAGGATGTACCGCGATGCGCGGGTAGGAACGATCGTTGGCGGCACCTCCGAGATCATGAGGGAGATCATCGCCCGTATCATGATCGATCAGGTGGGTTACCAGCCTGTTTCCGATAGACCGGGAGAACATCCAGAGACAAATGCGCGGGAATCTTCGCCTGCATCGGCAAAAGAAGAAAGAGTCGTACCCTTGCCGAAGACGGCGGCTGAAATTCTTCAGACACTGCCTGAACGATTTGTGCCCGAAAATGCCGGCGACTGGGAAACGGTATTTCATTTTGACATCTCCGGAACCGAAGGCGGGCAGTTCACGGTAACCATCGCGGAAGGCAAATGCAGCGTTGAGCCCGGACTCAAGGGTGAGGCAAAGTGTACCGTGACTGTTGCTGACAAAACGTACCATGATATCGAATTTGGCAAGATGAAACCGGAATGGGCGTTCATGACGGGAAAGATCCGGATGTCCGACATGGCGGAGATGATGCGCTTCACCAAAATGTTCCGGAGGCTACCGAAGGGATAAGAATGTAGTGCAGACCTTCAGGTCTGCTTTTCTATTATTTGTCATTCCGAGGAGCAAAGCGACAAGGATTTCTCCTTGCAGTCGAAATGACAAAGCATATAGTGGCGTACCTTCAGGTGCGCCGTATTAGCAGGACTGAAGTCCTGCACTACATTCTCACAACTGCGGCTTTTGACGATTTGCTTCGGGGCGACAGTATGAAGGCAGGGAGCGCATTTGAGGAGAACAGGATTTGGGGAGAGACGACCGCCTTCCTCGCTCTTTTTCTCGACAACCTCGGTGTCCTTATCTTCGTGAGCTCCATCCTCATATTCACGTTCAACTATCCCGCAGATATCATCCTGACGCGTATGATCCCGGGCACGGCCATAGGGGTCTTCTTCGGCGATATCGTCTATTCGTATTTGGCCGTACGACTGCAAAGGAAAACAGGCCGCAAAGATGTTACTGCCATGCCCCTCGGTCTTGATACGCCTTCTTCCATCGGCCTCACTTATGCCGTTCTCGGCCCCGCTTATATCGTGACACGCGACGCGATACTAACCTGGCAGATCGGCATGGCCACGCTCTTCATGATTGGCGTCGTAAAGGTCATAACCTCCTTCTGCGGCGCCTGGGTGCAGCGCGTCATACCTACAGCCGGGCTCCTCGGATCCATCGCCGGGGTCGGTCTTTTGCTGCTCGGTTTTCTCCCCCTCATTGAAATATTCAACGAGGTAGTCGTCGGTGTCGTGGCCATGGGAATTATATTTGCCGTCCTCCTGGGGAAAATGAGGTTTCCCGGCCGCATCCCCGGCGTATTGATCGCCGTACTTCTGGGCACTGCCATCCATTTCATTCTCGGATACGCCGGATATATTCCGGAGTTCAAGGAACCATCTTTTGAGATGTCCCTGTGTCTCCCGATTTTCTCCATCGATTTCCTCAAGACTCTGCCGCAGAGCATACAGTATCTCCCCATCGCTATTCCCTTCGGCATCATGACAATCATCGGGGGCATCAATAATACGGAGAGCGCGCGCCTCGCGGGCGATGATTACCGTATGCGCGATATCCTGCTGACCGAGGCGTTTACGTCCTTGATCGCGCCCTTCTTCGGCGGTGTGGCTCAGACCACGCCGTATATCGGACATCCGGCATACAAGAAGATGGGCGCTACTCACTGGTATACGCTCCTCACCGCTTTTGCTATCGGCATAGGATCCGTTATCGGTCTCTTATCAATGATCGTGGGCATCATCCCCCGCGCCGTGCTGGCCCCGATCTTCATCTTCATCGGTTTCGAGATCGTCCATCAAGCCTACAAAGAGGCGCCTGAGGCGCATTCCCCGGCTGTGAGCCTGAGCTTCATGCCGGTCATTGCCAACCTCGTGATCATTATTCTCGGTCAGTTCCTGGGCGCCATGGCCATCACACCCGATAAGCTCCCCATGCGTTTACAAGTCATGTATCAGAGCCTCACGGTGCTCAGCAACGGCTTTATCCTCACAGCGCTCCTCTGGGGAAGCATGCTGGCCTTTCTGATCGACCGCAAGCCGCGGCTCGCCGCTCTTTGTACCTTCGCCTGCGCCCTCTTTTCCCTCTTCGGCATCATCCATTCCGTGTCGCCCGCAGGCGAGGTGTACCTGCCCTGGATGGTTGCGTCACAGGCGCATTACACAATCGCCTTCGCCTATGTCCTCCTCTCCGGTATTTTCTTGACCTTCACCAGAAAAACGAATCGGTAAAGACTTCCCCTTCCGCTCCGTGACAACAATTCTCGAGGGAGGACACAAGAACCAAGGCCATAAGATTGCGCCAGACCTCATGCGCACTTCAACTGATAATTATTGAAAGCATTTGCCTGCTCCTATTGAACTTAATAGTAGATTAATGACAAAAGTCGTGATACAATTATTCGGACTTGTACGATTTCAATACATAGAATTGAAGCTCTCCGCAGATAGCTGCGGAGAATCTTCGATTCTTAAGGAATATTGTTCTTCGTCATTCGCTCGCATTCCACGCAGCAAGCTGCGCGGAATGCGCTTGCTCCCGAATTCAAGACCCTAACGCTTATCGAGGGTGATATGAATTGACGATGAAAACCCCGCTTTTCGCAAGAAAGAGGGGTTTTGTTTTTTGGCGGATAATGAAGGAGTATGAGGAGAATCAAGCGTGGCGCGTAAAAAAGAGGAGGCTGTGACAAAGAACATCTCCAAAACAAAGCATGTTGATGATCTGCGCAGGAGGGCGAAAAAGAAGGTCACCGGGTCTACGGCCAGCACCGGGGAGATGTCTGTTCCCGAGATCCAGAAACTCGTTCATGAACTGCATGTTCACCAGATAGAACTGGAGATGCAGAATGAGGCATTGCGAGAGTCTCAGGCGGATACCGCTGAATCACAGTACAAGTATAGCGAACTTTATGACTTTGCCCCTGTCGGATATTTCACCTTAGATAGAAAGGGACATATCATTGAGGCTAATGTCACCGGTGCGACCTTACTCGGCACGGAGAAGCGATCTCTTACCAAGCAGCCTTTCCAGCGCTTTATAGTACCCGGGCATTTCAGCATCTTCCAGTCCCATCTTCTAAAGGCCCAGGAATCACGAAGCAAACAGATCTGCAAACTGAAGCTCACAGGGAAGGACGGCAGCCCGTTCGACGCGCTGATCGACACCATAGCCGTAATAGATGGCAAGGGTGAATTCGATCACTACCGGTCTTCGGTCACGGACATCACCGAGATTACGGCGGCAGAAGCTCTCCGCGAAAGCGAGATAAAATACCGCGGCCTATATGAATCCACCCAGGACGGAATCGCGATGACAGATATCAAAGGCCATATCGTTGAATGCAACCGCGCTTTCTTAGATATGCTTGGTTATGCCGAGCAAGAAATAAAAAATATTACTTATCAGCAGACGACGCCGGAAAAATGGCATGATATGGAAAGAAATATAGTTATAAATAAGATCCTGAAAACGGGTTATTCCGATATCTATGAAAAAGAGTATATCAAAAAAGACGGTACGGTGTTTCCCGTCTCTATGAGAGTGTGGGCTATTAAAGATGAAGCAGGAAATAATACGGGGATGTGGGGTATTGTAAGAGACATCACCGAGCGCAAGCGGGCCGAGGAGGCGCTTGAAGAAGAACGCAGACGACTCCAACAGGCATTGGATGAGGTTAAGACCCTGCGTGGTATCGTGCCCATCTGTGCTAACTGTAAGAAGATCCGCGATGACAAGGGTTACTGGAACCAGGTGGAGAAGTATGTCAGCGACCACACCGAAGCCAGGTTTAGCCACGGGATATGTCCTGATTGTTTGGAAAAACTGTATCCTCAGTTGAAAAAATAGAAAATAGGGACAACAGCGCCTATTTATCACTTAAAATTAATCTTGCCAAATATATAAAAACTTATATAATGCCTCCATGCAGATGAAGCAGTTGAAATTCGTGGGATCAAGCCTCGATGATCTTCGTAACTTCCCTGATGAAGCAAGGCGGGCCGCTGGATTTGAACTCCACGCGGTTCAGTCAGGACTTGAACCAAGCGACTGGAAGCCGATGAAGGTTGTTGGCTCTGGCGTTAAGGAAATTCGCATTCATCTTCTTGGGGAGTGGCGGGTTATCTATGTCGCCAGGCTTCACGAAGTGATTTATGTGCTTCATGCCTTTCAAAAGAAAACGAGAAAAACAGGTAAACGAGATATTGAGTTGGCCCGCCAACGTTACAAACAAATTGGAGGATAAGCTATGAGCAAAGCCATTATTAAATCTTCCGGCAACGTATTTATTGATCTGGGATATTCTCTAGAAGAGGCCGCGATTCTCCAGATGCGTGCTGCTCTTATGGCCAAGCTTCGCAAGTTCATCGAAACCAGGAAACTGACGCAGGCCAATGCTGCGAAAATTCTTTGTATCAGTCAGTCCAGAGTATCCGATCTGATTAGAGGAAAGTGGGAGCGATTTAGCCTCGAAATGCTTGTCACTCT
>PMBI01000064.1:35009-39481 GCA_003153775.1 Syntrophaceae bacterium | reverse complement strand
GTAGGTGAACTAAGCATCCCTCTATTTACCGCTAACTTCCTGAACTGTTGATTTTCGTCTCTAATTAAATTTGTGAATATTACGAAGCTAAAATCATCAAAATATAATAGAGGTTTGTTTGTGATTCATGTATAAGAAAGTATCAATTACCTCCACGTCACACGAATCAGCCTGAATCACTGTTGGGAGATGCCATGAGAAAGCCTTTAATAGCTCTAATAATAATGATGCTAACGCTGGTAGTTTTCTTACAGCCTGTCGCGCCCGCCGACAAGCACAATGCAGATGGTTCTGCAGGTAGCGCTTCTTTAGATATAGGAGTGTCTTACTTCAAGAAAAGTGATTATGAAATGGCTGTTTTCCATTTATCCAAAGCCGTGCAGGAAGATCCGGGAAATTGGGTACCCCATCATTGGCTTGGTACTGCTTATGTCTACCTAAGGCGCTATCAGGATGCAATTACACAACTCAAGGAAGCAAACAGATTAAAGGAGGTCGAGGTCAATTACACTTGGCTTGGAGTTGCGTATTTCAACCTCGGGCGTTACGAGGATGCAATTGTACAATTCAAAGAGGCAAACAGGCTGAAAGAAGACTGGAGCAATTTTCATTGGCTCGGAGAATCATATAGCAACCTTGGACGTTACGCGAATGCAGTTACACAATTCAAAGAAGCAAACAGACTTAAGGAAGCTGAGGACAATTACAGAGGCCTCGGAGTTGCGTATTTCCACCTCGGACGTTACCAAGATGCAATTGTACAATTTAAAGAGGCAAACAGGCTGAAAGAGGACCGGAGCAATTTCTATTGGCTGGGACAATCATATATCAACCTTGGGCGCTACGAGGATGCAATTGTGCAATTCAAAGAGGCAAACAGGCTGGAGGAGGACTGGAGCAGTTACGAGAGACTAGGGCGTTGCTACGCAGCACTATCACAATTTGATAGTGCCGAGAAAGTGCTAAGTCGAGCATTAGAACTCGCGAAGGAACAATCTCAGCAATCATCGATTAAACTGATATTGGCTGATTGTCATATTAAGCGCGGTGACTACAAGACTGCTTATGAAGTTCTTGGCAAAAGGCCTACACTGGGCGTCGCAATACGTGATGATAAACATGGATTGATTGTTGATGAAGCATGGAAAGGTTGGCCTGCTGATCTTGCCGGTGTAAAGAAAGGCGACCTGTTAATTGCATTTAATGATATCTCTCTTAAGGGCAAAACTGCTCAGGAGTTTGTCACAAATATCCTGCCCAAAACCCCCTTCAGATCATTGGCAAATGTCAAATTACAACGTGAAAATAGCACAAAAGAAGTTCAAATCACGGTAGGAATTGTTCCAGAAATGAGTCAATCGAAAACGGCGACTGAGCAACAGGAATCGGAGAAGTCCGGCGATGCAACTCAAGCTGCTTCTACTACAAATGAGGATCAGCGTACTGGCCAAACCATAAATTGGGCGGTTGTAGTTGGGATTTCTTCATATAAAGATAAAAGAATACCACCGCTAAGATACGCTAGCGCGGATGCCAAGGCTTTCTACGACTGGCTTGTCAATTCAAGAGGAGGAGGATATCCCGTATCTCACGTCAAACTCCTCCTCGATAAAAATGCCACGTCTGCAGGTATCAAGGATGCACTTTTCAATTGGTTGGGCCAAGCTATTGAAGAAGATACCGTCACTATATACTTTGCAGGACATGGCTCTCCTCAGTCACCAGACCAACAGGAAAACCTGTTTCTGCTCACGTATGATGTAGACTACTCCAATATTGCGGCAACCGGATTCCCAATGTGGGATATCGAAACCGCACTGAAACGTTTCATAAAAGCAAAAAAGATAATTGTCATTGCAGATGCTTGCCACTCTGGTGGCGTGGGCCGTGCATACGATATCGCCCATCGAAGCGCTAGAGGGGTTAAAATCAATCCTATCAGTTCTGGATTGCATAATTTGTCAAAAGGCGGCAGCGGTGTATGCATCATAAGCGCTTCCGATGATAAGCAGCTTTCACAGGAAGGAAAGCAATGGGGTGGGGGCCACGGAGTGTTCACTTACTTTTTACTGAAAGGGCTCAAGGGCGAAGCGGATTATAATAAGAGAGGTAAGGTAACACTGGGAGAACTAATCCCATACCTCTCGGAAAACGTTAGAAGGGCTACTAATAGCTCTCAAAGCCCCACGGTATCCGGCAAATTTGACCCAGCACTCACTATTGGAAGATAGTGAATGATGACAGTAAAACGCGAGTGGTTTTTCGGCCTCGATGTTTATAGACTTTCGGTTCACCTTCTTATTCTTAAGCCTCATCCTTCTTGGGTGGATAGATATAGAGACTCGTGTTTTCAGCAAACCTACTTCCTGTTATCAATATTTTGGTGGTGACAAGAATTATCCAAGCTTTCCAGTTGAAAGAAAGTATACCGGTCAAGATTGCCTGACACTTAACTTCGGGAAGACAGTCGGATTCTTCATAAACGGAGAACCGGACGTCACGCTTTCTTACCTTTCATCATGGCTGGACCCAGCGTCACCATATCGAGTAGAACGTTGACGCTCTCGTTCACGAAGGGAGCATACTGCTCCCGGGCTTTCTGCTTAAGCTCCGTAAGCGTTTCCTTCTTCTGGCCACTGTTTTCTTTCTCCATCTCCTTGCGTAAGTCTGAAAGCCGTATCACGCCCTTCTTGCCGGCGGCTTCTTTGTTGTTCTTGATGATCTCGGCGAACTTCGCCTCTTTGGCGACTCGGGCCTTGGACCTTGCTGCCAGTTCCGCGATCATCGGCTGCTCCACAGGTTTCCAGAGCGGCGCGACGTTTCCCATGACGCCGAGGAAGGGCGCGATCGCCTGGGCCGGAAGCGGGTAATCCAGAGCCGTTTCACCAACATCTTCGAGAATGAACCGGATAGGCAGCCGCACATCCGCTTCTACGCCCATCTTTTGTGTGGACTTGCCGCCGGGTAGGAAGTACAGCGCCGTGGTGACTGTTATGCCGCCCAGATCCCAGGGCAGGGACATCAGTGTCTGCACGGACCCCTTGCCGAAGGTATGGTCCGATCCGACGATCACAGCACGATGGTAGTCTTTGAGAGCACCTGCGACGATCTCGCTGGCCGACGCGCTCAGGCGGCTCGTCAGTACGACGAGGGGTCCCGTATAGACCGCGCGGGGGTCTTCCGAGGGGAACGTAATCACCTTGATGTTGTCGCCTTCCGTCCCCGATGCGGCTGAACCGTTGGCGAGAATAGTCACCTGCTCGTCGTTGTCCTTGGTCGCCACGATTACACCCTTGTCAAGAAAAAGGCCGGCAAGGCGCACCGCCTCTCCGAGTAGCCCGCCCCCGTTGCGGGACAGATCCAGTACGATCCCATCGACATGCTGACGTTTGGCCTCCGCGAGAAGGTTCTTCACGTCTTCATAGCAGGACGTGTTTTCCTTCTCGTCGCCATAGAAGGAAGGAAGATCGATCACGCCGAAGCGGTACTGCCTGCCGCCAACTGTCCGTGTCTCGTAGTTGATCTTGGCCTCCTGTTCCTTGATGTCGATCTTGTCACGCGTGATAGTGACGTCGAAGCGGTTCGTGAGTTCTGCCTGTCGCAGGATTGTCAGGGTTACCTTCGTACCTTTTTTGCCACGGATCATCTTGATAACGTCGGACAGGTCCATATCGATGACGTTAATGGGTTTTCCCCCTTCCTGGGCCACAGCGATGATCTTGTCCTTTAACTTCAACAGGCCCGACCGCTCAGCGCCTCCGCCGGGAATCAATTCCTCAATGACGGTAAAGCCGTTATCGCTGCTGAGGGAGGCCCCGATCCCCTCCAGAGAATGCTGCATCTGAATCTCGAAGTCCGCAAAGTTTTCGGGGGATAGATAGTTCGTGTGCGGATCCAAGGCCAGGGCGAAAGCCTTGGCGGCGCCCGTAATGAGCTTTTCGGGATTGCGCTCGACTACTCGCATCGTCTGCAGTTCATACTGGTGAATCTGCTGCTTCTTGGCTTCCGCCAAGTCGACGCCTGCCAGCAGGGCGTTTTCGATCTGGAATTGCACGACTTTCCTTAGGAGCTCATGCTTTTCCGCCATCGTCGTCACATAGGGGCGCTTGTCCACGTTGACGTTCATCTCCACCGTCTCGTCGAGTCGATAGTCCGGCCCCAAAATCTTTTTGACAATGGCCTCGTTCTCTCTCGCCCGCGCGACTAGCACGTCGTAAACCTGTTGCAGCACTGCACAATTGCCCGCCCGCATGCTTGCAAACGCGCCTCGTAGAGCCGGNNTTCGTTACGTAGTGTTTGGCTAATAGCCCTTGCATCAGCATGGGTAGGCGGTTACAGGTAAGATTTTCGGCTACTGAGTAAACGGGCAACAGCAGGATCAGTAGCAGAATCAGCGAAAACCTTCGGAAACAGAACCCACTCTTGCTGCCGACGTTTCTATCGCGCATGCTCATGCTCGCTGTTCCTCCCGC
>PMBI01000064.1:0-34952 GCA_003153775.1 Syntrophaceae bacterium | reverse complement strand
TAGTTCTTAGCGTGAAATTTTCTGATAAAGATTGTATTTGTAACTTCCTGAAAGGATGATTTTGAATTTTCGCCATTCAATACACTGATTCAAAGCGTAATCGTTAAATCTTCTTGACGGTTTCATTAAAAATAAGTAGGTTCTATCAAACCATCGGATCTCGAATCAACCTCTCACCGCGGACTCGAACCCTTTGGAGGCCCCTCGATTTTTTCATCCCAAGATAAAAGTTACTAACCAAATCAGAAAGGAGTAATCATTATGTTATTAAGAAGAAATATGACTATTTGCGGAATTATTGTTTTTCTGTTCATTTTCCTTGCACCTTCAGTTTCCATACATGCGGCAGACACAACCTCTCAGATCATCACCAATATAGACGAAATACTTAAAGACAATCCCTTAAAGGCTGGTGAAAAATTTCAGTTGATCAACATTGCTCAAGACGATACGGTCACCCTTTCAGTCCTGAGAGTAGCTGAGGGTGCTGTAATAAAACCACATCTTCATAAAACACACGATGAAGCCGTATATGTAATTAAAGGAACAGGACAAATGTTCATCAATGGCAAATGGGTTGATGTTAAACCGGGAAGTCTTCATTTCAACCCTATGAATAAAGTCCATGCTACAAAAAATACCGGTACTGAGCCATTGATAGCTGTTTCAGTTTTCACTCCAGCAATGAAAGCGCCTGATAGACATTTTGTGGAATGATCAACCGGAAGAGTGTCAGACTGTTTTGAATATTTGCATTGCGAAATAGTAATCCAAGGGAAATCTGCTCTAATGTAATTGAACGAGGAGGAGTGGGTTGTTGAACCCAACCCACTCCACAGTCATTCTTATGATCCTGCACATTTCTGCCTGATCTTCCCCCAATTTAGTGAACACCCCAAAGAGTTTCAGTTCGGGGGACTCAGTGCGGTTTTTTACAGAGCATGAGTTCGACGGGTAATTGTTATGACAATGCCATAATGGAATCGTTCTTTCGTACGTTGAAAACGGAGCTCATTTACTTTGAGAAATATCGGATGAGGCGGGAGGCCCACTTTTTGAAAAAGCCAAGGCCATTTATTCAGGTCGTCGGTCTTCTGTAAAATTTGATTATAGGTAATCTTAAATTTTTTGGCTGTCTAATTTTCATAATATTTTTCAGAATCTGTGGTATTTATTAATAGTATACTGTAGAAATATTTGCCTTTAAGAGTATTATGTGTGTTGTGGAAGTGGTTAGAGGAGCTTTTGGCTAAGTGAGATGCAGGCTTTTTCTGTTTCCGGGGTTAAGTAGGTTTGTGCGAGCAAGCGAGGAGTCGATATGCAAGCAGAACATTTGAGTAACAGGTTGATGATCATTATTTCCTGTATTTTCGTCTTACCGTTTATTGTCCTATTTTACATTTTTTACGAGCAAAATGTCTCCTTATCTCCAGCCCATATCATCCTCTTTTTTCTTATTATAGCACTGGCTGTTATTGGCATCATATTAGTCCGTTATGTTTTTGATGCGGTTTCCAACACTGCTGATTTCCTAAAAAAAGCAACGGAAGGCGGCGAAAGATTATCATTGAATATCCGCCAGGAAGCAGTGGAGTTGAATGAAATATCATCCTCTCTAAACCGCCTGATAGAGCGTCTTGAGAAAACTACAGAGTCACTAGATCAAACGAAAAAAGAATTGCACGAAAGTGAAGAGAAGTATGGCAACATTCTCGAGAACATTGAAGAAGGCTATTATGAACTGGATCTTGTCGGCAACGTTACTTTTTTTAATGAGGCATGCCGGAGGATTTATGGATATTCTCGAGAGGAATTGATGGGCATGAATGCTTTCAAGCTTGCTGAGGGGGATAATGCAAAAAAGGCCTTTAAATACTTCAATGAAATTTACACAACTGGAAAACCTCGTACGCGGATTGATGGAGAAATGATAAGGAAAGATGGGTCGAAAAGAAATGTTGAAGCCTCCGCTTCTCTTATACGGAATCCAACAGGACAACCCATCGGGTTTCGTGGCATCATTCGCGACGTTACAGAACACAGGCAGGCCGAAGAGGAGAAGAGAAGGCTGCAGGAGCGTCTACAGCGAGCCGAGAAGATGGAATTATTAGGGACTTTGGCAGGCGGCGTCGCCCACGATCTCAACAATGTTATGGGCATTGTCGTCGGTTATGCAGAAATGCTCCTTATGGATGATGATAAGTCAAGATCAATCGGACCCAGGCTCGTGAAAATTATGGACGGGGCACGGAAGGCTGCTGCGATTGTTCAGGATCTGCTGACACTGACGAGAAGAGGAGTCTCCAACAGAGAGGTCCTTAATCTGAATAAGATCATCGCTGACTGTCAGCAGTCGCCGGAGTTTGAGAAGCTGTCTTCTTACCACCCCTCTGTAAAGATCAAGACCGATCTTGATCGGGGGCTCTTGAATATTTCCGGTTCCTCCGTGCATCTTGGCAAGACCTTATTCAATCTGCTTTCAAATGCGACTGAGGCCATGCCGAAAGGCGGCATTGTAACCATCAAAACGGCCAATCAGTATCTGGATAAACCCATTCAAGGCTATGATGATGTCAGGGAGGGAGACTATGTTGTTCTTTCCGTATCTGACACGGGAGAAGGTATAGTGGCTTTCGATCTGAAGCATATCTTTGAGCCGTTTTATACGAAAAAGGTCATGGGGCGGAGCGGGACCGGATTGGGGTTGACGGTGGTCTGGGGCACGGTGAAGGATCATAACGGATACATCAACGTAGAGAGCGAAGAAGGGGAAGGGAGTACCTTTACCATTTATTTTCCCGTAACGAGGGAAGATATCTCTGCTGAAGCTGCTGCCATATCAATATCCGAATACGTAGGCAAAGGAGAATCCATTCTCATTGTGGATGATGTCAAGGAGCAGTGTGAGCTGGCGGCAGGCATGCTCGGGAAACTGAATTACAATGTAGCGAGTGTTTCCAGTGGTGAGGAAGCAATAGCGTACTTAAAGGAACGCAAGATTGATCTCATAGTTCTGGACATGATTATGGACCCAGGTATGGATGGACTGGACACCTACCGAAGCATCGTTGAGATCCATCCCCGACAAAAGGCGATAATCGTGAGCGGTTTTTCGGAGTCGGATCAAGTGCGTGCAGCCCAGACCCTCGGTGCGGGCGTCTATGTGAGGAAGCCGTATGTCATAGAGAAACTGGGAATGGCCGTGAGGACAGAGTTGGATAGAAGATAGATGGTGGCATATTGAACAGTGCGAATCGTAATCAATGACTCTCAATGATACGGTCATGTACTGATAAGAAAATTCTTCAAGCTTTCTCTTGGTAATGATCATTCTATCGGGACCGTGAATATCCCGTTATCTGTATTCTTCTTGACATAAAAATGCCTTAACTTATAATTGACCCATCAAAGAGGCAGCTTTTTTCAAATCAAGATCAATAATAGTAAATTCGTGTAGGGTTCTTGTTCGTAACAACATCAATGCAACCTTGACTTGCGACAAAGAAGGAGGGAACGATGAAGAACGTGGTAATGGTTGTTTTGTCCCTTTTGATATGCTGTTATTGTCAGGAAACCAACGCACAGGTGGGGCAACGTGCTGGCACTCCAGGGGTAGCCGGAGCCGGCATAAGGGCTGCGGAACAGGTAGCAGGAGATGCCGAGGCCTCCAGGATCGAATACCTTACTGAAGATGGCCGGGTCACAACTAATGTTTTGACAAATCAAAGGGGCTCCATACGGGCCACCGTCAGCAATAAAGGCAGTATAATACTTACGAATCTGATGACAAGAATCGAAGTAGACGGCGTGCGTGTTCGCGAGGACAACCTGACGCTCAACGTAGGCGGTTCGCAGGACCTTACCTGGAGCTATAATTTTACCACGCCGGGCAACCATACTATAGCCTTGCTGGTAAACCCGAACAATCAGATTTTGGAAACAAACAAAAACAATAACCGCGTTGAGAAAGTTATCGTTGCCACAACTGCCGTCTACGATATACGCGCCACGAAGCTGGAAGTCATAGTGGCGGGAGATCCTTTAGCGCCTAATGTTGCAATGTGGGTCGGCTATCCCTTTCTGGTGGTCGGCACCGTGGCCAATAACGGCAACGTTTCCCTTACAAGAGTTAAGATTAGGCTAATAATAGACGGAAGCACCGCACGTGATGCCACAGTCCCGTTAGAGCCCGGCAGAACTGCACAGATCAGTCGCGACTATACCTTTAATACTACGGGAGTTCACTCCCTTATCTTTATCGTTGATCCTGACAATGAAATCCCGGAAACAAACAGGCAAGACAATCGCATTGAGCGGTCGCTAGATTGTACGAATACTCCGTCGGGGGGAGACCCTAACCGTCCAAGACATCCTGGATATCGATATCATCCTCCCAACAGTACCGGCTCGTAATAAAGATACACCAGCCAGGATCGATGGTGCTATGGAGAAAGCCAAGACAGCGGCGCAAAACATAAGTCTGGATAATGGGGAAATAGCCAAGATGCTCCCGAAGTTGGAACAGAGCACCTCCAACTATCGGAACAAGGTGAACGAATGCAGAAATAAGAGCTATACCACGGAAGATCAGAAAAACGCGCATTGTATCGATAGCACGACGATCGCTCAATGCAGCAAATTACTTTTTCAGAATTGCATAGAGCAAGCGCATGACAAAGTTATGTTAGACACACACTCGATGGACAGCACGGCCATAAAGACCGAAAAGCATGCAAAGGAATTACATAAGAGCATTTTTGATATTCTCAACTTAGAATAACCTGCAGGGCATCAACCCATAGACATCGTTGCTCCGCTATGGAATCAGGCAACAAGGGCGGACCGTCGGGTTTGAAATCATCGGGAGGTGAAAACTCATGAAGACATTTTCTTTCCATACTCGACCCTTTGTGTTCTGTCTCTGCTTTTTGCCGGCAGTGTGTTTTGCCGGATTGGCTTACGGCCAGCAGACGGGGATAGGGCAGCCAAACGCAGCGCAATCAAGTACGGGGCAAGATGACTTATCGCGTCAGATACTGGCCGCGCAAAACACCGTATACCAGGATCAGCAGGTTATAGCGGCAACGTTAGCTTTGCTGTCCAACGATAAGCAGGATTTGGACGCCCTGAAGAAGGAGCTCCATGCGACCCGGTTAGGGCTGGACGATCTGAATAAGCAGCTCCAGAGCGCGCAGGCAGCGCACAACCAGAAAGCAGTGGCCGACCTGCAGACAAAGATAACGACGACACAGGCGCGAATAAACGATTTACTGACGAATTTAATACCGAAAAATCAGCAGAAGATAGCAAAAGAACAAGACGACCTGAACAACGCGCAGTATAAACTCCAGCGCGACCAGGATGCGTTGAACAAGCTAAGAAGTGCCGCCTTAGCCTCAGGCAAGCTCACTCCGGCCGACAATAAGAGAGAAGACACCACGCCGGGGGCAAAAGCCACGCCGGGGACAAGAACCACGCCGGCCTCAGGCCTGACCGTGGATAAGGCAACTACCGGGCAGCGAGGCGCCGGTCCACCAGCAGCAGGCGCAGGGCTACCGCAGGATGATTAGCCCGCCCGTGGCGAGAAGGGGCAAGCCAGCGACAAGATCACCCCGGTGAATGGAGAGTTACTCTCGTATGAAAGAGGCTGATATGAAAAATCGAGTTATTTTGGTCTGTAGTTTATTTTCAATTATCCTCCTGATGAGCTTGCTTGTTTTGCAGTTGGAAGCTTTCGCGCAGAGGTCAGATCCATCTATGGGTACAGCGGATTTCGCGAAGTACCGTATAAAGATACTACAGCAGACTGCGGGGACATTGCGAGAGCTTGCAGCCCAGCCTCTTCCTGCACAGCTTTCCGATAAAGAAAAGCGGGAAGCCGAGAGGTACACAAAGTGGCTGAAAGACTGCAGTCAAAAACTCGATGAATTGGCGAACCGGTGGCATTCCAGCCTCACCAACATGGAGAAAAATCCAGGCCCAATTTCCAAACAAAATCAGATGATGGAAATGAATCAGTCTTTCAACTTGCAGTACCTTGCGTTACAACAGGCTATGCAGGATGAAAATCGGCAATTTTCCTTAGTGTCTAACATTATGAAGAACAAGCACGATACGGCCAAGAACAGCATAAACAATATACGATAATTAAGGCGGGGGCAGAGCAATAACCCTAACTTGTTATTGTGTATTTCAAGTCGTAATTCCCAGTCCCGGAAATGGTATTAACCTGACTGTCTGTAGATGTAACAAATACCATCCTTTTCATCTCGTTCTTCCTGAAGTCCACAAACCACCATGTTTGATTTTCATTGTAGATTTCAAGTGAGAATCGTGATAATCAAAGCACATAAATAAATTCAGAGATTAAAATTCATAACCCCTTTAACATTGCGTTAGAGTGCCATGGACTGATGACTGAAACCCCGTTTCTCAAAAGAGCGACGAGAAAGCGTCCGAAATGACGACCAAAGTTATTCTGGTTCCCCTTGTAATCCAAGAACAGTCTCAATGATTTTGAAAAGGAGAAAAAATGAAGACGAATAGGCCCTTAATATTCCTTGTTACATTTTTTTGTTCTTGGCTGTGTGTCGTGACTGCTGCGTGGCCGGCGGAAACGAAAAGCGCTGCCCCAAGTAAGCAGATTGCAGCACCTCCGGCGGCAGGGCCCGCAAAAGTGACACAGGCGATGAAAGATATTCCGCCGCAGGTGGTAATCATAAATCCCGTCGACGGGGATACCTGGTATGGAGGCGAGACCCGCGACATCCAGTGGAATACAATAGCTATCCCGGAAAGCTTCAAGATAAAGATCAGATTTGTGCTGCCCGGTAAAGGAGAGTACTTCATCGCAGATAACCTTCCCAGGTCGGGAAAGTTTTCCTGGCAAATAAATGGGTTGACATTTCAAAGCAAGCAAGTTGCAACGGGTTATGGTGGAACCAAGACTGTACTCAGCGATACCGCGGGAAAGCTGAAGCTGATAGCTTATGATGGAGGAAAGACGTACGAAAAGGAAGTCCCTCTTTCCCTGGTCATTCCCAGACTCAAGATCACGAGCCCCAAAAATGGCGACACATGGTATGTCGGAAAGACGTATCCTGTAACGTGGCAGAGTACCGGACCTGCCCCATGGCCGATGCAAATAAATATCGAGGCAGGCGGTGGATTCTCCGCGATGTTCTTGTCCTCGACCAATACGGCAAACACGGGTGCTGCGAACATCACCGTTCCGACGAGTCCTATTCTTGACAGTACCACCAATTTCCGGTTGGTTGTTTTGTCAACCCTGGCTTCATTTCCCGGAACATACTATAATGATGAAGTTTCGATCAAAGTAATGAAGTAAATCAACCATCGCAATGATTTTGAGATTGAATCAAGTATTTGCCGTCTGCCGGGTAGGCATCCTACCGCGGCTTGTGCGGACACTCGGCTCTTTCCTGAAGTCAACAAACTGCCATCTTTGATTTTCATTGCAGAATACAAATGGGAATCGTGATAATCAAAACGCATATATAAAATCTGAGATTAACATTCGGGCACGGTTCTATTCATTATTAGCTCCAGCCTGGTTGGAGGATATGGACGAGGCAACCCTTATATCTACAATTCCCACAGCGACTGCACGACGTCTTCGAACTCCGCCCTTAATGGATCCGTGATGAAAGACAGCGCGGTTTCGGGGATTCCCACGAGTTTCCAGACCTTCTTGTCCAAAGGCGGGATGTACTGTTCTCCGCTCTCTCCCAACTGCATTTCATGGGCAATATAATCAGCTATGTGTACCACGCACGCCTCGACAGGATACAGTCTCGCTTCCGAGGGAGAGTGATGGCAGGCTATCATCTCCTCCAGGCTGGCCGGCAGATTCCATAATTGCGCGAGCGCACGCCCCAAGTCCGCATGGTCAAAACCGATCACTTCTTTTTCAACCAGATATAAAGACTCATTGTTGACCCGGCAGCGAAGAATCATTTCATGTGCTGCATCCGGCATCATCTTGTATATAACGAGCCTGCCTATGTCATGAATGATGCCTGCTGTAAAGAAACGCTCCACGTTCGCCTCGCGCCGACTTGCTGTTGAGAGTATCTTGGCGGCGAGGCCGCAGGCGACACTGTGCCTCCAGAGCGATTCCATGCTGACAAGGCCTGCCGGTATCCCTTTGAACAGACTAAGTACGGAAGTTGCCAGGGCAAGATCGCGTAACTGGTTCGTGCCCACGGCAAGAATGGCGCGGCTGACTGTGTCGATCTTCGATGGGAAACCATAGAACGCGCTGTTGACAAGCCGGAGCAGGCGCGTGGTAAGGCTCGGGTCACCGCTTATTATATCGCTGATATCTTTTATGGAAGAGTGGCGGTCGTTAATTGCGTTATTGATCTTGATATAGATGAAGGGCAGGGATGACAATTCCACCCATCCCTGGAGGAGGGCTTCCGGTTTCTTGCGTTTCACCATGTTAGCCTCCTGCGATTTTCTGAGAGGTATGAGGCCCGCGCCCCACACTTAACTGCTCGATGATGAGAAGAAACTTTTATTCCGGGTCTATCCCATGTTTTCTTATTTCCCGTGTCATTATATGCTGCCACTCGGACATACGATCATACAGATTGATGGATTCATCTTTGTTCTCAACCATCAGAATTGCCCACGAGAGGTTCAGGGGATTGACGTTGCGCAGCATGCGGAGGACTTCTTTTGCCAGATGCATATCCCCTGTCGCCGTGTAACGTTTCCTGACATATGTATGTGCAATATCCACCGGGCTCATCCCGGGGTTTCTTTCCTTGATGGTCTTCCAGCCTTGTGCAACGGTTTTCGCCGTTCCACTGACATGACCCTTTCTTGATCCCACCAACCACTTAGGAAAGCCCATATTGCGCAGTAATCCTTGTTAATTATTGTCACCGTTCATCCCTCAGGAACACGATCGTATTGCCTTTGATTATATATTCCCCGGAAAAGAACGCAAAAATAAGTTGAGCCGCTTTTTTTGCCCAACAATTTTACCAGTTTCAGTGTATCTATCGGCTTTCCGGCCGTATTCCTTTAGCTTAGCTTCAACGTTTCAGTTATCAAAGGGGGGTCATATTCTTTCCTTTCATTTCGAGCAACGCGAGAAATCTTTGTCTTGACCTGACAGAACGCTATTAAGATTTCTCCCTTCCCCTTCACTGTGTTCAGGGCTTCGGGTCACCGAAATGACACTAAACGTGGATTACCGCCTTCGCGGGAATGACATAAATGAGGGCGGGAATGACACAAGTATGGGTTCGATTTCTTCTTGTCTTTCGACTCCTCTTTATCATCATAATAGTGTAGTGCAGGACTTTAGTCCTGCTTACACAGCAGACCTGAAGGTCTGCACTACGGAAACACACTGGGGCTTCCTGCTATCCTAAGTTTGACATGCCCACCGGGAAATTGTAAAGTTTAGTTGATAATATTTCGATGGAGGTGCCACAATGGAATTATCAGAAGTTATCGCTTCACGGCGAAGCATTCGTAAATTCAGACAGGAGGATATTTCTGCCGACACTGTCCACCTGCTACTGGAGGCGGCGCGGCTTGCTCCTTCGGGATCAAACCTCCAGCCCTGGCGCTTTGTCATCGCTCAATCACCCGCCGCCAAAGAGGCTCTTGGCCGGTGTACGCCTTACAAGTTTATAGTCAAGGCAGCGGCTATTTTTGTTTGCTGCGCTGACCTGACGGTCATGACAACAAGAGAGCTTCGCATGGGGGAACTGGTGCAAGAAGGCGCCTTCACGGGCGTGGATATAGATATGAACGATACATCAATCACCACCATCCCTATCGTAAACACGGAAGAGATCAAGGCCTATCTTTCCATGAATGTGGCGATAGCAGTAGAGCACATCGCTCTCAAGGCCGTCGATCTGGGTCTCGGCAGTTGCTGGCTCGCAAGGTTTGATCGCAACAAGGTAAAGGAATATCTGGCGCTAAACGAAAACATCCACCCGGTCGTGCTTATGCCTGTGGGGCATCCTGACCAGTCACCGAAGGCAAGGCCGCGCCTTGCTCTCGACAAATTGACGCTAAAGACGATCTGAGCAAATACAGAATTTCGGGGATATCATCCGCGCGTCTTCTTCCCGGGATAACTGCCGGGCGGCAAACGATTGTCGATTCATCGTGGAATATTCTGCCGCGTGCGGCCGCCAAAGGGCACTATTTACCTCAAGGCGCCAGGCGATAATATCAATCTAACTTATTGATAAATCTTGCGATTGGCTCAGATGCATGAGGAAAGCGATATTGGTATATGGTTTGCAACGATTGTCATCAGGTTGTAGAGACCAGAGTCAATATATTATAATAGTTCTTGTGAAAGGCGCATCCAATGAGAAGACTTTCTGCACAGGTGTTAATCTTTACTGCCTTCTTTGCATTCACACTCTGTCCCATTTCCAATGCCGCCGACACGACACCCCTCAATGCAAGAGGCAAATCTATTTCTATCCCCAAGAATCTTGCACCGACACCGTCGGCAAATAATTTGTTAAGGCAAAAGCCGAGCGCCTCATCAAAGCTTATTCCTTTACATGCGAAGAGAACGCCTCAGTTATCGGCACAGCGCACAAGAGGGGAATCCAGGTGGAAGTCAATGCCGGATAGAACCAGCCGGTCTCGTGCAGAATTCTGAATCACCCGTGACAGTTCATGAGCCCGACAACATATGCTCTTTGAGGATATCGAGAAAAGTTTTTGGAATCGGGTCCGGTTTATGGATCGAATAATTAAAGTGGACCAGGGTGGTCGAAGCTCGAACGCACAGCTTACTGTCCTGATATATCTCCTGGTGCAGGATGAAACTTGAGGTGCCAATCTTTTTCACACCGGTTAAGATTTCCACATCCTTGCCAAAGAATATCTCATGTAGAAAATCTATATTCATGTTGACTGTGATCAGGCTCGGTTCGGCGAGATTCCGGCTAAACAGCCGAATGATTTCCTCGTAGCCCTCCTCCAGCCAGACCGGAATTTCGGTGTGGCCGATATGTCCCGTTATATTCGTTTCGGATACTCTTGGCGTAATGACCTTCTTAAACATCTGCTGTTGTCTCCTGTGACGTTTTCAATGCTTTTTCATTTATCTGAAATCTGACTGGATATCTTTGCTAAAAATATTTGATATCCATGTAAAAAGCAATGGGGATAAATGCCCGTCGACAGATAAGAGTCCGAATTCTTTTTGCAGTAACGGAAGTTGCTATTAGGAATTGAAATGCAGATAGCTTTACCTATCTGAGGGAAAGAGAAAATAAATAACCACATCGAGTGCTGTGATCTGATATGCCTACCAAGCAGCAACAACGCCATCCGTTCGCGGTTCTGTTGCACCAGCCAGCACACCTTCATTGTTTCGCCAGATAATCTGACCGCGGCCAAAGGTTGTCGCTCCGACCACACCGCGCCTGATGACGTGGCCGCGCCTATTTAAAGCGTCGGCAATATGTTCCGGGAACAGGTGCTCGATGTCCACTGTCTTGCCTTCCACCCACTGCCACCGCGGTGCGTCGAGCGCCGCTTGCGGATTAAGATGAAAATCGACTGTGTTCATCACTACCATCAGGTGGCCCTGCGGTTGGATGAATGCGCCCATGACGCCAAAGGGTCCCACTGCTTCGTTATCTCTGGTCAGGAAGCCCGGCATGATAGTATGGTAAGGTTTCTTTCCCGGTTCAAGACGATTGTCATGCGCTGAATCAAATGAGAAATTATGCCCGCGGTTATGAAGGCTGATGCCGGTTCCCGGAACGACCAGACCAGAACCAAAGCCCATATAATTACTCTGAATGAAGGAAACCATGTTTCCCTCTGAGTCGGCCGCAGCCAGATAGACCGTGCCGCCGCCAGTGGGGCGGACGGGCGCCGGCTGGAGCGCCTGCTTGCCAATAAGGCCGCGCCGCTTTGACGCGAACGAATCAGACAACAGGTCTTCCACTTTGACGGTCATGTGCCGCGGGTCGGTAACATATTTCCGGCAATCAGCGAATGCAAGTTTTATAGCTTCAATTTGCTTATGGTAAGTGTCGACTGTTTCCTTTGCCGGGAACTCAAACCCTTTCAAAATATTAAGGGCCATCAATGCCACCAGGCCATGCCCGTTGGGTGGAATTTCCCAGACGTCGCAGCCTCGATAATTTATTTTTATCGGCTCCACCCATTCCGGCTGAAAGGCTTCCATGTCTTCCTTGCGCAAATATCCCCCGTACTGCCTAAAGAAGACATCGATCTTCTCTGTCAGTTCACCGTGGTAAAATGCCTCGGCGTTGGTTTCCGCAATCGACTTGAGTGTGGCGGCATGCCTCGGCGACCGCCAGATCTCGCCGGCCGCCGGCGGTCGTCCCTGTGGAGCAAACACTTCAAACCAGTACTTGAACTCTTCAGCTTGCTCCTTCTTATAATTGTCAAAGTCGGCTTTCCAGAGCTTGCTGATGACTGGCGATACCGGGAAGCCCTCCTCCGCATACTCGATTGCGGGCATCAAGACTTCCACAAAGGGAAGCTTGCCAAAGCGCTTCGACAACGCGGCCCAGGCTGAAGGGGCTCCCGGCACAGTCACCGGGATCGTTCCGTATTTCGGGATTTCCTGATGCCCCGCTTTTTTTAGCGCCTCGATAGAAATATTTTTAGGTGAAGGTCCACTTGCATTCAAACCGTGAAGTTTACCTTTGCTCCAAACCAGGGCGAAAGCATCACCGCCTATACCGTTGGACGTTGGTTCAACGACCGTCAGACAAGCTGCAGTTGCGATTGCCGCGTCAATTGCATTGCCTCCTCTCTTGAGAATTTCCAGGCCCGCCTGGGCTGCAAGCGGCTGCGAAGTTGCAACCATGCCCTTCCTGGCGAAAACCATGCTGCGCCTCGACGGATAAGGATGATACAAAGGATCATATTGCATTTTCGTCAATCCTTTAGAAGAATTTTCTACACAGGTCCCTGATGCTTATACGTATCCAAGCCACTTCCAGTATGTGGCCCCTAACAGAAGAATGATGATATAGGCGATGATTGTTAAAGGGATGCCTGTTCGTATGAAATCTTTAACCTCAAATGTTTCTGTGCTGTATGCCACCATATTTTGCGGCGCATTTACCGGCAAGATAAACCCGAAGCTCACCACGTACTGTAAAATCATTGTCATGCCCCATACGTTCATTCCCGCCATCTTTACCTCCTGCAACACCGAAATCACAATCGGTATCATAGCTGACGCCAAAGCGGTGGCACTGGCAAACCCGAGGTGGATGATGATGAGGAAAGCGGCAAAGACAGCCAGAATTATCAAGGCAGGCATGGTCTGTATGCCAAACCAGGTGACGATCATCTTAGCGAGCCAGGCAGCGGCTTTCGTGGAAAGAAGAGCCGACCCAAGGCTTATGCCTATCCCGAACAACATCAGCGTGCCCCAGGGGATTTTTGCCTGTGCTTCTTTCCATGTCATTACACCTACAACAGGCATCAGCATGATGGCCACGGCAGCGAGGGTCGTAGAGGCAGTATCGAAATTGTGGAGTATCATTTCGGTAGACCAGAAGAACAGCAGAGTAAGCGATACAGCGAACAGCTTCTTCTCGTTCAGTTTCATAGGACCAAGGTCAGTCAGAGCTTTTGCGATAGTTTCCCGGCTGCCGGGTATTTCCTCGGTGTCAGGCGGCATGACCTTCATCAACACGTAATACAAGACAACAGACATAATCGCGGCGAAGGGAGCGGCGGCAATAAACCATTCGAGCCAGGTAATCTGTTTGTTAAGCAGTTTATCAATGAAACCGATGGCGACCATGTTTTGTGCGGCAGCCGTTTTAATACCAACGTTCCAGATACTATCAGCCTGGGCGGTGGCGATCATCAGGACGCCGGCGAATTTGCTCTTCTTGTCTACATTAAGGGCCAGGATAATCCCCATCACAATAGGAACCAGACAGGCAACCCTTGCGGTTGTACTGGGAATGAAGAAGCTGAGGACGAAACCCACAAAGATTACTCCGATCAGAATACGGTTGGTCTTAGTCCCTATTTTGGAGAGGATGGATAAGGCGATCCGCTTGTCGAGGCCGGTCTGCATCATGGCGGCGGCGATAAAGAGCGCCCCGCCCACTAATGCAGTCGCGGGATTGCTGAATCCGCCCAATGCCAGGGAGAGACCCTTGGAAGTTCCCATGACGGCTTTGGGATTCGCAACATCGGGTGATGTGCCGAGCAGGAAGACCATAATCGCCAAGATTATGGCGGCGCTGATCGGATAAGAAACAGCCTCGGTCATCCAGATTATTATCGAAAAGATAAGCATAGCGATCATTCTCTGACCGGCTACTGTTAATCCTTCCGGCGTCGGCATTAGAACGATCCCCAATAACACAAGAACACTTATAATCAGGCCATAGCGCTTGCTGAAGGAATCCGGTTCTGCTTTCATAATTAACTCCTTCTGAAAAAGTTAATTGACCCACGGCCGATATTGTTACCATATTTTCATATAGAGTTCTGTAGTTTTTTTGATTTTTACAAAATCTTAATATGTGGTAGAAACTCTGGAAGCAATTGAAGCTCTCCGCAGTAAACTGCGGAGAATCTTCGATCCTCAAGGAATAATAATGTTGCCCATTCGCTCGCTTACCCCGCGGCGCGCCACGGGGAATGTGCTCGCTGCCGAATTCGATACGGACGGAAGCGTCCGTAACCAATTAAGGATAGAATCTGAAGGAGAGGTGCCGGCATGAAAGCAAGAGGAAGAAACATAGGTCGCATATCTATGTCAGTCAAGTTTGCGTCAGTTTGTCTGATTGTTTTTCTGGTAGTCTCGTACGGACAATACGCTTACGGGTTTACCGTCAAGCAGCCAGATGCATCTTTCAGCGACCTTACGAAGGAACACGCTCTTGTCATGGGCAACCCTGCGGCAGCGAAAAAGGCCGTGGTTTTTACCGACCCTGATTGTCCTTATTGCCTGAAACTTCACGCAGAGCTTAAAAAAATTGTGGCAGAGCGCAACGACGTTGCCTTCTATATAAGACTTTTTCCTTTGGCAATGCACAAGGACGCTTACTGGAAATCAAAAAGCATCCTTTGCAGCTCTTCCTTGCAGATGCTTGAAGACAATTTTGAAAACAAGCCGATCCCCGCACGGGACTGCAACAGCGACGCTGTCGATAAGACCATCGCGCTCGCACAGTCTTTGAATATCACCGGCGTTCCGACCACCATTTTTCCTGACGGACGGAGAAGGATCGGATATGCTCCTGCGGATGTATTAATGGCGTACTTTGATGGAAAGCCGATTGTCACGGCGCAGCCGCAAAAAACTGTTCCCGCTCCTGATCAAACGGACATCTCTCTTCCCCCTAATGCACAGGCACGGCCCAACAGCAAGGCATATGCGATAGTCATTGGCATCGAGAACTACCGCCAAAAGCTGCCCAGGGCCGATTTCGCGGCCGCCGATGCAAAGTTGGTAACGGAATATCTCACAAAGGCGATGGGCTATCCGGAAGAGAATGTTGTAACGCTCACGAATGACCTTGCCGCTTTGGGAGACTTCGTAAAATATTTTGAAAAATGGCTGCCGAACAATGTTGAAAAAGGCGGCACGGTGTTTGTTTATTATTCCGGGCATGGTGCGCCGAATCCCAAGACGGGTGACGCCTATCTCGTTCCGTATGACGGAGACCCCGCGTTTATCGGGGAGACCGGCTATCCGCTCCGAAGGCTCTATGATGCACTCGGAAAACTCCCTGCGAAGGAAATAATCGTGGCGCTTGATTCATGTTTCTCCGGAGCGGGCGGAAGGAGCGTGATTGCCAAGGGCGCGAGGCCGCTGGTTATGACCATGAGCAGCGAATCAATCCCGAAAAAAGTGGCTGTACTGAGCGCCGCGTCCGGGGACCAGATCAGCTCGACCTATGAGGAAAAAGGCCACGGGCTTTTCACATATTTCATGTTGAAGGGAATCAAGAATGAAGATGTAGTGAAAAAGGACGGATCAATTGCACTTACAGACTTGTTCAGCTACCTGAAGCCTCAAGTTGAACGCATTGCTCGGAAGCAGTACAACAACGAACAAACGCCGCAGTTGATTGGGGCGAAGAAAAATTGAGGGGTTTATGAAAACAATACTCTTTATCCTGGCCTTCCTCCTGATCCCTGTTGTGGCTTCTGCTGATAAGCCCCTTTGGGTTACGGCTGACGGCACATCGTATCAATCAGAGATGGATACACTGAAGGAGGTAAAAGACAGGGCCAAGCGGGATGCAGAGAGCAAGGCGATAGAAACTGCAGTTGGTACATTTATCAGATCCCGCACATTAGTCTCCAACAGCCAGATCGCCGAAGACCTGATCTACGCCGCTGTCAGGGGAAAAATCACAAAGGAACAAATCATCGCATCGGATTGGGATGCAAAAGAAAGAAACCTCTACAGAATAAAAATCAAAGCCCTGATCGAACCCGTCTATCCTGAGAAGGGAGAAGGCCTCTCCGTAAAGCTGTCCCTCTCGAAAACAGACCTGAAGGAAGGGGATGAAGTAAAGATATTCTATCAGGTGAGTGGAGATTCTTATGTCTATATTTTTTCCATTGCTGCAGACGGCTCCGTCACTCTCCTTCTTCCCAATTCAAATATGCAGGACAATTTTACGAGAGCGGGAAGGGCATACCAATTCCCTCCGGCAGACAGCCCCATTCATCTGAAAGCCATGTTCCTGCCGAACCAAAAGGAAGCCTTTGCTGAAGAACGAATCAAGATCATCGCGACCCGGCAGAAGGAAGCACTGCTTTCCATCGGTTTTAGAGAAGGGATTTTCCAGGTGTATGATGCCAAGTCAACCGGGATGATCAGCGACCTTGTCAGGAGGCTGAACCAGATCGAACTTACGGACTGGACAGAGAACACCGCGGGTTACAATCTCAAGAGATAATATTGAAGAAAGTGGGTGAATGAACAATGATAAGAAAAATCTTTTCATTTCTATTTGTTCTTGTTGCCACGTTGACTTTCACCTCCATCGCTTATTCCCAGACGGGGAAGAATACTGTAAGGCTTCCAGATGGTGAGTTGGTTTGTGATCTCAACGGTGAGTGGAACACATTGTATGAACCTTACGGACCGATGCAGCATTTTGGAAAGATGAAGAGCATGATAAAGATAACACAGCAAGGTAATATGTTCGTCGGGAAATCGATGATAGACACCGGATTCACACCGGCGGGCACCGAAAAGATACGCGGCGAATTAGATAAAGACGGGATTAAAAAAGTTCAGATAACGCGACCCGATAAGGATTGGTCGGACGGCAAAGTGGAGATGAGCAAGGACTGCAATAAGATTGTAATTGATGACAGTGACGGTTTAAAGATGACGCTGGAAAGAAGATAATTGATTTAGCAGGTAACGGGGAGGAAGAGGTCTATGCTTAGCGAAAAGGAAATCAGAAGAGCCCTGGCCCGCTGGTATGCGGCCTGGAATGCCCATGACCTCGTCGGGGTCATGGAACTCTTTCACGAGGACGCTGTCTTCGAGAACTGGACAGGCGGCAAAGCAAAGGGCAAGAAGGCCATCCACCAGGCCTGGGATCCCTGGTTCAAAAATCACGGCGGGTTCCGCTTCACTGAGGAGGACACCTTCATTGATGAGGGCAGTCAAAAAGTTCTTTTCCAGTGGACGTTGGACTGGCCTTCAGGCGAGAAAGGATACCGGGGAAAGCCCGAGCGAAGGCGCGGCGTCGACGTGATGCATTTCAAGGATGGCAAGATAATCAGCAAGAATACCTTTTCCAAGACCACGCTTGAGATTGACGGGCAAAGGGTCAAGCTGTCAGCGGAACCTGCTTAAGCACGAAGTTCTGCACGTCAAGCAGGGAGGAAAGCTATGTCTGCAAGGAAAAAGTCGGTAGTCTTCACGCCGGGACGCATCGGTAACCTCGAAATCAAAAACCGTCTGGTGCGTTCGGCCACCTACGAGAACGGAGCTACAAGTGAAGGCGAGGTATCGGACTTTCTCGTCGATCTTTATCGCGCTCTGGCCAAAGGCGGTGTGGGACTGATCATCACCGGCATTACCGGCGTATATTCCGAGGCGATTGCACCGCATCTGATCATGAGAGCGGACGACGATTCCTTAATACAGAGTCTCAAAAAGATTCCGCAAGCGGTGCGCGAAGGCGCCGCGTGCTGCAAAGTAATTCTGCAGTTGCACCACCCTGGAAGACAGGTCGTGAACCGGGAGGACGCTGCCAAATTCAGGCCGGTCGCTCCGCCCGCCTTTGTTGCTTACGTTATGAAGCATCCTGAAATATTGACTCCCCGCGAGGGAGCGCCGCACATTGTGAAGCCGACGGCCCCGTCTGCAGTCTATGACGCCTTCTTCGATCGGACCCCGCGGGCGTTGACCAGGGAAGAAATTGAAAGAATCATCGATGCCTTTGCCGAGGGTGCGCGAAGGGCCCAGGAAGCGGGTTTCGACGGGGTGCAGATTCACGCCGCCCACGGCTATCTTCTGAGTTCTTTTCTGTCACCGCGGACAAACGTGAGGGATGATGAATACGGAGGTTCGACAGAGAATCGCACCAGGATCATCAGAAATATCTACCGGCGTGCCAGAGGGAAGGTTGGTGATCATTTCCCCATACTCATTAAGACGAACGTTTCCGACTTCCTCCCTGGCGGCGTCGACCTTGATGAAGCGTTGCGGATAGGAAAGATCATAACCGAGACCGGTTTCACCGCCATCGAAACGAGCGGCGGCATGTATGAGACGCTGACCCGGAAGCAGGAAGAGCTCGGCTGGCCGCCCCTCTTCATGGCCGAAGCGCGGACGGGCATCAAGCATAAAGATCAGGAGGCCTACTTTCTCCCGGGTGCGAAAGCGATCAAAGAAAAAACAAACGCGACTATCATCCTCGTGGGTGGCCTCAAGTCCTTCAGCAGAATCGAAGAAGTGCTGGAATCGGGGGCGGTGGATTTCGTGTCCATGAGCAGGCCCCTCATCCGGCAACCCGATCTGCCGAACTTATGGTTTTCCGGAAAGGGGCCGGACAAGGCGGAATGCGTTTCCTGCAATGCCTGCCTGCCAGTAGGGAACGATCCTATCGACTGCCGGGCAAAAAAGGTATAGGGATTGACCGACAAATCATTCCGCTAAAAATATCGCAAGAGTAGATGCAAAGAATCGTATCGGTGCCCAACCATCTACATGAAGAGCAGCCTATGAAACATCTGCATCGCTCCCTGAAGAACCGCCACCTGCAGATGATCGCCATCGGCGGGGCCGTGGGAACGGGCCTGTTCTATGGCTCTGCGCACGTACTCCAGATTGCAGGCCCTGCAATCGTTGTTTCCTATGCCGTCGTCGGTGTCGTCATTTACGTGATAATGCGCGCCTTGGGAGAGACGTGCGTCCATGAACCGGTGACCGGCTCTTTCAGCTATTACGCCTATCGATACTGGGGCGACTTTGCCGGATTTTTCTCCGGATGGAATTACTGGTTCTGCTACATCAGCGTCAGCATGGCCGAGCTCGCCGTGGTGGGCATCTACATCTCTTTCTGGTGGCCCGCCTTTCCTTCGTGGACGAGCGCATTGATATGCTGGGCGGTCATCACCTTCGTCAATCTGTTCCGCGTGAGGGTCTTCGGGGAATTTGAATTCTGGGCTTCTCTCATAAAAGTGACGGCCATCTGCCTCATGATCATCATGGGGACGTTTCTCATCGTATCCGGATATATGCATGATCGTCCTGCTGCGGGATTGGCAAGCCTCAATACCATGGGTGACTGGCTGCCATACGGCATCAAGGGGCTGTTTCTCTCCTTTGCCCTCGTGATCTTTTCCTTCGGCGGCGTGGAGTTGGTGGGAATGGCTGCCGGAGAGGTGGAGAAGCCGAAGCAGGTGATTCCCGTTGCCATCCGTCAGTTGGTCTGGCGCATCCTCCTGTTTTACGTCGGCTCCTTTACCGTGATGCTCATATTCTTTCCGTGGCGCGCGATCGGCCTTGAGGCAAGTCCCTTCGTCCAGATATTTGCCAAGTCGGGTATCCCGGAAGCGGCGTCAGTCATGAACCTCGTCATCATAACTGCGGCTCTGTCCGTCTACAACAGCATGCTTTTCAGCAACGGCCGGATGTTGTACAACCTCGCCTGCCAGGGAGACGCCCCGGCGCTGTTTGCCCGCCTGAGCGCTTCCGGCATTCCGAGAAACGGTCTCATCTTTTCGTCACTCATAACGCTGATCATTGTGGCCCTGAATTTCCTGATTCCCGAGAAGGTCTTCTTCATCATGATGTCTATTGCTTCCATTTCGGTATTGATAAGCTGGCTCATGATCCTCTTCACGCTGATCTTCTTCCGGCGCCGCATGTCCCGTGAGCGAGAGATGCCCGCTTTTCCCACGCCGCTTTATCCATACAGCATTTACTTTGCGGCGGCCTTTCTCATCATGACGATGGTTCTCATGGCCTTTATCCCGGACATGCGCCCGTCCCTGGTCGTCGCGCCCGCGTGGGTATTGTTACTATGGCTGATATACGTCGTTCGTCGAAAGGACTCCCGGAAATCGGAGAAATCCGTTTCCGAAGAATGTTCCTTCACAGAATGATTCGCTGATACAGTGTTCTTCTAATTCAGGATGCGAATGCAGAATTGCAATTGTTCCTGAAGGCCTCAAAATCAATATCTGTCCTCCGTTGAAGATTACAATCGGCGATCATTAGTCTGATCAAATAAAAAAAGCAGGGCTAATTGACCCTGCCTTTTTGCTGAAAGTGAAAAAATATTACTGCTGCCGGAAATTATGTTCTTATAGTTTGAGGCGTGAGTCCAATGAGACTCCGCAAAATGGGCAAAAGCGAATTTTTGATGAAACGGAAAGAGGCCTGCCCGGATAGTTTACCGCACAACCAATGCGACCCCGGCACTGCGGGCAACTGAGGCCGAGCTCCAGGAACGTGATGGCTCCCATGGCAACAGCAAATCCAGCCAATGCCACGTAGGACATAACCGTATAATCCGGGCTTATGATTAGACTGACCAAGAATACGGCCATTCCTGAAACCATTGCTATGACGGCTTTACGTTTTTGGGTATTGATTATCTCTCGTATCTTCATAGTCCTCATATGATGTTGTCCTGTCAGCGAAATTATATCATCCCAAGAAGCATTACACGAACAAGGTAAAGAAACCAGATAGCAACTACCATACCAAATTATTGCTTATGGCAAAGCGCAAATAAGAATTCGTTTTTTTGTCTTTGATTATCATCTGTTAAACATCAATATGTATTAGTTGAGCTGCTCATCTCTGAAAACGCTTAAACAAAAATCAGAAATTTTCACCAATTGTCCGTCAATTTCGCATGACTCAAAGAAAGCCATCTTGCAAGAACCCATGCCTTCCGGGGCAAATCTTTTTGCGGGAGCGGAGCCGAATCTGCCCGGCAGCACAATGAAACCCCATGAAAAGTGCTGTGGACTGGGTATTGAGATATATGATAGAAAGCAGGATACATGATATTGTTAAAAATAAACGTTAGGAGAATGTTTTATGTTTCAAAATATTCCGATGGCAGAGAAAGAATTGATTTATATGGGGCTGAAGAAATTAGTTTCTGCAAATACCGGGCAGGGTTTTCGTAACGGAGATCAGGGACATAATGTCTATGTCCTGGGCAGCAAGGGTAATTTGCCTGAAGCTGAACCTGATTTTCCGGGGAAGCATGTGCTATTCAAGATGCTGAGAGAACTGAGCGACGATTTTAAAGCTAAAGGCCATACGGGTGAAGCCTGGTGGTATGACTTTTCCTCATGGGGAAATTTCTGTAAATTTGCATTGGAAAGTTTCAAGAAATGTGAAGGCAAGAGATCGGGCGTGTGAATGGTCGGGTGTTATAAGAACAGGAAAGCCCCAAGCGATTGAACTGACAGTATCCGCTTCGGGCTTCCCTTAGAACAACCTCTCTCCGAATGAGAGAAAAGCGGAGGGAGGAAGCTATAGTTAAAATACCTTTACCTTTTGCCTCTTATTATTCGTATCCCTTCCTGTTACCGACAAGCAACGCGTATCAAAAGCAAATCTGCACAATGGGTAAATTTAAAACCAGCTAAAAGAAATTGGGTGGGTCGCTGGTTCTTACTGCATTTTCACTTTTCCTGGGAAACAGCATTCCCAGCTTGGCTGGCCGTCTTCTTCATTACGAAGTTTCATGGTCCAATCGCCCTTGCTGATTTCTGTTGCTACGATGGCGGAACCAAATTTCTTCCCCCTCACCATCACGCTGTCACCAGCCTTAAATTTAATCTTCTGATTTTCAATGAACCACTTGGGCCCCATGTAAACAGTATAAACATTACCCTGCTCATTCTTGAATTTCATCTGCAGGCCTTCTTTTACTCCGGCCATTTTCTCCATTTTCACTACCTTGCCGGATTCAACCACAATAGCCTCGTTTCCTGTAAAGGGTCCTAGGGTATCTGATGAGGGAAGCCCCAGGCTCCACGCACCTCCTGCTACGGTAGACCCTGCCGCCTGTGAGCTCTGAGCAAACGCCACCGGCACTAACAACATACTAATCGCAACAACCACGACAATCCCTATTGCCAACTTTCGCATAGTTTTCCTCCTTCGCCTGTTTAGAATTGAATTGTTTAAAACCCACCCTCTTTTCTTGATCTGCTGATTTTCTTACCCTACTGTCCAATAAATGGTTTGCTTGAGGTTATGACAAAATGATATTCTTCATATATCTATTAATGCATAAAATTACATATCTCAATGGTGGTTTAATATAAGTATAATAGTAAGCTAATACTACCATGATAAACAGGCAGCGTCTGATCCGCAGTTCAATTCTAAAGCGAAAATCGGGATCAGCTACACCCGACAGCCGCCTCTGACAGGAGGAAGAGCGATGACAATAAAACAAGTAATCTCATTCTGGGGCGTGGCGGTGTTTGCGGGCATCCTTGGTACATTGCCAATTTGCGCAACGGCTGCCGAACTTAGCGTGTACGCACCGGGCGGAGTCAGGTCTGCTGTCGAGGGCGCCGCTGCTGCTTTCGCGCGCCAGACCGGCCACACCATCAAGTTTACTTTCGGCACGGGCGGCGGAATCCAGAAGCAGATTGCCGCGGGCGCACCTGCCGATGTCACCGTGCTTCCATCCAAAGGAATTTCCGAGCTCGAGAAAGCTGGGCTGGCAATACCGGACTCACGGCTGGAAGTGGGCAGCGTCGGGGTGGGAGTAGGCATCAAGGCAGGAACGACGCGACCCAAGATCGGCACATTGGAAGACTTTCGCGAAACGCTCCTCGCGGCAAAATCGATCACCTATGCAGATCCTGCCCGCGGTGGGACGTCGGGCACATATTTTGCGACGGTAGTGCTTCCGCGTCTCGGCATCGCCGAGCAGATGCGGGGCAAAAGCGAGTTGACGGCAGTAGGTGAGGACGCAGTCCGCCGCGTAGTCAATGGAGAATCGGAGATCGTAATCGTCCAGTCGAGCGAGATCGTCGCCGTTCCCGGCGCGGAACTGGTCGGCCCACTGCCTGCGGGTATTCAGAACGCGATTGCTTATGCTGCCGTGGCGCTCAAGTCAAGTAAGACACCCGATGTCGCTCGAGCATTCGTGACTTTTATAGATTCCCCCGCGGGGCGAGCGGCGTTCCAGGCCGCGGGATTTCAACGGACCGGGACGCACAGGTGAACGAAACGGATGACGTCTGTTTCTAACTTCCTCCTACCATGAGTTCATGTATAAGAATTGTTAATGTGATATTGTACGTTATAAGTATGAATCATGGAAAGGCAGGAGGACTGAAGTCTTGATTTATCTATTTTGCTCTCTTATCGTACATTAGAACTGGGAATAATCAAAAGAGAAAAACCTCAAGACAACATGTAATTAAATCTTTTGGGGTCTTTTAGGATAATGAGGAATTATTCCCCAAGGCAAGGGAAGTACTTCCCCAACGAAGAGGCATATACCATCATTATATGTTGGTAACTCATTATCATTGTTACTTATTGTTATTTATCTTCATTGTGGAATGGTTATTGCTATCTTAATAGAAAACCAAAATAAAGGAGGTGAGACGAATGAAGAAACTAACGACAATACTTATCGCTATTCTGTTTGCACTTTCTTTAAACGGCTTATGCTTTGCTCAGGCTCAGCCCGCACCGGCTAAGCCCACAGTTGATCCAAGTAAGGATGCGATGACAGCACCGACGCCAGAGAAGAAGGTGCCAGAGAAGAAGAAGCTGACTAAGGAAGAGAAGCAGAAGGCAAAGAAGGCAAAGAAGGAAAAAAGGAAGAAGGCAAGAGAAGAGGCCGTGAAGAGCAAGCCTGCACCTGAATCGGGCGTCCCGAAACAATAGCTTGCCTCACCATTGTAAGAATTCATTCAAAAGGGACTCAGGTAAATAATGAGTCCCTTTTGATTTTTTAGACACAATCTCGCAGTAATACCGATCTTGATCGTATTGTCATGGCCCCCTAATGACAGTCTGGACCCTGCATTGCATGCAGTTTTCATTGATAAGGAAAGACCTGAACAATGAAGGCCAATCAGATCCTTCCTGAAATGTCGCGTGCCTGACTTTCTCCGTCCATGCAACTGTTCAATCGGAAATCCGCAACATCCGGTTGCCATTTCGTGATGGCTGAAGTATAAGAAACATCACCTTGTTAATTAAATAGGGGGTATTTCCATGCAAGCCATGCCTATAAGAATCTTCCTTATCCTGTTTATACTTATTTTAATCTTTCCGTCTTCATTGATTGCCAAACGTATACAACCGCCGCCTGATATCGAGAAGGAGTCGCCCTCGCCGGCAGAAATCCCCAAGCCCAATGCCGGCAAGAGTGAGTCGGCAGAAGTCTTACCCGGATCGATTGCCGCCCCGGAGCGGCGGACAGCCCTTGTCATCGGCAACAGCGCCTACAGCTCCGGTCCTTTGAGGAATCCTGTCAACGATGCGGCAGACATGGCCGCCTTGCTGAAGAAACTCGGCTTTACCGTTACGCTCAAGAGAAACGCCAGGTTGCAGGAAATGGACGACGCAGTTGAGGCGTTTGGCAACCGGCTGAAGAGAGGCGGCGTGGGTTTGTTTTACTATGCCGGACATGGCGTTCAGATAAATGGGACGAATTACCTGCTGCCGATTGGTGCAAAAATAAACAAGGAAGCGGACATCAAATATCAGGCTGTTGACGCCAATAAGATCCTCGATGAAATGGCCGCCGCCAACAATGGCCTGAATATTGTAATGCTCGATGCCTGTCGGGACAATCCTTTTGCCCGCAGCTTCCGAAGCGCCTCAAGGGGCCTGGCCATCGTCAGCAGCGCCCCGTCGGGCACTTTCATTTCCTATTCCACCAGTCCCGGAAACGTGGCCCGTGACGGTGAAGGACGCAACAGCCCTTATACGGCGGCGTTGATCAAGTTCATGCAGGAGCCTGGACTAACCATAAGTGACGTTCTTATTAAAGTGCGAACGAAGTTAAAGAAGGAAACGGGCCAGGTGCCCTGGGAGTTATCATCGTTAGAGGGGAAGTTCTATTTTGTGCCTGATTCGGCGACGAAAGAAGTGCCGGGAAAGCAGACGCAGAAGGAAGATGTGGAAAGACCATCTGCCCCGGTTCAGCCTCCGGAGCGTTCATCCTTTGAAGATCTTAAAAGGAAGATGGAAGAAAGACGGGAGAAGGAAAGTCAGTGGGTTAAGGATTTTGAGGACGCAAAGAAGATTGAAAACGAAAGCTCGAATTTGTCCGAGAAGATTCAGGTGTGGCAACAATTCATGGCAACCCTGCCGGATGAGCGCACTGCCAAAGGTGATGAGATTCGGAAATATGCAAGCACACGGATAGAAAAGTTGGAACGACTCAGGGCAATGGGTAAGACTCTGCCGAAGGAAATCAGGAACAACGGTCGGTTCATTGCATATGACGACGGTACGGTCCTGGATACAAAGACAAATCTGATGTGGGCGGCACAGGACAACGGGAGCAGTATAAAAGATTGGGCGGGCGCCAAGTCCTATTGCGATAATTATCGCGGGGGCGAGCATACGGACTGGCGGATGCCGACGATCGCTGAACTGGGGGCATTGTCTGACAAGAGTAAGACTTATCGTTCTGATTGTGGTTATAATGTCCATTTAACGGCATTGATTCATCTTACCTGTTGGTGGGTTTGGTCTTCCGATTCCCGATACCTTCAGTACTATGGCGATGAGGTCGATCCTCAGGGGGTGCATAAGTATAGCCGTGCGCTCCCGGTGCGTTCCGCCGAATAGGTTATGCGGTCATTTGGACTTATGGCGGCATTGAGCGAGCATGAGAGCTTTGTGCCAAAAACCTGCTATGACAAAACTCCCGTAGCAAGATACCCTATGATGAGACAAGAGAGTGTGAGTGCGTGGACTTTTATTGTGGCAAGGTTCGCGGGCGCCATTCTTATTTTATCCATGTAGTTCTTATTCAGTATGCGAAACGCATCGTATGCAACCGGCAAGGTAAGAAGCGCAAGGAGGACACCGAATGAGGTGAGTCCCAAGGAAGCCGAGAGGAACACGGTAGCGTAAGCGCAAACGAGTCCCGCAACATACAATATTACACCCTGCTTTTTCCCGAGACGGGCAACGAGGTTGAGCTTGCCTGCTTCACGATCCTCCTCATAATCGGGTATCTCGTTGATGACGATCATGGACCACATGAGGAAGCCGGGAACAAAGGAAATGATAAAGGGTTCCCAGGCAATCGTTTGCGTCTGCACATAGAATGCACCGAGACAGATAACGGGGCCGAAATTGATGAGCAGGCTCAATTCGCCGAAGCCCCGGTAGCCGTACCTGATGGGCGGCATGGTGTAAAAAACGGAAGAGAAAACGCCAATAGCCGCGAATAAGAGCACCGGCCAGCCGACCATGATGGTCAGGCAGATGGCTATGGCGACCCCGATGAGATAACAAACAATCGCTGCCGCCAGCACGTATTCTGCGGAAAGGAGGCCACCCGTCAGAACGCCGCTCCCCCCTGTATAAGGATTCTTCTCCTCACCGTGTGAACGATCCACAGCATGGAGATAATCAAAGACGTCATCGATCATGTTGAGGCCTATGTGGTGCATCGTCACACCGATAATGACCATGACAAAATACAATAAATTGAATTTTCCTAATGCCGCCCACGCAATGACACTTCCCAAGAGGGCGGGGAAGATGCTCGTGGGCACGTAATGCAGGCGGAACGCCTGAATCCATGTGCCGGCGCTGCCCAAGGGGTTCCCGTCTTTCCGTACGAGCTTCATCTTTAACGGCATCGCAGGCACCTCATCTCTATTAAAGCGTTTAACAATGTCTCTTATGATTAATGGTAAAGTAATCATGTAGTTTTTCAATACATATTTTACGCAAACATCAGATAAGGCATTATGCAGGGATAAATCAGCTATATCCCTATTGCTGATTTATCTATTTTTAATAAAAATAATTTGCTACATAATAGTAAGATTCATCAATGCTCCTGGATATGCTCGCTTTTCCTGAGCGGCTTCGCGTTTTCAGGTAAATAAATTTCGTGCGTAGGATTCCCATCTTTTCATAATTATCAAACAGGGACAGCATCTAATTGTGAGGACAAAGACGATGACGAAAAGAAGAACAGCGGCTGTAAAGACATTGACGAGACGCCCAGCATGGAAGGCTCTCGCAGAGCATTACAAAAAGATCGGCAATGTACATCTGCGGTCGCTATTCGCCGATGATCCCCGCCGCGGCGCGCGCCTGACGGCGGAAGCCGCCGGCCTTTACTTAGACTACTCCAAGAACCGCATCACCGATGAGACGATAAGGCTGCTGGTGAATCTTGCCCGTGAGTGCAACCTCCGTGAGTGCATCGAGTCCATGTTTGAAGGCCGGAAGATCAACGTCACGGAAGGCCGCGCAGTCCTTCATATCGCCCTGCGGGCGCCGAGGAGCGAGAAGATTGTGGTCGACGGCGTCGATATCGTGCCGCAGGTGCACGCGGTTCTTGACAAGATGGCTGTCTTTTCGGAGCGGGTGCGAAACGGCGAGTGGCTGGGATACACAGGGAAGCCCGTCCACTGCATCGTCAACATCGGCATTGGAGGTTCCGATCTCGGCCCTGTCATGGCCTACGAGGCGCTCAAGCATTACAGCAAAAGGGCGTTGACCTTCCGTTTCGTATCGAACGTCGATGGCACGGACTTCGAGGAGGCCACCCGTGATCTCAACCCGGAAGAGACGCTCTTTATCATTTCTTCAAAAACTTTCACGACACTGGAGACCATGGCCAATGCGCATACCGCGCGCGCGTGGGCACTCTCGGCCCTGCATCATCAGGGAGCTGTGGCCCGCCACTTCGTGGCCGTTTCGACGAACGCCACGGAGGTGGCGAAGTTCGGCATCGACACGGAGAATATGTTCGGGTTCTGGGACTGGGTGGGCGGCCGCTACTCCATGGACTCGGCCATCGGCCTTTCGACCATGACAGCCATCGGCCCGGAAAACTTCCGGGCGATGTTAGCCGGCTTCCGCGCGATGGATGAGCACTTCCGCACCGCGCCGTTTGAGAAGAACCTGCCGGTGCTCATGGCGCTCTTCTCGCTCTGGTACAATGACTTCTTCGGCGCGGAGACCGTTGCCGTCCTGCCCTATGACCAGTATCTCAAGCGCTTCCCCGCCTACCTCCAGCAGTTGGCGATGGAGAGCAACGGCAAGCGAGTGACTGTGGGAGGCGCCGCCGTCAACTATCAGACGGGACCTGTCTACTGGGGCGAGCCGGGTACGAACGGCCAGCATTCTTTCTACCAGCTAATCCATCAGGGAACGAAACTGATCCCGTGCGACTTCATCGGATTCTGCAGGACATTGAATCCCGTCGGCCGTCATCACGAAGTGCTCATGGCGAATCTGTTTGCCCAGACCGAAGCGCTGGCCTTCGGAAAGACGGAGGACGAGGTCAGAGCAGAAGGGACGGCGGAAGGGCTGGCGCCGCATCGCGTTTTCGAGGGCAACCGTCCGACTAACACCATTCTCGCAGAAAGGCTCACTCCGGAGATACTCGGCAAGCTGATTGCGCTCTATGAACACAGCGTCTTCGTCCAGGGATCAATCTGGCAGATTGATTCCTTCGATCAATGGGGCGTCGAGCTCGGCAAGGTCCTGGCAACAAGGATCATCCCTGAGCTGGAAAGCGTCGCTGAGCCGCGACTCAAGCACGACAGTTCGACGAACAATCTCATCCGGCGCTATCGCAAAATCAAAGGAGGGCGGTCATGACCGCGAAAGCGAATCCAATGGCGGGGAAGCGTGCGGAACCTTCGATGCTCGTTAACGTTACCAAACTTATTACGGCGTACTACGCGGAGAAGCCCGACCCGTCTATCCCTGCGCAGCGGGTCGCGTTCGGGACATCGGGACATCGCGGTTCGCCGTTCGAAAAATCCTTCAACGAAGCGCATATTCTCGCCGTTACACAAGCCATATGTCTGTACCGCAAGCAACACAAGATCAACGGCCCGTTATTTATCGGCATAGATACCCACTCGATCTCCGTGCCGGCCTTTCAGACCGCTCTGGAGGTGTTTGCGGCAAACCGCATAGACGTCATGATTGCAGAAGGAAATGAATACACACCGACGCCGACCATTTCCCATGCGATTCTCACATACAACCGCGGACGCAAAAAGGGCCTTGCCGACGGCATTGTCATCACGCCATCGCATAATCCCCCTGAAGACGGCGGCTTCAAATACAATCCCCCTGAAGGCGGGCCGGCGGAGCCAGTTGTCACGGGCTGGATAGAGACAAAGGCAAACGAGTTTCTCGCAAACAGCCTCGCGGGTGTTAAACGAGTTCCCTTTGAAAAGGCATTTCGCGCTTCCACGACACACCGGCACGATTATATTCGAGCGTACGTCGACGACCTCGGAAACGTGATTGACATGGACGCTATTCGCGGCGCTAAGATCAGCATGGGCGTGGACCCTCTTGGCGGCGCCGGAGTCAATTACTGGAGGCCGATTGCGGAGCGCTATGGATTGAACATCACCATTGTCAATGACGCCGTTGATCCGACCTTCCGCTTCATGACGCTTGACTGGGACGGCCGCATCCGCATGGACCCGTCGTCTCATTACGCGATGCAGCGGCTGATCGGTTTGAAAGACCGCTTCGACGTTGCTTTTGCGTGCGATACGGATCATGACCGGCACGGGGTTGTTACGCGGAGCGCGGGGCTGCTTCCGGCCAATCACTATCTTTCGGCAATGGTGCACTATCTTTTCCAGCACCGGCCCGGATGGCGGGCGGATGCAGCCGTGGGAAAGACCCTGGTGAGCAGTGAGATGATCGACCGCGTTACCGCAAAGCTCGGGAGGAAGCTTTACGAAACGCCCGTCGGCTTCAAGTGGTTCGTGGACGGTTTGCTCGTGGGTTCCCTCGGATTCGGGGGCGAGGAGAGTGCGGGCGCATCTTTTCTCAGGCGTGACGGCACGGTATGGGCAACGGACAAAGACGGCATCATCTCCGTCCTCCTTGCGGCGGAGATTACCGCCCGGATGGGACGCGATCCCGGCGAGATCTACGGCGACCTCTCGCGTGAGTTGGGCGATCCCGTCTACGACCGTGTTGATGCCGCGGCCACGCCGGAGCAGAAGAAGGCGCTCGGAAAACTCTCCGCCGATCAGGTTCCATTCACAGAACTGGCAGGCGAAAAGATCCAAAATATAATTACGCATGCCCCGGGCAATGGCGCTCCCATCGGCGGTGTAAAGGTGATTGCCGAAAGCGGCTGGTTTGCAGCGCGTCCTTCGGGAACGGAAGACATCTATAAGATCTACGTCGAGAGCTTCCGCGGAAAGGAGCATCTCAGGCTGATCCTGGAGGAGGCGCAGACCATAGTCAATGGCGCATTGGCGGCTGCGGCATCGCGACGAACTTAATTGCCCTAAGGTAACCCGGCTCTGATGGTGGACTCCCGCTCAAAACCACTGCGGTAATGACAGGTGTTACAAGAACCTTGAAGATCATTAAAGAAGAGAAAGGAGATTTGCCATGATACCAAGAAAAATGCGTTTGCTTGCATTATTCCTATCTTTGTTTTTTCTTTCTGCCTGCGCGGCAAGCTACGCCATTATCCCCGTCGAGAAGGGCTCAGTCGCACCGGGTTCCGCCGTGGCGAGGGAAGGCATGATCCTTAACCTGCTGGGGAAGCCAATAGACGTAGGCGGCAGGTTGCCGTCGGTAGACATGGTGGATGCCATGACGATGCAGCGCGTGAACCTCTCCAAAGATATGAAAGGCTTCATCCTCTTCTTGAGCATCGTTCCCTCTTTAGACACCGCCGTCTGCGAGGCGCAGACCCACTACCTCAATGATCACGGAGACAAGCTCCCGCCTCAGGCCAAGATGATTACCATCAGCCGCGATACGCCGTTTGCCCAGAAAAGATTTGCGATGGAGGCAAAGACTAAGAATATCCAATTTCTTTCCGATTACAAGGAGGGCGCTTTCGGCCGCGCCACCGGTCTCCTGATGGATGGGTTAATGCTTCTGGCGCGTTCGGTCATCATCGTGGATAAAGAAGGAAAGGTGCGCTACATCCAGGTCGTTCCGGAGATCAGCCACCTGCCGGACATGGAACGGGCATTTGAGGAGGCCCAGAAGCTCGTCAGGTGAAGGGAGGAGATAATATGACGGACGCAAAAAGCAGCGGCCAGGAGCAGAAGAACATCTGGAAGATAATCAAAGTAGTGCCTGAGAACATTGATACCTACTCGCTCTTTCTTGAAGGATCTGACGAGAAGTTTGCCAGGAGAAGGGCAGGCCAGTTTGTATCCGTAAGCATCATGACGCCTGACGGATGGAGCGATCCTCACCCATTTTCTATAGCCAACGCTCCGGAGGATCCGGTTTTGTGCCTGACTATCAAGAAGACGGGCCAATTCACCTCCGCCATTCCGGATTTGAAGTCGGGGACTGAAGTAAGGTGCATGGGTCCCCTGGGTCTCTTCTGCAAGGATATTGACGCCAAGCCTACAATTGTCATGATGGCCGGAGGAGTGGGTATAACGCCCTTCCTGAGCATCCTCCGGCACTTCAGAAATATCAAAGCGCGAAATATTGTCACACTCTTCTGGGTGAACAAGACCATGGAAGACGTGTTTGCTACAGATGAGGTCCAGGGCATGACCAGGGACCTCAATCTGAGGGTGATTTACTGTCTCAGCCGTGCCGACGATGTGGAGGGCTACTACCGGCAAGAGTACCCCGGTGTCTTCTATGAGAAGGGACGTTTGAGCGGGGATATCCTAAAGAGGCACGGAGCTGCTAAAGAAGCATCCTTCTATCTCTGCGGCCCGCCTCCCATGATGGAATCTGCACTTGCAGAAGCCGGCAGCCTGAATGTGGATCAAAAAGCGATAGAAAAGGAAAATTTCGCCTGGCAGGTAAGCAGGCCATGATGAATGATAAATGGGACGTCCATCCCCTCATGTATCTCATCGCCCTGATGTTCGTGGTGGACTTTCTCTTCTCCAGCCTCCATTAGAGCCGGCCTGTTTATAACTTCAGATGCTCCAGCATAATTCAAGCACTGCTCACTATCCGGTTTGCTCCGCAATTTCCCATGCCCGAATGGCTTGATAGACCTCGCCGGGGTTTCTCGCCGACCGCAACGTATCCATAAGCTGCCTGTCGAGGGCGGCTTTGCTGACAAGTGCCAGTATCTGGATCTGTTCGTCGGGAAGATCCGCCGGTGAAAAAATCAAAAAAACAGATTCAATGGGTTTTTCCGTCGCCACGTCGGAAAGACCGCCGTGTGTCAAACCGATGGCCACGCATGAGCGTTTGAGTCCCTCGATCCTCGCATGGGGAAAGGCCACGCCTTCGTTGAAGAATGTCGAGCCTTGTTTTTCTCTTTCCAGGATTGCATTAAGACCCTTCAATTTATCTTCGCTTCCGTCTTCACAGGCAACGTCTGAGAGGCTTTTCAGCAAATCATCTTTTGTGATGGGCGCCTCCCAGATGATAATCCTGTCTTCGGATATGAATTCCGTTAAACGTGTGCGAGCGTCTTCTGCTTCACGTGGTGCAGGGGCATTCTCCTCCTGTATGATCTCTTCCTCAACCGCCGGAGGAGAAGCCACATCGGATTTCTGCGTGTCAAGTACAACGACCGTCACGCCCCTCGCATCGTGGATCAGGCGTTCGGCGACACTGCGTTCGCCCATCATCTGCTTCCAGAAGGGAATTTTTCTCGGGCTTCCGATCACGATGTGACCGACCCTGTATTCCCTGGCAAACTGAAGAATGGTCTTGACGATATCTTCTCCCTTGAAGGTGAAGACGATTGCCCCCAGCTGCTTTGCCAAGGTTAGCGTGCCTGACAGAATGCGCTGCGTCTGCGCATCGATCGCAGTCGGCGCCTCTGACGGCGTCTGGACATAGACGGCGTACCAGTTTCTATTAAGCCGTCCGGCGAGGCGTGAGGCATAACGGAGCAGCTTCTCGCTGTTCTGGCCTTTTGAACTCAGGCACACCATCACCTGATCGGGAGTAGCCGGAACCTCCTCTTCCAGCTTATCACGTGATCGCTGGTCAATCTGTGAAGCGAGTTCACGCAAGGTAAGCTCCCGGAGCTGCTCCAGGTTCGATTTCTTGAAGAAATTTGTAAGCGCCGTCTCGATGCGTTCGGGAGGATATATTTTTCCTTCTTTGAGACGTTCACTGAGGTCCTCTGTGGTCAGATCGACGTTCACGATCTGATCCGCTTCAACGAGGACGGCATCCGGAAGCCGTTCATGGACCCTGACACCGGACGCCTTCTCTACCACGTCGTAGAGGCTTTCGAGATGCTGGATGTTCAGGGTACTGATGACGTGAATCCCGTGGGCGAGGATGTCCTGGACATCCAGGTACCTTTTTGCATTGCGGCTGCCTGGCACGTTGGTGTGCGCCAGTTCGTCGACAAGTACAATCTGGGGTTTGCGGGCAAGTATCGCATCAACGTCCATCTCCTCAAGGATAATCCCTCGGTATTCTTGTCTCCGCCTCGGGATAATTTCCAGCCCTTCGAGAAGCTTGGCGACATCGACCCGGCCGTGGGTTTCGACGAGTCCCACGGCCACGTCGATCCCTTCATTCCTGAGCTGGTGCGCTTCCTGGAGCATCCGGTAGGTCTTACCAACACCCGCGGCATAACCTAAGTATATCTTCAGGTGGCCGCGCTGGGACCTGCGGATCATCCTCAAGAAAGCATCTGCTCGATTTTCAACAGGCATATTTTACTTGTCCCCATCGAGTTCCAGATTCATGAACTGTACATTCCACCCGGCGCTAGCTTGTGAATCCCTTCTGTCTGTTTAAGATGCTCCGTATCGTTCCGCGCAGTGCATGAATGGCTGCGACGGAGGATATGTTAGAAGCTTAAAGTAACAGTCAGGCCGCCGTAAAGGTAACTGCTGTCGTTCTCGCCCGGATTGGTCAATTTGCCTCGGGCCTTGATCTCATTTTTTGCATCGTCCGACAACGGGAATGAATAGGATATCGTCGGGGCCACGGTCAGGTACTTTGCCACACTTATGGGGAGGTTCGCCGTGAGCACACCGTCATGGAAATTACTGAACTTGTCGTTTGTCGCCTGATAATTATCATTGAACTTTGGATACCCGCCATACGATGGATTCACATTGTAAAGGGTCGCATCGGCATAGTCGCTGAGCAAGTAGCTCGCGGATGCGCCCAATTGCAGAGAAACGGTCTTGTTGAATTCAAAGGTATGGGAAATCCCCAACAGGAAATAATACTGGTGATAATGGTCAATTTCCTTATAGGCAGTTAAAGTCGGCGTAAGGAGTGTATTAAGACCGAGAGTGACGAACACTTCCTGTGAATCAAGAGGTTTTGC
>PMBI01000063.1 GCA_003153775.1 Syntrophaceae bacterium | reverse complement strand
GCAGCAAGCGCAAACACCTTCGCTTGCTACCGGATTCAGTTTAGAGACCATGCCGCTAACGGAGGTTATTCTGCCACTTCTCAAAAGATGCCTCCAGCCGTTCCAGTCGTTCCTCGACGTGGGGCAGTGAGCCCGCTGGCTGTTCTTGATTTCCCAGTGATTTGAAGGCTGGGTTATTTGCCCACCAATCCAGCCCCATTTCCTTGGCCTTATCCACTGAACAAATCACAAGGCGAATCTGGATCGTCAGGAGTTCCACGTCGACCAGTTTGATCTTGATATCACCGGCGATGACGACACCTTTATCCAATACCCGTTCAAGCAGGTCCGCCAGGGTCGTGGATTGTATTGAGTGTTGTGTGGCTCGTTGTATTGCCATCTTTTCTCCTTCCTATAGTAGTTTCCCGAGGGGCCCAAGGTCAATATTGAGGTCCTCCTCTTCCAGGCCAAATTCTCTCCGCAGTCTCTCAATTTCCTTGGCCTGCCGCATGAATGTAACACCGAGCCTCTCAATTTCGTTATCATTGAGAGACCCGCCATCGATACGCCGAATTGCCTGGCGTTCAAGAAGTTCATGCAGAAGCTTCACCAACGTGAGTACCAGTTGGCCTATACCATTCTTTGTACTCTCCGGATCGAGGTTCAATCGGCCTGACCGGGCTTGCGTGGCGGTAGATCGAGGAGATAAGTGAACAGAGTTTTCCCCCATGATCCTGGCAAAATCGCTGACGTCTTCGGACTCCACTTTGATTCTTTCAATTTGATTCATTGTGATTTTCCTTCTCCTGCGGGGCCAAAATCTGGCAAGCCCCTTCTATGGATGTGAGGATAACCTGCAATGCCAGATAAATTAAATCGATATTGGCAACGGAGATGGTCACCTCCCCGCACACCACGGCGCCTTTGTACAGAATGCGATCGAGCGCCTCGCAAAGCGAGAGATGTTCTTTGTCGTCGTATTGATAATCAGCCATTTAAATTCATCCTCATTTATGGTTCTTCTCCCATTCAGTTGGAAAACAGGATTCAAGGATCAAAGGCCAGGGTACAAGGAAACTCTGACCTTGCACCTTGCACCACGCATCCTGCCTCTTGCATTTTGCATTTCAATTGATTCCTTGAATCCTGGAATTGTATTTTCCTCCTTGCAATTGATTTCAATGTGTTCCCCTTTCTTCCTGACATTGGTAAGCAAGGGGAGGTAAAGTATTTACATGACCGCCTTCCGGAATTATTTTCTTGAACAAATTCTGACCTGCTTGCAGGTAAAGTGCCTCTCCCAGCTTACTAAGTTGACGAAGACCTCTGGGTTCTCCCTGTCGATATATAAGGGTTTGATGCATGCATCTAAAGGTCTGGCGATACAATGATCTCATTATCGACTCCTTCCTGTTTACCTGAGAGCATAAGTCACAATCACTGACAGGTGGGGCAAGATTGAGAAACATTGCCGGCGTGTTAATTCCGAGCCGCCAGCAGGCAGCCATCAGGTCTTTAGTCTCTGCGAAGGCCATTTCTGTCAAAATGGTAACGACGTAGAGTTGAGAACGGGTCGCGTCACCGATGATGTTCCGCAGTTGCTTGAGATTCTTTGACATCTTTACAAGGCTCTCCGATATGCCCGGAAAAACAAAAATGTTTTTATATTTCAGAAAGAGCTCAAAAAATACCTTAAGCCATTGATTGATGAGTTCCGGAAGCTCCAGGAAACGAATCAGATGTCCTGTAGGAGCCGTATCCAGGATAATGAAATCGTAACGGCCCTCCGCAAGGAACTCTATCATCCGGGTAAGAGCCATCACCTCGTCGAGTCCGGGAGGTGACATATCCAGAATTTTCGCCATCACCTCGCGATCGAAGGTCAGATCAAGATTTGGCAGAACGGTACTCAAGAAACATTCCAGTTCCTTCTGATACAACCTCTTGAGCGCATCGAATTCGGCCTTTGCATCAATCTCTATGGCGGATAATCCCCGGGACAGTCGTCTTGGTTGAGGACCTATTTCTACGTCGAAACAACTCGATAGGGAATGTGAGGGGTCTGTTGAGAAAAGAAGGAGTTCCTTATCGCGAAAATCACGTGCCATGCGTATCGCTGTGGCACATGCCATAGTAGTCTTTCCCACACCACCCTTACCCGCAAAAAGAAGGAGTTTTGCATCTGTTGACGGGTGCACAGTAGCTGCCTCGACCCTTGCTGTGGGTTCTGCCGGCACTTGCCTGGGGATGGGGAAAATGACTGTAAGATTTCTAATGCTTCGCCAGAAAGCCTCAAGGCGTTCCATGCCGCGAACTTCTATCGCGAAAAGAGGAACTCCCCAGAGAGTACACCCGGATAAAGCTTTAAAACTGGAAATATCATGCAATTCCCTCATCTGACGGGCATGTTCTTCAACACAGAACTGACAGGAGTTTTCCGCATAGAGCTTGTTGACAACGATGGCCGTAACAGGCAGTTTAATCCGGTTTATTTCATCCACAAATGCAGCCGTTTCACGGATGCTTAATTTTTCGGCGATCGTCACAGGCACAAAAAGGCAACGGATCTGATCCTTCAGCAGGATTTCCATCCGTTTTACCGACAAAGCGAGTTTCTCGAGGAAATGGTCAAGCTCATCCCTGCGATAGGCGCCGCTAAAAAGTTTTTTCATGTAGCGATGTTTGGCCAGGAGTGCATCCAGCGCTTCCAGCCATTTCCGGATTACCTTGGGCATCTCCAGGAGTCTTATCGTATGTCCGGAAGGTGCTGTATCCACAATGATGCAGCCATAACGCTTATTCTCCACCCATCCGGAGATTTCGAGAAAACTCACGATTTCGTCCATCCCCGGCAGAGAAAGACCTAAAAGGCGGTTAACATCATCTTCATCANNGAGCTTCCGGTTGTGCTTTTCCTTAAAAGCATCCAGATATTCCTGGGCATTTAACTCCAGAACTTTTAAATTGGGAGGAGGCCGAGAGCCGGCTAAGCTATCGCCAAGCGAGTGTGCCGGATCTGTTGAGACTAGAAGGAAGGATTCTTGGGGATATTTCGAGGCTAAGCTGATTGCTGCCGCGGTGGCGCAGGTGGTCTTTCCGACGCCTCCTTTGCCGCCGAACATCAGCAGTCTGAGATTCCGATTGTTCAAAAAAGAGGGTGTAAACATATCTTCTTATATTTCCCATGCCTGTGTTTGAACCCCTTGACCAGTTTCAATTATCTACCGATATTAGTCCCTTGCTGGTTTCTTGCGCCTCCAAGCTATCCAGACGGTCGAGGAGATTCTTTTCTCTGTCGTTGAACTCCGTTTCCGTGATTTGCCCGGTTTCGAGCATCATATAGAGTTCTCTCAATTCGGCGGTGATAGTTTCGGCTTCGTTAGCAACTTCCTCCTCGGCGGCATGGTGGATTTCACGAAAGATCCACAGGAAACTGTTAATCGGGAATAGTAAAATATCATCAACGATCAGCATAGAATTATCCAGTTTCGATTGAGCCTTACAGTTTGATACTTACCTCAACAAAGTTGTGAGGTGCCCAGGGGCCGTTGTAGTCAAACGCAAAATGGTTGTCAAACAGACCTGCCGCCTTGAATATGCCGGCTTCGAAGGCCTCTCGCGAATTGCGTTCCACAAGACAGGCCAGATTCACAATCTCCCGTTCGTTCCTGAGCAAGGTACGTTTTACCTCAATGCAACAAGCCTTTAATATCTCTTCGACTCTTTCTGAGTGTTCTTCACGGTCCTCATTCAGGATACGTTCAAATACCCTTCCAACTTCGATCTTGTCCTCCTGGCGCGGTTCCCGGTGCGTACCAAGAAGGCGATCACGGACTAATCTCAATTCCGGATGGGTATGGACGAAATACTCGAAGATGTTGGGTACGTCCAGGTAAACGCGTAACCCCATTTCTGTTTTTTCAGCCACGCGCCGGAGTTGAAGAAGGAAATCCTTCTGTTTGAGGGAGAGTATTTTTTTGATTGCTTCTGGGCCTTCTGCTATGCTCCCGAATACCATGGGAAGCGGTGTGCTCTCTTTCATCAGCCTTTTAAGCACTTCCTGGTGGGCAGCGAGATGACGACGCTCCGGGCGGATCTTTGTCTCGAAAAGATCACTGACTATTGCTGCCAGGCGCCCATTAGAAACGGCGTAGACATCACCCCCCTGGATGCCGCATGCACCGTAAGAACGCTCCCCCGGATTTGTGATAGCGTACAGGTATCTTCCTCTTTTTATTTTTTGTGCCATAGTGTATGAAATCCTTTCTGTTGTGATTTCAAATGGCTTGTTCGTTATCTTGACTTCGTAGCAGGACGTCGTGCACCTTTGCGCGCTTGACATATCTGAGATTGCCATCTATTGCACAGATTTCCAGAATAGCTGAGCACACAAAACATTTAATCTGCCCCTCGTAATCACTGTACGCATCGTCAACATCAACGCTATGCCCGCAGGAAAGACAGTTGATTTTCATCGTATGGTCTCCTCTCTAATACCTGATTTTAAGTCCTCGTGTTGACGACCGACGGGGTGACTGATCGTGCTCAATATCCTTCTGCTTATTTTCACCCTTCTCTAAATCACCCAGGGTTCGTAATAACATTTTCTTTTCGGCATCGATGTCGTTGAAGCGGCTGTCTATGTTATTAACACGCTGCATCGCATTTAATCTTTCCTTGCCACGCCTGAATCTCTCCATTTCAAGACAGCTCAATTTCATATATCCTTTGTAGGATAGGGCTGCTTGGTCGACCCTTCCGGAGATGCTTCGAATGTCCTGCAATCCGCGAATAATTTTTTTAGGGGCAGGCATAGTTCAATTCCTTTTCCTTTCTTTTCTTTTTACCTGTTTACGCTCTCCACAGACCTTACGGATCACCTCTTCCAGTTTTTCCATCATAATCGATTGACCGCCCCGGGTGACTTTCGCCGTATCCGCACTGAGGACGTCACGGCAGACCCATCGGAAGAAATTGTCATTCCACCGTGCATGGCTCCCATGGATGCCGATGATCTTTCCTATGGCGATACAGGCCCGAACCGTTGGCCGATGATTGTTGACACCCACACCACGCAATTCCCTTACAATGTCCACGATCATTTCAGCATCCTCTCGGGAAATGCCTGATTTGGCGATAGTGATTTGAATCTCCGTTTCGCGGTCATAGTGTCCAAGGTTAATCGTAATAAGACGGTCTATCAATGCATCTTGGGTTTTATGGACACCTGCATATTCCTCCGGGTTGGAGGTAAAAATCGCGTGAAAGTCCTTGTTCACTTCGATATAGCCTTCTCCACTCCTGCGGAGTTTAGGCAGGTTAAGGATTTTCTCAGACAGGACGCTCAGGAGCGCGTTATTTGCCTCGGGAGGGGTACGGTTAAACTCGTCATAGATGAGAGTATCACCGTTCTGGCAGGCGGTGGTCAGACGATTGTCCATCCAGAGGCTCTTCATTTCTTCTTCTGTCTTCAGGACAGAGTGGATGAAGTTGTCTACGAGCTTATGCTTGCGGTAGCCAATGTCGCGCCCCACTAAGTCTGAACTGCCAAACTCGTCATCTCCGTGAATGAGGGTTACAGGACGGCCAATTTGCGCGGCAACGTGAAAGGCCAGGGTCGTTTTTCCTGTTCCGGCGGAACCGGAAAAATGGATTGGATAACCTGCCTCAATATAGACCATGGCCCGTGCTACGACCTGCTCGACAAATGGCGATGAGACAAATGCATCGCTTGGTTCTGGCAGTACGTTATCGCCATCGGTTTGCACCCTGACTGTTGACGTTGATAGAACTTTCAATGCTGTATCTTTCATTTTGCCATCACTCCATGATTTTAGACTTTTATTGATAATTAATCTCCCCCCTCACGTCCTCCTCTTCTGCCCGCTTCCGCTCCTTTTTTTTCTTTTTGTTTCTGCTTCCAGCTGCCCGCGTTTCCCAAGAGAGGTCGGCTTCTGTCAGTCCGGACCAGGCACGACGGGCACCAGCAAGATCACCGCTCGTTTCCTTTCTCATCCTCATGACTTTTTTCTTCACACCGGATACAAACGCTACGCGCTCGGCTTTCGTCTTTTTTGCCATCTTTCTGCGTGCATCGCAAAAATCGGCCTGCATCGAGGAGACAAAATCTGTCAAATCTCTTGCGCCGCTCGCCAACTCCGCCATGAGAAACTCACGGTCGCTTCGCAAGGAAACTATTTCCCCGCACAACCGAGTCATGTCATCAGTTAAATTACCCATCATGATGCTCCTTATCTTTTCTTTGACCTTTCAAGTTTTGGTCTTCTGCGGGCGGGGCAACCGGAATCCGGTCCCCGCCTCACAAAAGTGCTCCCGCAATTCAGCCTTTTATGCCGGCGCGGCTGCGCTTGCTGTCAGGCCGATAGCCTCGGCATACTTCAGGTAGGTCTCAACCGAAGCAATAACCACTCTCGCCTCAATGGACAGAAGCTCGATACCGACGAGCGATACTTTCGCCCAGGCATCAATAACAATACCTTTGTCAAGAATGCGATCTACAACTTCTGCTAAACTTGAGGAGTCCGTTGATTTCTGAACCTTCGCCATAATGCATCTCCTTTCTCATGAATTTGTTTGTGCCCAATATGGGTTTCCTTAACAGGCATGCCCCGTTATTAATTCCTGGTGTGCGAAAGCCATACCAACTCTTAAGAAGCAGGAATCTTTTTTTCAAAGCTGATTTTTCAGCGCGTGTAATGAGAATGCCGCGATGCTTACGCTCACCATAATGACAGTACAGCGCTGTGATTGAACGAATTGTCATTGCGAGCGCGGCAAAGCAATGCACATCTTGGACGCCAATGATTGAGGTTGATTCTGCAAGAACATGTTATCTGACAGGCGCGATAAGGAATGGACGCTATGGATTAATCTCCATAGATTAATGTCTTTTTCCATATCTGGGGTTTACAAAATACCCGCCATCTTGATTGTCTGGATAATATCTTTGTTGCGAAAGGGTTTGCTGATGAAGCCGGAGATCAATCCATCATGCAGAGCTTTCTTCACGGTGAAATCTTCCTTGTAAAAGTACCCGGAAATCAGCACGATGCAAATGGACGAATCAATCTTTTGAATTAGCTTTGCCAGTTTGAGTCCGTCAATGTCCGTAAGCTTCACATCGAGAAAAACCAAACGGAATATATTCTCCTTCATAGCAGTTAACGCCTCTTTGCCGCTCAGCGCTTTTTGGGAATCAATCCCTGCATCTCTCAATATCTTATCGAGGGACCAGCAAATATCCGGTTCATCATCTACAATGAGAACAAGTCGTTTCATGGCTTAAACCTGCTGTCATGTACGACGCAACTTTATGGTAAAGATACTCCCCTTTCCCTCGATGCTTTCCACGTCAATGGTGCCCTTGTGCTGATTTATAATGGAGTAGCAGAGAGAAAGGCCCAAGCCGGTTCCTTTGCCGATCTTCGAAGTCGTAAAGAAGGGGTCAAATATCTTGTCAATGTATTTTTTGGGAATACCATGACCTGTGTCTGAAATCCTTACCGCAACCCCATCTTCAATGATTTTCAGGGAGATATCCAGGATTCCTCCATCCGGCATGGCATTCATGGCATTCAAAAGCAGATTCATGAATACTTGCTGAAGCAGAGATGGTATGCCGTTTACCTCAGTGGCCTCCGTGAGAAAACTGGTTTTAATTTTAATCTTTTGAATCCCCGCCTGGTGAGCTACCAAGGTGATTGTTTCCTGAATGAGCGAAATGATGTTTATGCAAGACATCGCAGATTTCACCGAGGGCCGTGCAAATTTCAGAAGGTTTTCTATGATGGTGGAAATCCTGTTGATGCCTTTGTAGATTTTTTCGGCACATTCCTTTCGAAAGTCGGTGTCGACAATATCATCTCTGAGAAACTGGGCGGCAGAAGAGCAGATCGTCAGGGGGTTTCGGATCTCATGTGCAATTCCACCGGCCATCACACCCAACGCGGCCAATTTCTGTGATTGTAGAAGCTGCGTCTCAAGTTTACGGCGCTCCGTCAGATCCCTCCCCACCGCAACGATTCCTACTGTCTGGTTCATTTCATCCTCCATCGGGGAGATATGCCAGGCGATGGGAATAAAGACACCGCGCTTTGTTTCGATATTACACTCTATCATATGCGATTTTTTGCTGGCCTTCATACTTGAAAATATTTGCCATACATTCTTCCGATAATCCCGATCAAGAAGTTCTAAAAAAGCAGCCCCGGTGACTTCTTCGACGGTATACCCTGTGAGCGNNTTGAGGTTACGATATCAATGACGCTTTCCACGATGCTCGCTAAACGACGTTCCATGCGGCGGACTTCTTCGCTCAACCGCACCTGCTCGGTTACATCGTCCATAAGCAGCATCACGCCCTCTGTAACCCCCTGCCATGTGATGGGGACGATACTGTAATAGTAAATCCTTAAAGACACGCCTGGGGCCCGATAGGTCATTCGCTCCCCCCGGATTGGCTCGTTCTTGGTCAATGCGCGCCGGATGAGCTTTGCTATGTTTATATGATCCATTATGATTTCAGGAAATACCTTTTCATGCCGCTGCCCGACGGTGTTGGAAAGGGATCGCTGGCTCTTTTCCAGAAAATTCCGGTTGGCTGAGACGATGCGCAAATCCCTATTGATCACCAGAACTGATGAGGGGGTAGATTCCAAAAGCATCGTATAGAGCTTTTTGTAATGCTTGGCCGCGGCAAGTTGAACTTTCTTCGAAGTATCTGTGTCCATCAAGAGAATCCTTTCCGATTCTTACATTCTCCAAAATGATTAACCAAACATACGGTGCAGGAAAATAACGAATTTCAGAACCGAGGGACTAAGTTCTTCAGGATGTCATGACTTCCCTTTGGGTCAGGTATCACAAAGTTGTAAGGTGGCCAGGGGCCGCTCAGGAGGAACCTTGCGGAATCCTGATTTATCATTGGCCGAAATGCCTGGCGGAAAGATTCCAGAGAACGCCTAGGTACGAGGAAGTAAAGGGACAGTAACTGATTGTTGATTGCCGTGAATGAACCCCGAAAGGGTGAGATTTCCCATTTTGATTGGGTGAAAAGTCCGGAGAAAGCTGCTCGGCATCGTTCAATCAATGCGCTATTTTCTCTGGCGAAGCTTTCCCTTTCTGCGTAATGGGCCTTTCGAGCTTCAAGGTAAGCGCGCCAAGCGGCAGGAGGCAAGGATTGCAGAGTTTCAGTACCTGAAGATTCGCAATCTGCCCCCGGGATAATGATACTCACACCCATTTCTACACTATCAATCAATTTTTCGATAAGTATCTCGTATTCTCTGTGGCGTTCTTTAAGAAGGCGAATAATGTCCGATTTCTCCTTAAACCAGCAGCCGTAGCGCATGGGAATCACCGTACGTTTAGAATTATATGCCTCAACTACTTTTCCATATGCCCTGATCTCGTTGTTGCCAGGGTTCAGATCTGGCTGAGGAATCTGGGAAGCGGCGGCACTCAACCCATTTTCGGCAATCAGGAAAACCGGTTGCCCTCCGACACCCAAAGCCATCTCCGGCATTTGATGATCCGTACTGCTAAAAATACAATAAAGCAGGTAGTTCATTGGCCTGCCTCCGTATCGAGCGAAGGGGAAAAACTATAAGGGGGCCATGGTCCCGTAAACTCTAAGACGAAACCATCTCCGGAGTAGTCTTTATTTGCGCGGTCTATTCTTTCCAAAAAATTCTGCCTTACCGAGCACGGCACAAAAAATGCCCAGTTTATAACCATATCAAGATCGCTTCCCGTTGCTTCTCGAGAGAGCAGGCAACGTTCACAAAGATCTGCTGCATAACGGCTCAGATCGTTCCTGATCTCATTTAAAATTCTTTCAACCTTGCCCCTCACTGCCGTCTCCGCACCAGTCCTGATTTTCTTTTCCCGGAAGTACCGAATCCCCGGAGAATGGGCGATGTTGTCTGCCTCAGAGGCGAGAAGGGCATTATATTGGATATCTTCGGCCTTCTGTCTATCCAGGAGTCCTTTAACAGCCCACTCTTCCTTTTCAGTCGCATGATCAAGAAACCGTGAAATCGCACTGTAGTGCTCTTTCAATGAAATTCCCAATCTTTCGAGAGATGAGAAAATCGTTCCGAATCGAATCGGAAGCACGGGTACATGGCACATAATCTGTTCAATGACTTCTTCATGACGGCAAGCGCGAGGGCCGATCCATGACAGGTCTTTCAAATTGGATTCCGCTGCGGGTCCGATAAATTCCTCAACGGGAACACTGCTCACTATCGCCGCAATATCCAGAAAATTGAATAAGAAGATGGGACTTCGGCCATCCACGCCAGATCCCGCCATCTCCGGCAGGCAATCGGAACGGGCAATGCAAAACAAATAAATAACATCCTGCAT
>PMBI01000051.1 GCA_003153775.1 Syntrophaceae bacterium | reverse complement strand
ATGGACGCGATGATGAAAAAAGGGGTGGTTTGCGCGCGACCGATTTTCAAACCTCTGCATAGATACCTGGGATTATCAGGCTATGCAACGACGGATCTGGTATGGGAAAAGGCGGTCTCCATTCCCATCTATCCCTCGCTTACCGATGACGAAGTGGGGGTAATTGCGAACGCTGTGAGATCAGCTTTAACCTAAAGAGCGTCTGCGTTTAAATTTCTATGGGTATTGCATAAAATGCAAAAATCACGTTTTGCCATAATTAATTCCGATGCAAAAAAGATATCACCATTACGCATTTTTTGGCTTTGTGCGATTATTATCTTTCTGCTCCTCTTCCTGCCGATTATACGCGTTCGCTTTTTCGAGTACCTCGGCAGATGGCTCTACATCCTCCTTTTCGCAGTCTCCCTCTCCGCAAGTTTAACGCCTCTGATGAGGACGATTGCGCTGAAACTGAATATTGTCGACCTGCCGGCAGAGAGGAAGGTCCATGAGAGCAGCACGCCCCTTCTTGGCGGCGTGGCGATTATTATTGCGTTCATAGCGGCCCTCGGCGCAAACATGATCCTTGACGGACCGTCCATAGCCTTGCTGGCATGCGCAGTTTTTGTTGCCGTGGTAAGTTTGATCGACGATTGGAGAGGGCTATCCGCCCGGCTGAAGCTTCTGGCGCAGATCATCGCCGTACTTGTGCTGGTCCAATACGGCATCATTCTGTCTCTATTTCCTGCGAACACATACTGGGGATATGCACTTAATTTTTTGCTCACTACCATATGGATCGTGGGAATTACGAATTCGCTGAATTTTTTCGACGGCATGGATGGACTCGCAGCGGGAATCGGCGCCATCATGGCCTTCTTTATGGGTATTGTTGCGTTCCAGACATATCAACCATTTATGGGATGGATCGCGGTTGCCATGGTGGGAAGCTGCCTTGGCTTCCTGCCCTACAATTTCCACTTCAAGAGGCCTGCCTCTATTTTTCTCGGCGACACGGGTAGCATTTTCCTGGGGTTTACCTTGGCGGCCCTGGCGATCAAAGGTAACTGGTCTCTTCACAACCCCATCGTCTCCTTTGCCGCGCCCGTCCTGATCTTCTGGATCCTGATATTCGACATGACCTATATAACCGTTGAGAGAATTCTTACCGGCAAAGTTAAAAGTTTTAAAGACTGGATAGAGTACGTGGGTAAAGACCACCTGCATCACAGATTATACGCGCTCCTCGGTGACAAAAGAAAAGCTGTGCTTTTCATCTATTTTCTCTGTGCAATCCTCGGCATCAGCGCTATAGCGCTCAGAGATGCAAGGCCCCTCGACGGGATACTGCTAATCAGTCAGGCTTTTCTGATAACGGTCGCCATATCCATATTGGAATATTCCGGACGGCACAGGCACGAGTAACGCTATTGCCCGATTAGTAATCTATTGACAACAAACCCCTTTCAAAATATAAATAGACGAATTTGCGATTTTGAGCTTAGCATATTCAGATTGCAGGCAACACAATGAGTGACAAGGGCGCAGTACGCAGGCAGATTGAAAAGAACGGGCTTTTATTAATCGCCGTTGTCATGGTGCTCATCTACTGGGTGCTTGATTCCCTCACATCGGACCAGATATTATCGCGCACACTTATTGTGATCTTCGTGATTACATACGGAATATTCACCCAATCGCTGATCAATTCCCGTAAAGAAGCTCTTGCAGAAAAAGAACGGACGCAAGAGCGGTTGATCCAAACGGAAAGCATAGCGGCCATTGGGCAGCTTGTTGCCGGAATAGCGCATGAGCTCAATAATCCCATCGCAAGCACATCAAGCCTGATCCAGACAAATATTGAAATCTTAAACGAAAAAAAAGTTAAGGCCGATGGTGATAACGAACTTATAAATGATCTCGAATTCTCATTGAAGGAGCTCAAAAGGGCGGAGAACATCGTCAAGAGTGTACTCGGATTATCGCGCCAGACACAGGTCTATGTCGAGGACGTTGACATTAATGCAAATATAGAGGATGCTCTGCGAGTACTGCACAACCAGTATAAAGATACCGGGGTGATCATTGAAAGAGATTTTGATGAAAATCTCCCGAGAGTAAACGGCAACTTTGCAAATCTCGGCCAAGTGTTTATGAATATCATCAAGAATGCAATACAGGCTCTGCCTGGCGGTAAGGGAACCATATCCCTGAAAACAAGCTATAAGAGAGATACTAATACCGTTACAGTAGAATGCCGGGATACGGGTACGGGAATTCCGGACGATGTCCTTAAGGATATATTCAAGCCATTTTTTACCACCAAGGTCGTCGGCAGCGGGTCCGGCCTTGGTCTTTACATTTCCCATGAAATCATCAAGAAGCATGAGGGTCTTATCTCAGTCAGCAGCAAAACAGGGCACGGCACCACATTTACTATAGACCTTCCGGTTAAACAGGGGGCATCATGATAAGGATACTAATCGTAGACGATGAAGAGGGCGTTCGAAGATCTTTAAAAAAACTTCTTCAAAGGGACGGTTATGACATTCTTCTGGCCGAAAATGGTACGGAGGCTATCGATATCGTCCGACAACAGGTCAATGAAATTGAAACGGTAATATGCGATTTCAAGATGCCGGGCCTCGACGGTCTGGAGACACTGACGGAAATCAGCAAGATCAATCCTGAAATTATCAAGATAATCCTCACCGGCTACGCGACCCTCGATCGCGCCATCGAAAGCGTAAACTCAGGCATTGACGGCTTCTTGACGAAGCCCTTCGACAACCAAGAGATCAGACTGAAGCTCAGGGAATTCCACGTCAAAAAGAGACTAAAGCAATTCGTGCCGGCTCAGGTTCTCGAACAATTACAGAAGTTCGGGGAAAACCTCGAGCCCAGAAACCAGAAAGTAAGCATCCTTTTTACCGACATCCGCGGCTTCACAAAAATATCCGAATCCCTGACGCCTACGGAACTGTCACACCTTCTGAATCTTAGTTATTTTTATCCTCTCGACAACATCATCTTTAAACACAACGGCACCCTTGATAAACACATCGGCGATGGGATCATGGGAATATTCGGCGCGCCGATGACGCAGAATAGTGATGCCAGGAGAGCAGTTGAGTGCGCAATTGA
>PMBI01000020.1:2068-31423 GCA_003153775.1 Syntrophaceae bacterium | reverse complement strand
AAGATAGGAAAAAAAGTTATCCTGCCTTTGGTGAACAGGGTAATACCGGTCATTGCCGACAGCCATGTAAGCGTGGAGTTCGGTTCGGGAGCGGTGAAAATTACGCCCTCCTCCGATCCGAATGACTTCGCCATAGCAGAGCGGCATCATCTCGAAATCATAAACATCATGGATGGCAACGGCGTCATAAATGAAAACGGCGGCGCCTATCAGGGACAGGACCGTTACGAGGCAAGAGAGAATATTCTCCTGGACCTCGAAAAAGGAGGATACCTCTTAGGGAAGAAGCCTTACAGTCATAATGTCGGGCAGTGCTATCGCTGCAGGACTGACATCGAGCCCATGGTCTCGGCGCAGTGGTTCGTGAAGATAAAACCCCTGGCGAAGACGGCGATTGCCGCGGTGATAACGGGGAAGACAAGAATCCTGCCCTCCATGTGGGAAAGCACGTACTTCGAGTGGATGAACAACATCAGGGACTGGTGCATATCGAGACAGATCTGGTGGGGCCACAGGATACCCGTCTGGTATTGCGGGAGCTGCGGAAAAGAAATCGTCGCCGCCATAGATCCCGTTGAATGTCCGAGCTGCGGCGGCGGCAGCCTCAGGCAGGAGGAAGATGTTCTTGATACGTGGTTCAGCTCCGCCCTCTGGCCTTTTTCAACCCTCGGATGGCCGGAGAAAACAGAGTCCTTGAAAACATTCTATCCCACATCGCTTCTCATCACAGGGTTTGACATACTCTTCTTCTGGGTGGCCCGGATGATGATGATGGGGCTCTACGTGATGAAGGATGTTCCTTTCCGGGACGTCTATCTCCACGCTTTGGTGCGCGATGAGGCGGGAGAGAAGATGAGCAAATCAAAGGGGAACAGTATTGATCCTCTCGAGATGATCGATAAGTTCGGCGCGGATGCCTTCAGGTTTACCATGGTTGCTCTCACTGCCCAGGGCAGAGATATCAGGATGTCCGAGGAGCGGATTGAGGGCTACAAGCATTTCGTAAACAAGCTCTGGAACGCGACGCGCTTTGCCCTCATGAACCTCGATGATTACTCGACTTCCGGGCCGCAGATCAGGAAGGAGGATGAATCCCTTCCCGACAGATGGATCAAGCACCGCCTGAACATAACAGTCTCGGAGGTTATCAAATCCCTCGATGAGTATCGTTTCAACGATGCGGCAGCAGGCATCTATCGGTTTATCTGGCACGAACTCTGTGACTGGTACCTGGAGCTCGTGAAGCCCGAGCTCTATGGAAAAGGCAACCCGGAGAACAGGCGCGCGGCGCAGCACACCCTCTATACGGTCATGATGTCTTCCCTGAAGATGCTTCATCCTATCATGCCTTTTGTTACGGAGGAGATCTGGCAGACCCTCGTGGGCGACGGGACTTCGATCATGGTGAGTGCATTTCCCGCACCCGAGGACGCTTCCGATGACCCGGTCGCAGATAGACAGATGAGCGCCATCATGGACACGATCACTTCCATCAGAAACATCAGGGGTGAGATGAATATAGCGCCGTCAAACAAATTGAAGGTCGCAATCTCCGCACCCGATCCCGAATCGCGGGCGATCGTGGAAATCGGCGGCGGCTATATCACCAACCTGGCTAATCTTGAGGTATTGACCATGACCGCAGATGGAGAAGAGCCCAAGAATGCCGCTACCGGCGTCGTCGGCTCCATGCGGATATATGTGTTCCTCGAAGGCGCGGTAGACTTTACCGGCGAGATGAAGAGACTCGAGAAAGAGATGGCCAAGGTTGATAAAGACCTCACTGTGATTTCGAAAAAGCTCGCCAATCGCGATTTCATGGCGAAGGCCTCAAAGGCGGTCGTGGAAAAGGAAGAAGAAAAATTCAGGGAAGTAAGAGAGAAGCATTCCGTCCTCACGGCAGCCATGAAAAGACTTCAGAAGATGAATTAGAAAGGCAGTGCGTCAAGAACTTCTAAGTAAATCATGTGATAGTTAAGGTGTCATATCGACCGAAGGGAGATATCTTTAGTCTTATCCCTCTGCCAAGATTTCTCGCTACACTCGAAATGACAATAGTATATGGAAATTTCCAAACAGTCGCATAAAATACGTAACCGAATTTATCAATCAATGTACCAAGCATCTTTGTCATCATGTTACAAAAGCACATCATACGCAAGATAGTACAGTCGGCTATTGAAGAAGACGCAGGTGCGATTGATGTAACCACGGCGGCGGTACTTATGGGTGAAGAGGCCGGCAAGGCCGTGGCCCTCGCGAAATCTGCTGTCGTTGTAGCGGGCATGGATGTATTTGCTGAGACCTTTCTGCTGCTCGATCCGTGCATGCAATTTGAAGTCTGCTGTAAAGATGGAAAGATCGTGGAGAAGGGCGGATGTCTCGCAAAGATATCAGGGAATCTCAGCATAATACTTACGGCAGAGAGGGTTGCACTCAATTTTCTCCAGAGGATGTGCGGTATTGCCACGCTCACCAGACGATATGTCGATGAGGTTAAAGGAACAAAGGCAAAGATCCTCGACACGAGAAAGACGGCGCCGGGCCTCCGCTATCTTGACAAGTATGCCGTGAGGATCGGCGGCGGTCATAACCACCGATTCGGCCTCTATGACGGCGTCCTTATCAAAGACAACCACATTGCCGTTGCAGGCGGCATTCGCCAGGCGCTCGCTGGAGTCCGCGAACGCCTCCCCCATACGTTGAAAGTGGAAATTGAGGTAAAGAATCTTCAGGAACTTGAGGAAGCCATAAAGTTACGGGCAGACGTAATCATGCTGGACAATATGTCTGTCGAGGACATGGGAAAGGCCGTCGCAGCAGCGGGCGGAAAGGTGCCGCTCGAGGCCTCGGGCAATGTCAGCCTCGCCAATGTGCGGCAGATTGCAGAAACCGGAGTTGACTTCATATCCGTAGGGGCCCTCACTCATTCGGTACCGGCATCCGATATATCCTTGAAGATCGAATAGGCCGCCGGCGGTCTAATCAACGCAATGGATCTTAATGAGAAAAACCTTGCTGTCCGTCTTGCGGGGAAACGGATAGGAAATAATATCCACTTTTATAGTGAAGTCGAGTCGACCAACGACGTTCTCTTCAGACTCGCGTGTGATGGCGCTCCTCACGGGACTGTCGTTATCGCGGAATGTCAGACGAAGGGCAAGGGCCGTCTGAACAGAGAGTGGCAGTCTCCCCCGGGCTGTAATATCTATGCCTCCATAGCCCTGAGGCCGCCTATAGAGCCTGTTTATGCCCCTCAGATAACTCTTATGGCGGGTGTTGCCGTTGCCGATCTCCTGTCCGGGTATTGCAACGGAGGCGTAACCCTCAAATGGCCGAATGACGTTCAGATCGGAGGCAAAAAGGTTTGCGGCATATTAGCGGAGATGAGCGCTTCTTCAGGAGACAGCGTTGATTTTGTCGTCGTAGGGATCGGCATCAATGTCAACATCAAAAAAAATGATTTTGATGAATCGATCCGTAATACGGCGACATCCCTTGTGGAAGAAGCGGGACAAAATATCTCACGCCTTGATCTTGCGGCAGACTTGTTTGCTAAGTTCGATGACCTGTATACCCGGCTCCTGGACTCGGGGTTCGGCTCCATTAAAGATGTGTGGCTTTCGTACTGCGATATGGTCGGAAAGCAGGCGCGGGTGATATTCAATAATGGCATAGAGTCGGGGAAGGTTCTCGGCATTGATGATTTTGGCGCTCTTGTAATTTCAGATAAGAATGGAAAGACAAAAAGGGTAATTGCCGGCGACGCCTCCGTGGTGAAGGGCTAATCTCCCTTTTATCGCAGGCAATGCTTCGCAGCGAGGGTTTGACATATGCTTCTGGTTATAGATGTCGGAAATACCAATACCGTTCTGGGTCTCTACGACGGGGATCAACTCGTCCACGACTGGCGGGTCAGGACCGTTGTCGATCATACCGTTGATGAATACGGCATGCTGATCTACAATCTTTACAAGAACAGCAAGATCAGGCCGAGGGAGATCAAGGACATCATCATCTCGTGCGTTGTTCCCACGATGCTCAACATCCTGGAGCCTCTCTGCGAAAAATATTTCAACGTCAAGCCGCTCATCGTGGGTCCGGGCATCAAAACGGGAATGCCTATTCTGTATGATAATCCGAAGGAAGTAGGGGCGGACAGGATTGTCAACGCCGTAGCCGCATACGCTAAATACGGTGGTGATATCATAATCGTAGATTTCGGCACCGCCACTACCTTCGACTATGTATCAAAAAAGGGTGAGTACATGGGCGGGTGCATATCGCCGGGCATCATGATAGCGAGTGAGGCGCTCTTCAGCAAGGCGGCAAAACTACCGAGGGTGGAAATCGCCAGACCCAAATCCGTTGTCGGCAAGGATACAGTAAGCAGCATGCAGGCAGGCATACTGTTCGGCTACGCGGGCCTCGTGGACGGGCTTGTCGGCCGCATCAAAGCGGAAGTCATGTCAGACCCAAAGGTCATAGCGACGGGCGGTCTCGCAACCACCATCTCTCCTGAAACGAAAAGCATAAACATCGTCGATGAGATGCTAACACTCGAAGGTCTCCGCATTCTCCATAAAAGAAACAGCGAGCAGTAGGTGCGCTGAACTTCCCATGGTACTATTGTCATTTCGGTGAGCCGAAGCCCTGAGCATCGCGAAGGGGTAGCGAGAAATCTTAGTCGCGTGGGTAAAAATAAAAGATATCTCCCTTCAGTCGATATGACACCATGCAAAAAGTTCAATTCCAACCCGATTCTCGACGGCACAAACATATGCTGAACGTGGGCTTGACAGGCGGCATCGCCTCAGGAAAATCGACCGTAGCGAAGATGTTCGAAGACAAAGGGGCCTACCTCATCGACTTCGATGCGCTTGCGCACTTTGCAGAAGAGCCTGAGCAACCGGCATGGAAGGCTATCGTAGAGTTTTTCGGAACAGATATTCTGAATGAGGACGAAACAATCAACAGGGAAAAGCTTGGCGAGATTGTCTTTACAGATCAGGAGAAGCTCTTGAGGCTTAACAGCATCGTTCACCCCGCCGTTTTCGATCTGTGGCGGCGGAGGATGGAGGATATCCGGGAAATGGATCCTCGCGCCATTGTTGTTTCCGATGTCCCTCTCCTCATAGAAGTAAGCATGCAGCATCTGTTTGACGTTGTCATCCTGGTCTATATTGCCGCTGAAGATCAGATCAGACGTCTGCAGGAGAGAAACGAATACAGCCGCAAGGAGGCCGAAAGCAGGCTGGACACACAGATGCCTATCGACGAGAAGATTCCGCATGCGGATTTTGTCATAGACAACAAAGGTCCGCTTGAAACCACCCGGTCCGTTGTCAGTGCCGTATGGGAAGAGCTTCTCGTGCGTGAAAAGAAAAATCTCATCTAACATAATTACTCCGGCACATGATTATATCAATTCTGTCGTTCCCGAGGAATCGGGAATCCAGCTAAGATACCCAATTGTCATGCCGGACTTGATCCGGCAGCCATGTGTTTAATTGCCGGAGCAATAAAAGAGAACTTGCTGGATTTTCGCAACACTGCGAAGCTCTCATAAAATACGGAGGCAAAGATGATAGAAAAGAATGTCACTGCGGATTTTTGCAAAAAGGTTTCGGAACCGGTTATCGATCCATCCACGTATGTGCATCCACTGGCCGCTGTCATCGGCAATGTGATCCTCGGCAGGAATATCATGGTTTCTCCCATGGCATCCATCCGCGGCGATGAGGGGCAGCCGCTCGCGATCGGCGACGATTCGAATGTCCAGGACGGCGTCGTAATCCACGCCCTGGAAACGGAGATGAACAGCAAACCCGTCGAAAAAAACCTGTATGATATCGGCGGCAGGAAATACGCCGTTTACGTGGGAAGCCGCGTTTCCTTAGCCCATCAGGTGCAGATCCACGGCCCGGCCGTTGTCATGGATGATACCTTCGTCGGCATGAAGTCCCTCGTATTCAAATCCTTCGTTGGAAAAAAATGTGTGATTGAGCCCGGCGTCATTCTCATGGGCGTCACAGTGCCAGATGGCCGCTACGTCCCTGCCGGTTCCGTTATCAGAGATCAGGCAAAGGCCGATCAGCTTCCGCCAATTACGGAAGATTATCCGTTGAAGGACATGAACAAGGGAGTCCTTCACGTCAACAAAGCCCTTGCCAAAGGATATTTATCGGCTAAGAAGTAAGTAGTTAGCCATCAACTCAAATGATTATAGATGACACTTGTCTCTTGACTTTTCAAAGAATTGGGAGCACAAAAAGAAGCATATTTAAATAGGCCATCGTAAAAAGGTTAACAACTAATCTGAACCATTTTTGCAAGGACGGTGCCGTGAAGAGATTATTGAAACCCCGTATCTCAAAAGAGAGCGGGGTTTTTTATTGCATATCAGTGTGGCAAAAATATTTTATGCCGATCCGCATAAGATGCCGTATAAACGGCTCGATAGAGTACAGCTAACTTAAGATAGAGGGATTAACGCAATTCTGTCAGATGCCACGAAGGTGTGTTATGCGGATCAATTTAATTATTGTTAAAAGTCAGGAAACACGACATTGGATAGCAACAAGGCCCTAGAGCTCGGCGCAAAGATTCAAGAAATTCAGACTCTGATGATTGCCTATGTCACTGATGGCCGGGCATCTGATCAGCCGCGAAGTTACAGGCAACTTTACGACGAAGTCTATATTGACCTTGAAGAGTCAAAATATGCGAACCCCAATCCACATAAATCGTTAGAAGTATTCTGGGCGTTCTGCAAACTACAGGAACTGAGCACTTACGCAAGCCGAAGAGCATATGTTCAAGAAATCTACTCCGACATTCTGCTTGAGCTGAAGCGCATCCAGCGCCACGTGGCTTCATCAAAAAACTGGAAAAAAGCCAATGAGGCACTTGAGGACAACCTCAGTCCAATCAGAGCGCAGTGGCTAAAAGCGAAGAATTTTATTTATGCTTCCTCGCCTGATTTTGAAAACTCAATCAAGGAATCTATCAACTCCATTGAGTCTTGTCTCATGGTGCTCCTTGAAGCTCCAAATGGAACTCTGGGTAAAATAATCAAAAGCGCAGAGCTAGACACAGACATCAAGCGCCTAATCAGTCAAGCCTATGGTTTCGCAAGCAGCAAAGATTTTGTAAGGCACGGCGGTACCGGAAGCTCGGGCATTGGCAAAGAAGAGGCGGAGTTCTTTCTTGAATTTTCAGCAACAGCCATCGTATACATCACTTCAAAGCTGAAGAAATAAAGAATGACCTCTAACAAATCAATCAACCGGACCGTCAAACAGCTGCGCTTTTTGCCGTCCGCTTATTTCAAACGTTATGCCTTAAGGAGAAGACATGCCTAAAACAAATGCCGATGAAGCAAGAGAGTTAGCTAAGAACAGCTCAGATTGCTCTTTCCTGCTAACCCATCTCATTAGGCAAAATGATGGTCGTACGGATGCTGAAGCTAGTGGAATAATTCAATCAATTCTGGATATTCACAGTGCAACCTCCAAACCAAACTTGCGGGCGGCAATTATCGGGTGGTATGGTACCTGTAGTAGTCCATATGTATTTAACCCAAGCACGGGCAAGCTTGATGGGATCGTTCGGAATCGTGCCGTATGCTTTACTGAAAGCACTTTATCAGGTCTAAGGGCTCACCGTGATTTATTCAAGGTCAAATACGGCTTGGCCTTTGACCGAGATTATTTGTTTAGTAAGGGCGCCAATCCTTGCTTAAATATTCGAGAGTCACTACTAAGGGCTAAAACCACTTTTACTGATAATCCGCAAGAAAGGCACCTATACAACTTTATTCCATCTGACCTTCAGCCTTTTGTGAATGTTATTCACGAATCATTCGATGCAACTCACGAAAGAGAGTGGCGCTACGCAAATGATTTTAATTTTAATTGGAGAGATTTAAGATTCGTTTTTTGCCCTGAGCAAGAATTCAATGCATTCAGTAAAGTCCAAAATAATTCAATACCATGTCTCTTTGATTTGGCATGGTTGGATCGTGTTTAGGCATAACTAATAGATCCGCCAGATGCTCGTTCCTCGCGCCGGTGATCTTTTCATTACGGGCCGGAGCAACTACGTCATAAGTCACCATTTCAATTGGCAATATTCACTTCAATTCCAAACCTAAAATCATTGGTAAGTAGCCGCCAATAAAACCTAATTTGATATTATTTGCCACGTTGATTTTGTGTCTTGCATTTTATTCAGCCGATGTCGATAATATATAAAGTTTGAATATCTTCATGTTATGGACTGCAAGAACCAAAAGATATCTCCCAGAGTTTACCCCGAGTAAACCGGGGGGGTCGATATGACACCCTAATTTTGAAAGGAGTTAAGAAGTGAATGACAATGCTCTTTTGAAGCCTACAAAGATTGGACGATACGACCTTCCGAATCGCGTATTCATGTCCCCCATGACACGGAGCCGTGCAGACAATCCTGAAAACGCCCCCACGCCACTCATAGCCGAATACTATTCCCAGCGGGCCGCAGCCGGGCTTATCATAACCGAGGGCTCCCAGGTATCAAAACAGGGCGTCGGTTATATCAATACCCCGGGCATTCATAGTCAGGCCCAGGTCGAAGGCTGGAAGCAGGTCACCCGCGCCGTTCATGAAAAGAACGGGCACATCTTCTGTCAACTCTGGCACTGCGGCCGAATATCCCATCCTGATTTTCACGGCGGTGAGTTGCCCGTGGCGCCTTCCGCGATCAACCCGAAAGTCCAATCCTTTACTCAAGAGGGTTTCAAGGATACCGTGACGCCGCGCGCCCTGACCGTGGACGAGATTCATGACATCACAAAGGACTTCAAGAAGGCGGCGGAAAATGCGGTCACCGCCGGGTTTGACGGTGTAGAAATCCATTCGGCCAATGGGTATCTTTTCCATCAATTCTTCACCAACTGTTCCAATGTACGTACGGACGAATATGGCGGTAGCCACGAAGACAAGGCGCGCTTCTTCTTCGAAACGCTGGACGCCGTGGGTGGAGCCATCGGGTTTGAAAGAGTGGGAATTCGGTTGAATCCGTCGGCGCATGGTTTCCTGGGCGTCATAATTGACAAGGATACCATCCCGACCTTTGAGTATGTCGTGGAACGATTGAACGATTACCGGAATCTCGCTTACGCCCATCTTATTGAGCCCATGGTCCCTGTGGATAATGTGCCCTATGCGGTGAAGGAGATCGCAAAACATTTTCGACCGCGTTACAAAGGCACAATGGTGATCAACTGTCGTTTCAATCGTGACAGCGGCAACCGGGTCTTGGGGGAGGGTCTTGCCGATGCGGTCGCTTTCGCTAAACCCTTCATATCGAACCCTGATCTTGTGGAGCGCATCCGCCGGGGGGCAGGCTGGGCCAAGTGGGATGAACAGACTTTCTATACGCCGGGACCGAAGGGTTATACGGACTATCCGGGTCTTGACTGAAAAATAATCTCAAATGATAATATTAATCATGGCTGAGTCCAATAATAGGACGAGTTCGTGAAATCATTTATTTCGGAATTTTATGAGGAGGGGAAGATGGAAGGGAAACGAGTTAGAGACAGTAGCACCGTCATGGCCCAGGTAATGAACCCCCAGGACGCAAATCCTGCCGGGAACGTTCACGGCGGCGTCATCATGAAGCTCATTGATACGGTTGCCGGGACCGTTGCCATGCGACACGCGAGATCGAATGCAGTTACCGCGTCGTTTGACCGGATGGACCTTCACTGTCCTGCATTCATCGGGGACTTTGTAACCCTGCGAGCCAGTCTCAATCTTGTAGGAAGAAGCTCCATGGAAGTGGGTATCCGGGTGGAGACCGAAAATCTCATCATCGGTGAGAGACATCATATGGCTTCCGCCTATATGACATACGTGGCGCTTGATAAAGATGGCAAACCCGCGCCAGTGCCGCCGCTTATCCTGGAGACGGACGAAGAAAAAAGAAGGAACAGGGAAGCAAAAGCCAGGCGGGCGACGCGTCTTAAAGAGAAATCAAAGGAAAAGGAATGCCAGCTCGATGCGAACAGTTGCGAGTTAGCTTGATAATATTGACTGTCTTATGGTGATCTCAAGATATCTCCCGGAGTTTACCCCGAGTGAACCGAGGGGGTAGATATGACACCTTAATAGTGAAATGCACCAAGCCAAAGGCGCCTTGACAAGCGATAGCATATACGCTATCATGTCAACCATGAAAGACAAAGATTACCTGGAGAATCCCCGCAACGTTTTGTTTGCTGAGTTACTGAAAATTTGTAAGAAATATTTCGGTAACCCGAGGATACGCGGGAGTCATTACATCTTCAAGACACCCTGGAAAGGTGATCCGAGGATAAATCTGCAAAAAATTGATAAGATGGCAAAATCCTATCAGGTAAGAGACGTAAAGAAAGCCATCGAGAAAATGGAGGCGAAGACAAATGAAGAACGACATTAAGAAATATACATACCGGATCGAATGGTCCGAGGATGACCATTGCCACGTAGCCAGATGCCTGGAGTTTCCTTCATTGGGCGCCCACGGGGATACGATTCAGGAAGCGCTTAGGGAGATTGAATATGTGGTTGCGGAGTCAGTCAAGTGGATGCGGGAACAAGGTGAAACGGTGCCAAAACCTCTGGGACTCAAGAAATTCAAAGGGAATCTCACCTTGAGAATCCCCCCTGAAAAACACCGGGAGTTGGCCATCCGCTGTGCGGAAGAAAGAGTGTCATTGAATCAGTTCATCCTCTCTCGCCTGTCTACATAAGAAGCAGAAATTTTTCAAAGCTCTCAATTTGTTTTGATGCGGGACGTATATAAACAGTGTGGGAACTTATCACAATCTTTGTCTCTTCTTTTATCATCGCCTTTTCCGGCGCGATGATGCCGGGGCCGCTCCTCACGGCGACAATCAGCGAAAACTCGCAAAGGGGATTCATCGCCGGGCCTTTGCTTATCGCAGGTCACGGCATCCTCGAGATCATCCTGCTTAGCGCGCCTGATGAGTGGACAATTGACTTCCTGATTTCATGGTATTCTATTATTAAGATAATCGCTTGACAGGCGATTATCTTATATATAAAGTACAATCATGAAAAAGGGATTAGGAGAAATCGAACGACTCTTCTTCGCATATCTACAGATGCGTGGGCAGACCACTGTGCGGACGGGCGAGTTGGTTAGTCCGCTTCAATTGACAGCGCCCCGGGAGCGCAATCTGTTAAGTCGGCTATCCAAAGCCGGATGGATCGTTCGCGTCTGGCGCGGTCTTTATCTCGTCCCGCGTAAGCTGCCACTGGGTGGGAAGTGGAGTCCCGATGAAATTCTGGCGTTGAATACGCTGATGGAAGACAGGGAAGGGCGCTACCAGATTTGCGGACCAAATGCCTTTAACCGCTATGGCTTCGACGAGCAGGTGCCGAACAGGGTCTATGCATACAACAACCGGATATCCGGTGAGCGGACCATCGGAGCAGTCGAGCTAACACTGATCAAGGTAGCCGACGAACGGCTTGGCGATACGGGCGAAGTACAGACGGCGGCAGGACGGGTAGCTGTGTACTGTTCGCGAGTGCGGACGCTGGTGGACGCGGTATACGACTGGTCCCGGTTTAACAGCCTGCCCCGAGGTTATGATTGGATCCGGGGAGAACTGGCCGCGAAGCGTATCAGCGCGGCGGAGTTGGTTGCCGTTACCCTGCGCTATGGCGACAAGGGCACTACCCGGCGTATTGGCGCGCTGCTGGAGATGGAAGGAGTGGAGGCGAGACTATTGCGGAAGCTGGAGAAAATCCTAATGCCATCTACCGCCATGATTCCGTGGATTCCCACAAGACCGAAGAGAGGAAAGATCAGCCGTCGCTGGGGGGTTGTCCTGAATGAGCAAACGTGAAACGTCATCAATCATACGTTTGCACGAAGATACCGTCCTATTTCGGGAGGCCGTAAACTTCACAGCCTCCCAGACTTTGTTTCTCCCACGGCTAATTGAGAAAGATTACTACTGTACTGTCTTGCTGGACCATCTGGCAGCGGCGGATAGTGGTCTTGTGTTCAAAGGCGGGACATGTCTGGCGAAAGTCCATGCCGAATTTTACCGCCTTAGCGAGGATCTGGACTTCGTCATACCAACGCCCCTTTCCGCCTCCCGATCCGAGCGTCGCAACTTGGCCGCTGGGTTCAAGGAGGCTGTAATTAAACTTCCCACCATGGTGGGCGCATTCCGAGTACTCGAACCACCTGTCGGTGCGAACAACTCCAAACAATATGTCGCCGTGATCGGCTACAGATCACTAATCAGCAAGCAGGAAGAGATTATCAAAATCGAAGTGGGTTTGCGCGAACCGCTTCTGACTCAGATACTTACTACCAGCGAGGCACGGACGATTCTTCTCGATCCCATATCGGGCGAACCGATGGTAAGAGCTTTTACTGTACCGTGTATTTCCCGGAGTGAGGCAATGGCCGAGAAGCTGCGAGCAGCCTTATCGAGACGTGAGGTCGCCATCCGGGATTTCTTCGACATAGTCTATGCTGTGCGAAATTTCGGGTTTAATCCCCTCGAAGCAACTATAATAGAAATGGTACGACAAAAGCTCGCTGTACCGGGCAATGAGCCGGTAGATGTATCCCCGGATCGGTTAGCGTCACTTCGACAGCAGCTCGATTCCCAGTTGAAACCCGTATTGCGCGTGGATGATTTCAGAGTATTTGATTTGGATCGAGCCTTCAGGATAGTGTCCGACGTGGCCACCGTGCTTGGGATTATAGAGTCATGATTACTGACGTCAATAGCGAAGGTCGTTTGGTTCAAAAAACGTCTGCCGACCATGTGCAGGATCTTCTCGGATGGGGAAGGTATCTACGCATATAACACGGAGACCTTCGGCTCCGAAGGGAATGATATAATAAGTGTGAATGTTTCAAAGCTCGCAATGTTTCTTGATACAGGACATATATAAACAGTGTGGGAACTTATTACAATCTTTGTCTCTTCTTTTATCATCGCCTTTTCCGGCGCGATGATGCCGGGGCCGCTCCTCACGGCGACAATCAGCGAAAGCTCGCAAAGGGGATTCATCGCCGGGCCTTTGCTTATCGCAGGTCACGGCATCCTCGAGATCATCCTGCTTACCGCGCTTGTCCTGGGACTTGCCCCGTTTCTTCAGCGCAGCGACGTCTTTACCGTTGTCGCCATAGCAGGCGGCGTTATCCTGCTCTGGATGGCTTTAGGCATGTTTCGCGCCCTGCCGACGTTGACGCTATCATTGAACGCGGGGAAGACCAAGAGCGGCTCTCTCATAAAGAATGGCGCGATCCTGAGCATAGCCAATCCCTACTGGATTGTCTGGTGGGCGACAATAGGATTTGGCTACGTCATCTATAGCTGGAGTTTCGGCATATCCGGCCTGATATTTTTCTTCACGGGACATATTCTCGCAGACTTTGTCTGGTATTCAGCGGTTTCTGCGGCGGTGGGGAAGGGCAGGCATCTTTTCACTGATGGTTTTTACAGATGGGTGATGGGAACATGCGCAGTTGTATTAATCCTCTTTGCATGTTATTTCTTCTATGCCGGTGTGCAGAAAATAATTGCGTAAGAGATTGAAAGGGGAGAAATGCCTGAATGACAAAGAAGACGCAAAAATCCGACCTTGATGGGCTGACTTTACTCAGGCGCGACGCCAAACCCACAAAGAAGCTGGAGACCTTCCCCAACCATCATCCGGGAAGGGATTACATTGTAACGCTAAAGACGGAGGAGTTTACATGCGTCTGTCCGGCGACGGGGCAGCCGGATTTTGCGAGACTGACCATCCAGTACATAGCGGACAAAAAGATTATAGAATCCAAGTCCCTGAAATTGTATCTCTGGTCTTACCGTGACGAAGGGGTGTTTCATGAGCATGTGGCCAACGTGATTCTTGACGACCTGATCTCCGCGCTCAAGCCCCGGTGGTGCAAGGTAACGGCGGATTTCGCCGTCCGCGGGGGCATTTCGATTACCATAGATGCGGAATATAAAAAGTGATCATGTCGGCATGCTGGATGCCCGTAATAAGGCCCTGAGATCATTGCCGGGATGCCGTCTAAAATACTGTTGACATCGAAGCCTTGTGTTACTATGTTATGACAAAAGAAAGTTTTCAGGAAGAAGAAAGTGTCGAAACCTACATCAAAAACAAAAAAGGCAGATAATCTGAAATTAGTTACGGGTGACGAATCTCATCAGGCCGTGCATAGATGTGATTTTTGCGAATTGGAAGATATCATTGAGGCATCCCACGACGGCCTTTTCATAACCGACGGGCAGGGGGTTATCCTGAGGGTAAATAGTGCGTGGGAGCGTATTGCGGGAATTCAGAGGGAATTCGCCGTAGGAAAGTGCGCTAAGGACCTCGTGGATCATAAATGGTACACGGAATCTTCAGCAATGGCGGCAATCAGGGAAAGAAAGAAAGTGACAATCATGCTGGAGATGCTCAGAGGGGAGAAGATCGGTCAGAAGATAATGGCGACGGCCATACCCATATGGGGTGAAGACGGCGAGATCAGGCGGGTTGTCGCCAATATCAGAGATATAACGGAAATACTCTATTTGAAGCAGTTACTCGAAAAAACGCAGCGGCTGAATGAATTATATGCCGCCGAGCTTGAGCAGATGAAGAACGTCGATATAGTCGCTCACAGCGAATCGACGAAACGACTGATGGAAATCGTGGCGCGTGTCGCCAGTTTCGATGTATCGGTTTTGATCACCGGCGAATCGGGCGCGGGCAAGGAAGTGATTGCGAATGCCATACATCAGCAAAGCCAGCGCTCAAAGGGCCCGCTCATCAAGGTGAATTCCGGGGCAATTCCTGAAACGCTTCTTGAATCCGAACTCTTCGGTTACGATTACGGCGCTTTTACGGGTGCAAAAAAACAGGGGAAACCCGGCATGTTTGAGCTTGCAAATGAGGGGACCCTGTTTTTGGACGAGGTCGGCGATATCCCCTACAGCCTCCAGGGAAAGCTTTTAAGGGCCCTGCAGGATCGTGAGATCATGCGGATTGGCGGCGTGAAGCCCACCCCCGTCGATGTGCGCATCGTTGCGGCGACAAACAAGAATCTTGAAGAAATGGTAAAAAAAGGCACTTTTCGCGACGACCTTTATTATCGCCTTAACGTCGTTGCAATTGATATTCCTCCTCTGCGTGAGCGCAGAGAGGACATACCTATGTTCGTCCTGCACTTTCTCGATAAGATGAACAAGAAACATCAGTACAACAAACGCATTTCACCGGAGGTTATCGATGTTCTGATGCTCTACTCCTGGCCCGGCAATGTGCGGGAATTGGAAAACGTTGTGGAGAGGATGATCATCATGACGGAGGGTGATGAGATATCCATGAAGCATCTGCCGATTCAGATCAAAAGCCAGATATCTGCTGAGACAATCAGCGTCATCGGGGAAGGCAGCTTCAAAAAAACAATTGAGCAGGCGGAGAAGCAACTCCTCAAACAGGCGCTCCAGAATCACAAGGGCACGAGGGAGATCGCCAAGGCGATGAAAATCAATCAATCCACAGTCGTGCGCAAGCTGAAGAAATATAACCTCTGTCCATCCCCGGCTAACGAACCGCAGAAATAATGGATATTACCGCTCATCGATGTCATGGAACCATGACATCGATGAGCGGGATTCATCCATCTGAAAAGATCAATTGCTTCCGATATTAGTACCTAAGCTTGCTTATGATAAATCACTTGTAAATGCCGCAAGCGAGAATCAAGTCATCCACCTTGAGCACGTATGTAGTTTTGGCCTCAACCTTCTTCTTGACAGGATTGGTATATCTGTAGTCAACCCAGCCCGATCCCTTTGCTTTCGCAAGTTCCACGGCTTCATATACGAATCGTTTGCCATCAGGATCTTTAAGTTCTGTCATATCCATTCCGATCAGTTTAGGATTTGCCGGATGGGCCAATACAGAATAATTAAGAGTCCAAATGAAGACGTAGACGTCACCCTTGACAAATTGCCCATTTGGTTTATTTATTTCGGCAACAAGCTTGTCCTTTCCGTTAGCCTTGTAAAAGGCCGCTGCCTTCTTGACCAGCGCCACCGCATCATCCTTTGGAGCCGCAAAACAAACTGTAGCCAACGAGATAATTATCAAACCCACCAGTACATAAATTAGCTTCTTATTCATTCAATGACCTCCTCTTTTAATTTATCGTATTGTCATAATTATATTGTTATTTAGCATTCTGTCATTTCTTAATCAAGGGTGTTCTCGCATCGGGCTTTTCAAAACAATAAGGAATATTGAATTTCGCCGCAGCGAGCGGCGGAGAATCTTCGATTCTTAACGAACACCATCGTTTGGCATTCGCTCGCTACCGAATTCAACAACTTACCAAATATCTTTGCTGCTTCCCCTGCGGCATGCTCTATCGGCAAACGGGCATCTTCGAAGAATGCGCAAGGCTCTTCATGATGCGCTGGGCGTGGCGGACATGAATTTCTATGTGATGGTTTTTTTTCAGATATGCAGCGAGGACGTTGCCGTCCCAGCGGTTACGGGGAATTCCGGCTGCGCGCGGCGAATTTGCTAAGACGGCTGCGAGTGTTTTCATCACTTCCTTATTAATGCGGGGCGGCCTGCCCACGCGCTCCCGGTCGAGCACCGCTTCGGTTCCTTCCTTGTTTGCCCTCTGAATCCATTTCACGACCGTCCAGCGGCTTAGGCCGAAAAGCTCCGCTGCACGGGCCGATTTCCACCCTGCCAAAATCAGGAGCAGAACGGCTATTCGTATGCCCACCCAGACCCCCGGCGTTCGGTCGGCTATACGAAGCAGGGCCTTTCCGGTAAGACCTGGATGATCTAACGTCAATGCCTTCATGTTTCTCCCCCTGCGTCTTTCTTTAGGGGCAGCATAGCAAAGACTTTCTGCAATGTCTACTTATATATGTCGTTTATTTGTTGATGCAGAAAGCTTACAAAGAGGACTAAGTGCATTTCGGTCGATATGACACCTTAACAATTAAATGATGTGCGAAACGTTCGCTGGCATATTGGAATGTAAGCGGAAACTTATGCGACGTGTCGGGATGTTCCTGGAGGATTGGTATGCGTCGATAGCGTTTTAAAATTAAAGGGGAGACGAGTTATTCGTCTCCCCCCAATTTATAAATCTATGCAAACATCATCAAGTGTGCCGGTACAGGTTATCTCAGAATACTGCCGGCGATGACCATGCGCATTGCCTCGCTTGTGCCTTCATAGATCTGCGTAATCTTCGCATCTCGCATCAGGCGCTCCACAGGATACTCGCGGCTGTACCCGTAGCCTCCAAATACCTGCACGGCGTCGGTTGTAACAGACATCGCGACATCGGAAGCAAACAGCTTAGCCATAGCCGCCTCCTTGGAATAAGGCAGATCGTTTGATTTGTTAAAAGCGGCTCGATACGTCATGAGACGAGCTGCCTCGATCTTTGTTGCCATGTTGGCGAGCATAAAGCTGATGCCCTGCTGGGTCGCTATGGGTTTTCCGAACTGAACACGCTGTTTTGCATATTTGATTGCGTGATCGAGAGCGCCCTGAGCAATGCCGACCGCCTGGGCAGCTATACCGATACGGCCCCCATCCAAAGTCGTCATGGCAATTCTGAACCCATCGCCTTCCTTGCCAAGGATGTTGGAGGCGGGGGTTTTTGCGTTGACCATGATCACTTCGCGCTGTACCGCTGCGCGAATACCCATTTTGGTTTCTTTCTTGCCGAAGGTCAGGCCCGGTGAACCCTTCTCGACAATAAACGCGCTCATACCCTTAAGACCGGCCTCTTTATTCGTTTTGGTAAAGACAACCTCTACTTCAGCCTCTCCGCCGTTCGTGTTGAAAACCTTGGTCCCGGTGATAAGATATGAATCCCCTTCTTTGACGGCGAATGTCGAGGCGTTGCCTACGTCCGTGCCGGCATTGGGCTCCGTTAGCCCGAATGCGCCTAACTTTATGCCCTGGGCGAGCGGCACCAGGTACTTCTGCTTTTGCTCTTCGGTGCCGTATTTGTAGATCGGCCATGAACACAGTGAAGTGTGCACCGACATACCGATGGAAGTTGATGCGTCCACACGCGAAATTTCCTCAATTGCAATGGCATAAGCGACGAAGTCCATACCGCCTCCACCATACTTTTCGGGATACGGCAGACCCATAAGGCCCAACTTACCCATTTCATCAAATATGCTTCGGTCGAATAGCTCCTTTTCATCACGCTCCACAATAGTCGGAGCCAGTTTCTTCTCTGCAAATTCCCGCACCATCTTGCGGATGCCTTCATTTTCCGGTGATACTGTAAAATTCATAGATCGCCCTCCTCTTAAAATAGATATTTATTGTTGTCATGAACCTTGCCGACGTGCTGACTATGCACGGCGATTATTTTCTTATTGTAGAATTTCCCTGAATTTTGCGGTCAAGGCCGGCACAACCTCGTACACATCGCCGACTATTCCGTAAGTTGCCACCTTGAAGATGGGCGCATCAGGGTCTTTATTGATTGCAATTATGACATCGGATGTCTGCATCCCGGCAAGATGCTGAATGGCGCCGGATATACCGCAAGCGATATATATTTTTGGCGCCACCGTTTTTCCTGTTTGACCGACCTGGTGCGGATAAGGCATCCAGCCCGCGTCAACAGCAGCACGGGACGATCCGACGGTGCCTTTCAAAACTTGTGCAAGCTCCTCAACCATCCTGAAGCCCTCCGGCTTTCCAAGTCCCCGTCCTCCGGAGACGATGATCTCTGCGTCTTCGAGATTGCATGAGAAAGTGCAGACCTTGACAACATCGATAAGTTTTGTTCGAATGTCTTTCTCATTGATTGCCAGTTCTTCGCGGATAATTTTTCCCGTCCTGTTGTAGTCCGGTACGGGCTTCTTGAAGACCTTGGGCCTTACTGTTCCCATCTGCGGACGGTTGTCCGGGCAAAAGATCGTTGCCATGATGTTGCCGCCGAAAGCGGGTCTTGTCCATGCGACGAGCCTGGTTTCCGGATCTATGGAAAGATTCGTGCAGTCGGCCGTCAGGCCAGTCTTCACCCTGGCGGACACGCGGGGGCCTAAATCACGGCCGTCATTGGTCGCNNTTGTCGCCGATAAGGACGGCAGACAGCTCCTCGCCAAGCTCCTGGGCCAGCTTCCTGCCCTCGCCAACAAGTTCCAGTGAAACGTTGCGTATGCGGCCGTCGCGATGTTCTATGAATACCCAGACGCCCTTATAGGCGCTGATATCTTGTGCCTCTTCCGCTTTTTCCCTCTCCACCACGATGGCGGATGAGGGACAGCTGCTTTCGCAAGCGCCGCAGAATGTGCAAGCTTCCGTCAGAACGGCCTTATCGTCTTTCATGACAATTGCGCCATAAGGGCAACTGTCGATGCACGTTTGACAACCAATGCATTCTTCCGATAAAATTTTAACAGACATATGAAACTGCTTCCTCCTAAGACTATAGTATCTTGGCCTGCCTCAGCTTATCGACAAGCACATCGACGGCTTCTTTGCTGTCGCCCTGAATAATTTCACCCTTACCGCGCCGCTCCGGCGTAAATATGCGCTTTACGAGCGTAGGCGAGCCTTCGAGGCCTGCAAATTTAGGATCGATGGCAATGTCGGCGGCAGTCCATACAGGGACTTCCGTGCGGTATGCCTTCGCCGTGCCTTTCACCGTGGGGAGGCGTGGATCCATGGCCAGTTTTATGATGGTAACTACAAGGGGGGGTTTGGCCTCTATAACGTCATATCCCTCATCCTGTTCGCGGTGGGCAATGAGCTTTTCACCGTCAAATTCGATCGTGCTTATGTAAGTCAACTGGCCGATGCCAAGATGTTCCGCCATTTCCGGTCCGACCTGGGCCGTGTCTCCGTCAATCGCCTGCTTGCCGCAAATGACCAAATCGACGTTTCCCATTTTACGCACTGCCTGGGATAATGTGTAGGATGTGGCGAGCGTATCCGAACCCGCAAACGCCCTATCGCTTAGAAGAACGGCTTCATCGGCGCCCATGGCGATACATTCCCGCAGGGCCGCTGCGGCCTGCGGCGGTCCCATGCTGATCACTGTAACCTTTCCTCCGTGTTTATCCCTAAGCTGCAGCGCCATCTCCAGGGCAAATTTGTCGAAGGGATTAACAATGCTCGGCACTCCCTCCCTGATCAATGTATTGGTGACAGGATCAATTTTGACTTCTGTGGTATCAGGTACCTGTTTGACACATACAACAATTTCCATATAAATTTTCACTCCTGGCTATGTTATAAATTATTTCCCATAGAACATACGATTATGCCTTTTCGGCTTCCATCTTTCTGCGATTGGGCCGACAGCTGCGCAGAATACAGGGCAAACGCCGTAAGGCATTGCATCAGATGCAACAATACTTCTTTCTCTTCGATGCACCATTCAGCCATTCAATGCAGCACATCTTCCATTCTTTTTCGAGAGATTAATCCACACGGCAAAAAAAAATTAAGCAAATGGCTAAATTGCCGAAGCGGTGCATCTCGGTGGCCGCCGCAAAATAAAATCCCTGCAAGGGGAAAAATATCTCGCGGGATTGTTATACGCACCATTTGCGTCGGCTTTTTCAAAGAACAGTCAAGGACGTTAACATTAAAGGGGGCATGGGGGCTTCCGATATTCACCGAAACCCAACCTGTACCTTACATACCGCCTGCCATGCCCCCCATGTGGATAATTCGTGCTATTCTTGCGCCTATTTCTTTACGATGATTGGCTTCGAATCCGTTGTGAAGTACATCGCTATGGCACCTACTACGAGCGATGCCGCACAGAACATAAAGGTTGCCTGGTATGCTTCCACCGGGAATTTGCCGTTAACCTTTCCATAGTAGTCAAGCACAACGCCCATCAATGCCTGATATAAAGCCCCTCCTACGAAGTACCATATATTCAGCATCCCGTTGGACGTTGCCATGAAGCTGGTCGGCTGACCGTCGGCGATGTGTGCATAGTTGGGCACATATGCGCCACAGAAAAAGCCCATGACAAACAACAAGGGGTAAAACCACGCGACGGGAATTGATCCGGTAAAGAACGCTATCGGTATCCAGGTGGCAACGTAGATAAGCATGCCGTAGAAAGACGTGTTCCTGCGTGATTTAAGAATACGGTCTGAAGCGTAACCGGCCGCAAAGCATCCGAGAGCCATCCCTATTGGCCAGAACATGAGCATGTTGGCGGCCTGCTGCTTGGGCAATCCGTATATCTGCTGTGCATAGGGAATGAACCAGAGCCCCTGAAATCCCATGACCGTGCCGTAGATAACAAAGGCGTAAAGGGATATCAACCAGTAGTTTTTCATTTTTAGCAGTTTAACAAAATTCTCTTTGAATGTCGTCTTCTGCGCGGCAGTCTGTGCCGGGTAGTAGTCGATGCCGTCGATCTCCGAAACCGTCGGATAACCCATATCGGCCGGTTTATTTCGGATGATCAGGTAGTCAACGATAGATATGAGGATCATAAAACCGCCCAGCCATAAGAATGCATTCCGCCATCCGACGATACCCACCAGAAACGCAAGCGGCGCGGACGCGAGTATTGCGCCGACGTTGCCCAGTGTTAGCATCACACCTGTAAGTGTCGCTAATTCATTCGGCCGGAACCAGTTGTACAGGATCTTCATACACGGCATCCAAACAACCGCGACGCCGACACCCATTAAAAAACGGCCGAAGATACACCAGCCGAACGTCTGGGCCAGACCAAACAATGCGGTACCGATTGCCGCTATGACGAAAAAGAAACTCACCGAAAGCCTGGGGCCGATTTTGTCGGATAGGACTCCCGACGGGAACTGCATTGCTGCATAAGGATAAAAGTACATCGATGATAAAATACCAAGGGTCGTCGCTGTAAGGCCGAATTCCTTCATCAGTTCCGGCGCAACAACCGCCGGTGAAACACGGTCGAAATAGACAAAAATATACGTTAACAAGAACATTCCATAAGTGATCCAACGATACGTGATCATCTTCTTGGCCTTTACAGGATCAACTCCCGCGGCTACCTTTGCGCTCATACAACCCTCCTCCTTAAATTTATTTATTTGCCTCTTTGGTGCAATTAGTCTTCATCTCGGGCTTTAATTGACAAAAAAATCAGAATCCTGACTGAGCCTGTTTTGAAAGATTTACAGACCGACTCCGCGCAGGCTGAATACCACAATCACGCCGCAATATCGACCTCTTTCTCCCTATTGTCAGATTCCGCATGGGCTGCGATTGTCCGGGAACCATCCTTGAAATTCCACGTCTTCCTTGAGCCGGCTGCCCCGCCCTGCGGGCGGGGCAGCTCGCGTCAGCTTATTATTTCTTCTTCTTTTCCGGCTCAGGAATTTCTTCCGTGATACCGGCAATCTTTCTCGCGTATTCGGCAAACTGGTCAACAGGCGTAAGAGCCCTGACAACCAGTTTTGCGCCGTCAGGGGAACCGCCGCCGTGCATACATCCGGGTACACCTGCGCCAAGCGTCAACCATTCAGAAAGCCTTGCTGCGCGCGCCCGTGATTCAGCGGTGAACTTGGGGGAGGCTTTCATAGCCGCCTGAACCATGGCACCTATCTTCTGGTCGTTAAAATCCTTCGAAGAGGGGAAACATCCTGTCTCAACGATACCACCGCCGATGTCCTGGCAGATGCGCTTTGTTTCGTAGGGGAGGGTCGCCACATGGACCTTATTGGCATGGGCCGTCAGCGAATCTGAAACCCACATGCCACCGGGACCTTTCTTACCAAGGGCCATCGAGCCGATTCCCATACAGTATGTGGTTTCATTATTAACCGCCATCTCCACCATCTTGCCGGCAAATGTACCTGCCGCCAATCCGTTCGTCCTCGCCATAAGGGCCGCAGCGCCGATCATCACGTCTCCCTGACCGGCGACACATGCACCGATACATGCACGGTAGTTGGCTGTAAAATATTCTATTATTTTCCCTGAATACTTGGATTCTTTGCACATGAAAACCCTGTCATTGGGGACAAAGCAGTCCTTGAAAAACAGGAAAGACTGGGTGATGCCGGAATCCGGAATGTCGAATCCACCTTCCATCTCCCTCGTATCGCTCGGCCTGCGTGCCTCTACGATTGTCAGACCCTTTATATCCCGCGGCACGACGCAGCTAACGGCATAATCCTGATCCTCTTCCCTGTAGCCGCTTCCCGGCAGAAGGAATATCTCATTAGAGGCGGCCACTCCGCATATCATCGCCTTCATGCCGCTGATTACGATGCCGTCTTCCCGGACTTCCGTAATGTGCACGCTGCTGTCCGGATTCGCCTGCTGTGACGGTCTCAGGCTGCGGTCGCCTTTGGCGTCCGTAAGTGCCCCGGATACGACGAGCCCGTTCTTCTGGGTATTGATGATCCACTTCTTGAGACGCTCCTGGTACTTGGTTCCGAGCTCCTTGTCCATTTGCGCCGTGATGTTCCACATAACGTTCTGGGCGTTCCAGCCGACGCACACGCCGCCGCTGCAGCTTCCCGTCAGGCGGTACATCCATCTCTTCATCTTGGAATTGCCCATGATGTCTTCAAGGGTTTCCATCATGGAATTCCATCTGTGTATCTTTTCGCCGCTTACGAAAGTGGAGGTAGCAGTGAAATCCTCCGCGAGCTTTGGGTCATGCGACGCGTCAAATGCCCTTGCATGGCTTTCGACCACCCTCTTGGTCGCCGGATGACTCGTCACGTCTTCGATCAACTCTCCAAATTTGTAGATATTCGGCTTCATAGCCTTCAATGATTTTTTGTATTCCTCTCTCGTCTTTAATGCCATTTGTTGTTCTCCTTTAAATTCTTTTCTTTAATCTAAATGTTAATGTTTTAGAGACTAGCCTTCTTCAATATGTCGGGTTTGATGCCCATCGGTCCTTCCTTAAAGAGGCGTGCATCCATCAATTTAACCTTAGGAGCGATGAGCGGCCTGTATTCCATCTGAGCTAATACATCCTTTTCCATATCGAGGCCGGGAGCAATTTCCGTCAGCATGACGCCTTCAGGTGTGAGCTGAAAAACGGCCCGTTCCGTGACATATAGGACCGTCTGACCGCTTGTCTTTCCGTATTCACCGCTGAACGTGATATGCTCTACCTTCTTTACTAATTTCTTCACTTTTCCTTCTTTTACTATCTTGAGCTTTCCATCGCTGATCCCTAACTCAAGACCGCTTGCCGTCAGCGTTCCGCAGAAGACCACCCTCTTTGTACTCTGGGTGATATTAATGAATCCCCCCGCTCCGGCTATACGCGGGCCGAACTTACTGACATTCACATTTCCGAACTGATCCATTTCCGCCATTCCGAGGACGGCCAGGTCGAGTCCGCCGCCGTCATAAAAATCAAACATCAGGGGATGGTCAACCAGGGCTTCCGGATTGACTGCCGATCCGAAATAGAGCTTGCCTCCAGGCATACCGCCTATCGCTCCCGGCTCAACCGTGAATGTCATCAGTTCGATCAGGTCCTCTTCGGCTGCAACCGCCCCGACGCTTTCCGGCATGCCGATTCCCATATTCACGACTGCGTTCGGGATAAGTTCCATGGCGCACCTTCGGCAAATTACTTTTCTTTCGCTCATCGGCAAGGGCGCTATGCGGCTCAGGGGAACCCTGGTTTCACCGCAAAGGCTTGGATTGTATTGTTCGGCCATGGGAACCTGCCAGTGGTTCTCAGGCTTCGCGACGACGATTGCATCCACCCATATCTTAGGTATCTTGACCATCATCGGATGAATCGTACCTGCTTTAGTCACCCGTTCCACCTGCACGATGACTTTACCGCCGGAGCCCTTGGCAGCGAGCGCCAATAAGGCAAATTCCAGGGATATGGCTTCTCTTTCAATGGATACATTGCCATTTTCATCCGCCGTGGTTCCGCGCACTATGGCAACATTGATGGGGATGGCTTTATAGAAAAGGTATTCCTTGCCGTCAATCTCCATCAACCGGACGTACTCTTCGTGACTGATGCTGTTTAGTTTTCCGCCGGTTTCTCTCGGATCGACAAATGTCCTCAGGCCAACGTGTGTAATGATGCCCGGTTTCTTGCCGGCAGTCGCTCGAAAGACATGGAGAATTACGCCCTGGGGGATATTGTAAGCTTCGATCTTGTTGGCAACAGCCATCTTGATTAAATCAGGCTGTAATCCCCAGTGGCCGGATACGACCTTTCTCACCAGACCTTCTTTTGCCCAGCGATTCAGTCCCCAGTTTGATTTTCCGTCATTCTGGCTTGCGCCAAATGTAAGCGTTAAGTTGTTCGGTTGACCTGTCTCCAAAAAGCTCTTTTCAACCGCTCTCGAAAGTTCTTCCGGATGACCCATTCCGACAAATCCGGAAGTCGCCACAGTGTCCCCATTCTTGATCAGCTTAATCGCCTCTTCTGCAGTCATAAATTTTGCCACGGCCCCACCTCCAATGTTTTTACATAGATTGGACAATATTCTTCAACTTCACCTATCCCTTTCGTTCATAGCGCAATATGCATGCCAACAACCTGACAAGGGCTAACCGGGATATGTATAGTGTCATCGCCGACGTGATATACGACATAAATTAGTAGACAGCTATGGATAGTTCTAATTAGATGCCCTTCCATACATCTGGACAGGCGGCTTCTTTCACAGTTAGCATCACGGTACACGACAATTATTATGTCTATTTGTTTATGTCGCCATAGGGAGAAAGCAAGGCAAAGTATTTGTCCCGTACCACATAAAAACTCCGATACGAAGGTCTGACATTACAAGAGGGAAAACAGATCGCTTTTGAAGAATAATGAATAATAGGGCAATAAAAATAGAGACTTGGTCATAAAGCACAAGGAATATGCCTGTGATGCATAACAGCATCGCTCGCTGCTCTGCTGCATCACTTGGCTTGTAGTCTCATCACGGTGCGGCGGGCTGTAGTAACGTATCGTAAGTCATTATTTCCATTCATTTCTTTAACTCAGAGATGAGTTTCGGCACGACATCGTAGAGATCGCCGACGATGCCGAAGTCTGCCGCCTTGAATATGGGGGCATTCTCATCCTTATTTACGACTGCGATCACCTTGGCGTTGCGTATGCCGGTAACATGCTGAACCTGGCCCGAAACCCCGATGCCCAGGTAGAGATCCGGTTTCACCTGTATGCCGGAAAGACCGATGCAGAGCTCTTCGGGCAGCCAGTGGAGCTCTTCGGCAATCGGCCTCGTGCAGCCTATGGAACCGCTCACGGCTTCGGCCAATTGACGGGCAATGGTCAGGTCTTCCGCCTTCTCTATCCCTCTTCCTACGCAGACAACGACCCGCGCTTCGGAGATGTCTTTCGCTTCCTTTGCTTTCACCTTTCTCTCGATGACCTTAATTGCGGAAGGTGGTGGTGAAGGGAGTTCGCGGATATTACCTTGTCGTCCTGTCTTAGGCATCGCCGTCTCGTAAGTCCTCGGTGGGATGGTAGCCATGGCGGGTCGGGCGGAGCAAACCGCCTTCTGCACCGCTGCTCCCCCATATGCCAGGCGTTCCATCACCAGCGTTTTGCTTCCCTCGTCATAATCGATTTGCGTGCAACTGCTCACGAGACCCGCATTCAGCCGTGCCGCAAGCAGGGCGGCCATATTTTTCCCTCGCGGCGTGGCGGAAAGGAGGATCAGTTCGGGGTCTCCTTTTTTTGCTTCTTCTAAGATAACGGGGATGCAACTTTCCGCAGGCTGTTCGCTGCTTAGCGGGGGAAGAAGCATGACTTCATCCGCTCCATGGCTGACGCAGTCCCCCGCGTGTTCGCGGTCCTGGTAGAGAAGCGCGGCTGCATGCGTTCCCATCTTATCGGCCAACTGCCGGCCGATGTTCAAAAGCTCCAGTGATTGCCTGCGGTTTTCCGAAATTATCCATACTCCTGACATATGATCTCCTTTAACCGATGGCGCCTTTCTTGCGCAATGATCCCACAAACCGGGCTATTTCTGCGGCGTCCGTGCCGAACCTCTCGCAGCTCCGTTCCAATCTCGAAGACGTGAGGCTGATCGTGCGCAAGAGCGGCTCACTCAGCGGCGGAAGGTCATCCTTGGTAATCTTCACGGTGGGCTTCTTTCCCGCCATCAGGGTATCCTTAACACCGGGGATCCTCGGGACATTGATATCGGGGAGAACCGTCACCAGGGCAGGCAGCGGCGACGTAATCACTTCAATACCCTCTTCGACGCGACGCTCCGCGACGAGTTGGTCCTTTGCAAGGGAGAGCTTCTGTACGAAGGAAATGCAGGGTATCCCGAGTTGTTCTGCCAGGCGCGGGCCTACCTGCTGGGCGTAAAGATCACTGGACCCCTCACCGCAGAGGATGACGTCATATTGTTCTATCCTGTTGCGGATGACCTCTCCCAGGATGAGGGCAGTCTGGGAGGAATCCAGATTGCCGAAAGAACTATCGGCTATAAAATAGGCCTCGTCGATCCCGCGCGAGAGGGCATCCTTGACGCCTTTTGCGGCCTCGGGCATGCCGACGGTGACGGCGATGGCCTTCGCTCCCGCGGTTTCCTTCAGCCGGACGGCTTCCTCGATGGCATTGCGGTCGTACTCGCCGATCTTGTAATCCACTGAGGAGAAGTCCAAATCGCCGGATGGGCTGCGCCGGATGTAGGCCTCGTCGATGACCCATTTGAAACAGGCAATTACAGTGGGCATAAATGTGCACCTCATACTAAAAAGCTGGGCTTCGATGAGCGGGTGCTCAGCGGAGCACGGTCCCGGAGATGACCATCCGCATTGCTTCGCTTGTGCCCTCGTATATCTCCGTTATCTTGGCATCGCGCATCAGGCGCTCCACCTTGGCGCCCTTGCAGTAGCCGTATCCGCCATGTATCTGGACGGCCTTCACGGTATGCCGCATGGCTGCTTCGGATGCATAGAGTTTCGCCATCGCCGCTTCCTTACTGAATGGCAATTTTTGGTCTTTGAGCCAGGCCGCATGATAGGCAAGGAATCGGGCGGCGGAGAGGTCCGTAGCCATATCCGCTATCATCCAGGCAATGGCCTGGTTGCGGGCTATCGGGGAACCGAATTGTATCCTCTCTTTGGAATACCGGATAGATTCGTCGAGCGCCGCCTGGAGGATGCCGATGCATTGGGCGGCGATTCCTATCCGGCCGCCATCGAAGCCGGCCATGGCCATCGGGAGCCCCGCCCCTTCCTTACCGAGCAGATTATTCTTCGGCACACGGCAGTCCTTGAAGATCAGCTCCGATGTCTGCGAAGACCGGAGGCCCATTTTTTTGAAATGCTCGCCCACCCGGAACCCGGGGGCTTCCCTGGGGACTATGAATGCGCTCATGCCTTTGCGTCCTGCCGATTTGTCCGTCCACGCGAAAACCAAGTATGTCCCCGCAGTGGGGCCGTTGGACGTGAAGGTCTTGGTGCCGTTGATGACATAATCATTGCCGTCTAAAACTGCGGCGGTGGTTACGGCCATCACGTCGGTGCCTGCACCGGGCTCGGTCAGGGCGAAAGCCCCCAAATGCCTGCCTTCAGCCATGGGCGTCAGGTAATTATTCTTCTGCTCTTCCGTGCCGAATAGATGTATCATCGTGCACACGATGCCGGCATGGGTCGATATGGTAAACCCCGTGGAGGCGCATGACCGGGAAAGTTCTTCCACTACAATGATGCTCGTCAAAAAGTCCGCCCCGGCTCCCCCATACTCCTGCGGAATAGGTATGCCCATCCAGCCCCCGGCGGAGAGTTTCTCGAACAGCTCTGCCGGATGACGGCTGTTCTCATCAATTTCCGCGGCAATAGGTTCCACGTTCTTCACGCAGAATTCCCGCACATTATTGCGAATCAGTTCTTGTTCCTCAGTAAATTTGAAATCCATAATATTCATCCCCTCGATTTTATTCTCCGGACCACCACTGTGGCCGAGATTTGCTGTCGCATTGAGTTACAGCAGGGGTTCTCAGCCGTGATGACGTGGAATCAAAAAAATTCAACCATGCAGTTGGTGCTGCCGCCGGGAAAAATATATCATGTCTAACCGAAACGATACTGCACGCCGTTTCCCCCGGGCGGATAATTCCAATCGAGAATCTCGGTGCCGCAGACGAGGCGACAGGTGCCGCATTCGAGACAGCCGTCTATCGTGAGGATGACCTCGCCCCTTTCGTTCTCGCTGTAGAGGCCGGCGGGACATACGCGGATAGCGGGTTTCAGGCGCGGGTCTTTCTCCATGCCTTGTCTGATCCTGATGTGGGGTTCAGCGGCCGGCTTGAACACATCGAGCCCCAGTTTAGCCTTCAAGTCC
>PMBI01000020.1:0-1994 GCA_003153775.1 Syntrophaceae bacterium | reverse complement strand
AGGGTCGACGCATCATAATTCCCGGCTTCCTTCGCTTTCATGACGGTCTGCGCGGCGAAGTGGCCGGAGGCCAGCGCAAATTCCATGCCCCTCACCGTGAAGCCGATGTTCAGTGCGAGCCCGGCAGCGTCGCCCGCAACCAGGATGCCGTTTCCGTACAGGTTGCCCAGCGCCTTGAAGCCGCCCTCGGGAATGACGTGGGCCGAATACTCTACGGTGCTGCCGCCGCTGATTAGCGGGGCGATCTCAGGCCGTCCCTTAAATGAGTCCATGAGAGCAGGCACTTCGAGGGGGAGGCTGTCCGCTGCAGCGTCTTCGATGCCGACGACAATGCCGAGACTGACACTCTCCCTGTTCGTATAGAGAAAGCCTCCTCCGAATTTTCCCTGGGTTACTTCTCCCACAAAGAGGCGCGCCGCACCCTCGTCGCCTTCCAGATTGAAACGTTCATTGATGACCCCGGAATCGAGGGAGATGACTTCTTTGATCCCGAGTGCGAAGTCGCCAAGCGCCACGGGCAAGCGCAGGCCGGCTTTTTCGGAGGTGATGGATAATGCTCCGTCACAGGCAAGCACAACGTCGGCGCGCAGTTCATCGGCGCCTGCAAGGACGCCGACGATCTTCCCGTTATCCTTGATGACATCGTCGACTCTGATCTTGGATAAAATGGAGACCCCTTTTTCTTCCACGTGCTCGGAGAGCCATCTGTCGAATTTGGACCGGAGTACACTGTAACTCTGGCGGGGTTCGTCACGTAGTTCATTGCCGGTGTAATTCAGAGTCACCGAGCGGTCTTTTGCCATGATTGATATTCCTTCATAGGCTATGAAGCGCTCGAGGGGGGCATTTTCGAAGAGGCCGGGAAACAGATCGCGAACGGGGTTTAAGTAAAGGCGGCCGCCGGTCATGTTTTTTGCGCCGGGGTAGTCCCCCCGCTCCAGGACCAGCACCTCAAGACCGCTCCCTGCAAGCGTATATGCCGCACCGAGGCCGGCCAGTCCAGCGCCTACTATGATCACATCGAACTTATCCATTTGCCTGACGCCGCTTTCGGATTTCCGTAGGAGGTTTTCTCATTCACCTTTGCATATTAAAAGGTATCAGAGCGATGAAATATGTTCGAGGTCCTTTCTCGTGTTCACATTTATGAACATCTTTCCTTCCGGATCGAAAGATTTGATCGTCTCTTTCTCGATCTTCAGGGTCTTCAGGCCTCTATAAAAACCGGTGATCTTCAGGTCATCTATGTCCATAAGTTTTTTGATATGATTAAGGCATCTCTTCGAGTAAATGGCGTGCAGCGGTTGCAGACCGTCGGGAAGTTCCGGCACCACGATGTCATATCTGTCTGCGCATTCAATCATATGCCCAATGAACGACCTTTTCAAGAAGGGCATATCGCAGGCAGAAACAAAGACCTGATCACAGGAGGCATAAAAAATTCCTGTATAAATACCTCCCAGCGCACCCTTATTCTTGAATATGTCGGAGACGATGATGCAATCCTGGTCAAGATATTCTAAGGGAGAATTTGTCACGAGTATCACTTCCTGGAAAATGTCCCTGAACATCGTAACGGTTCTATCGATCAGGCGCTTGCCTTCGAACTCGAGGAAAGCCTTGTTCATCCCCATCCTCGCACTTTTCCCGCCTGATAAAATAACGCCTGTCATAGGACTTATGCATTCCCGGTTAATAATTTTCCGCCAATATTTCGTAGTACGATTGCGGATGTTTGCACGCCGGACATTGGGCCGGCGCCTCTGTACCCTCAGAGATGTAACCGCAGTTCGTGCAGTGCCATTTCGCGGGTGTTTTCTTCTTAAATACTTCTTTGTTCTCGATGTTCTTTATAAGCTTTCTGTATCTCCCCTCATGGAACATTTCCACTTTTGCGATCTCAGCAAATGAGTCTGCGATCTCAGGGAACCCTTCGGCTCTCGCAATCTCTGCAAAATCCCGGTAGAGAGTGGACCATTCCAGTTTCTCACCGG
>PMBI01000083.1 GCA_003153775.1 Syntrophaceae bacterium | reverse complement strand
GCCCGGTGACAGTTCATGCATTTTACCACGGTTGGAAAAGTAGAACAGGCGATTCATGTCTCCGATGATCATATTGAACCCGTTATATTGATCTTTCTTGGCCGTAACAGTTTCGATATATGATTCCGGCTGCTCCTCGCCCATGAGAAAATCCCTTACAAGCCATCCCCGCGATGGGGCGTTCCGCCCGAAAGGCGTTGGTTCGCGATAGTTGGTGAGCATGGCGAGACTTCCTGTTTTCCTGATACCCAGCCATGTTCCACCCCTCTGCAAGTCCTTCCCTGCAATCACGCCCACGGCATCCTCCCATAAAGAAACCGGCGCCGAAGGCCTCTCATAAAACTCATCCCGATTAGCTGCAAGGATGAGAGGGTATCTGTTATGCATTTTGTAGGATAAGATAATCAGGCACATCTCCCGATCCTCCACCAGAGACTATTATCCGTTTCTTTATACACGGCCATGCCGACCTTTTCCAGCACCCTGTGCGACGGCAGATTAGACTTCGTAGTATCCGCAAGCAAGGCAGATATATCAGGACGCTCAAATATCCATGAGATTCCCCTTTTCAGAGCCTCCGTCATGTATCCGTCTCTCTGATACTCCGGTCTGATCATATATCCGATTTGAACCGTGCCGTCTTCATCAGGATACCTCTGGAAACAGAAGCCTCCTATGATCGCGTTTTCCTTCTTCAGTATGATCAGGACGCTTTGCCAGTCGGCATACCATTGATCCTGTTTTTTATTTCTTATCACATCTTCGAGGGAGGCTCTCATGGCCGCTTTTATTTTCCTGTCGATTTGCGCACCCAGGATCATGCTTGCCAGCTGCAAGCCCAGTTTCTGTTCAATCTTTTGATGGTCGTCCGGATTTATACTCTCGAGATCCAGGGGCACCAGTTTCAGTCTTTCCGTTTCTATGGGAACAATATTCGGCATCTTCTCGCTCAGAGTCTCTTTCTGACATCTTCCATTATGCTCTCCATCACTGCTCCGGCAGAATGATGAATGACAACATCCGCCATGTCATCGCAGGACGTGGGCGTATTGTTGATGATCACCAGTTTGGCCCCGGACTCTTTGGCATACACGGGCATGTACGCAGCAGGGTACACAACAAGTGATGACCCGATGACAATCATGAGCTCGCACCTGGTGGCATGAGCAGTAGCATTTTTCAACGTCCGTTCGGGCAGGAGTTCGCCAAAGAAAACTACGTCCGGCTTTAGAATTCCATGGCACTGTTCGCAGTCGGGTACTTCTTCCTTGGCACGGAACCTGTCTACAACGTCACCCACAGGATAGCGCGCATCACAGCTCATGCATTTTAACCACCTCATATTGCCGTGCAGCTCATAGACCTTCTCCGGAGAGTTTCCGGCCTTCTGATGGAGGTTGTCGACGTTCTGGGTGATTACACAGTTCAGTTTGCCGATCTCCTCCAGCATGGCAACGGCCAGGTGAGCCCTGTTCGGTTGGGCATTGGCAAACAAGCCGCCTTCGAGAAGGATCTGCCACTGCTTCTTTCTCGTCTCCGGGCTTGAGAGAAATTTTTGAATGGTAAAATCTTCCGGATCGAATCTTGTCCATATCCCACCGGGGCTGCGAAAATCGGGAATGCCTGATTCCGTGCTGACCCCGGCGCCTGTAAACACGACCACATTCTTGGTATGCAATATCAGATCAGCCGCTTGTATAATTCTTGCCTCTAAGTTATAGGCGCTCATATGTATTCCTCAATTAGTTATATGCATATGAAGTTTTTTTGTCCATCATGATTTTGAGAAGTATATCCATGCCGATCCCTACCGACGCCTCTAATACAACATCTGCCGGAAAAAGACAAAACGAAAAGGAGATGTTGACACTTGGCGACATATCTTCTACAATCCGCTTCCAAAGTTTGCACTTGTATCTCTCAGTCCGGAGATACGCACAGATGCTAAGTAACTCGAAGGAGGAGCAAATATGTCGCGAAAAAATTGGAAAATAGGAGTAACCATTTTTGTATTCCTGTTTTTTCTCATTGGGATAATGGAACTGGATGCGTTCGCCAGAGTGGGAGGCGGCATGTCTTCGGGCAGCCGCGGTTCGCGGTCTTTCAGCTCTCCCAGCAGACCATACTCGGCACCATCACCATCCAGTCCGTCAATGACCCCCTCTCAACCAATGACCCCTCAAATGCCACTGCAGCAACCAAGCATGTGGAGGGGGCTTGCCATGGGCGTAGCTGGTGGCTTGCTGGGCAGCATGCTCTTTAGCGGACTCAGCCACGGCATGGGAATGGGCGGTTTCGGCGGCAGCGGCATCGGACTTTTGGATATCATACTCATCGGCGGTCTGCTTTACATCTTATATATGCTCATCAAGAGGCGCAGGGGAGCGGCATCTATGGCAGGCTACTCTTACCAAACGGGCGCTTCCCCATCAACAGGACAACAGACAGGATTTGCAGATGCTTCCCGTGATCAGGGACCCACCGAAGCCGATGTCCAAACGGGACTGCGCCATATTCGTCAGATGGATCCCTCTTTTGACGAAGCACGGTTTTCAGATCTATGCATGGATAACTTCTTCAAGATTCAGGGTGCGTGGATTAACCGCGACATGACTCTTGTCAAGAATATCCTTACGCAGGAAATGTTCGGCATCTTGCAGAGGGACGCAGATAAATTGAAAGCGGAAAAGAAGATCAACAAACTCGACAATATCGCCGTCAGGTCCGCGGATATCACGGAAGCATGGCAGGAAGGCGGAACGGACTTCATTACCGTCAGGGTCCTCGCGAGCCTTCTTGACTACACAGTCAGTGAAAGCGGTGAGTTGCTCGCAGGCAGCAAGACAGAACCCGTTAAGTTTGAAGAATACTGGACTTTTGCGAGGCCTGTGGGAAGCGGCAACTGGCAGCTATCTGCCATTAATCAGCCCGACTGAAGTGTATTAAATTCTCCGGCGGGACACGTGACCTTCCCCTTGGCAACGCGTCGGTCCCGCCCGTCAGCATCTTCGCCGGTTCAAATCAGAATTTTTTGAACCGGCAGATCAATATCATGAGCGAGTCCTTCCTGAAGTCAGTAATTAGCATAAGACAGGAAAAGTTGCTGATATCAAGTGGTAAACAGCACCCGTTGTCGCCAAAATCTCCTTGACACACAAGACTCCTTTCCGTATCCTCAACTTACGCAAAAACAAGTTCTTATCAATTTTCGCGATGAAATATAGACGACAACAAGAGCATGAGAAGGGAGTTGCGATGAGCAGACATTTTATTTGTGGGGCAGTTCTGATTTTATTGTGTCTTATGGTTTCGGGCGGCTTTGCGCAAATGGATCCTGCGGTGAGAGTGGCGCCTCAAGGCGCAAGGACAGCGGGGCAGAGCGCGGTTCAGCTTTCACCTGATCTCGTTGCGGGCAGTATCACTTTTCTGGCGATTACCGATCGTAATCCGCGCTATTACGATTTTTTGTATTTGATCGGGGAGCAGGGGGAAATTACTATTACAATAGTCAACAACGGACCCGGGTCCATTGCTTATGTACCCTTTCGTGTGTCGGTCAACGGACAGCCAGTGCAAAGCTCAGGACTTATGAACATAGGTCCCGGACAAGTGAGGACAAATAAGATACCCTTTTCGTTCCATCAGACAGGCAGGCAGAATCTTCTGCTTGAGGTGGATCCAGGCAACACCATTCGCGAGTCGAATAAGAACAACAACACGACAACGAGTACTGTCCAAGTGACAGCAGACCCCTCGGATCCACGACTTCTGAACTCTCGCAATATTGGTGAAGGGAAAGCAACAGGAGGAGGCGGAGGGGGGATCCGTCCCAGCGGCGGGATGTGAATTTTGTTTTTACCGTATTTATCGCACTCCTCTTCGCTTCCCTAAGGTGATGGGGTCTTTGCTTGGCTCATTAGCGATGTCAGATACTACAATTCGAATGGTTATCCTCACTTTATTTCTCAAGTAGCACCTGTGGACTCGTAGGTGTAATATTCAACGCTGTATATTTGAAGAAGACACACTACCTTGAAAACGTGAAAATGCAATTCGGGGCTAAATATCTCATTTGAGCCTCGGATCAAGAGAATCCCGTATGCCTTCCCCCAGCAGGTTATAGCCTAAGACAGTGACAAGAATTGCCAAACCTGGATAAAGTGAGAGCCACCAGGCGATATCAATATTGTCTTTACCGGCGGTCAATATATTCCCCCAGCTCGGCGTCGGTGGCTGCACACCAATCCCCAGAAAACTGAGGGCTGATTCGGTGAGAATGGCCCCGGCAACTCCCAGCGTCGCGGCAACGAGGACAGATGCCATGGCGTTGGGCAAGATGTGGATAAAGATAATTCTCAAGTCGCTCGCGCCTATTGCCTTCGCAGCGAGCACAAAATCCCTCTCCTTCAAGGACGTAAAGTCAGCCCGTACAAGCCGCGTGATACCCATCCAGCCTGTGAGGCCGATGATGATCATGATATTCCAGATGGAAGGTTCAAGGAGCGCAATCACGGCAAGGATAAGAAAGAAGGTCGGAAAGCAGAGCATGATGTCGACGAATCTCATAATCACGGCGTCCGTCCACCTTCCGTAATACCCTGCCACAGCGCCGAGGATCGCCCCGATGAGAATGGCAATACCGGTTGCGACAAAACCCACCTTCAATGATATCCTCGAACCCCAGACCATCCGCGAAAAGACATCCCTGCCGAGCTGATCCGTCCCGCAGAGATGGCTTGCCGAAGGCGGTGCAAGCACAAGCTTAAGATTAATCTCATCGGGGTCATAGGGAGCGATCACAGGCGCGAAGATGGACACGACAAAGAGCAGGATGACTACACAGCTTCCGGCAAGAGCTATTTTATTTTTCTTGAACCGCTTCCAGAAATCCGTTCCCATCTCTACACCTATGAAACCCTGATCCTTGGGTCTGCGAGGGCATAGGACACGTCGGCAATCAGGTTCCCCAGCAGCGTCAATACCGCCCCGATTAAGAGAATCCCCATCACAACCGGGTAATCCCGAGCCATGACAGACATATAAAAAAGTTGCCCCATTCCGGGTATGGCGAAAATGCTCTCGAAGATCACGCTCCCCCCTATAAGACCGGGCACGGATAATCCCAGGATGGTTATAACGGGAAGGAGGGCGTTCCTTAAGGCATGCTTGTAGATTACCTTACGCTCACTCAAACCCTTTGCCCTGGCCGTCATGATGTAATCCTGTCTGATAACTTCCAGCATATTGGACCTCATATAGCGGGAAAGACCAGCCAGACCGCCGAAGGCGGAGAGCGTAACGGGAAGGATAAGGTGCTTTACCACGTCCAGAAAGACCATCCCGGGAGGAAGATAATCGTAATTCAAAGACCGGATACCCGATATGGGCAGCCAGCCCAGGTCAATCCCGAATAAGATCATCAAGAGCAGGGCCAGCCAGAAGGTGGGTATGGCAAATCCGACGAATACAAAAACACCGGTAATCTTATCAAAAAGGGAGTCCTTGTGTACTGCTGAAAGAACACCGATGGGAATGGCAATAGCAAAAATCATGAGCATGGAAAGCGCATTGATGAGAATGGTAATGGGCAGGCGTTCGATGATCTTCCTCGCTACTGGCCTGCGGTCCGGCGAGAATGACTTCCCCAGGTCCAGGACGGCAATCTTCCCTACCCAGGATAAATACTGCTGATAGAGCGGTTTATCAAGGTCGTACATCGCATTCAGACGCTCCCTGTAATCGGCGGACGCTCTCGGGTTCATCTGCGTCTCCATATCCGTAGGGGACCCAGGGGCGAGATGCATGACGACGAAGCAGACGATGGTTATGCCGAGCAGGAGGGGCACCATGGATATCAATCTCTTGACAACGTATCTAAGCAAATGACGCCTCCACGCCCATCTTTATGGTCAGCAATCAAGCTTTCCCACAAACAGGTTTTGCGCCTTGATATTCTCCAGCATGCGCCAGAGCTGCTTTTCCGAATGCGACTCAAGAGTCATAACCGGCTTAAGCTTCCTTTGACGGATCATGTCAAAGAATGCGTGAAAAGGGAAGTTCCCCTCGCCGACCGGGAGATGTTCATCAAGGAGCCCGTTATTGTCATGGATATGGACCTGGCCGATGCGGCCCCCCAGGCAATCCATCCATTCTTCGAGGGGCGTATTAGAGTATACGTTGAAATGGCCGGTATCGAAGCAGGAACATATGCGCGGTGAGGCAAATGCATTGAGGATCAGCGCCAAATAATGGCAGTCCGTTTCATAGACATTTTCGAGTGCAATCACGGTGTCCATATCCGCGGCTTGTGCCAGAAAGCGCTTCCAGGTGTCAATGCTGTTTTCCAGCCACTCATGCTCGTTTGATACGTAGTATCTCTTATCGAACGAGGCATGGCATACAACGGAGATAGGCCGGAAATAAGGCACAAGGTCAAAGACCTGCTGCAGCCGGCCCACCGTAGCCTTGCGGATTTCTGGATCTATGGCTCCCGGTCTCAAATCCATAAACGGCGCGTGGAAGCTGATCGTCAATCCTGCGTCCAAGAGCTGATCGGCAACACCCATAAAATCATCTTTCCGGAAATGGTCGAGCGTGAAATGGTTGAAACTGATCTCAGGATTTATTCTTTCTTTTATGACCAAAGGAAGGAACTGATTGCGGAGAAAATGAAAAGGCATATGAACCTGAACCAATTTTAATATGTCACGCATGATGGATTCCGTATCAGCCAAGAATGTTCTAAGATCCCGTTCCATTTATCATACGGAAAATTATTTAACAACCGCATTCTCGGTAGAAACCCTTTGTTGGCGAGGCAGCAGATTCTTGTTGCCAAAAGGGGGCGGACGATTGTAGAATATAAAAGAGGGTCGAGGTCATTCTTAGGGTCGTCACATGTATTTTCAGGAGGTGTTATTGGTAGAAGACATAGATGGAAAAGAACGGTTGCTCCTGTGCATAAATGCTTCTCTCAAAAGAAAAGCCAAGAACTTAACCATACTAAACGTCAAAGAAATGTCGGCCTTTGCAGACTACTTTATCATCTGCAGCGGAACATCTGACCGGCAGGTCCAGTCCATCGCGGCATCGATTCGGGAAAATCTTAAAGAATGTGGTATCACACCCCTGGGTATAGAAGGCGAGAACCTCGGCAAATGGGTTCTCATGGATTACGAAGATGTAATCATCCACGTTTTTTACGATCCCATCAGAGAGTTCTACGATATCGAGAGGCTGTGGCCGGATGCGCCGCGTATGGACGTCGGAGATGAGGTACTCGAAATGACGGTTCTCGACAAAGGGATTTAGTATTGAAACGTATCCTCGCGGGTCTTTCAGACATCATATTCCCACCGAGATGTTTGACATGCGACGCTGTCCTCGAGCATCACAAGTATCTCCCCTTTTGCGGCGCATGTTATTCAAAAATACATTTCATACAATCATCACTCTGTCCTCGCTGCGGCATTCCCTTTGCCGGGGCTGATGGAGGCAGTCACCTGTGCGGCGTTTGCATAGTTTCAAAATCAGCCTATTCGGCCGCCCGTGCCGTCGGGCGTTACGAAGCTACCCTGCTCGAAGCTATCCACCGGTTTAAATACAACGGCAAAATACATATCGGCGAAATCCTCGGTAAATTAATGGCGGAATTCTCATACCCTGCTTTCAATATAGCGGAATATTCTCTGATCATGCCCGTCCCTCTTCATCCCAAGAGGTTGAGGGAAAGGGGATTCAATCAGTCCGTCGTCCTGGCCAGAGAAGTGTCCAGGAAATTCCATATACCATTGGACTTCATAACACTCAAAAGGCATGTGTATACGGAACCGCAGATCAGCCTGGGGAAAAGGGAGCGGGAAGCAAACGTTCATGGTGTTTTTTCCATTGCAGATTCAGGTATAGTCAAGGGAAAAAAGATTATCCTCGTGGATGACGTATATACATCGGGAAGCACGGTAAAAGAATGTGCGCGGGTGCTCATGAAGAACAGGGCCGAGCGAGTGGCGGTTCTGACGCTGGCCAGAGCGGTTTAGCTCGATGTATCCTCTGAATAATTCTTTTCTTGTTATTACCGCCGTCGCCATTGTAGAATAACAGTGTATCCCATAATGCAAAACCGGCTTCTGCCGGGATCTATTCACGATCGCTACTACAAGCGTCCGAAACGATATTTTAAAATTCCGTTTTTGCAGGAATGTGAGAGGAAATCTTCGTTTAGAGGACAAATCTGTAAGAACAGTGACTGGAGACAAAACAAATGGACAAAATTTATCCCCGGGAGAAACTGAAGAAAAAGATTGACGCTCTTCGCGGTGAAGGGAAGAAAATTGTCTTCACAAACGGCTGTTTTGATATCCTTCACGTCGGGCACACCCGCTATCTTCGGGATGCCAAGAGGCAAGGCGATGTCCTCGTCCTGGGACTGAACAGTGACGAATCTGTCAGATCCCTGAAAGGGGAAAAACGTCCGCTGACGCCGGAAAACGAGCGGGCAGATATTCTCGCTTCCCTGGAATCGGTGGATTATGTTACGATTTTCCCTGAACTGACCCCGCTTACGTTGATTGAATATCTGCAGCCCCACGTGCTTGTGAAAGGAGGCGACTGGAAAGAGGAAGACGTCGTGGGACGGGAGTCCGTGGAAAAGTGGGGTGGCAGGGTAGTCATCATTCAGGAAATCAAGGGATCATCGACAACAAACATCATTGAAAAAGTAAAAAAGGCCTTTTGTCAACCATGAACGAAGGCATAAGTTATTGTAATATTGGCGACAAATTCATGTCTCCGGCGAATGATTATTTTCCTTTACAAGAAGGCATTCTTTGTGTATTAACCACTGTTCAAATAAGAACTTCATGTCAAGTGTTATACAGGGTGATCGAGATGGCCACGAAACCAGAAAAATTACAGAACATGAAACCGGAGAAGCGTCAATTTTATAGATACCTGCTGACCCAAAAAATGAATGAGCTCCTCGATGAAGCGGAAAAAACAGTTTCCGATATGACAACAGGAAAGGAAAATTTCCCGGATCCTAATGACAGGGCAACTCTCGAATCGGACAGAAACTTTGAACTCCGCATCAGAGACAGGGAAAGAAAGTTGCTCGTCAAGATCCAAGAGGCGATAAAGCGAATCGACGATGGTGTCTTTGGTATATGTGAGGTCTGCGGCGGTCCCATCTCTGAGAAGAGGCTGATGGCAAGACCGGTAACGACTCTCTGCATCGATTGCAAGACAAAACAGGAAAAGGTAGAAAGACTCAAAGGGGAATAAGCCTCCTGATTGATATCCTGAATATATATACTCTTTGTTCACGACCTCGCATTACAACAAGATATAACAACCCCACAGATAAACTATAATACAATTTCCCGCCTTGTCCAAACAGGTAACGAGCCCGATGTTTGTAACAGTTGCCGTCAACATCCCTTCGGAGAAGACATTTTCATATTCCGTTCCCAAGGCTTTGCAGCCAGAAATCGCCATTGGGAAACGGGCCCTCGTCCCTTTCGGCAAGAGAAGGCTCACGGCATATATAATCGAAGTATCTCATCAGACATCTTGCAAAGACGTTAAAGAAATTACAGAAATATTAGACTCAGAACCCCTTTTCAACGAAAAAGATTTAAACTTCTACCGTTGGGTGTCACAATACTACATCTATCCCCTTGGAAAAGAACTCGCCGAGATCCTGCCGGGAGGAATCGATCCGAAAAGCGACCGATGGATCGCTATCACAAAGGAAAATCAGGAAAGAAATAACCTGCAGATTTCCGCGGCGCAAAAGTGCATAATCGATACCGTCGAGCGCTTTCCCGATGGCCTGCCTCTCGACAACCTAAAGACATTGATCGGAAAGAAGTACATCTCCAGAGACATCACCGCCCTCGTCGATGCCGGGTTTATTGCCGAAGAGATAAGAACGGGGAAAGCGGAGGTGAGCCCGAAAAAGGAAAGGCTCGTCCATCTCAATCGCCGGGATACAGCGAATACAAAGCTGACAAGAAAACAAATCGTGCTCACCGAATTACTCAGTGCGGACGGCCCGTGCTCCGTCGCTTTCCTCTCGAAGAAATTCAAGAACATCCTGCCCCTGCTAAGAAGCCTGGAACAACGGGGGATTCTCCGTATGACCGAAGAAGAAGTATCCCGCGGGCACGGTCAGAACCCTGATATCGGCGGCGGCGAAGCTGTAATCACGCCGAACGAGGATCAGAAAGACGCTTTGTGCGCGATTGTGAAAGGCCTGGAGAGCAAGATCTTTTCGCCGTTCCTCCTCCATGGCGTCACAGGGAGCGGCAAGACAGAAGTATACTTCAATGCCATTGCAGAGACTATCAGGATGAGAGGCGGCGCAATTCTTCTTGTCCCGGAAATAGCCCTGACGCCGCAACTGCTCACCCGCTTTAACAAGAGATTTAAAGACAGGGAGATAGCCGTGCTTCATAGCGGTATCTCAAAATCCGCGCGGTACGATCAATGGAGGCGGATACAAAGGGGCGACATCAACATCGTCATCGGCGCCCGCTCGGCTGTCTTCGCACCGGTAAGAAATCTTAAGCTGATTATCGTGGATGAGGAACATGACACCTCTTACAAGCAGGATGACCGGATGAGATACAGCGCCCGCGACCTCGCAATCATGAAGGCAAACCTGAATTCAGCAACGGTTGTCTTAGGCTCTGCGACGCCTGCCGTTCAGACGTATTTTAATATGATGACGGGGAAATACAAGTACCTTGTCCTGCCCAGCAGGGTGGAAGACAGACCACTGCCGAAGATTGAAATCATCGATATGAAGCAGGAGGCGGAGGGCAGTGGATATGCTTCCTCGCATGTTCTGTCCCGGACATTGAAAGAAGCGATTGATGACACCCTTAAAAAGAAACAGCAGACTCTCCTGTTCTTAAATAGGCGCGGCTCTTATACATTCACATTCTGCTTTGACTGCGGGCATGTGTTTAAATGCCTGAACTGCGCCGTATCCATGACTTATCACGCGAGTGAAAGCAATCTGAAGTGCCATTATTGCAATTATGCGACGAGACCCTCCTCGTCGTGTCCCGCATGCCACGGAAAACATATTCGCCCCTACGGCTTGGGAACGGAAAGACTGGAGGAGGAGGTCAAGAAGCTCTTCCCGCATGCCAGAATCAAAAGAATGGACAGTGATACAACAGCCGGGAAAGGGACTTACGAAAAGATATTAAAGGCCCTTGACCTGCGTGACATCGATATCCTTATCGGAACGCAGATGATCACCAAAGGACACGACTTCCCATACGTAACGCTGGTGGGCGTAATTTCAGCGGATACATCCCTCAATATACCCGATTTCCGCGCGGCGGAAAGGACATTTCAGCTCCTGACCCAGGTTTCCGGGAGGGGAGGAAGAGGTGAATCGCCTGGAAGGGTCATTGTCCAGACCTTCAATCCCGGGCACTACGCCATAACCAGGGCGAAGGATCATGATTATATGGGATTTTATGATGATGAGCTTGCGCTGCGAAGTGCGCTGTCCTATCCACCGCTCACCCGCATCGTGAATCTTCAACTTTCGAGCCTGTCAAGACAAAGGGGCATGGAAGGGCTTAGAGCACTGACACGTTTTATTGCAGACGCATTGACGAAGAATGGGTTGAAGGACAAGGTAGAAGTCATTGGTCCGGCAGAGTCCCCCATTGCCAGAATCAAGGCAAGGCACCGCTGGCAACTGCTCTTGAAGGGCAAGGACGCCCGCGCAGTTCATGATCTTGCCAAAGACATCGTCTCAAGAGCTTCTGTTACCGCGTTGGATATCAGGGTAGATGTGGATCCGCTGAACTTCATGTAGCAGTTGCGGGTAAACGGTGCCGTCACGCTGCCTGCGCGACCAATTTTTCAATTTTGGAAAGCAGTTCGTCCATCGCCACGTTGATCACGCGGAAAGCCTTCGGCTGAGCCTTCAATTGCGATGGTGCCTGAATATATCTGCTATCGGCCAATTCCCCTGAACAATTCTCAATAAGTGCCTCAACGCCTTCTATAGTGGACTCCAGGTGGAATTGCAGCCCAATTGTCCGCTCGTTGTACACAAAAGCCTGATGCGTGCATGCTTCGCTACGCGCTATATGAACCGCCCCCGCCGGCAAATCAAACGTATCGCCGTGCCAGTGGAAGACCTCCAGCCGGTCGGGCAGAAAACCAAATAAAGGAGAGCGTCGCCCCGCCTCCGTGAGCTCAATGGGAAACCAGCCGATTTCCCTGGTTCGATTAGGATACACCTTAGCCCCAAGAACATCGGCTATCAGCTGCGCACCGAGACAAATTCCCAAGACAGCCTTCCCCTTGCTCACGGCTTTCTCGATGAAGCGCTTTTCCGTCGCCAGCCACGGGAATCTATCCTCATCATGGACCCCCATCGGACCTCCCATGATAACAAGCAAGTCAGCTCCTTCTATGTCCGGCATCGGGTCATTTTGATATAGTCTGGTCCCCGTAAGATGATATCCACGATCACGTATCCACCGTCCAATGCTTCCTAACCCCTCAAATGGCACGTGCTGGAAATAATAAATTCTCATATTCTTGATTCTCTCGTTGACAGCTGTTATCCGTTTGCAACAACTTCCGTCTGCGGTTTTCCTTCGATAATCGACATTGCCAGTCTTGTGGCCTCTTCAGTATAACCTCTGCATCGCTCAAGCATATTCGTTTCCCAGAATCTTTTCCTGCCTTCTTCTGTCCCGAGATCGCACCCTGTTAACTCTCTGCAATTTGAAGAACCAAATTTGTTCTCAAATGTGCCTATTAATATTCTCACGGGGACGTAGCAATTATCGATTGGCTCATTCGGCAGGCCTCTTCCATAGAATATGCTTATCGCCATGACAGCGCCGCTGACCGCTCCACAAATCCCGCTCGTCCTTGCCATACCGCCGCAGAACCCGGTAGCGATTTTCGGAATCAATTCCGACTGAATATTTTTGCTCTCTGCCACGGAAAGCAAAACGCTTTCCGCTCAACGAAATCCTGATTTGAAGAGTTCTCCACTTCGTTGAGGTGTCTTATTAATCATCTATATTCGCTTTACCATTATCAAAAATGTAGCTTCTCACGGAGTCCACATCGGAGAAATTTACAGATGTAATTATCATGTTGCAACAACATCTCTTGCCGCTCTGCTGCATTCCCCGCGCATTATGAATATCTTTCATAATTTTTGTTGTCCTATTCTATTCCATTCCCTATAATGTAATCTAATACCAAGTATGAGGCAGCTATCCCATGAACAGGTTCTGGTTCTGCTTTTTACCCATATTCATGGCGGTGAATGTGATTGGCGTCCTGCCCATGTTCATGACCTTCACCGAGGGGCTGGACAGGCCCAAAATCAACCGGATTATTGTGCAGTCTGTTGTTACTGCAACCATTGTGGCCGTGATTTTTTTGGCCGTAGGAAAAGTGATCCTGGACCTCCTAGGTATTACAGTCTCCGATTTCATGATCGCCGGCGGAACCCTCCTCTTTATTATTTCCCTTGGTGATCTAATGTCTATGGAAAGAAGATGGAGTCAGATCGATCCGGAGAGTCTTGGCGCGGTGCCTTTAGGTGTACCCCTGATCGTCGGTCCTGCCGTCCTCACTACGATATTAATCCTCGTCCAGGAGTATGGACCGTTGGCTACGGTGGCGGCCCTGATCGTGAACATACTGATTGCCGGCTTCACTTTCTGGCTCTATGCGCCGATCATCCGCCTTTTAGGGAAGTCCGGAGCCAGGACGGTTTCAAAGCTTGCCGCTCTCCTGCTCGCCGCCATTGCCGTTATGATGGTGCGTAAGGGGGTTATGCTTCTTCTCGCCGGCTTCAAGATCACTCAATAGTTTTATACCGTTCATTACAATTGTTCTACGGAATAGCCCTTATCCTTCAACAGCTGGATGATCCCTTTGTCGCCTAAGAGATGGGCTGCCCCGACAACAACGAAGTACGTGCCGCTTGTCTTCAGGTAGCCGTCGATCTTTTGTGCCATATTTCTGTTTCTCTTATAGATCAGTTTATCATAAATAGTATAGAATCGCCTGTCTTCAGCCAGGCTCTTTGTTATCGCCGACTGCATCTTCTCCACGGCGCCGGTTTTCCATGCGTCTACGAGTTTATCGACTTCCTGCACAAGTATTTTTAATTCCCTCAATGTGTATAATAGAAACAGTTCCTGTTCCTCGTCGTTCAAGCCTGCAAGAAGATTAATTTGATAGTCAAGACTCTCCAATTCCGATATTCTTTTCCTGCCTTCAGCTTTGGAAAGAAAATGTTTGTCTATCCCGTAATTGGGGTCATAGCCTGATTTCATGAGTTCCACCGACTCGAGCGTCAATGCCAGAAACCAGGGCTTCTGGTTGTACACCAACTCCATCGGTAAACCGGCTCTCGCCGTTTCCTCCCTGATGAGGTTGAAGGTTTTCACGGAAACGTGTCTTTCAAGGCTGTCACCGCCCTGGTAAAAGGCACTCTCCATCAGCTTCTGGAGATCCAGCCGGCTTACGTCATTGACGTCCGCCTCGACTGCGAGGACATCCGATTTCTCAAATGCGCCTTCTATTGTTCTGCTGAGGGGATAGACATCTTTCTTCAGGAGATGGATAGAGCCAAGCACATAGACCGTGTTTCTTTTTGACTGAACGCGCCACAAGAAGCTCTTCTCTGCGTGCGATAAGGAATACCCGGTGCAGATGAATATGACGGTCAAGAAAACGACGGAAATGATTTTATTCAGTCTGACGGTTTCACTTTTCAAAGACATCTCCAGCATTGCCCCCTTATCTTATTTATAGGGAATATTGCGGCTGGGCCGGCATAATTCGCGCAGTTACAGCCCCGAGGATTGTCACGGTTTGCATCTGCGTGGACACGTCCACGTCAGTTAACCGCACAATAGATTATATCTTTGGATCTGATCGGGCGGAACCGGCAAGATTTAAAACTCATAGCGCTATTCCCTCCCTCGGTTGTCGGGGGAATAGAAGAGGAGCCAAGACACTTCAATTCTTGGCCCCTCACTTTGTTATTGTTCAGATTGGCGTGCTTTAGTGTGCTTCCTCCATGGCGCCGGCAATGTACATCATGGAGAGCAGCATGAAGACGAGGGTCTGGATTACGGATATGAAAATCTTGAGAAAAAGAATCGGTATGGGCACGAGGAAGGGCGCCAAAAGGAATAGTACGGCAACAACGATATGCCCGCCCTCTATATTCCCGAATAATCGCACCGTGAGCGATACGGGCCGAACCAAATGACTGACGAGTTCGATAAGAACCATAAGCGGTGTCAACCACCACACGGGACCCATAAATTGCTTAACGTATTTATACCCGTGAACCTTGACCCCCATAACGTGCGTCATACAAAAGACCACAAGCGCCATGGAAAGGTTCGTGTTCAGATTGGCCGTGGGGGATTCAAAACCGGGAACAAGTCCCAGGAGATTGGATGTGAGAATGAAGAGTCCTATAGTAGCAATGAGAGGAAAGAATTTCCTTCCGTCATGACCCATTGTATCAGTTATTAAAGAATCCAAACCGCTGACGACAACCTCCATCACATTTTGAAATCTAGTCGGATAAATATCCAGCTTGCGCGTTGCCAGGAAAGAACATAGCGCCAGCAGAACCATGACAAACCAGGTATACATTATATGCGCGGGAATGTAGTGGTTTTCAAGGAATGAAAGAGAATGCATCTTTTATCTCGCCTCCTCAACACAATTTTTTTTTGAATATAAAGCAATTGTGGTAATCACGATGGCAATCACTACTGTTGAAAGCCCGATCAGTAAGCCTATTATATCAATAACATCTCCGGTAATGATAAAATAGAGGGCAACTGCCGTAACGCCAAACCTGATGTAATATTTAAACATCACCGCAGAGTTTGACTTTTCCGAAAGATTTCTGAACGCCTTTCGGAGATCCCGGACGAGCCAGTGAAAATTTACAATACTTATAAAGCCGCCCAATAGCAGGCCCAGGGCGAACTTGTGAGGCATGAAGATAAAACTGATCAAAGTCAATATTCCCAAAATGATCCAGTTTGTAAACTCAAGCCTCTTTTGCAGGGGGTCTTTTTCTGTGCGGTTCACTTTTCAGATACTTAATTAACGGCTTTTCATCCGGTATTTTCTTGATTAACATGTATATGTTTCTGAATCCGGCAACAAGGGCCGCGACCAGAAGGAAAATTGTGAAGATATAGCCGGTGTCGAATTTCCGGTCCAGAAAAACGCCGAGATAAAGACCGCCGAAGATCAGCACAACCATGAAAATGCCTATGCTGCTTGCATATGCCATTTGGATGGTCGTCTTCTTCGTATCCTTATCCATTTGCGTGGCGCTCCTTAACACGAACATCCCGTCATGTCAAACAAAAACTGCCAATTGGACCCGCAGTGCAGAAAGCGGTCATAACGTAAAACTTTGAAAAGATTATTGTATGAGATTGAGGGGCTCCGACGCTTTGAGCGGGATGGATTGATACTTTCGCAATTCCATCATTACAAGAATTCGAAAAGACGGCGCCTTACCGAATCCAATTCCGCCTTGTTTCCTGTAAGCGCAAATATATTGGCTTCTTTCTTGTCTCCTCTCTCGCTAGCTACCGAAACATACACGATATCTGCATCCTGGAGGAATTGCATGGCGCTTTGATAATTAGACTGCGACATGGCTTCCGCTCTCCGTATCTCCCCCTTCTTGTACATCTTGGCACCATGCTGCTGAATTTTTCTCAGCCAGTCTTTTTCCGGCATAGCACCTTTCCTGAGATACATGCAGCTTCTTATCACTACCCAGTACGACTCCATATAGTTGCTGATTAAGCCTGCGAAGGGCATAAGATTTGTCTTTCCTTTGCCTTTCACCTCGACGAGCGCCTGGCCATCCTGCTCCCATGCGGCAATCATACCCCTGCTGTTCAAATAAGCAAGAACGTCGTTTACCTCATCCAGGTCGTCCTTCCGGTCGTCAAAGATAAATTCCTGCCAGAATAGCCTCTTCAAAAATTGGAAATCTTTGACTATCCGGTTTAAAGGCACCATATCCTCGTGGCTTGAAAACAGTGACGCGGCTACAAAGCTGATCGGCACAAAAAAGTGAAGGATGTTATTCTTGTAATATTCTAAATTCAGCCTATTATCGTCTTCCAGGGAGTAGACAATTTCTTCCATTTCATCCGGTTCTTCTTCTGCTCCCATCTTGGATATAATTCCCGACTCCTCAAACAGATTGAGGGCATCAAGAAAGGCCTTTTCCTTGTTGACCAAGGTTGCCGCAAAATTTACTTTCTTGTAGCTGAAATAATCATAGAATGAATTCAGCACAGCCATGAGATCATCATGTGATATGCCCCTTCTGTCGTGGCACAGCAAGACGGAGGCAACGAGCGAAAATGGAGTGACAACGGACACCCTGTTGATTTCCAGAGTTATTTCATAACTGATCTTTCTATACAGGCTCTGCCTTTCATCCATACTCATATCCTCAAAAGATTTTTCCTGTGAAGCGAGATATGATTTCAGAAAGGTGGGTTCACCGATATTTACGTAGACGCGCCCGTAACGCTTCCTTAGAAATCTGCGGCTCTTGATGACATCTGACGGTTTTTCTCTCTCTTTGGGAACTCCTCCAAGCTCCCTCAGGTAGGATTCCTCTTCGATGACTCGATCGTAGCCGATGTAAACGGGGATCAATGCCAGATCATCACCGGCCCTCTTTCTATAAGCTTGAATAAGCATTGAAAGGAGGCCGAACTTGGGCATTACCATCTTGCCGCTGCGGCTCCTTCCCCCTTCAATGAAGAACTCCAGGGGAAGACCCTCTTTCAAGATGACCTCCAGATACTTGGCAAAGACTTCGCCGTAAAGTTTATTCCCTTTAAAGGTACGTCGGATAAAAAAAGCGCCCGATTTCCGAAATAGATATCCTAATGGCCAAAAAGACAAATTGGTGCCGGCGGCGACAAACGGCATCTGTATATTATGCTTGTAAAAAACATAGGAGAGGAGAAGATAATCAATATGGCTTCTATGGCAGGGAATAATAACGAAGGGCATTTTTTTTGATAAGTTTCTTATTTTGGCAAGTCCCGGCTTGTCCACTACTACGCCGTCATAGATGTTGTTCCACAACCACGTCAGGAATATATCCCAGACCTCGATAAACATGTCATTATAGTCGGCAGCAATTTCCCGGATATATTTCTCTGCTTCCTTGGCTAAGGCGTAATGTTTTTTTGCCCCGTGTGCAGCCATGTCTTCAATGAAATGATCAAGGTTGCCATCATTAAGAACCATGCTGATGATCTCTTCCCGAGACTTCAAAACCGGACCTAAGATACTCATCTTTTCTTCATCAATCCGTTCGATCAGTTCTCTTCTCAGATCATGATGTAGGACGTCTATCTTCGCGCTTGCGTTCTTACTGACATAGTCGGCCAAGTCAACAGGTTCTGCGGATATGACCATAGCCTTATTGGAATACCTGAGGAAGGTGATAAGCTGACGTAGCGCACCCGTCTCTTCGGTCTGCCCGAACAATATATTGAGAAAGCTTTCTCTCTCCTTCTCCCTTCTCCGGCCGTAAGTAATCATGACGGGGACAATATAGACTGGAACACTTGAACTATTTTGAGCCTCCAGCAGCTGGGCGAAAGCATCCTCGGTAGCCGGGCTTTCGAAAAATTCCGAACCCCCGAGATGGATTATCGCACTCTTGCCTTCGGCAGTGATTCGTTTCAGATAGCTTTTCTTCGCGGCATCAGGAACTGATTTCTTGAAGACCAATTGGGATATACTTGAGAAAATGACCTTGGCAAGGGCAGGGAAAGGCTGCCAGAATATCATATTGAAGCCGTGACAATAGACTGGTCTGGGGATACTTTTTCGAGCGGAAAGCTCTCGAATAATGAGGCCGTTTAGCTGACTCTTATTCTTTATGGCGTAGACGACTGTGCCTTTTTCAGACAGCTTTCTTAGCGCTTCGACATACTCATCGGCAAGTTCTACTTTGGATAGCACCTTCTTGATAAGCCAGAAAAGGATAAAATTATCCTCCCTGTAAAGGTGGCCCGCGTAAAAATCTCCATCTTCCGCAATCCACACTCTAATTTTTGACAGGAAGGACATGATGATCTCTTACGAAAATGAAGTCCCCGGCGATTTGTCTCTATACGCGCCCGCAGAAAGCATAATTTACTTGATGCCTACGAGAATGCTTTTTCTGCACTTAATCTCACGTGCCGTTCGTCTGGAATTCTTCCGGGAAACGTTCACGCATGTAATTGTATACAAATTCTCGAATCACAGCAGCCGATGAGAAAGTCATAACTTTCTCTAACAGCGCTTTGGATTCCTTTAGAGTTGATTCCTGAATGATCTTCTTCACCCGTGGTATTGCCAGGGGATTCATACTCAGTTCGTCTATCTCGAGACCTAAGAGAATCATGATATAGGCTGGCTCGCCTGCCATTTCGCCGCACATGGCAACCCGAACGCCCGCGCTATGACCGACATCAATCACCCGCTTGATGAGTCTCAAAACAGCAGGGTGGAGCGGTTCATACAGATAGGTCACTCTTTCGTTAATCCTGTCGATAGCCAATGCATATTGAATAAGGTCGTTCGTGCCTATGCTGAAAAAATCCACTTCTTTTGCCAGTTCGTCGGCAATAATCACGGCAGACGGAACTTCTATCATGACGCCAATTTCAATGTCGTCACCCACTGGTATGCCCCTGGCTACAAGATCATCCTTAACCTCAAAAAATATCCTCTTGGCTTCCCGTATTTCCTCAATACCCGAAACCATGGGAAACATGATCCTCGTCTTTCCAAAAGCACTGGCACGGGCAATAGCCCGCAACTGCACCTTGAACATATCGACTTCTTTCAAACAGAAGCGGATAGCCCGCAGACCCATTTGAGGATTCATTTCCTTCGCCAACTTGGGGTCGGAGTAAAATTTGTCACCTCCGAGATCAAAGGTTCTGATTGTCGCCCAATTCAAACCCTCTACGCCGACGATACTTCTGTAGTTTGAGAAGTGTTCTTCCTCCGTGGGCAGCTGTCCCTTGTTTATGTAGATGAACTCCGTTCTGTAAAGACCAATGCCCTCAGCGCCATGGGATACAGCAGTGGGAACCTCTTCGATAAACTCGATATTGCCTCCGATATCCACTCTATAATTATCTTTCGTTACAGCAGGCAGTCTCGCATATTTCAGAAAATTTTCCTGGGCTATTTCAAAATGCCTACGCTTATCGTCATATACCCTAATCATTTCCGGATCAGGATTCACAACAACAAGCCCGGCCGAGCCGTCAATAATGATGTCATCGTTGGTTCGTACCATTTTAGTAATAGACTCCAAACCAACTACGGCGGGAATTTCTACGGCACGCGCCACAATAGCCGTATGAGATGTTTTTCCTCCCATATCCGTCGCAAATCCCTGCACCTTATTAATCATCATCTGCGCAGTATCCGCTGGCGAGAGGTCTGCAGCAATGATTATCCCCTTGCCGGCAATGTCCCTGACGACATCTTTACCTCCGGCCAGATTTCTCGTGATCATCTGCCCCACGTATCGAATGTCGCTGATCCGTCCTTTGAGATATTCATCTTCAACTTTGTCAAAAATCTCTCGATATCTGTCAATGGTCATCTTGATGGCCCATTCGGCATTGATGCATAAGTCTTTGATATACTTAACAGTATGATTGATAAACATCTTGTCTTTAAGGATCAATAGATGTACATCTATGATATACAAGGGTTCTTGTCCGGCCAGTTCACGGAGTCTGTTTTTTACCTCAAGGAGTTGCTTTTCCGATTCCTTCAGCGCCGCTTTAAACCTCTTAGTCTCTTCCGAAATCAGCTCCTTGTCCCGAAGCCTGTAGAAGGAAACCCGGGCATCAAAAGGATCAAAGAGGTGCGCCTTTCCGATCACTATGCCGGGCGAGACACCAATGCCCTTGAGAACAAAAGACCTTTTCCCTGCATCATCAACCATCAATCTTCTCCAAATTTATCCTCTATCAGTTTGCCAAGGTCATGAACAGCCTCTCGCGCGTCCACCCCCTCTGCTCTTATCGTCAGCCGGCTTCCCAAAGGACAGGCTAACGTCAAGATACTGAGGAGACTCTTCCCGTTTGCAACTTTGCCATCCCTCTCAAAAAATATCTTCGCCTTGAATCGCGTAGATATGTTGATGAGCTTTGCTGCAACCCTCGCGTGAAGACCAAGCTTATTTTTTATCTCGAATGTTTTTATTACTATCATGTCAGTCACAATTAATCCCGGAAGCACGGTGATGATTTCTCAGCAGTTTCAAACTCCTTTTCATTGGAGGTGTTTGCCTAACATGATTGTATTACGAAGTCAATTCATTCAATGCGCCGTTGATAGCGTTATTGCTGCGATATTTGGCAAGTTAATTTAGTGCACTTTTTTCTTGACATGCTGCTATATATTTTGTTATAAGAAAAAGATTTTTGTTAATTCGCTATTAGCTGCAATTAAGCAAATCAAAGAAAATAAGAAAGGGGGTGATTCCAATGGTCTGTCAAACCGTCAAAATTGGGTCTGAGTGCGCCTTCATGACCAAGAAGGGCTGTGGATTTAATGGGGGTAATTGCTACACAGTAATAGAGAAGTGTGGGGGTTGCATCAAAGTCATAGATTGCCCGACCGGTCAGTACTGCAAGGTCTATCCTGAACCTTCCAGCAAATGGCTTTCTGGAAACTGTCCGACAGCGTCGCACATCAAGAAAGAGATCCAAGAAGCCACGCAGAAAATCAATCCGCTCAAGGCATCGAAGAGATCGACCAAACATTAGGAACGGTGGGGCAGGTAAGTTTTTTCATTGCAAAAAAATGCCTGTCCCTTTTCTCTTTAACTTATCATTCTTCTTATCTGTAATAATCCTTTTTTAATTTCCGCAAATTTCTCTTGCACATCATCTCGGTCGTGCTCCGCCCCCCCCCTTTTCATCTTCAGCAATTGTTTCTTGGCGCCACTTATGGTAAACCCATCGCCATAGAGGAGTTTCTTAATAATTAACAGCTCCTCCAAATCTTTTTTCCTATACAGACGTTGATATGATTTTGTGCGAATTGGCTTAATTGATTTGAATTCAGATTCCCAAAACCTGACGACATACGGGTCTACATCGAGGATTTTGCTGACCTCTCCGATACGGAAATATTCCTTGTCCGGAATCGACGCACTCATTAAGATACCTAAATCTTGACGCCCCAGTCAGGCGAAAACCGTATCTTGAAACCTTTCATATGCACTTAGAACTGCCATACGCGCAATCGTGAAAGGTCATTCCTAAGTCACACTCTCATTATGGATTCGTTTAGCAGGCGGGATTGGCGACCCTGCAAAAAGTTCAAAAGTCTGGGCAACATACCCGCCAAGCGCATGGCGTGTTACTCGGTGCACATGTCCGATGATATCATATCTCGGCACCGGAGTGGCTTGATCCCCGCACTCCTTTCAAAAGCGGCAAGTTGTAATACAGATTCCTGACTTTTAACCGAATCATCCGGATTTGATGATCAGAGTTTTCTTGTCTACACAATTAACTATTCAACGCTTTGCGCAACACTTGACTCGACTTAAAGGTAAGTACCTTCCTTGCAGATATTTCTATTTCACTTCCGGTCTGCGGATTCCTGCCTCTGCGGGATTTCTTATCCTTCACAGAGAAGTTGCCGAAACCGGAAATCTTTATCTTCTCACCGCGAGCAAGGCTGTCTTTCATGATCTCAAAAACCGACTCAACAATTTGCGCAGCATCCTTCTTGGAAAATCCCAGCTTTTCATACACATCCTGAATAATATCAATCTTTGTCATTTCTAACCTCCCCCAATATTGCAGACGCCTAAATTTCTTCTCCTCTTATCCTTGCCCCAGTCAAGTCAACGATGTTTTTTATGACCCTACCGTGCAGCTGATTCACTTCATCGTCCGTCAATGTCCTGTCAGAAGCACGATATACAAACCTTATCCCGAGACTCTTTTTCCCCTCCTGAATATTCTTGCCGGAATATACATCAAAAATGCTCACCTTTTCAAGCAATTCTTTATCCATCCCGGTGGCAAGTTTAAGTATTCTATCCGCTTCCATCTCCCGGCCAATCACGAACGCCACATCTCTTACGACTGATGGAAATCTCGGCAGGTCTTTATACAACACTTCGCCCGAGAACATATTTGAGACAATATCCAAATCTATTTCAGCAACATAGGCCCGATTTTTTAAGTCCATCTTGAGAAGAATATCCGGATGCACTTCCCCCAGGAAGCCGATAAACTGGTCTTTAACATATATCCCGCCTGATTTGCCCGGATGGAGAAAAGCTTCCCTGTGACCAGACCTGAATTCCAGACCCGCAATCTTAAGGCCATCAAAGATGTTTTCTATACAGCCTTTTAAGTCATAAAGATCCGCATATATTTTTGAACTCCAGAGATCATCGTAATACATGCCTGTGATGAAACATCCGAGCCTGTTTTTCTCGATGGGGAGTTCACCTTCCTCTCGGTGAAAAAAGACCCTGCCGATCTCAAACATCTTTAGATCAAGACATCCGTTATGAGCATTTCTTTTCATTGTCTCCAAGAGGCTGGCGACGAGCGTCGTCCGCATCACTGATTGATCTTCCGTAAGAGGATTTCTTATTTTGACCATATTCCAACGATCATCATCTTCTCTGATTCCGAGAAGCTTTGCCGACTCAGGGGAAATAAAACTGAATGTAATGATTTCGGAGTAGCCCGATCCCCTGATGAGATCCCGGATTCTGTCGACGACGATTTGCTGGCGCTCCGTCGTCACAGCCGTGACAGATACGGGAGGCAGCGTCGCAGGAATAAGGTCATAACCGTACAATCTGGCTATCTCTTCGATGAGATCAATCTCTCTTGCAATGTCCACCCTGTACGTGGGCGGAGTTACCCGGTAGACGCCGTCTTTCTCGACGAGAATAGTCATCTCTAAACTTTCCAGTATGCTGACGATTTCCGAGGCATTGATGTCAGTACCCAGTATTTCATTGACCCTTTCTTTGCGGAGCAGTATATCCCCTGCGGATTCAACCTTTTGGGGATATCGGTCAATGTAGCCTCTACAAACCCGCCCACCGGAAATTTCTGCCATGATCCGAGCTGCTCTGTTTAAGGCCCTGATCACACCTTCAGGATCTATGCCGCGACCGAACCTGAATGCGGCATCCGTGCTCATCCCCAGAAACTTGGCCGATCTTCTTATGGAGGTAGGAGTGAAATAGGCGCTTTCGAGAAATATCATTTTGGTATCTTCTTTGACTTCGGAATTAAGGCCGCCCATTATGCCGCCAATAGCTACAGGCTTTTTGCCGTCACAGATCATCAGCGTATCCGCTTCGAGAATGCGTTCCTTCTCATCGAGAGAGGTGAATGTCTCTCCTCCGTGGGATCTTCTGACCACAATGCGCCCCTCTTCAAGAAACCGGAAATCAAATGCATGAAGCGGCTGCCCTAACTCCATCATCACATAATTTGTTACATCAACGATATTGTTGATCGCACGCAGGCCTACTGCTTCAAGTCTCCGGCGCATCCAGAGAGGGGAAGGTTTTATGGTAACGTCCCTTATAATTCTGGCGCTGTAGCGGGGGCACAAATCGGGATCAAGTATATCAACTGATGTGATACTTTCTATATCCTGCTCATTTTCGGAGACAGCAGTATCCGGGTACTTAAGCATGGACCCTGTGATCGCGGCGATTTCGCGGGCAATTCCTATGATGCTTAAACAGTCAGACCTGTTGGGCGTAATCCCTATATCCAGGACCATGTCCTTGAGATTTAATGCTTCTGCCAAGTCAATGCCTATGGTGAGGTCGAGAGGAAGAATCATTATCCCCGATGCATCGTCGCCTATGCCCAGTTCTTGCTCGGAACAGAGCATCCCTTCCGATACGGCGCCTCTGATTTTGGAACTCTTGATCGTATAGCCGCCCGGTAACGTTGCTCCGATTTTTGCCAGGGGAACCACATCGCCGGGCTTGATGTTGCGCGCACCGCAGACCACAGGATAAATGCCTTCACCGGCAGCTACTTCGCAGAAGAAATATTTATCTGTTTCAGGATGGGGCTTTACAGAAAGGAGCTTTGCGACAACTACATTGGTAAACACAGGACCGGTCTCCTTTATCTCTTCAACTTCAAGACCAGCCATGGTCAAACGTTCTGCAAGTTCTACAAGCGGAATCCTTATATCGACATAATCTCTGAGCCATCTGAGACTTACTAACATAAAATGTAAATCCTAAATCTTAGCCGGGTTTGGATAATGTGGTCTTCCACATTGATGCATGTTCAGAATCTAATTATTCGCAATTGTGATTTGCTCTGACTTGACCTTTTTTCATAGTGTTCGAAGAAGAATTGCGGTTTTCACTTTTGATATTCAAGACCCCGGACATCAGAATTGTTCCAGAAACCTCCAGTCATTCTCAAAGAACAACCGGATATCCGATATCCCGTACTTCAACATGGCTATTCGTTCGAGCCCTAAGCCGAAAGCAAAACCGGAAAATTCCTCCGGGTCGTAATTTACATTCTTAAACACTTCCGGATCAACCATCCCGGAACCAAGTATTTCGAGCCAGCCGCTCTGGGAGCATACTCGACAGCCGGCGCCTCTGCACATTACGCACTTTATATCGACTTCAGCAGAGGGTTCGGTAAAAGGGAAGAAGCTGGGACGAAATCTGAGCGCCGTGTCACCGCCGAACATCTGCTTAAGAAATAACGTAAGAACGCCCTTCAAATCGCCGAAGGTGACTCCTTTATCAACCAGGAGACCCTCAATCTGATGAAACATGGGGGTATGAGAGATATCGGAATCGGGTCGATATACCCTGCCAGGTGAGAGAATTCTGATCGGCGGCCGCTGCTTTTCCATAACTCTTATCTGGACCGGCGAGGTATGGGTGCGCAGTACTATGTTATCTTCAACGTAGAATGTATCCTGCATATCTCGTGCAGGGTGGTCTTTGGGAATATTCAAGGCCTCAAAATTGTAATAATCGAGCTCTATTTCCGGGCCCTGGACGGCTGAGAACCCGAGTGCCGCAAATATGTCGCAAATATCCTTACAAACCGAGGCTACGGGATGTTCATTGCCAAAACGAATTCTTCTGCCTGGGAGTGTTACATCGATTCCATCGCGAAGGAGAACCTCCCCCTTCTTGAGAGAGGTTCGAGCCTTGAGAGCATTCTCTATTGCGGCAGTCAGCGTTGCTTTGATTTCATTGCAGCGATTCCCGACTTGCGGTCTTTCTTCCGGTGCTATATCTCCTAAGCCACGGAGAAGCTTTGTTAGAATACCCTTTCTTCCCAAATACTTGGTTTTTATTGCGAGGAGCTCCTCTTCGGTATTTGACTTCTTTAACTCGGATTCTGCCTGTCTTTGAAGCTCCTCAAGTTCTTTCAGCATGCCGCCAGCTTACCTTTTGCGATACCGACTATTTCGGAAAATCCTCGCGGATCATGAACGGCAAGCTCGGCAAGAATCTTTCTGTCAATTTCCACACCTGCTTTTTTCATACCGTATATTAACCGGCTGTATGATATTTCATTGATTCTTGCGGCGGCATTAATTCTCGCAATCCACAGTTTTCTGAAATCTCTTTTCCTCACTCTTCTGTCCCTGTAGGCGTACTTCATTGCCCTTTCGACGGCCTCCGTGGCCGTTCTCAACAAACGGCTCCGTGCACCAAAAAAGCCCTTCGCCATTTTCAGGATCTTTCGTCTTTTTTTCTTTGCAGTAATACTTCTTTTTACTCTCGGCATATCTCTTAATCTCCCAGCTTCTTATAAAAATAACTATTAAATTCTATGGTCAATTCAAAAAATATTCCCTTTAAATGTCGTATTCTCCTGCCTACATATAGGGAATTAGCATCTTAATTCCGCGAGTGTCCCTCTTGTCAAGAATAGCAGACTTCCGCAAATTCCTTTTTCTCTTCGTCGTTTTTTTTGTGAGAATGTGGCTGCCGTATGCCTTACTCCTCTTCACCTTGCCGGTTCCTGTCAGGCTAAACCGTTTCGCCGCTCCCCTATGTGTTTTTATCTTTGGCATTAAATCACCCCTCTTGCATGAAGAATTCCAACTTCTAATTTCTAAATTCTTAGGACAAAGTTAAATTATAGCTTCCGGGATTCGAAGATTCCCTGCAGCCTGATTCCTATATTGTTTAGGATTTTGGATTCAGAATCAAGTTCTTTGTAACTCCCTATTTCTTGGGAGATACCATCATAATCATGTTTCTGCCTTCGAGCTTAGGATGCTGGTCAACGGTGCTCACATCTGTCAGCGCCTTTTGCACGTCCTCCATGATCTTCCTGCCTAGGTCGGTATAAGCCATTTCACGCCCCCTGAACATCATGGTTATCTTCACCTTATCGTTCTGGCCGAGAAATTTCTTAATATGTTTGATCTTTACCTGCAGGTCATGTTCATCTGTCTTCGGCCTTATCCTTATCTCTTTTACCTGAATAGTACTCTGACTCTTTTTGGCGACCTGTTGCTTCTTGCTCTGCTGGTATCTGAATTTTCCATAATCCATGATCCGGCAAACCGGCGGCGAAGAATTCGGAGCCACCTCAACCAAATCCAGTCCTGCTTTGGCAGCCACTTCCAGCGCCTCCGTCAGAGACATGATTCCGAGCTGCTTGCCTTCATCAATTACTCTGACGTCAGTTGCCTTGATCTCTTCATTTATGTTCAAATCCTTAGCTATGCGACACCTCCTGAATAATATTAAAGTCGAACATCAATATCTTAAATACGTGCTAATGTCAAAGAATCGAGACGCTCCGGACCTCCGGCTCTTACAATTGTCTTCACGCTGACTTCCCGCGTCCAGGTATCTCCTTATGCCGGCTACTGATACTGCGCAGATTTTTCCCTCACCAATTCGATGAACTCATCAACGCCTGTGGCGCCAAGGTCTTTACCGCTTCTCTCGCGGGGCGACACCTTATTTGATTCCATCTCCCGATCACCTATTACCAGCATATAGGGCACTTTCTGCATCTGCGCTTCTCTGATCTTGTAGCCCAGTTTCTCATTTCTGAAGTCCCGCTCAGCACGAATTCCCGCTTCGATCAGATCATTGTACACTTTTTCTCCATAAGGAATATGCTTGTCCGTAACAGTCATCAGAACTGCCTGAACCGGTGAGAGCCAGACCGGAAAGGCGCCGGCGTGATGTTCTATTAACACACCCATGAACCGCTCTATTGCACCTAATATCACCCTGTGCAACATTACGGGACGATGTTTCTCTCCGTCTGCGCCGATATAGCTGAGATCAAATCTTTCCGGAAGTGTAAAATCGCACTGAATCGTCGCACATTGCCATTTTCTCTTCAGAGCGTCTTTTAACTTGAAATCAATCTTTGGCCCATAAAAGGCGCCATCTCCCTCATTAACCTCATGTTCAATATTGTTTATTTTGAGGGCTCCCTCCAAGGCCGCCGTTGCCATTTCCCATTCCTCATCGGAGCCTATAGATTTCTCCGGCCTCGTGCTGAGCTCCACGTCATAGTCAAAGCCGAAAACTTTCATCGCATAGCTTACGAAATCTGCGATGGCGGTGATTTCACCATTCAATTGCTCCGGCGTGCACAGGATATGTGCATCGTCCTGGGTGAACTGACGCGCTCTCATCAGACCGTGCAGAACCCCTGTTTTCTCATGTCGGTGGACCGTGCCAAGTTCGAAATACCGGAGCGGCAAGTCTCTGTAGCTGCGAATCTTCGATTTATATATCAGCATGTGGGCAAGGCAGTTCATGGGCTTTATACCATAGGACTGATCTTCCACCTCCGTAAAATACATGTTTTCTCTGTAATGATCGAAATGCCCGGATCTTTTCCACAGATCGGCTTTCAGTATCTGGGGGCCTACGACCATATCATACCCCCGTTTCAGATGCTCCTTCCGCTCCCAGTCCTCGATAATGTTTCTGAGTCTGGCTCCTTTAGGATGAAAGATGATGAGACCGGGACCCGCTTCATCATTCATCTGGAAGAGATCCAATTCTTTCCCCAGTTTCCGGTGATCCCTCTTCTTCGCTTCTTCGACAATATGCAGATATTCCGCAAGTGCTTTTTCCGACGCAAAGCCTGTCCCATATATGCGCTGGAGCATCTTATTTCGCTCGTCGCCTCGCCAGTATGCCCCTGCCACATTTAACAACTTGAATGCCCTGATCATACCCGTAGATGGGATGTGGGGTCCTCGACATAAGTCTACATAGCCGCCCTGGCTGTACAAACTAATTGTTTTTACATCCTCCGGCAGTTCGTTAAGAAGCTCGACTTTATAAGTCTCACCCTTTTCCTTGAAAAAAGAAACGGCCTCGTCTCTCGACATCTCCCGGCGAACGAAAGGATAATCAGCGGCTACGATCTCCCGCATACGCTCTTCAATTTTCGTAAGGTCTTCCGGGGTAAAGTTCTCCCTGTAATCAAAGTCATAATAAAAGCCTTCTTCGATAGAGGGACCAATAGTAATCTGCACCCCGTCAAACAAATCCTTTACCGCTTGTGCCATGACATGCGATATGCTGTGGCGCAGAATTTCCAGGCCTTCCTTCGCTTCAATGTTGATTAACGAAAGCGCAGCGGGTTCCTCGATGATGGGATGGCTCAAATCAACAGGCTTATTATTTAGCTTCGCCGCGACTATTGAAGGAAGCATCTCCTTTTTCCATGATGCAATAATCTCTTTAATCGTCGTGCCGCGGTTACACTGACCGGCAGAACCATCCGGAAATACAATCTTTATTTCATCCATAGGCTAAAACCCGAAGTTTTTAACATTTAACAGATCGTGAGACACAGTCAATAATGCTTCTGCAAGAAAGGGCATCACCGCATATTCCCTGCTGATGCCCTTACTGATGACTAAATCGTCATATCTGGTTTTTATTTCTTACTGATAAAAAAATGGTAGGCACGCAGGGATTTGAACCCTGGACATCCACCGCGTCAGGATGGCGCTCTCCCCCTGAGCTACGTGCCTACATCAGGGCTCTCCAAAAGAAGGGAACGATTTTTAACAGTAAAACTGCGTTATGTCAAGCAAATATTGTATTTACGTTTTTGTCAACGCATGCCTTCTGCGCATCTTAAGCCGTTGAGCTATTCAGCTTAATGCCCCTGAACATATAATTCAGTCCGGAAATTATGGTGAACGCTATTGTGACCCACTGGAAGATTACAAGCCACACATGATCGATCGTTCCCGGAAGAATCCGGGAGACGAGGAAAAATAACAGAGTGAGTAATTGCAGCGCTGTTGTGAGCTTGCCAATGACTGACGGGCGGATCTCATACGGGATGGACATGATCGACAGTATGGCAATGCCAACAAGGATGATAAAATCCCTGCTGATTACGATGACCGTAAACCATCCCGGAATTACCCCCTTTATAGACAAGGTCACAAAACAGCTTGCAAAAAGGGCCTTGTCGGCTATCGGATCCAGATACGAACCGAGCACTGTCTGCTGGTTCAATATGCGGGCAAAAAAACCATCCAGGGCATCTGTAATTCCTGAAATAACCAGCAGGATGAGTGCCTTCCCAAATGCCCCCTGCATGAGAAAGATCACCGTAATAGGAACAAGAAGGATCCTCAACAGTGTCAATAGATTGGGCAAATTCATTGGCTGCTATGTCCGGTTTGCACTATGCATCTATTACTTGTCAGTCCGACCCTAATTCCTGATCTCTCGCCTTGTTCCAGTCCACCCACTCGTCGCGATCTTCCTTGTTAGTAAAGTCTCGCGGTTTTTGCGCCGTTCCATCAGCTGCAATGCTGATCTGCTGCATCGATTTAATAATGAAGACCCATTCTTCCATTGTAACTTTCTTCGGGCCGGGAATCGTGGTGGGTCCCGTGATCTTCTGGGGAGGACCGATCATTGGGGGCGGCTCCATGGCCGGACCGCCGCCTGATACGTGCACGGTTCCATCATACACCCTTACCAGGGCCGATTTGTCTTTCTCCACATTCATACGATAAATCGTGCCTCTCACACCGGCTACGGCATTTTCGGACCGCAGCTCAAACTGACCCTTTTTTCCCACGGCCTTGCTCACATTGGCCCAGGTCCTTCCTACAGCTAAATGAAACTTCATATTCCTTGATGTGGTATCACCGCCGGAATCAACCTGAAGGACCTTAAAATGGGAGTTACCTGCAAAACGCACTGCGGAATAGTCGGGTAAGACGAGTTCCAATCTCGCTTTAGAACCCGTATTAACTTCATCGCCGCCTCTGAGAATATCTCCCAAGTTCAGCGGACGCCATGTCTTTTTCCCCGCTTGAAGAATCTGAGCCGATCCCTCCATGACGTTTACTTTTGCTTCACCTCTGCCGATCTTGAGCTCCATAATTCTCTTTGCCGCGAGCAAGTGAGAACCAGCCAACACAAATGACACCACGCACAAAAAAAGTATTATTTTCTTCATCTGCGTCTCCTTATTCATGGTCAAATATACACACCCGAACCCGCAATCCGGAAAGGATACGGAGCTTGTCCTCAGTCTTGTCCATGTTCAAAAGGCTGTGGGCTACGTCATCCCGGAGAATCAGGACCATCGGGCAGAGTCTGCATGGCCTTGTCTACAACTTCCTGCATGGCCGGTTCATAGACCTGGCACGACTCCATCACAAGCTCTTCCCGCGAGATTCCATAATTCCTTCTGACGGTTTTATTACGATAACTCCAGAGAGTTTCCCCCGTCTTTGCACTACGCAGTTCGAAAAAAACCGCGACGCGTGTAGGCGCGTAAACAAATGAAAAGTCGGTGGAGCATTCTTCCAAAGAAGCATACAGTACCGCATCGACACCAAGTAGGTCACCTATGGCCTTGGGAGGAATATTCTCTCTCTTGAAATCCATATTGCCCTTATATATCTTGCCGAGTTTTTCATCTATGCCTTGCAACGGAACTTTGGGGTAGCCTTTGAAATAAAGTTCACTAAGAACCATTTCCCTGAGCATCTGGCCGGCTCTAACATCACCTGATTTCATATTCACAGGCAATATGGCAATAAGCCTTGTTCCTTTCTTGCTGTAGTCGGGATTCACAGTGTAGGGCTGCTTCCACGCGCAGCCCTGCACTGCTATTAATATACCTATCATCACGAACATCCGATAAAACCGACCCATCAATATCTAAGCCTCACTCTCATTAATCCGCGGGCCCTCAAGGCCTCTATGGAAAGGATCATATCAGCCTCATTTCTATTTCAAAAAGGTGACCTCAAAATCATTCTGACCTGTGAGACCACTTACCAGAGAAAAATGCCCCGTCCTTATAAGCTCATCCGACAACGACTGAACCGGTCCCTGAAAATCCAGGCTCAGCCTCGCCGTACCCCAGGCGATCTGATGCTGATAAACATTTCTTACGCCCTTCACCTTTGTCGCGAGCAGCTCCCTGGCTTTTATATATTCGGCACAACTTGTCAGGCCTTTTACCGTAACCGCTATCTCCGTTGACGGAATCTTATCCTTTTCGATCTTGAGAAGCCCGAGGGTATGAAGATCATCTCTTATACTACTTATAAATACCGCTGATCTGACATTAACGGCATAGACTTTTGGGATCTGTCGCTCGCTGCTGATTTTGTAATCGTGGATATACTGGTCACTCTTTGCATATATCCGGTCTCTGATCGCCTGAGACTCTTTATTATCAAGCGTCCGGAGAGGCATCAAGGATGCTACTGCCCGTTCTACAGCGCTTCGCAAAGCATCATTGATGGCGTTACTTCGAGCACTGGCTAAATCATTGTTTATTATCAGTCCCGTACCCTCTGTCTCGACCGTCCAGATATTGCCGTCATCCTGTGAAGATCCCTCAGGGATCCGGAGGAAAGTACAGGCCGCAATCATTAATACAATAATAAGAAGCCGATTCATCTCTTCAACTTGTTAATCTCTTCTCTGATAACTTTCTCGGCAATCTCAGGAACTATCTCCTTCGCAATCTTTTCAGCAATTTCACTGACCCTTTTCATTATTTCATCATTAAGTCCCGGATCATGAAGATATCCGCCGGAACCCGTTTCCACAGCATCCGCGAGATCATGGACTTCCTCTCCCGGTCTCGATACTCTCTCGTACACCCGACCATCGATCACAATGATTTCCCGCTCGTGTTTGGCTTCAGCGCCGGCGTCGTCATCCACTACGTCAACAAGGTCGTAGATCCTGTCATCTGGCTTCAATAGACGGCCCTCTACAAGGACATCTCCAGTTCTCGTATCCGGAACGTTTTCCTTGCTGCCTTCCCGTAACACACCAACCAAATGTTTGGATATCGCATCCATAAACACTCCCATCTTGCGTGCGACATTTGAAACTTCGCACCTGCCTTATATATATGCCGGAACATTAGTGAGTTATCATACCTGCGGGAACTGTTCAAGGAAATAGTAGGGCCGTTCTTGTCCCATCAAATATGCTTCGCCGCCAGCCTGTACACCCTTTTCTTGGGGATTCCCAATTCTTTGGCGAGTTTTTCGATGATATCCCTTCGGGAAGAATCGGAATCCTTCCTCAACTCATCGTATTGCGCCAGAATATCCGCATCGGAAAACAAAGACGGGGTCTTGTCTCCCCTCTCTATGACCAGCGTAACTTCGCCTTTGACAACCCTTCCCTGCAGCTGATTAATCATTTCACGCACTGTTCCCCGCATGACTTCTTCAAAGACTTTCGTCATTTCCCTCAGTGCGACAACATTTCGATTTCCGAGGACTTCGCCAATATCGCGAAGCGACTCTATGAGCCTCTTAGGGGATTCATAGAATACCAGGGTCTTCGCTTCGTCCTTGATGGTAGATAAGAACTGCTTTCTCTTGCCGGACCGCGACGGCAGGAAGCCATAAAAGGCGAAAGAATCCGTGGGCAGACCGGATACGGAGAGAGCCGTGACAACCGCTGACGCACCCGGAACGGGAATGATCCTAATTCCCTCGGCAATAGCCTTACTGATAAGAACATAACCGGGATCGGATATGCCGGGTGTGCCGGCATCCGATACTATCGCCACATCGATACCCTCATTCATCTTAGAGATCAGAATGCTGCTCTTCCTATCCTCGATACGATCGTAGAGACTGGTCATCGGCGTGTCAATCCGATAAGCTCCCAATAGTTTCCTTGTCCTTCTCGTATCCTCGGCCGCAATAACGCCAACCTCCCTGAGAACCCGTATGGCCCGGAGGGTTATATCCTCGAGGTTCCCAATAGGGGTTGCCACGATGTAAAGCGCGCCTTTTTTGATATTATTGCCCATAAGGAAGATAGATTAAGTCAAACACATTGAACAATTTAAATGGCCTTGAGCACGTTTTCTTATTGACATATCGAGACGGTTTTCGTTTAATACCAAACCTGACGAAAAAAAACCATCAAAACAAAAACTCCAGGCTGCGATGAAGAGCGGGAGAAAACGGTTCTGAACAAAAATACCGGGGATATGAAAATATCCCCGGCATAAACCAACATGAAGCGTATACTAATTACAGGCGGTGCAGGGTTCTTAGGTTCCCACCTTTGCGATAAACTTATCGAGCATGGCAACGAGGTTCTATGCCTGGACAATTTTTTTACCGGGAGCAAGGATAATATAATTCATCTCCTTGCAAACCCCCGTTTTGAATTAATCAGGCACGACATCATCAACCCGATCTTCCTCGAGATGGATCATATCTATAATCTCGCCTGTCCGGCTTCGCCCGTGCACTACCAGCACAACCCTATCAAGACGATTAAGACCAATGTGATGGGGGCCATCAATGCCCTCGGCATGGCGAAGCGCCTCAATGCGAAGATTCTCCAGGCATCGACCTCTGAGGTATACGGAGACCCCGACATGCATCCGCAGAAGGAAGGATACTGGGGAAGGGTCAACCCTGTAGGACCGAGAAGCTGTTACGACGAGGGGAAAAGGGCCGCAGAATGCCTCATGATGGATTACCACCGCCAGAACAACGTTAAAGTGAAGATTGCCAGAATATTCAACACCTATGGTCCGCGTATGGCATTGAACGACGGGCGCGTAGTCAGCAACTTCGTGATTCAGGCGTTGAAAGGCGAAGATATCACAGTATACGGCGACGGGTCTCATACCAGATCGTTCTGCTATGTTGACGATATGGTGGACGGTCTGGTCTCAATGATGGAAAGTGCCGACAGTTTCCTCGGTCCTGTAAACCTGGGGAATCCGCACGAGTTCAGAATCATGGATTTGGCAAAGACCGTTATAGGCATGACAGGAAACCGCTCGAAGATTGTGCATAGGCCCCTGCCCGAGGATGACCCCATGCAGAGAAACCCCGACATTTCGTTGGCCAGGAAGATACTGGGCTGGCAGCCGCATGTAAATTTGGAGAAAGGCCTGGAGCGGACAATTGAATATTTTCGCAAAGTAGTCTGAAGATTAGAGGCTCCCATGAAATTCAAGAAAAATATCTTGTGTATCGGCGCCGGGTACGTAGGCGGCCCGACAATGGCTATGATAGCATACAAATGTCCCCGATACAGGATCACAGTTGTCGACGTCAATCCGACCCGCATTGCGGAATGGAATTCCGACGATCTACCCATCTATGAACCGGGGCTCGGTGAAATAGTTAAGGCAACGAGAGGCAAGAACCTCTTTTTCAGCACCGATATCGAAGGCGGCATCAGGGACAACGACATCATCTTCGTCAGCGTCAATACGCCGACCAAGACATTCGGAGCGGGTGCGGGCATGGCGGCAGACTTGCAGTACTGGGAAAAAACAGCGAGACAGATCCTCCAGTATTCGCAGTCGTCAAAGATAGTCATAGAAAAGAGCACCCTTCCTGTAAAAACCGCTCTCGCCATGGAAAGAATACTTAACTATACGAAGAGTTCTCTTTCGTTCGATGTCCTTTCCAATCCTGAATTTCTCGCCGAAGGCTCGGCTATGACGGATCTTGAAAATCCTGATCGTATCCTCATAGGATGCCAGGACACAAAAAGCGGATTAGCAGCCAGGGAGGCCCTTGTGGAAATCTATGCCAACTGGGTGCCTCGGGAAAAGATCATCACTTCCAATATCTGGAGCAGTGAACTCTCCAAAATCGTATCGAACGCCTTTCTGGCGCAGAGAATATCATCTATAAATGCAATCTCGGCACTCTGCGAAAAGACGGACGCTGATATCACGGAGGTGGCAAAGGCCGTTGGGATGGACAGCCGGATCGGCAGCAAGTATCTCAACGCGAGTGTCGGCTTCGGTGGTTCCTGCTTTAAGAAGGACATCCTCAATCTGGTCTATCTCTGCCGGCATTATAGTCTCCATGACGTTGCCGACTACTGGGAAAGTGTCGTCAGAATCAACCAGTATCAGCAGGAGCGCTTCGTATTGAATATGCTGACCGCCATGTTCAACACGCTTGCCGGCAAGAAGATCTGCCTTTTCGGTTTTGCATTCAAAGCAAACACCGGTGACACGAGGGAAAGCCCCGCCATTTGCATCACCAGAAGGCTGTTGGAGGAAAAGGCCGAGATCATCATCACCGACCCGAAAGCACTGAAGAATGCCAAGGCAGACCTGGCAGGCGTGGACGGAAAGGTTAGCTTCATAGAAGATCCCTACAAGGCAGCCGAGGGATGCCACGCTATCGCCATACTGACGGAGTGGGATTTATACCGGAACCTCGACTTTCAGAAAATATATGATAACATGACCAAGCCGGCCTCCATCTTTGACGGGAGGAACATCATTGACCACAAGCGATGCTTTGATATCGGCTTCAATGTCTATCCTACCGGCAAACCGGCATTAACCCAATCCTGATGTCAATGACCGCCATCGACTATCTGAATATTACCATCATCGGCGCCGGAGTAGTGGGCCTCTCCATTGCAGAAGAGCTTTCTGCAAAGTATAAGCGGGTATTGCTCCTTGAAAAAAATGACGGCTGCGGCCAGGAGACAAGCAGTCGCAACAGTGAGGTCATACACGCCGGCATTTACTACCCCCACGGCTTTCTCAAGGCCTCCTTGTGTACAGAGGGAAACCGGCTCCTCTATGACCTATGCAGGAAACGAAACATCCCTCATAAGCGCACAGGCAAACTGATTGTCGCTGTCAACGATGCGGAATGTGAGCGGCTCGAAAAAATAAAGATGCACGCCGAGGGAAATGGCGTATTCGATCTCACCCTGCTGGGAAAGAAGCAAGCCTTGACCCTCGAACCGGAAGTCAGCGCAAAGGCCGCCATCTATTCTCCGTCGACCGGGATTATCGACAGCCATAGCCTGATGCGTTCTTTCTCAATAAGCGCCGGAAAGAACGGCGCCGTGGTCGCTCTCCGCTCGAAGGTGACAGCCATTCGCGCCAAAGACGGCATCTATGAACTGGAAACAAACGGGGGAGAATACCGCTTTCACACAAGGGTCGTAATCAACAGCGCCGGTCTCTATTCCGACAGTATCGCCGCCATGGCCGGCATTGACATCGAAAGGCACGGATACCGTCTGAAATACTGCAAGGGAAATTATTTTTCCGTCTCGCCCGCTCCGAAACTGAATCATCTGGTTTATCCCGTGCCCCCGGAAAATACGGAAAGCCTCGGCATCCATGCCACGCTCGATCTGGGCAACCGAATCAAGTTCGGCCCGGACAGCCAGTACATAGACGAAATCGAATACAGCATAGATGAAGGTAGGAGGGAATCGTTCTATCAATCCATCCAAAATTACCTGCCCGGGATCAAGCCGGAACACCTCCATCCGGAGATGTGCGGCATCCGCCCCAAACTGCAGGGTCCCGGTGAAGCGTACCGCGACTTCATTATCAAGGATGAGAGCGACATAGGATATCCCGGATTGATAAATCTCATCGGCATTGAATCTCCCGGATTAACCTCCTGCGTTGCCATGGCACGGTACGTAAAGACCCTCGTGGCCCCCTACCTTTAGGTCAAAGGCTCAGAGTCGAAGGCAGGGATTGATTAAGATATAGGGTGGAATTAGACGACAAGTTCGAAGGCGTTTTGTATGAGCTCGAGAGTGCTCCCGTCAGGCAGCATCTTGATCGCCACAACGTCGAATCTCGCGTTGCAGGGATAGAGGTGTTTCTCTTTTAAATGCGTGAGGGAAATCTTTGAAATCTTCTTCTGCTTTTCCAATCCCACGGCAAGCTGGGGATCGCCGAACTCTTCCGATTTTCTGCTTTTAACCTCCACAAAGACGATCGCGCCCCCGTCTTTTGCCACAATGTCAATTTCTCCCAAAGGGCACTTGTAATTGCGTTCGATGATCCGATAGCCTTTACCCTTCAAATAGGCAACAGCAATATCCTCTCCCTTCTTGCCGGTTCGTATCCTCTCAGAACCCTTCATGCTTACATCCACTGTCACAGGATCTTTTTAATATATTAAGAAGCTTTAAGAAGGTTCCGAGCGGCGAAGAACTTATTCAAAGCCCTAACTCTCAAAACTCCATTTCGGCGTTTATGTGGAGTAGACTTTTGTCTTTAACTATGAAAGATCTTCGATGAATCTTGCAATGCCCATGCTTCTTGAGCGCTTCTCTATGTTCCGCTGTAGCATAGCCTTTGTTCTTGGAAAAATTATACTGGGGGAACTGGCGATCGTAGATCTCCATGATCCTGTCTCTGGAGACTTTGGCAATGATGGAGGCAGACGCTACGGAGACGCTGCGAGCGTCGCCTTTGACAATGGGCTCCTGGGGAATGGAGACAAAGATGCGATGTAATCCGTCAATGAGCAGATAATCAGGCGTTACGGAAAGGTTCAATGTGGCCTCTTTCATGGCCGCGAGTGTCGCCTGGAATATGTTCCATTCGTCAATGAGCGAAGCCTCGACAACGCCGAGGCCGATGGAGATGGCGTCTTGCCTTATTATTTCGGAAAGTCTGTCTCTTTTCTTAGCCGTAAGCTGCTTCGAATCTTTAATTTCCCTGTTCTTGTAATCGGCCGGGAGTATCACGGCCGCGGCGACGACCGGACCCGCGAGTGGGCCTCTGCCCACCTCATCAATGCCAGCTATTGATCTGTAACCGAGTTGATGGGCTCGCCTTTCGAAACTGTTCATAGTCGGGATAAGAAACCTGCAAACGCGGTTCTGAAGGACTGACCAAAGACGGGAAAGGCTTCCCGCATCTCTGACCGTGCAGATTTAGCGATGCGGGGAACTTCCTCTGTACACGGCTTTTTAATACCTATTTACCCATCTCTTTGATTCTTGCTTTTTTCCCTCTTAGACCACGCAAGTAGTACAGGCGGGAACGCCTTACCTTGCCGCGGTTGACTACCTCGATCCTATCTATGACGGGTGAGTGCAGGGGAAATGTCCTTTCGACTCCTACACCGTAGGAAACCTTCCTCACTGTGAAGCTCGACCTGCAATCGCCTCGTCTTCTGCGAATGACAACGCCTTCAAAGGCCTGTATTCTCTGCTTCTGTCCCTCCACAATTCTTACATACACTCTGACTGTATCGCCGGGCTTGAAACCGGGAATGTCCCCTCTCATCTGCTCTTTTTCAAGCATTTCCATTGCATTCATATCGAAAATTCCTCCTTAATAACATCTCTCACAAATCTTTTTTGATATCTTCGAGCGTTTTTATGTCCTCATCAGATAGTTCTATTTTCCCCAGCAAGTCCGGCCGCCTCAAATATGTTCTTGTCAGCGATTCCTTCCTGCGCCATGACTCAATCTCACGGTGATTACCCGACAGCAGCACCTCAGGAACCTGCCAGCCCCGGTAGCTGCCGGGACGCGTATAGTGGGGATACTCCAACAAACCGGTAGAAAACGAATCATAAGATGCGGAGTCACTATTTCCCAAGACGCCCGGGATCAGACGGGCAACGGCGTCAATGACGACCATAGCCGAAAGCTCTCCGCCCGTCAAAATAAAATCGCCTATCGAAATCTCCCTGTCAACCAGATGGCTCCTTACCCTTTCGTCCACGCCCTCGTAGTGCCCGCACACGAGAACAATGCGAAAATAACGGGACATTTCCTCCGCAATTTTCTGATTGAACGTTTCTCCCTGGGGGCTCAGAAGAACTACCAGTGTATCATCTCTCGAGGGAACGATTGAAGCGAGAGCATTGTCTATTGGTTCCACCTTCATGACCATGCCGCCGCCTCCTCCGTAAGGGGCGTCATCTGTCACTCTGTGCTTATCGAAGGCGTAGTCGCGGATGTTGTGGAGATGGATTTCAGCCATCCCCTTCTCCTGCGCTCTTTTCAAGATACTGTGATCAAGCGGGGATTCAAACATCTCGGGGAAGATGGATAGGATATCAAACCTGATCATGGCCCTCTATAAACCTTCAAGCAGTTTTACAACCATCACTCCCCGATCGATATCAATTTCTCGTATCACATCGGCAATGCCTGGCAGTAGAACCTCCCTTTCTCCCCCGCTGCAAACGTAAACGTCATTACTCCCTGTCGGGAAAATAGACTCAATTACGCCTATAAAGTGGCCATCCTCCGTAACCACTTTAAGGCCTATCATGTCCCGCCAGTAATATTCGCCTTTGGGCAATTCTTCCAGTCTATCCGCGGGAATTAGTACCGAGCAACCAATAAATGCATTCGCACTCTCGATATTTCCGACACCTTCTATTTCGAGAAAAAAGCTCTTTCCCCTGCTCCGGACGCCCTTCGCTTTGAAAGGCCCCTTCCTGTCATTACCGTAACCCATATATAGTTCGTCGAGGTTGCGAAGTTTCTCATCTGATTCAAGATACGACACCGCTTTCATAAGGCCCTTAAGACCGCAGGACTTGACAATCCTGCCAATTTCAAAGAACTGAGTTGGGTTCATTCAATAATTTCTAAGACTGCTCTCTTGCGAAGCTTCGTCGATGCCGCACTTAAAATCGTCCTCATGGCTTTTGCGGTTCTTCCCTGTTTACCGATGACTTTTCCAAGGTCTTCCTTCGCAACTCTAAGTTCGATCACAGAAGTCTGCTCACCAAGCACTTCGGATACTTCCACGGAATCCGGACTATCCACCAAAGACTGAGCTATGTACTTGATCAACTCTTTCATCGTCACAACCTCCACGGGTTACTTATGCAATAAATCCATCTGCAATAGACCTCAACCGAAAAACCATTGAATCTCTCCGCAGCAAGCTGCGCAGAATCTTCGATTCTTAAGGAATAATATTTCGTCATTCGCTCGCTTACCCCGCAGCAAGCCGCGGGGAATGCGCTCGCTACCGAATTCAATTTCGAAATTCAAGACATGGCCACATTCGTTTCAACTATGTTCACTTCGTGATCCCCTTCTTCGCAAACAACTGGGAAACCGTCAAAGTGGGTATGGCCCCTTTTGAAAGCCAATCGACAACACGTTCCTTTTTCAGGACAACCTCCGCCGGATCTTTTTGAGGATTATAGCTTCCCAGGATCTCCAGAAATCTGCCATCCCTCGGAGATTCAGAATCGGCTACCACAATCCTATAATAGGGCCTGCCTTTTCCACCAAGCCGCGCCAACCTTATCTTAACTGCCATTCCTGTTATCTATCACCTCCTGAAAATTATTGTAATTCGTCATACATACGTTTATTTATAAAGGAAGAATTTTTATTATAGTTCATTTTTCATTTAATTAAAAGGGTAAATTGCCCCTGCGAAACGATTTCATTCCCGCCTTTGACGTCAGCTTTTTCATGATCTTCCTCATCTCAGCGTAATTTTTCAACAGCCTGTTGACGTCCTGGACCGTAGTTCCGCTTCCTCCCGCTATCCTTTTTCTCCTTTCGCCGTCGATTAAAAGATAATTCGAACGTTCCTTCCTCGTCATGGAATCAATTATCGCCATGGTTCTTATCATTTCCTTCTCATCAGGTGTCGCATGCGCCAGGCCTTTGAGTTTTCCCAATCCGGGAATCATGCCCATGATGTCGCCTATAGACCCCATCGACTTGATCTGTTTCAATTGGTCCCGGAAATCCTCAAGGGTAAATTCATTCTTCCTGATTTTCTTCTCGAGCTCCCGCGCCTGTTTTTCATCCACTGTAGCCTGTGCCTTTTCGACAAAGGTCAGGATATCACCCATGCCTAAGATCCGTGACGCGAGGCGCTCGGGATGACAGACCTCTAAAGCATCTATTTTTTCGCCGACACCGATGAACTTTATGGGCTTGCCGATGACCGCCTGAAGCGAGAGAGCTGCGCCGCCCCTCGCATCTCCGTCCATCTTGGTCATAATAACGCCGTCGATGCCGAGAAGCTCATTAAATTTTCCCGCCACATTGACGGCATCCTGGCCCGTCATGGCATCTGCGACAAGAAGAATTTCGGCGGGATTAACGGCATCCTTTATCCTTTTCAGTTCGTCCATCATTTCATCGTCTATATGAAGCCGGCCGGCCGTATCGATGATAATCACCTCATAGCCGTTGCTCCTTGCCTCATCGACGGCCTGCACGCACATCCTCACCGGATCATGAATATCTGCAGAGGCATATATCCCCACACCGTCTATCTTCTCGCCCAAGACCCGCAATTGTTCTATGGCTGCCGGCCTGTATACGTCCGACGAAACGAGGTACACCCTCCTGCCTTGATTGACCAGATGCCGCGCAAGCTTGACGGCTGTCGTAGTTTTACCGCATCCCTGAAGACCGACCATCATTACCGGAGCAGGAAGGCGGCCGGATAGTTTCAGTTGAGTGCTTCTTCCTCCCAATAGCTCCACGAGCCGGTCATGGACGATCTTCACGACCTGCTGGCCGGGTGTAATACTGTCCAGAACCTCTTGCCCAACAGCCCTCGACCTAACGTCATCTATAAAGTCTTTGACAACTTTGAAATTGACATCCGCCTCGAGGAGGGCCATACGTATTTCTCTCAAGGCGGAGACAATATTATCTTCATCAAGGCGACCTCTTCGCTTGAGTTTCTTAAATACGTCTTCCAATTTTTCCGTCAGCGTCTCAAACATTACTCGCACTCACCGCCACATATCTGCTGATCTCAGTTATTCTTTGCTCCCGTTCTAAGAACGACACAGTTGAGTCCCTTGATCTTTCTTGCCACACGCTCCGCCGCCTTCTGCGCATCTTCCCGACTTTCAAAACCCTCAAGGGTTATGCGCATCCACTTCCCCTTTTTCGGCACCCGCATTTCGGCGACCTTGGGAGAGAACCCAAGGCCTGTAAGTTTCTTACACAGCTGGTCCGCTTTTTCCTTTTCCTTGAAAGAACCAACCTGTATCTGATATTTCTCCTGCTCGACAGGCGGTTTTATTTCCGCTTGTGTGACGGCGGGAACCGGAGGCTGCTTTTCATCAGGCGCTGCTGCTGCAGGCGCCTTTTTTGATTCCGGCACAATTTCTTCCACCCCTGCCTTGACGGTTTCTGTCGCTGTTTCGCCCGCGGACACTGCAGTCTCCGTCCTGTTCGACGACCAGCCAAGCTTTTCCATCATCATGCCCCGGAAACCGTGCGAATATCTTTCCGGGTAGGTATCAATATCCTTGCCGACCGTAACACCGAACAGAAAAACAACAAAAAGCAAACAGGACATTCCCGCGATAAATAGGATCAACGCCCGTTTGCCAAGTTTCAGTTCAAATATACGAACATTCTTGGATGTCATTTCGCACTTCTACTGTTTTCACATTTTTTCCGGTGCTGAAACTCCCAGTATCCTTAAGGCATTGCCGAGCACGGTCAGAATTGATTTTGCCAGGAAAAGTCTCGCCGTGCTCTGACCTTTATCATCAGAAAGGACCTTATGTTTGTTATAATAGCTATGGAAGAGAGCTGCAAGATCATTGAGGTAAAACGTCAAGCGGTGCGGTTCGAGGGACAGCGCCGCACCTTCAACCACTTCGGGAAGCCGGGAGATTGTCTTGATCAAGTTAATCTCCTCTGGCAGAGTCAGGAAGCTTAAATCCACTTCGTCATACGCGGGCATTTTGTATCCCCGTTCATCGGCATTTCTCATGATGCTGCAAATTCTCGCATGGGCATACTGCACATAGTAGACGGGATTTTCACTCGATTGCCTCTTTGCCAGTTCCAGATCGAAATCCAGGTGGCTATCCGAGCGCCTCATCAGGAAATTATACCTTGCTGCGTCTTTTCCTACTTCATCGATGACTTCTTTCAGGGTTACAAACTCGCCTGCACGCGTGGACATGGCGACGGGCTTCCCATCCCGCAAGAGACTCACGAGCTGCACCAGAACAATCTTCAGGGATTCCTTTTCATGGCCAAGCGCCTCGATACAGGCTACCATCCGCGGGATATATCCATGATGATCGGCCCCCCAGACATCGATAAGTTTATCGAAGCCGCGCCCGTACTTGTTCTGATGGTAGGCTATATCCGCGGCAAAGTACGTGGGCTCTCCGCTCTTTCTTATGACTACCCTGTCTTTCTCGTCCCCAAAAGCGGTCGTCCTGAACCAGACCGTTTCCCCATCGTTGTAAATGAATTTGCTCTTCTCAAGAGCGGCAAGCAGCTTTGCTACTCCATCATCTTTGTAAAGATCCTTCTCGCTGAAGTAATTGTCAAAAACTACGCCGAAGGCCTTCAAATCGTCCTTTATGCCCTTTAATATTTCACGTGCCGCATATTCGGTAAAAATGCGGATGGTCTCTTCCTGATTTATGTTACGATAGCCGTCACCCTCTCTTGAAATAATTTCCTTGGCCAGATCTCGGATATAGTCCCCCTGATAGCAACTTTCAGGAAACTCCACATCCTCGCCGAGCATCTCGAGATAACGAAAAAGAACGGACTTCCCCAGATTGTTCATCTGGTTGCCCGTGTCATTAATATAATACTCGCAAAAGACCGAATACCCTGACGCCTCAAGGATACTCGCAATGACGTCGCCAACAACAGCGCCTCTCGCATGTCCTATGTGCAGAGGTCCGGTGGGATTGGCGCTGACGAATTCTAAATGTATTTTCTTCCCTTTGCCGGAATGAGAGGCGCCATACCGATCGCCAAGTTCATCAACATCGCGAAGGAGGGTAGACCATACGTCCTCCCGTATGAAGAAGTTCATAAATCCGGGCCCTGCAATTTCGACCTTTGCCAGTATGTCATCGCCGCCGCTGATATTCTTCGAGATGATCTCTGCAATCCGTCGCGGCGGCATTTTACCCTTCGCACGGGATGCCAGCACCATCGCCACATTGGAGGCATAGTCACCGTGACCGGCGTCCTTCGATATATTGATTTCAATGCCGGGGACAGCCTCTGCCTCTATCAACTTTTTTTCGATACAGGCCCTTACGGCTTCTCCCAGCAGTGTTTGCAATCTATCCTTCATTTAACCACACACTTTCTTCCGTAAGATACCCCTCTCATCCGAAGATCTTTCAAACTCGGGAATCGCAGCGGCGAAGAAACCCATTATTATCCATACTAAAAAAGTTGGCCATGTGGCCAACCTCTTATTTGTATAACAGGATTCAAAAGCCAAACCAAGCAGATCACGAATCAGCCCCGGCAGTCACGCCGTTCGACCGCCTTTCTCCGCGCTTTTCCTCGTTGTTTAGTACGGTATATTCATACTACATCGAAGTCAAGAAATTTTGATAAGAACGTCAATAGTAAAAGAAGAGAAACTTCGTCACGGCCGCGCCCACAAAGAGATAGGCAACAGCAGCCACAGACAGAAAAGGACCGAAAGGCACGGCATACTTAGTATCCTGCCCCTTCATAATCATAGCCGATATGCCGACTACGGCGCCAAGCAGGGAGCTTACAAACAAGACAAAAAACAAAGACTTCCAACCCAAGAAAGCGCCAAGCATGGCAAGCAGCTTGATATCCCCTCCCCCCATGCCCTCCCTTTTCGTGATAATCTCATAAACGAAGGCAATCAGAAAGAGACTCCCGCCGCCGATGAAAATCCCGAGGAGCGATTCCCAAACAGTTAGGTTCATAACGAAAACGGCAAGGAAAAAGAAGACAGGTATCCCCGGCAGACTGATGACATCGGGGATTATCTGGTGACGGAGGTCGATGAATGTGATGACGATCAATGCACAGGTGAAGATGAAAGATGCGAGGTATTTGAAACTCAGACCGAATTTTACAAAAAGGAGGAGCGACATAACTGCCGTAATCGCCTCCACGATGGGGTATTGCAAAGATATCTTATCATGGCAGTCCCTGCATTTACCCCGCAGAATAACATAGCTGATGATGGGGATGTTGTCGTAAACCCTTATGCCATGACCGCACTTCTGGCAGTGGGAAGATGGAAGAACGATAGACTGCCCTTCAGGAATCCGGAATATCAAGACATTGAGAAAACTCCCAATGGCGGCGCCCACGCACGCGAGAAAGATATACAGAAATGCGTCCATACAAACCTTGTCAATGCCTTTCGCCTATTTTTCGCAAGAAGGTGCACCAACCTGCGGTCGCTTTACTTCCTGCAATAACGATCGTCTAACGATTTTTTGAACGGTTTACCCGATTATCTGCATCAGCCGTCTTTCCGGTCCCACTCATAAGGAATATCGTTATCATGGGGATGCATCCTGAATTCATCGGGCTCCCTGTAATCATATGCCTCTGTGGGTGTATTGACGACCACGGCCTCTTCCTGGGAAATGCATTTGAACCCGTGATAAACGAAAGGCGGGATATGTATCAGAACGGGATCATGTTCGCCCGCAAAGAATTCATTTATCTCACCATATGTCGAAGAGTCCAGCCTGCCGTCGTAAAGAACAATTTTCATCATGCCTTTTACAACGGCCATATTATCATACTGCTTCTTATGATAATGCCATCCCTTTACGACTCCAGGGTAGGCTGTCGTCATATATACTTGACCGAATTTTTTAAACATCTCATCATCTGCGCGCAGGATCTCCATCAATCTGCCCCGCTCATCAGGTATGACCTTCAGCTTTTTTATAATGACACCTTCGATCATATTCGATCCCCTCACATCTTGTTTGCTCCCGTCTGCGCCACCATGTTCCCGGCATATTGCAGTGATTCAAATGTCCCTGCATCGCTCCACCAGCCATCAAGAATATCCCACTCCATTCTACCTTCGTTGATATAGAAATTATTAACGTCCGTAATCTCCAGTTCCCCTCTCTCTGACGGCTTCAGAGCCTTGATGAAGTCAAATACTCTCCTGTCATACATATAGATACCGATGACGGCATACTGCGATTTCGGCTCTGCCGGCTTTTCTTCAACGCGGACGATACGCCTGCCATCGAAAACGGGAACGCCGAATCTCTTGGGGTCAGGCACCTCTTTCAGCATGATCCGGGCCCCGTCTTTCTGTTTCTCAAAAGCTTCAACTGCCTTTCTGACATTCTTCTCTATGATATTATCCCCTAAGACGACAACAATCTTCCCTTCATCGGCAAAAAACTCTGCAAGGCTCAGGGCTGCCGCGATTCCCCCCTCTCCCTCCTGATATGTATAATTGAGATGTCTGAGGCCGAATTCCGCCCCGTTTCCCAGGAGTTTCAGAAATTCGCCGGCATTGTTTCCGCCTGTAACAATCATGATGTCATTGATGCCGGCATTCACCAGTATCTTTATGGGATAATAAATCATGGGTTCATTGTAAACTGGGAGGAGATGTTTATTGGTAACCTTTGTAAGAGGATACATGCGACTGCCCAAACCTCCCGCTAAGACAACACCCTTCATAATTTCCTCTCCTTTTTGTGAGGACCGGCGTCACGCCTGTCCTCAGTGCAAAATCTAAGATAGCTGATTGACCAGAGGTCAATCTCAAAAGCGATAATCGCGCATTCCTATATCACATTAGAGCATGCTCAACAACAGAAAGATTCTTTTATTATTCATCCTTTACATCCATGACGGGCATGGTATAAAATGCGGAAGACACAAGGAGGTAGACGCATCGTGACTGATGAATTCTATATGGAACGGGCCCTTAAGCTCGCCCACAGAGGAGAGGCATGGGTGAGCCCCAATCCCATGGTCGGCGCCGTTATTGTTAAGAGGGGCCGGATTATCGGAGAGGGGTATCATCAGAAATTCGGCGGCAACCACGCCGAAATTAATGCCATCAATCATGCCAGCGAACTCATCAAGGGCGCGACCATCTATATTAACCTCGAGCCCTGTACTCATTACGGGAAGACGCCTCCCTGCATAGAAAGCGTTATTGCCGCTAAACCAAGAAGGGTGGTCATAGGAACCCCTGATGCCAATCCCGTAGTTGCAGGCAAAGGCATCGAAGCCCTCAAGCGTCACGACATAAGTACGACGGTGGGCGTCCTGGAAGAATCGTGCAGGGAACTCAATGAAAGGTTTTTCAAGTTCATGCAGACGGGAATTCCCTTCGTAACACTCAAGTTCGCCCAGAGCATCGACGGCAGGATTGCCACTGCCTCGGGACATTCCCGGTGGATCAGCTCCGGGCAGTCACTCAAGTTTGCTCATGCATTGAGAAGCCACCATGACGTTGTCCTCGTTGGTTCAGGCACCTTGTCGAAGGATGATCCGGAACTGACTGTCCGTCTCGTCAGAGGCAGAAGCCCCCTCAGGATCGTTGTCGACTCCCATTTGCGCATATCTCTTGATGCACGAATTCTGAAAGATCAGGACAAGGCCAGGACTATAATCGCAACCACCAATAATGCGGACCGCGACAAGCGCGCCCGGCTTGCGGAGCTCGGCATTGAAGTGCTGGCTGTTGACACCGGTAAGGATCGCCGCGTTGATCTGGTGAGACTTCTTATGGAGCTCGGAAAGAGGAATATCTCCTCCGTCCTCGTTGAAGGCGGGGCGGCCATCATCACATCCATGCTGGCGGAACAACTACCGGATAGAGTAGTCATAATTATTGCTCCCAAGATCGTAGGGAAAGGTCTTGAGGCAATCGGCGACCTTGGAATCAAGAGCATAAATGAATCGCTCAAAATAGCATACAGAAAAGTCCGCAGGCTTGGCGACGACCTGGTCATCGACGGCAGGATAGAAAAAAAGATCCCACAATAAGAAACGGAACTTGTGCGGCAAATCAAAATTTGTCATCTCTCTCAGGAACGCAAAAGGAGGAAATCTTGGCTGATAAATTCGTTAGTGAAAGAAATATCAGATTCTTGCTCTACGAGGTCTTCGATGCGACCTCGCTGCTCGAATATCCCCGCTATGCCGATCACAGCCGGGAGGCCTTCGACATGATCCTGGAAACAGCCCTGAAACTGGGAAGGGATCTCTTCAAACCTGTCTTACGGGAAATGGACAAGGACCAGCCTGTATTCGCCGATGGGCGGGTGAAGGTTCATCCCCAGGTGAAAGAGATCATGCAGATTTGCGGCGCGGGCGGCTGGATATCCGCCACCGCCCCTGCCGAACTGGGCGGGCAGCAGCTTCCGGCAATTCTGGGATTCGTCCCTATGTTCATCTTCTCCGCAGCGAATTACGCAGCGAGCGTGTATCCCTACCTCACGGACGGCGCCGCCCATCTCATATACTCCTTTGGCACTCCCGAACTGATCAACGCCTATTTACCGAGGATGTACGCCGGCGACTGGCAAGGAACCATGGCCCTCACTGAGCCCCAGGCGGGAAGCTCCCTATCCGACATAACGACCCTTGCTGAACCCGGCGACGACGGGTACTACCGCATACGGGGACAGAAAATATTTATCTCCACAGGGGATCACGACGGCGTGCAAAACGTCGTGCATCTCCTCTTGGCGCGGGTTGCAAGCGCTCCTCCCGGCGTCAAGGGCATTTCTCTATTCATCGTCCCGAAGATGCGACCGGATGAAAGCGGCGGACTCGTCTTTAACGATGTCCATGTGGCAGGCATCTACCATAAGATGGGCTACCGTGGGGCGCCCATCACCCAATTGAGCTTCGGCGAGAACGGCGACTGCAGGGGCTATCTTGTCGGACAGCCTAACCGGGGACTATCCCAAATGTTCCAGTTGATGAACGAGGCACGTATCGCAGTGGGAATTGCGGCCGCCGGCATTGCTTCTGCCGCCTATTATGCGGCGCTGGAATATACCCGGGAGCGGCCTCAGGGACGGCCGCCTGCAGCCAAGGATCCCCTGTCACCTCAAGTTCCTATCATCGAGCACCCTGACGTGAAGCGGATGCTCCTCTTCCAGCGCGCCATCGTGGAAGGCTCCCTTTCACTCCTCATGCAATGCGGCAAGTATGTCGATCTCGAGAAGGTCCTTGAAGGAAAGGAAAAAGAGAAATACAGCCTCCTCCTCGAGATTCTCACGCCTGTGGCCAAGAGCTATCCTGCGGAGATGGGAATCCACGCCGTGAGCCAGGCCTTGCAATGTCTCGGCGGGTACGGATACTGTGATGAGTTTCCCATAGAACAACTCTATCGTGACGCGCGCATCCATCCCATCCACGAAGGAACCACGGGTATTCAAGCCCTCGACCTCCTGGGCCGCAAGGTCCCCATGAAGAACGGGGAGGCAGCTATGCTGCTCATCCGGGAGTTCGAAGAGACCATAGCCGCTGCTAATGGGGAGCCGCACCTGCAGTCTTATGCACGGGAGCTCGAAGAAGCTGTTGACAAACTAAAGAGGGTCACTGCGCATCTGGTCGGCCTTGCCATGCAGGGAAAGATAGACCTCTTCCTGGCGGACGCCACGCTTTATCTGGAATTCTTCGGCATTATAACCATAGGCTGGCAGTGGCTCCTCCAGGCCATGGCCGCCCACAAGGCCTTACGGATGAATCCTGCAGGAGCGGAGATGAATTTCTATCAGGGAAAGCTCTACACCTTCCGGTATTTCTTCCAGTACGAACTCCCAAAAATCGAGGGTCTGGCCAGGAGCCTGCTCGCAGGCAGCCGCATCACAGCGGATATGAAGAAAGATTTTTTTTGAGAGAACGACGCAAGAGGCCATATCCGTGCGGGATTGGATTTCCCTGCTCAAAGTTAGATATCCTGGAAGAAATTTCTTTCTTCACGCTTTTCTTTTTTCCGGAAATAGATTCCTCCTGTAAAGATGAAACATAATCCCCGATAATCTGTATATTTTATTGTTACCTTGCTGCTTTCGTTCATCCATGGGATGACCAAGAAATAAGATTTCTCCCCCAACAGAAATCCACCTCACCCTGATAGACTGCCTCCATAAGAACCTTTAGTGTACAAAATAAAAAACCTTTTCCCGTAAATCATGCAAATGAAATGCGGTGATAATTAAAATACTGAAACACTTTTGAGTGGAGGATCGTTTAGAAATGAAAATCTCCCGACGGAAGTTCTTGAAGATCTCATCGACGGCAATCGGCACGGTCGTAGCTTCAGAGGCTGCGTCCTTGGGCCTCGACGCGAAGGCGATGACAGACAAAACGGCCCAGATCCCGATGAAATCGGGAAAGCAGGTCCAGAGCGTCTGCCCATATTGCGCTGTCGGCTGCGCGCAGATTGTCACTATAGACGCTACCGGAAAAATTATCGACATCCAGGGTAATCCCGATTCCCCTGTCAACGAGGGAACCCTCTGCCCGAAAGGCGCCGCGGCCTACCAACTAGCGGTCAATGACCTGCGGTGGACAAAAGTCAAATATCGTGCGCCGGGCAGCGACCACTGGGAAGACAAGCCCCTCGATTGGGCAATGAAGCGCATTGTCGACCTCGTAAAGAATACGCGCGACGCTAACTTTAACGAGTATGAGGAGGTTCCGGACGGTAAAGGCAACATGGTCAGAAAGCGGGTGATGAACACATACGCGATTGCAACGCTGGGCGGCGCGACCATGGACAACGAATGGAACTATGTTCAGCAGAAACTGATGCACGCCCTTGGTGTCGTTTATGTAGAAAATCAGGCCAGGATATGACACTCCTCCACGGTCCCCGGTCTGGGGGTCTCTTTCGGTCGCGGCGGATCCACGACTTTTCCGCGTGATCTCGTACATTCCGATGCCGTGATGATCATGGGGTCAAACATGGCCGAGTGCCACCCCGTAGCCTTCCGCTGGCCTCTCAAGGCCAAAACCGACCACGGGGCGGTCTTGATGCATGTCGATCCCCGCTTTACGCGCACTTCTGCCATGTGCGACATCCATTCGCCCATCCGCGCGGGAAGTGACATCGCCTTTCTCGGCGGCATCATTAACCACGTCATCAACAGCAACCGCTGGAACACGGACCCGTTTTTCAAGGAATTTGTCGTAAACTATACCAACGCGGCCACGTTGATTAATCCCGACTTCAAGGACACCGAAGACTTGAAAGGCGTTTTCTCCGGACTCTCGGAGGACGGCAAGTCATACTCGAACGCAACCTGGTCGTACCAGCGCCATCCGGCGCCGACGCCCCCTGCCGCTAAAGTCGGGCCGTTTACGGATCTCCTTCTGCAAAGGGTGCCGGGCAGGCCGAAGACCGACCCCACGCTCAAGAACCCGCTGACCGTCTTCCAGATACTGAAGAGGCACTACTCGCGCTATACGCCCGAAATGGTCGAGCGCGTCTGCGGCTGCCCCAGGGAAATGTTTTTGAAGGTTGCGAATACTCTGCTCAATAACTCCGGCCGCGACAGGACATCGAATATTACTTACGCCGTCGGCTGGACACAACACACGGTCGGCGTCCAGATCATCCGTACGGCCGGTGTGCTGCAGTCGCTCCTGGGCAATATCGGGCGGCCTGGCGGAGGTGTGCTGGCGCTGCGCGGCCATGCAACGATCCAGGGTTCCACCGACATCGCCACGCTCTACCACTCATTGCCCGGCTATCTGAATATGCCGGATGCCCGTAAAGTCCACGATACCCTGAAGGATTACATCCTGACGGAGGCGGTACCCATTTCCACGAGTTATTGGGGAAATTTCCCCAAGTTTGCTGTCTCCTACTTCAAGGCGCAATTCGGCGCTGCCGCCACTGAAGAAAATGATTACGGATATAATTACCATCCGAAGATCACCGGTGATCATTCACACCTGCCCATGATGGTGGATATGACCGCGGGCAGAATCAAGGGCTTTTTCGTCATGGGGCAGAACCCTGCTGTGGGCGGCCAGAATGCCCGCTTCCAGAGGAAAGCCCTTTCCAAACTGGACTGGATGGTGGTGCGCGACTTTTTCGAAACAGAAACAGCGGCATTCTGGCGTAACTCTCCGGAAATCCAATCAGGCGAACTGAAGGTGTCAGATATCAAAACGGAAGTGTTTTTCCTTCCTGCCGCCACCGTCCCTGAAATGGAAGGTACATTCACAAATACGCAGCGTCTGATCCAGCAGCACGAAAAGGCCGCCGATCCACCCGACGATGCGCGAAGCGATAGCTGGTTTACGTACCATCTCGGAAAGCATCTGCAGCAGCTTTACGGGGATTCAAAAATGGAGAGAGACTGGGCCATCAAGAATCTGCTCTGGAACTTCGACCCCGATCCTCAGGAGGTCGCGAACTGGCACATCAAGGATGAACCTTCGGCATACAAGATCCTCAAAGAGATCAACGGCTATACCTGGGCAGATAAAAAGCCCCTTCCGACGTATGCCAACCTCAAAGAAGACGGTTCGACTGCATGCGGCGCCTGGATTTACACGGGCGTCATCCCCGAGGAAGGAAAGAATAACGCGGCGCGACGCCAAGGCGACAACTGGATCTCCCCCACCTGGGGTTTTGCCTGGCCCTCCAATCGCCGCATCATGTACAACCGTGCCTCCGCCGATCCCGCCGGCAAACCCTGGTCCGAGAAGAAGAAGCTGATCTACTGGGATCCCAAAGCCGACAGCGGCATCCCGGATGCCGCGGGCAATCCTATTCGCGGCAAATGGATAGCGCCCTCCGGTGAAGGCATTGACTTCATGCCGACCAAGGCGCCCGGTTCCCGCGGCAAAGATAACGGCATCGGCTTCGACTGGCTGGGCGGAAACGACCCCTTTATCATGCGCCCCGACGGCAAGGCCTGGCTATTCGCGCCCTTTGGCCTGGTGGACGGTCCTCTTCCCACACACTATGAGCCCTACGAATCGCCTGTGGAAAACCCGATTTACAAACAGCAGTCAAATCCAGTTTTGAAAACTTGGAAAGTGGCAGGAAACCCCTACCACAAAGTAGCCGATCCGAACTATCCTATAATTGTCTCGACCTACCGCCTCACCGAGCACCATCTGAGCGGCACGATGAGCCGCTGGCTGCCGTGGCTTGCGGAGTTGATGCCAGAATTATTCTGTGAGATTTCACCGGAACTGGCCGCGGAAAGAGGCATCAAGAATGCCGAGTACGTTACAATCCAAACGGCACGCGGCGAGATCCAAGCACGGGCCCTCGTGACCCGCCGCATGAGACCTTTCGTTATCAACGAAAAAGTCATTCATGAAATCGGCCTGCCCTGGCATTGGGGCTGGCAGGGAAGAGCCCGGGGCGATGTGGTAAATAACTTAAGTGCGCTGGTGGCGGACCCGAACGTTTCAATCCACGAAGGGAAAGTCTTTACCTGCAACATCCGCGCGGGCAAGAGAGGAGGTGCCGCATAATGGCCAAGGGAATGTTTATCGACACATCTGTCTGCATCGGCTGCAAGTCCTGCCAGGTGGCTTGCAAGGAATGGAATGTTCTGGAGGGAGAGCCAACTCATTTTAGGCAACTGCCCGGCGCGCCATATCCGATCGCCGTGAACTTTACGGGCAATTCCTATGACAATACCGCCGCATTAAGTGCTACGGACTGGCGGCATGTCTTTTTCATCGAAGAGTTCAGTCAGGACCGTTCCGTGGCACGCTGGTTCTTCTCGAGTGATTCATGCAAGCACTGCAACGACGCCGGTTGCCTGAATTCATGCCCAACGGGCGCCATCATCCGTACCGACATGGGCAACGTGTTCGTACAGGATGACGTCTGCATCGGCTGCAAATCCTGCGTCCCGTCCTGCCCCTTCGGAGTGATCGCCCTGAGCCCTAAGACGGGCACGGTCCATAAGTGCACCCTCTGCAATGACCGTATCCATAATGGCCTGGGCACAGCGTGCGCCAAAGCCTGTCCCACTGGCTCTATCCTTTTCGGCGATGTCCCAGAGCTGAAAGCCATCGCCGATGCGCGTCTGGCAAAACTCAAAGCGCTCGGTGAAACCAAGGCAAACATTTACGGATACGACGAAGCCGGCGGCCTCAATGTGTTTTACCTTTTCCTGGACAGGCCCATGGTATACGGGCAGCCTGAACATCCTGTCGTTCCGCAGCAACGCCTGCCCCTTTCAACGGCCGCCACCGTCCTGGGCGCCGCGGCCATCGGCGTGGCTGCACTGATCAGCTTCCGTGAGCGGGGCAGTAAAAAGAGCGAGGAGGAGAAGAAATGAATCCCTTCACACATGTCGCAAATTGGCCATGGTACTATGTCGGCCTGTATTTCTATATCAGCAGTGTCTCGGCGGGCGCGTATATTATCGGCTCCATGGCCGAACTATACGGCGGGGAAAGACAGCGTGAGATCGGCCGTGTTGCCTTCTCGCTGGCTCTCCCGCTGATCCTGGCAGCGCCTGTCCTGTTGATCGCCGACCTCGGGCGGCCCGAACGCTTCTGGCACCTGTTCTTCTATTCAAAGGACGGCATTCCTTACATCAACCTGCAATCTCCTATGTCCGTGGGGGCATGGGGGCTAACAGCCTATGGAGGCTTCGCGCTGCTGTCGTTTCTGAACATCATGGCTATAAATGGACGCCTCACCTTTGCACCCTTTGCGAAGCTTTATAACCGCCTCCCCCGCAAGACGTATGCAGTGATCGGAATGCTGACAGGTCTTTTTGTGGCTGGTTATCCCGGCGTGTTGCTGAACGTCACAGCGTGGCCGCTGTGGGAAGCAACTTCGCCTCTTTTAGGCTCCCTCTTTATCGCGTCAGGTGCATCGACGGGGGCGGCCGCTATCATCCTGGTGATGGCGCGGCAAAAGAGAGTGGCCGGCGAAACTTATTCACACCTGGAAAAGGTGGACCGTGTCTCCATGATCATCGAGCTCTTGATCATCGGCGCCGTCATCGTTGTCGCCGGACAGTATGCCGCACCGATCATGAGCGGATTTTACGGTGTCATGTTCTGGGGCGGAACCGTTTTCCTTGGGATTCTCTTTCCCCTCGGACTCTACTGGTACGCCGGCAGACCCGGTGTGGACAGAAACCGGCTCGTGATGCTGACTGCCGTGCTCGTCCTTTTTGGCGGCGCATTGCTGCGCATCAGCCTGATGCAGGCGGGCTAGATGGCTTTGCTGAAATTCCCCCAGCGGATTCAGAAGCTCAGGTAAAACCGGCTGCGATTCTCGGAGACTTTATCATGACCATCGAATTTGGACTGCTGCTGCTTGAATCTGTGCTGCTTGTCGCCACCATCATGCTTCTCGTCTACGGCATTCATGAGGGAAAACGGAGAGACGCCTTGCTCAAGGAAGTTGGACGGGCAACAAAAGTCCTCACGCGTCAGGAATACTTCTTATCCATCATGGAGGCAATGCTTGATGCTAAACAGGAGATCATCGGATGCATCACCGGTACACCTCCGTCCGGCGATGATGTAAAGATGACGAGGCATATTGCAGATGCCATCGAGGACATGACCAGGAAAGGCGTGTCAATCAAGTACTTATTGCCGAAGTTCCCGGACAGGCTGCAGATCGGTGTGCTGTATACAAAGGCAGGCGCGGAGGTCCGCTTCAGCAGTTGCCTGATGGTCCATAATATCCGCTACAGCGTGGTCGATGAGAGGATCGTAGTTTTGGGCATCCCGGAAAACACAGGTGAGAGGGAAGCGACAAAGAAGGGCTATACTATACCGTCCGAAGGGCTCGCTCTTGTGCTCAAGAATTACTTCAATGACTGCGAAAAACAGACGACCCTGAAAGAATATATATTGGAAGTAATAGAACAGACCGGCGCTACAGCCGAACACCTGGCAAGGGAATTCCATTTGGACGAGAAAGAGCTGAAGAAGCTTGTTCAATGAAAAAAAGGGATGGAGCAAGTCCGATCCTTACAAGTCAGGTGCCGCCCAAAAATTGGGTGGGTCGTCGTGGGTCGGCAGTCCTTTACTGCAATTTCTTTACCACACGGGGGAAGCAGCATTCCCAGGTCGGCATACCATCTTCTTCATTGCGAAGTTTCATTGTCCACTCGCCCTTGCTTATTTCCGTGGCAATAATGGAAGTGCCAACCTTCTTACCCCTTACTTCAACCTGATCGCCGGCCATGAGTTTCACTTTCTGATTGTTCATGAACCACTTGGGCCCCATATAGACAACATAATTGTTGCCCTGATCCGTCACGAATTTCATCTGCAGGCCGTCTTTCACGCTCGGCATATTTTCAACTTTCTTCACCTTGCCTGATTCCACCACAATGGCCTCGTTTCCCGTCAGTGCTGTATGGACCGGACCCGGAACACCGAAAGACCATGCGCCCACTGAGAAAGTGGACCCCGACGCCTGCGACTTTTCACCCTGAGCCCATGACGCCTGAGCAAACATTATATTCACCGCAAGAGCCGTTGCAACTACCATAATCCATATTGCTGTTTTCCTCATACTATCCTCCTCGTAACTTAGATTTATTGTGTCGACCCACCCGATTATGAGCTTAGAGACCTAATAAAGTATAAATGTTCCTGATAAAAAGGCTTTCGCAATTGACACTGTGGCTCTCATTCTGCGGCGTAAACAATACCTGCCGCCTGTAAGTGCATTGCGCTTTCTTACAAAATGCTTCATCATGAATTAATTTGCAATCAGGCGTAGACTGATTTGTTGCTTCAAAAATTCTTACATCGACATCTATTGCTCAGAGAATTAGCGTTCAAAAATAAGGGATTGCCTGATTGAATTGATGACAACAGCCCTGTAGATTTTTTCCAGATACACCGTCAAGGCGACGGAGCTTAATAACGCGGTCGCCCTGAAAGAATTCGTTGAACGGTGACGCGGAGGTGATCGGCTTCTGGTGAAGAAATGATGAGCAGGCGCAAATCATAAGAATCGATTGGGAGGTGTGCTATGTTCAGACAGCGATATGTGCTTGAAGAAATGTTTGCCACGACAGGCATTGCCATCAATGGCAGCAGTCCATGGGATATGCACGTAAGAGATGACCGTGTCTTCCCGCGTCTCCTGCAGGACAAGAGTTTAGGCCTCGGTGAGTCATACATGGAAGGATGGTGGGACTGCCCGCAACTCGATGAATTCGTCTGCAAGATCCTGACGGGCGGATTGGAAAGAAAAGTGAAAGACAGCTTCAAATTCCTCGCCCCCTTCCTGTCAGCCGTGTTTTTCAATATGCAGTCGAAGATACGCGCCCGCATTGTTGCCGAACAGCACTATGACCTCGACAACGAACTGTTTATGTCATTCCTCGACCCGTACAACCAGTATAGCTGTGCATATTTCGATGGGACGGAGGACTTAACCGAAGCACAGATCAAAAAAATGGACATGATTTGCAGGAAGATCAATCTCAGCGAAGACGATAATGTCCTGGATATTGGCTGCGGCTGGGGAGGATTTGCAAAGTACATGGCCGAACGTTACGGCTGCAAGGTTACGGCCATCAATATATCTGAAAAACAGATCAGCTATGCAAGAGAATTCTGCAAAGATCTGCCGGTTGAGGTTCTACACTGTGATTACCGTGATCTCCAGGCGTCATTCGACAAGATCGTCTCCATCGGAATGTTTGAACACGTTGGCTATAAGAACTACAGAGCCTTTATGAAAAGCGCCCACCGCTGCCTCAAAGATGCCGGTATCTTTCTTCTGCATACCATCGGCAGCAATGAATCGCAGATAAAATGTGATCCCTGGATCAATAAATACATATTCCCCAACGGCACGTTGCCGAGCATCTCGCAGATCAGCAAGGCCGTTGAAGGTCTTTTCGTTGCGGAAGATCTCCACAACCTGGGACCTCACTATGAAAAAACACTTCTGGCCTGGCATGCGAACTTTCAGAAAGCGTGGACCACGCTGAAAAAGAGATATGACGAGAAGTTCAAGCGCATGTGGGATTATTATCTCCTGTCCTGTGCAGGGGCCTTTCGCGCCAGGAACATCCAACTCTGGCAGATTGTCCTTACCAAATACGGCACCCCTCAGCCTTCGTGCAGATAATTGACACAGGACGGGGCATTCCCTTCTTGTAAACTATTGACACATTTCCCGCCATATCGCCGTAGATTTCTCCCGCAAGTAATGATAGATAATACTGCACAGACGACTGCAGCAATGGCCGGAGGTTGATTCTTGCTTGCGGGCAAAGATGCCGGCGTTCGCGGCGCACCTGTTCTTTTTCTTGGGAAGATAAAATCATGTTGAGGAGAATTGGCAAATGGCAATCAGCGATGAGTTTAAGGACCTTGTCGGTTATCTCGAAAAGGCAATCAAGATAGTCGAAAAGATGGGCATGCGCATCCTCGATCTTGAGAAGCAGTCGGTAAGAATAAAGCTGCCGAAAGAGCCGAACGTGAATCACCTCGGTACCGTATATGCCGGGGCCCTCTTTTCGCTCGCGGATTTTGCGGGAGGGATCCTCTTCTTTGCCTCTTTCGACTATAAGAAATATTATATCCTCTTGAAGGAAATGACGATTGCCTTCAAGAAACCGGCCACAACGGATATGACCATTGCGGCGTCTTTGACTCCTGATGAGGTCGACGGCGTCAGGAAAATCGCCGATGAAGCGGGTAAGGCGGACTGGTCTGTAGACTTCGAGCTTAAGGATGAGCAGGGAAACGTCTGCTGCATTGTCCACGGTAACTTTCAATTGAGAAAGTTATAAGATACTTGAACCGTCCTCTTATGCAGGAATGGTTACGAGAACACGTGACGAAAGGATGCGCCCATGAGTGCTCCACGCGAACTGCAAAAGGAAGAGATCATCGACCTTTTGAACCGGTGCTGGATGACCCACGACGGTATGTGGTTTTACCACTGCTTAAAGAACTTCGGTATAGAAAAGGCGAATGAGCTGAATAAGGCCGCCATAAAATCATTAGCGCCGATGGAGATCGACAGGATCACGAAGGCCCTCGGACTGGAGAACCAGATTGAGAATTTTCAGGGGTTAAAAGACTTCTTTGCGGCCGCATCCCCTTTACTTATACCGGCTTTTATGAATATCACCATATCCTTCCCGAAGGAAAACACGCTGCGCTGGCAATTTGAACCCGGAAACTGCTTCGCTTACAAAGGGATAAAAAGGATAGGGGTTATAGATCAATATGAATGCGGTGTTATCTACAGACTTCAATGCTGGTTCGACAGCCTGAAGGTCAGGTACAATGTCACACCGCAGGTACTAAGATGTCTGATGCGTGAGAGCGGCCTATGTGAAGGAGAATTTGATTTCGATTTTAAGTGAATTCGGGAGCGAGCATATCGCCCGCAGCGTGCTGTGGAGAGCGTCAATGCCGTCAGGGGCAATTCAGACGTTGCCTTTCTTACGAAGGCAATTCAATTTTCGCATATGTTTTGAAGAAGTATCTGATAAACTTTATTTTCCCGCTTTCGCTCATCATCATGAATTTGCCAAATTCTGCCAGATCTTCTTTTCCGCGACCATGTATCTGGACATTACTGTTTTCGATTTTACCAAATAAGTGGGCATGAAATAGATAAACCTCCTCCCCGCTCATCAACTGCGCGGTATGGCAGGTCACATAACAGTTTTTAGCAAGTTCGTAGATGCCTTCCAGCTCTATGTTTTTGACGTTCCCCTTATACTGCTGATCAAAATCTTCTTTTGCCAGACTGTTTATTTTTTTCACCAAGGTCTCTTTGTCCGTTCTTCCATCCTTAGCGGAAAGAAAGAGCTGGTGAAGAAAATCGTCATCTAATGATTTCTGTTGATCCTGGGCGCAGATAATTGACGCACCGGCTAACGAGAAAAAGATAGAAAATAAAATCAATAAGCGCATCAATCTGTGCATATCTTCGCTCCTTCCAATCACATCCAATCCCATTATGCGTAGCGGTGTGACTCTTAACGATCCTATAAAAGTTGCCGCGCCATCTTTCGTATCACGCTCATTTCATATCCACAAATTTATATCCGATCCCCCTGACGGTCAGGATATACTGCGGCTCATCCTTATCCTTTTCTATGGCCAACCGCAGCCGGCTGATATGGACATCAACGGTGCGCGGTTCAACGAAAGTCTCGTCCCCCCAGACATAGTCCAGAAGCTGGTCCCTGGTGTAGACCCTGCCGGGATGCTGGGTGAGGAAGCGCAGCAGTTTCAATTCTGTCGGGCCAAGCGCGACCTTTTTCCCATCCACGGTAACATCATATGAGCTGTAATCAAACCGGAGCCCTTTGTATGCGAAATGTTCCTTCTTCTCAGAATCGGAACGCCCTTCCGCCCTGCGCAGGACCGCATGGATTCTCGCAATCAGCTCTCTCACGTTGAAAGGTTTGGTAATGTAATCATCTGCGCCCATCTCCAGTCCCAATATCTTATCCACATGATCGCCTTTAGCTGTGAGCATGATGATCGGAAGCGTTTCTATTGCCGGGTTCTTACGGATAAATTTGCATACCTCTAATCCTCTCATGCCGGGAAGCATGAGGTCGAGAATGACCAGGTCCGGCTTTTTCGTATCAACCAGTTTGAGGGCGCTTTCCCCGTCGTAGGCCTTAAGAGCTGCAAACCCTTCCTTCTCAAGGTTGTAGCTGATCAGATCCACGATGTCTTTTTCATCATCAACAATAAGAATTTTTTTCGGCATAATCAGAAGAGACATTCCAGGAGTTTTTTCAGGCTGTTGACCCTGAAACACTCCATCTTTTTTTCTGCGGATCCGTTTCGGGAAGAGGTCTGAGGCATGATGCAGCGCGCAAATCCCATGCGGGCTGCCTCCTTGATCCTGACATCCATCTGGGAAGTGCCCCTCACCTCGCCTGCAAGACCCACCTCACCAAATACCACGGTGCCTTTATCGATAGGCTTGTCGAGAAAACTGGAGGCCATGGATGCAACAATTCCCAGGTCAACTGCCGGCTCGTCCACCTTCATGCCGCCTGCCACATTGATAAAGATATCATGTCCGCTGAGACGAAAGCCGCACATCTTATCCATGACAGCGGCAAGCAAGGCCACCCGATTATGGTCCACCCCGATGGTCGTCCTGCGCGGCATACCGAAATTAGTGGGATTGACGAGGGACTGTATCTCTATGAGGATCGGCCTGGTCCCTTCAATACTCGGCACAACCACGGACCCCGGCGCCCCTTCCGGCCGTTCCGTCAGGAAAAATGCCGAGGGGTTCGCAACTTCAATCAAACCATTGCTCCTCATTTCGAAGACGCCGATTTCATTGGTCGGCCCGAATCTGTTCTTCATGGCCCTGATGATGCGATATGCGTGACTGGAGTCCCCTTCGAAATAGAGAACCGTATCCACCATGTGTTCCAGCACCTTCGGGCCTGCTATGGAGCCGTCCTTCGTCACATGCCCGACAAGAAAGACGGGAATGCCTGTCTTCTTTGCAAGGAGAATGAGACGTGCCGATGACTCCCTCACCTGTCCGACGCTTCCCGGCGCGGACGTGAGGACCGGTGAATACATGGTCTGAATGGAATCAATTACCACCGCCTTCGGTGAGATCTCTTTAATATGTTTGACAATGTTATCCAGATTTATCTCAACCAGGACGAAAAGGTTTTTTGATGAGGCCCCGAGCCGCGCGCCCCGGAGCTTTATCTGCTTTGCCGATTCCTCACCGGAGATGTAGAGGATCTTCAAATTCTTTTCCGCGAGATTATGAACCACCTGGAGAAGCAGCGTAGATTTGCCGATGCCGGGGTCGCCGCCGACGAGGGTAACCGACCCGTTCACGATACCGCCGCCCAGAACCCTGTCCATTTCCGCAATCCCCGTGGTCATTCTTTCTTTTTCATCGGCAACGATTTCGTCAATGGGCAAGGGGGATTCGTTGAACTCGATGCCCGCGGGACCCGCAGGATCAATGGCCCTTATTTCTTCCTCGGCAAATCTGTTCCATTCCTCGCACGAGGGACACTTGCCCAGCCATTTTAGTGACTGGTGGCCGCAGTTCTGGCAAAAAAATGCTGTCTTGATCTTTTTCAATTAAATAATCCTTTGCAATACGCCAATATAGCATGAACATATGTTTTTTTAACGCAGCAGTCAATACGAAACCAATTCAAAAAATCTTGAGTAATCATTTCAATGCTGATATATTTCAGCGTCTATAAAAAAAATCGGGAGATAGTGAAGTATGCATAATCCAAATTTTAGTTCCGGGCCTTGCAGCAAGAGGCCCCATTGGAGTCTTGATTTCCTCAAGAATGCCGTGGTTGGCAGGTCCCATCGCTCGTCCCTGGGAAAGGAAAGACTGGTAAAAGCCATCGCCCAAAGCAGAGAGATACTAGGAATCCCACAGGATTACCTTGTCGGAATAATGCCGGGATCGGACACGGGCGCTTTCGAAGCAGCCATGTGGACGCTCTTAGGGCCCAAGCCTGTTACCGTACTTGTCTGGGAGAGTTTTTCCTCAGGTTGGGCAACGGATATTACCAAACATTTGAAGCTGAACCCCACTGCCATCAAGGCAGATTACGGGAAGATCCCGGATCTCAAGTCAGTCGACTGGTCCAATGATTGCGTCTTTGTTGCGAATGGAACAACGAGCGGCGTAAGAATCCCCGACTGGAACTGGATTCCCAAGGATCGTGAAGGGTTATCCATCTGCGACGCGACAAGCGCCGTATTTGCCATGACCATCGATTGGTCAAAAGTGGACGTGCTGACGTATTCCTGGCAGAAATGCCTGGGCGGTGAAGCCGCCCACGGCATGCTCATCTTAAGCCCAAAAGCCGTCCAGCGTATAGAGACTTACGATCCGCCCTGGCCGCTCCCCAAGGTGTTCCGGATGAAAAAGGGCGGCAAGGTCGATAAAGCGATCTTTGAAGGCGACACCATCAATACTCCATCAATGCTCTGTGTAGAAGACTATCTTGATGCCCTCAACTGGGCAAAGGAAATAGGACTGGCCGGTCTCATACAGAGGAGCGAGAAAAACCTTAAGGCCGTGGAAGATTGGGTGGGGAAAAATGATTGGGTCGAATTCCTCGCGGCCTCGAAGGACACGCGCTCGAGCACATCCGTGTGTCTCTCTGTAACCGGCGAAAAAGTGTGCAAGCTCTCTAAGGACGATCAGGCAAAGTTCTTGAAGAGCATTTCCAGCGAACTCTCAAAGAAAAATGTTGCGCACGACATAAATTCCTACAGGGATGCCCCGCCGGGATTCCGTTTCTGGTGCGGCCCGACGATCCAACCGGAAGATGTTAAATACGCCCTCACGGAAATGGAAAAGGTTTATAATCAGAAAGTCAAAGAATTATGATCTCATTTGGATCATCAAGATATCTCATTAATTAATTTCAGGAGGATCACGATTATGAAAAAAGTTCTCGTAAGCGATACCCTTGCTGCCGAGGGCATTGAAATACTGAAGAACGCACCCGGGATTGAGGTCGATGTAATGACAAACCTCACACCTGATGAACTAAAAGGCATCATCAAGGATTATGACGGCCTGGCCATCAGGAGCGCCACGAAGGTGACCAAGGAGATCATCGACCACGCAGAGAAACTCTCTGTAATCGGACGGGCGGGTATCGGTCTTGATAATGTGGATATTGCTGCGGCGAGCAAGAGGGGTATCGTATGCATGAATACACCCGGAGGCAACACTATCACCACCGGTGAGCATACCATAGCCATGATGTTTTCCCTCGCGAGAAAGATACCCCAAGCCACGGCTTCCATGAAAGAGGGGAAGTGGGAAAAAAATAAATTCATGGGTGCAGAGCTTTATAACAAGACCCTCGGCATCATCGGTATCGGGCGCGTCGGTACCATCGTCGCCGACCGGGCCATGGGTCTTAAGATGAATGTTATCGCCTATGACCCTTTCATCTCGCCGGAGGCAGCAGGAAAGCTTGGGATCACGCTCGTCACTTTAGACGAGCTGCTGCAGAAATCCGATTTTATCTCGGTCCATACCCCGATGACAAAGGAGACAAGAGGCATAATCAATACCAAGGCTTTTGCCAAGATGAAAAAAGGCGTTTATGTGATAAATTGCGCGCGTGGGGGTATCATCAATGAAAAGGACCTCTATGACGCCCTCGTCTCAGGAAAAGTTGCCGGCGCCGCCCTCGATGTTTTCGAAGAAGAGCCGACAAAAAATAAAGAGCTTCTTGCTCTCGGCAACGTAATCTGCACTCCCCATCTGGGTGCGTCGACTGACGAAGCCCAGGTCAATGTGGCCATCGCCATCGCCGAGCAGATAGTGAACTTTCTCAACAAAGGAGAAATTAAAAATGCCGTTAATTTCCCGTCTGTCAGCGCCGAACTGCTGACTGTTATCCAACCTTACCTTGACCTCGCAGAAAAAATGGGGACATTCGAGGCGCAACTGGTTAAGGGCGGCATCAACGAGGTCACGGTAGAGTACAGCGGAGATATCCTGAATTACAATGTCGCTCCCATAACCATTTCCCTGCTTAAGGGGCTCTTGACGCCTATACTGAATGAGAGCGTTAATTATATAAACGCGCCTCTCATCGCCAAGGAACGCGGCATCAGAGTTGTCGAGTCAAAAAGCAGCGAGGCAAAGGATTATACGAGCACGATATCGCTGACCGTCAAAACGGCGCAGGAAGCCTGCTATGCGGTGGGCACCATTTTCGGCCGGCAGTATCTTAGAATCGTCAGGATCAACAAATTCACTGTCGAGATAATCCCGGAGGGGCATATGCTGGTAGTATCCAACTACGACAAACCCGGAGTTATCGGCAATCTGGGCGCAACCCTCGGAAGCAACAATGTCAATATTGCGAGACTCCACTTGAGCCGTGAACAGATCGACGGAGAGGCGCTCGTAGTCCTGACAACGGACACGATGGTAAATCGGGATGTTCTCGATAAACTCCGCAAGCTGCCCAATATCATCTCCATTACGCAGCTGGAGATGTAGACAGGAGAATGGCTAATGGCAAATGTCGCTGTTGTTGGAACTCAATGGGGTGATGAAGGCAAGGGAAAGGTCGTTGACCTGTATGCGAAGAGCGCGGACGTCATTGCGCGGTTCCAGGGCGGAAATAATGCCGGCCATACTCTGGTCGTAAAGGGTGAACAGACAATCCTGCATTTGATACCTTCAGGAATCCTGCACGATAACAAGATTTGCGTAATCGGCAACGGGGTGGTGGTAAACCCCAAAGTTCTTCTCGAAGAGATAGATAGCCTCAAGAACCGGGGACTCCTGCCGCCCAACACGAAACTGTACGTGAGTGAGAGAGCCCACGTCATCATGCCTTACCACTGGAAGCTTGATGTTGCCCGTGAGTCTCACGGCCTCGGCAAGAAAATCGGGACAACGGGAAGAGGCATCGGACCGGCCTATGAAGATAAGATTGCACGGGTGGGAATACGGATGTGCGATCTCTTGGATGATCAGATATTCAGAGACAAGGTTATCAGGAATGTGGAGGAAAAGAACTTTTATCTGACGAGACTTTTCCAGGAAGACCCCTTGGATGCGGAAGCGATTTACAACGAATACAAGGCCTATGCCGAGCGCCTCCGGCCGTATGTGACGGATACATCGATGGTCATAAACGACCAGCTCAAGAAAGGGAAGAGAATCCTTTTCGAGGGAGCCCAGGGATGTCACCTGGACATCGACCATGGCACGTTTCCCTATGTCACGTCATCAAATACCGTTTCCGGCAATGCAAGCTGCGGAACCGGTGTAGGACCGTCGTCCGTCGGCGAAGTCATCGGGATATGCAAAGCCTATACGACGCGGGTGGGAGAAGGTCCGTTTGTCACAGAATTGACCTGTGAAATCGGAGACAGTATACGTGATGTGGGCCATGAATACGGCGCCACTACAGGCAGAAAGCGGCGCTGCGGCTGGTTGGACATGGTCCTGGTAAGGCAATCATTGCGGCTCTCCGGCATCACGGGTATCGCCCTCACCAAACTCGATGTTCTTACGGGTCTCGAAAAACTGAAGATATGCGTAGGCTACCGCTCGCCACAGGGAGAATTCACAGAGTCCGTTCCTGCAAACCATCGCCTCCTTGAACAGTGCGAGCCCGTTTATGAAGAGATGGACGGATGGAAGGAGAACATCGGCAAGGCCAGGCGGATTGAGGATCTCCCCCGCAATACCAGGTTGTATATTGAGAGACTGGAAAAGCTCGCAGGCGTGAAACTGGTGCTGGTCTCCGTGGGAGCGGGCCGTGACGAAACAATTATCATCAGAAATCCTTTTGGTGACTGACAGCTTTTTCTCTTGACAACTCAAGAGTCTTCTTAGTAAGAGGGCAAGCTTTAAAATTATATCATGGGTGGGCCGTTAGCTCAGTTGGTAGAGCAGCGGACTTTTAATCCGTTGGTCGTGGGTTCAAGTCCCATACGGCCCACCAGATAAATCAGTACACTGCAGACCTTACAACAAATACCTTCCTTCCAAATCTCAGCAAATCAAATTTCTTGAATGTATTTTATAGCCGGCGTGTTACTCAATCGGGGACTAATCTCCGTTTGCTCACGTCCTTAAATCGTTATTTTCAAGGTTTGTTAAAATATGGTACATTTCAAGCTGACATAATATTATTAGCACCCAGCCAAGGTATAGAAAAGGACATGAAGGGCAATCTGATGAAAAGATCTGCAATTCAGAAAATCTACAAAAACTATTTTGATATTATTGAGTCGTATTTTGGAAGCATCAAGCACTACCTAGGTGATAGCCAAGATAGCCATATCGACTTAGGAATCCATATGGCAAATTATCCCCTAATTTCAGATCTTATACTTGATTCAATACATGATTTAGATACCGCTGTCTTTAAATTTTGGGATGAAAACGCGAGGATTCTTTTTGATTACACAAGAGAACAAAGTGCTTTGAAATGTCTATACTCAGGAGACATCACACCGGTTGTTCTAGAGAATTTCGTCAAAAAAAGCGCATTATACATTGATACTGTTGTTATCCCAGACCCTATATTTAATCTGTCTTTATTCCCAAAAGAACTTTACGTTAATAAAAAATATTTTCTAGCCAAGCTTATAAGACATGTATTTAATATTTGGAAGTTGAAAGATTTACTATTGGCAGACAGCAAGGAACGATATCATCATAATATTGCCTATAAGTTTGCATTCGATCGGTAAGAATAAAAGAGAAACACTAATAGAGAAAGCCGGAGAAAGATATATTGCTTACATCAATAGAATAACATCGTATAACTTTTCAAACCTAGACGAAACTTTTACTTTCTTAGATAGAATCACTACGAGCCAAGAATTATTTTCTAATCTTAAGGAAATAAAGTTTCTTCCAGGCTTGTTTCAGAACATAAACTCACTCGACAGTTTTCTAGAAAATTTTACCGAACAAGAAATAAAGCCTCCCTTCGGTGATAAGTCAATTGGTTGGAATTTTGGCTTGTATCTTCAATCACAATTCATAAGAGTTCAGGAACATAAGTACTTCTGTGAAAGATTAATTGCTGAGCCAATATATGACTATGAGTTGCCGTGGTTCTTTTACACATACGAAGCAGGCGCACCAAACTTGGATGCATCAATTGCTAATTCTCTTCAAAAAGAGAAATTTCAATGGTTAACCAAGGTGCCGATTAAGGCAATAAAAGAATTTCGAGAAGAAAACACGTTAGATTACATGAGAAGTATACTCAGAACCGGCATTACAGACTTAAAGGCGAAAACTGATAAAGATCTGTCAGTAGTATCTGCGCAACTCCAGAAAAATATGAAAGATGCCTTTAAGCAGCAATCGTCTGAAATACGTACCTTAGAAAAAAAAGTGCTAAAGGCAACCAATATTGAAATACCGCTTACCACAGCAGGCTTTTTAGCTGGTTTCATCCCGTACCTTGGTAGTGTGGTGTCTCTTTGTATGGCTGGCCGGGACATTAAAAAGCTTATAAAAGAAAGAAAGGAAGCGGAAAAAATATTGTCGGCCAAAAAAAGCAACCTGATTAACTTGCTTATGAGAACCAGTGATGAATGAAGAAACGAAAATCGATTTCTTTGGTGATGGCATGAGGATTTTCCTCGATTACATTACAAGACAGCACAAGAAAAATCCTGAATATCGGCCACACCCAATAATCCGAGCTTTTGAATGTGCTTTCGAAGGCATCAAGAAAACTAATGTAGACGAATGCGTAATAGGTGTCTCTCAAGAGGGAACAGAGAAGAGTGTTTATGAGCCGTATGTAGTTGTCTTGCAAAAGAGAGTTGATGGCATTGAAGTCAAAGAAATTAGGAACATCCAAATTGATAAACCATTGCCGGTAGACATGATGTTGCTAATCTTCAGGCTTCAGATTCATCTAGATAAAATTGATGGAGAAACAGTTAACCCTGAACAGGCAGTTGACGCATTAAATGCTATCATACTTGGAGACAGATTTCATGCACTGGGTGATAGATGGCGGGAAGCTAGGGACGAATTCACAAAGCTATTAGAAGAGGGAAAGATTCATCTGCCACGAGACCCTGCACTAAGGAATGAATTGATAAAGCTAACCTATGATACGCCATGGGAAGATTATTCAAACCGACTGCGATCTCTAATAGGGGCATCAATAGCTCCTTCCCTAAACAAAGTTTCGGGAGCTGTCATTGTCACATCACCGAAGAACGCAAAAATCGAAAAATACAAAGTTTTTGACATGGCAACTCAATTTATGCTTGGAAAAGTTGCTGAGTATTTTAACCCACCTAAGAGCACCAAAACAACGTAACCGCATGTTTGACGTGCTGTCGTGGGGTCGGACCAAGTTAAGCACTTGGCATCATGAAGAATCACATCAATAAATGATCTGATATTAGCTTTAAACGGCCAATTTTGACTCTGAAAATACACTTCTAAGAATTGAACCTATGTCCAACAACGCACATGAACTCCGCGAGACATCGTTTTCTTGCGACATCAATTTTGATACCAGAAACAATGCTCTAAGGCCTGAAAATACGTTCTTATGGAACATGATTCACGATATATTAAATGGTTAGCTTGGTCCGACCCGGATTAAGGCATTAAGGCACACATTTCTGTGTCTATAGACAAAAAAACGAGATCATAACTTAAGGCGGTGTGTTGGCGTGATTTTCTTCATGAGTTTCTTCGGCAGTTCTGCTTCACCCGCAAACGCTGGCCAGTGCGCAACCGTATCAATAACCTGGGACAGAATTTCCTGAGCCCCTCTGATTCCATATTGTTTTGCAACAGCAAGAATATCCTGCCTCGTAAAGTCATCCCTCTTCCCATTAATGCTCATTTGATGACGGTTTGTCCAATCCCCAGCGGGGTTAAAGGCCCACACCACGTCAAAAGCCGGCGACAAATGCCAGACACCGCTTTGATCCATCAGGAATGAAATATTTCGGGTATGATCGTCCTGGTTCCTGGCCACAACATTAAATGCCATACGCCTGAACATTTCTTGCATGGTCGGGTGTCCCAGCTTCAACCGCTGTATGACTGACATCGATTGTTCGTAGCCGTATTGCCCTGCCGCGTTAAAGTCGTAATGGGCAAGAGCGCATAACGATTGCATATGTATTTTTTCACCTTCTGCGGTACGATCGAACCGGCGGGTCATAAAATGTGCCCGCCCGTTTTCTTCCAGGAGCCGACAGGGTTTCATCGTGATTCCGGCTGCCACAGCCATCAGGTAGTAAGCATATTCGACTCGTCCAAATCCTTGAGGATCTCCCAGGGATGCCTCATTCGCTCCATCGAACTTGAGAATCCACAGTTCAAAACCTGGCGGTGCCGGAACCTGTCCAGAGCGAACCTCATGCGTCTCGGGATTCCATGCAATTATCGCTTTGGCCCGCTTACCGCCAGCAGATGTACCGACGCGAATGATTGCATCCAGGGCATGTGTTCTTCTTGCCCCTTTAAGATTCACGGCCCATCCTGTTCGGTGCCGCAGAATATCGGCCGCCAGTTGCGTGAGTTCTGATACCTCGATTGGCTCTGACGTACGAGCGTGACGTCCGATCTCCGGCTTGAACTCTAACGCACCCATACCTCGAACACCCATGTAACACAGCCGCTCTACCGGTGTAAATTCTTGCGGACTGCGCCCTTGTCGAGCTAACCAGATATCAATCATGTTATTACCAAATGTATCCGGCAGAGAATCGGCCAGCAAACCCGGTAGCCCGTGGAAGGTGTCATGATTCAGCGTCGGAAACGAAAACACACCGCCTTGTAGAGGCATAGTCAAGGGAGCGATCTCTAACATCCCTCCAACAAAGCTGGGCTCATATTCAAAGCTGCCATAGCCCCGGTCGTTGTCCCATGCTACAGCACCCACTTTGCGCCCCCATAGGGCAACCGTTGCTACCTTGACATTTCGTGTGCGTTCAGCCATGCCCTAGCCCTCCTCATGCTTCCGGCCTTGCCGCTTGCTAAAAGCATGCAGGCGTTGTCGCCCTCTGGACTTAGCAAGCTGCAACGGGCTCAACCCCGTTTCAGGGAGAAAAGCATCCAGTTGATCCAAAAGGCCAAACGTCCGCATTACGCGAATCAAGTTTTCTACGGTACACCCGCGTCCGCTTTCTAGGCGCTGGACGACCATGCGCGCAACGCCCGCCCGCCTCGCAAGATCTATCTGTGTGATATCACGGTTCAGCCTTTGGCGGCTAACACGCAGGCCGATTTCAGACAGGATAGCCTTATCACTCATATTCCCGAAATCCATGGTTCACCTCATTAAGAAGCTATTTTGGGAATGTATAACATATACTTTAATATATGTCAATACAGTGCATTATATATAGTGCATAATAAGCATTATTACTGCATCGTGCACTATATATAATGCATAATAACTTGTATGCCACTCAGCCATACTCACAAGAATAACAACAAACGACCTGACCAGATTGACCCAGAACGCGACCATAAACGGGGTATAGCTTCGAGTGTCGACACCGTGTCGACAAATTTTTAGGGGAAGGTCTAAAGCTATAATGACCGTACAAAATAGATACAAATTATTTTAATAGAATTATTCTAATAGAGAGTGCTATCAAAAAAGGATCGTTTCAAATAGCATAAGTCTCATAGTAATAAATCACATTTATCCTAAACGAATATTGTACAGTTTAATATGTGTACAGGCGTATTAACTTAACAGGGGCAAGAGGCTAGTGATCCAGAGAATCGGACTTAAATATTGGCACGTCATTGTTCATCGGATTAACGATGAAAAATAGAATAAGAAATCACGACTATGATACAAGAAATTTAACGGCTCACTGCGTTGCGACAAGATCAATTATTCGCCGACGGACTTTTAATCTGTCCCATACGGCCCACCAAGATAAACAAGATACCCTCCAGTTTAAATTATCCCGAATCCTATGCACCTCTCTGACATTTCTCTTCAATAGCTGCGGTTACGTTGCATCGTTCCGGCTTTCTCAAAAACTTGCTTTAAAAAACTCGTGTTGAAAAAGAGCACGCGTATTGATATGTATACGCTCCCGTATGGGTCATTACGGCCCCTCTTGCTTTTCCTGCAGGAGAATTAATTTGAAGGAAGCAACAATAAAATGCCAAGCATAATTCTAAAAGAGTGTCCCAAGGTTTACATCCTGGAGACACACAGGTCTAAGACGCCGGACTCCACGCTGCAATTTATCCGCTGGTCGGTCGTGGGGTCGGACCAAGTTAAGCACTTGGCATCATGAAGAATCACATCAATAAATGATCTGATATTAGCTTTAAACGGCCAATTTTGACTCTGAAAATACACTTCTAAGAATTGAACCTATGTCCAACAACGCACATGAACTCCGCGATACATTGTTGTCTTACGGCACCCATTTTGATACCCAAAACAATGCTCTAAGGCTTGAAAATACGTTCTTGTGGAACGTGATTGACGATATATTAAATAGTTAGCTTGGTCCGACCCGGACTACGGACGACATAGGGGTGAAATGATTGTGGAGATGGGCACATTATTGTAGTGTTGTTGCAAAATTGGAGTTGGTAACAGCTTAACCATTAACCTAGGTGTTGCATGGCACGTTACAAACCCTATTCATACGGACAAGGTAAATTCATCCCCATCCATTTTGAGAAACAAATCCTCCCCGGCACCTTTGAGTATTCCCTGAACCATCTCATCGATTGGGTTACAATTAAGCCCTTAGAAAGGAGAGGATTAGATGGAACCTAAAGCCAAACAAAACCCCGAATATACAGACTTGTTAGAAGCAAGGAGGAAAACATGATTGCAGAAAATCAGAAATTAAAATTTACGTGTATTCAGATTGTCCAAGTCGGAATTATTCTTGGTGCAATGTTTTTTGTCATCGGGTCAGCATTAGCGTTGGCAGGCGTAAGAATAGTCAATCCGGTACATGGGAATGCCAAAATCAAGGGGGAGGATGTCAGTTACTACTACTACGGAGCGAAAATTATGGCTGACGCAGAAACAACCTTGATTTTCAAACAAGGTAAATGTTCCATCTCCGATAAGAAGGGCAAGCAATACTCGCAATGCTGGATTCATGTAGCTGGGGGATCTGCTGGTTTATCATTCAACAAGCAGGGACCACTAAGTATAAAGACATTAGGCGTCGAGCTTGAGGGCGGAAAATCTTCCGGTGCTGTTCAATGGAACACTTCAATGATAGATGGGCCAGAGGGTGCACTTGAATTCAAAATTCCCAAAGGAGGTTACGTCGTTCTCAACTTCCTATGGGAAGTGCCAAAAGGATTTGCTCCCAAACGCATCAAGATTGGCAATCTTATTGATGTCTCTTTACAAAAATAGGTCTGTAGTGAGAGACGATTTTTAACAACGCCATGCGGCGAATCGTCTATAAATCCGGATCTCGCTAATTTTTGTGTTAGAAAAGGAGAACACTATGAAATTGCGTCAATACCACCTAGTAATTTATCTTTTGGTCATCTATTTCAGTGCGTGCTTATTCTGTATAGACTTCAGTGAAGCAGCCCAGTTCGAATCAAATCTCAGACTGGGAACACAAATTGATACGGGACTCGGTAAGGTCAAAATTACAAAGGTAGCGGAGGCAACGAAAACGCCGATTAATGCACGTAACCCAAAGAATGAAAGTAATAGGTTTGTCATCATTGAAACAATAATAACAGCTATAGATAAAGGCTCGACGTTAAATAACATAGCATTTACCCTTGTTACCCGTAAGAAAGTTCGTTTTGATACTCCTGGTGCTTACGGAAAGGTGAAGGTTTTTGAGAAGTTGTCTAATTATGAGGCGACTGATGGGGCTGTAGTATACGCTTCTGCCATCGGAGATTCGTTGAACCTCTTCTTTGAAGTACCTCAAGACATCAGAATTAACGATCTCAGATTGATTTATGATGCCTCGAAGAAATAGATGGATTGGTGGAATTCAAGAAGAAGTAGAAACACAAGCGTGAGATCAGGCAGAGGCAGAGAAGGACTTATAACCACACACTCCAACGGACGCTCGTTCCTCGAGCCGCTGATTTTTGCATTACTGTCTTCAATCCGTAATCCTCAGTTCTAAGGAATGTCCACTGCTGAGCAGTTGTAGGTGAACTAAATAGCCCCGTGCCTACAAACAGTCGCACACGATACTTCATTGGTCCGTCGCCGCACAAATTTCAGTAAAATGAATTAAGAAGACTCTTGACGGCGAATTAATAATCTTTAATAGCTGCCGTAAATTTGTATTGTTGCGACTGTTCTAATAACCTGCTTTAAAAAACTCGTGTTGAAAAAGAGGCGGCGTATTGATATGTATACGCTCCCGTATGGGGTATTGCGGCCATCGCTCGCTTTTCCCGCAGGAAGATTAATTTGAAGGGAGCAGTATCAAAGTGCCAAGCATAATTCTAAAAGAGTGTCCCAAGGTTTACATCCTGGAGACACACAGGTCTAAGACACCGGACTCCACGTTGCAATTTATCCAAAGCATCAAAGAACTGGTCAGCATGATTGGCTTCTGCGAAGCATCGGACCTCGACAGGATCGGGATTCCGGTCTTTATCTGCCACCGTAAAAGGCCGGACAGTTCGAAAACAAGCCACACGGGTAAGGGCGTATCCCAGATTCAGGCCCAGGTGTCTCTTACAATGGAGTCGATCGAACGCTATTCGTCGGAATTCAAAGAGGAGTATAAAAGTAAACTGGTGAGCGGCAGCTATAACAAGTTGAAAAAGAAGTTCAACATCCTCGATCCCCGCGACATGATTCTTTCTAAAATCAGCGATTACAATCATGATCAGGATATTCACTGGACATGGGGATGCGATCTCGCGCGGAATGAGGATATCCTGGTCCCTGCCTGCGCGGTCTACCATCCCTACCATCTCGACGATGCCTTTCTTATGGACACTCACACGAACGGCATTGCGGCAGGCAACACCATGGAAGAAGCCGTTGTGCACGGCCTTGCGGAGCTCATCGAGCGTGACGCATGGAGTATCGCGCGGTACGAGGGTAGTTACAGTGACGCCCTCTTTATCGAGGATGAACCCGACAACCAGTTTATTATCAACATTTTTGACAAATTCGCAGACGCCGAGATAGAGATCGTCGCCAAAGACATCACTTCCGATATCGGGGTGCCGGTGATTGCCGCCTTCTCCCGTGACCTGGTTTATCCCGCCATGAAACCCGTAGACGGTTTCGGCGCGCATCTTGATCCCCGTGTCGCCATGATTCGCTCCCTTCTCGAGATCGTGACCACCAGAGCATTGTTCATTCAGAAGTTCGGGATCGAAGGGATGTGCGAACCCGTAACGGCCTATCTTGGTGAGCAGGAAAGAACCGATGATCCGCGGTTCTATGCATACAATTACAAGGGCCTTCGGGATATTGAAGTGAGCTACGGTAAAGATATCCTCCACGATGTCAGGACCATAATCGGGAAGCTGCAGGCAAGGGGTTTGGAGCGTGTGATAGCGGTAAATCTGACAAGACCGGACACAGGCATTCCTACTGTCCGCATGATCGTCCCCGGCCTTGAGACATACTGCTTTGACAAGATGAGAATAGGAGCGCGCATCCTGAAAGGCTAAATGAATAACTAAATGAAGGAAACATCAATCCTCAAGGAATGCGAAAAAGTCGAGATCCTGACGCTTCAGGATAATTTCATCGAGATCACAGCCTCCGACAACAGTGCGATCATTTCGCGAGCCCGCTATCTCATGCACGGAGAGATCAAAACTTCCATACGGGCCGAACACGGCTTTTCTGCCATAGTAAGAACAACAACCGCCGGTCGCACCAGAACGCTTCTCTTTGATTTCGGATTTTCCACGGACGGTGCAGCCGCAAATGCCAAGGCAATGGGCATAGATATGGGCGAGATTGAAGTCATGGTTCTCTCTCACGGACACAGTGACCACTTCGGCGGTTTCGATAAATTGGTTAAGATGATCGGCAGAGACGGACTCGAGTTGGTTCTTCACCCGGCAGCTTTCAAACAAAAACGGTACCTCAAGTTTGCCGGTAATTTCAAGGCCCGCTTTCCCGAGGTGACGAGAAGGAAAATAGAAAGAACCGGTGTCCGCCTGAGAGAGACAAGAGAACCTCTCTCTCTCTTAGACAGGAATGTTTTGTATCTCGGTGAGATTTGTCGCCGGACGGAATTTGAAAAGGGTATGCCCCATGCCTTCTTTATGGATAAAGGCAGAGAGACCTGGGATCCCATCGAGGAAGATACGGGCATCGCCATAAACCTTAAGGGAAAAGGTTTGGTGGTTCTTACCGGATGTGCGCATTCCGGTATCGTCAATACAGTTAATCACGCGAGGACTGTAACAGGCGTCAATCCTGTCCATGTTGTCATGGGCGGCTTTCACCTTGCCGGTCCCGCTTTTGAACCTATCGTAGGAAAGACAATCGACGAGTTGAAAAAAATAAACCCCGCCTACATCGTGCCTACTCATTGTACGGGCAGGAAATCGGTAATCGAAATCGAGAAGGCCATGCCCGAGCAATTTATCTTGAACATGGCGGGAACAGCGCTGACCTTTTCCTCCTGAAGCATTCGCAGGGGATTACGCGCTGGCCTACTTGCCATTAGGCTGTGAAGCCTTCCCGTCTGAACCTTTATACCACCAGAAATCGTTGCCGCCGACAGGATCGTAATATCCATACTCCCCCTCTTTTTCGATGACAGGGGCGTGATCCGTTTCATTTGCTTCATGAATCAACCTGTCTGAAGTCATGACAGACCCGATGAGGCATCCATGCTTCTTGATCGCTTCGATAGCATATGATGAACACGATGGGTACATCTGGCAACGATCCCCGATCACGGGAGATACATGATGTTGGTAAAACCTGATTGCCTGTATAAGAAGATTCCCGCAAACTGAAGCGTCTGTTTCCACAGCCGGTGTCTCTTTCCTCTCTGAAGTCGGATTATTAAAGTCCCAGGGCGCAAATGGTTTGTCATCCGCAGAGTAGCAGGGAACAGCAAGACCAATAGATGCTATGATTAAAGACACCGTGACAAGAAGCATCAACCTGATTCGCAGTATCCCTGACCGCCGAGCCACTGAATAATTCCTCTTACCAAACGATTTTGATCCGACAATCAAGACTTATATGTATGAGGGAGATTGTGCAAGAGAATTATGAGCTGCTGCAGTGATTTTGTATTTCAGTTAATTCATGTGGCCTGTCAATCACCGACGCAGATGCCGATTTCCCGGGCCGTACTGATCTTGTCACTATGTACGGGCACAGTCTTTATGCGCCCTATGATATTCTCAAGAGGAACGGCCTTGATATCAGGATGAGCAAGGGCTACCATCGTCCCGAACTTCTGCTCGCCCACGATGCGGACGGCCGCAGCGCCGAAACGGAGTGCTATCAGCCTGTCAAATGTTGTCGGAGTGCCGCCGCGCTGCAAGTGCCCGAGGACCAGCGAACGCGTCTCTTTACCGGTCTGTTTTGCAATTTCTTTTGCCAGGTACTCCCCAATACCTCCGAGAACTGCATGCTGGCGGCCGACTTCCCCCTTCCCTTTTTCAACGGCGCGACCGCCGATCGGCGTCGCACCTTCCGCAACTACTACGATAGCGTAACGTCGTCCGCGTACTTCGCATTCCATTATGTGACCGCAAATCTTGTCAATATCAAACGGTATCTCCGGGATGAGAATGATATGCGCCGCACCGGATAACCCGCTGTTCAGTGCGATCCAGCCTGAATGACGGCCCATGACCTCAACGACCATTACCCGTTCATGGGACTTGGCCGTGGAATGGAGGCGGTCTATGGCCTCCGTGGCAATGCTCACTGCAGTGTCGAACCCGAATGTCACTACCGTCTCACAGATATCATTATCTATGGTCTTGGGGACTCCGACAACCGGTATCCCTTTCTTGTATAAACTATGAGCGATCCCGAGGCTGCCGTCACCGCCCACCGCTATCAGGCAATCGAAACGCAGTCGGTTAAAATTTTCGACAACCTTATCGGATACGTCGCGTATCTCCACCTCGCCCGCCATGTTCGTCACCGGCATTTGAAACGGGTTGCCGCGGTTTGTCGTTCCCAGGATCGTCCCGCCCGTGATGGAGATATGGCTTACCGTCTCCGGGGTCAAACGGATAATCTCATCGGTATTAAGGAGACCGGTGTAGCTGCTCTTGATGCCGTATACTTCCCAACTCCTGTTGTAGGCAGCCATGACAACGGCTTCAATGACCGCATTGAGACCCGGCGCATCTCCTCCCCCGGTATTTATGGCAATTCTCAATCTCTTTTCCATCATGCACCCCTCCCTGTAGGCCTCATTGCTTGATACTCTTTACTTAGCAAATAGCGTACCATCGTCCATGTTTTATAATTACGCATAGATAGGCCGGCTGCAAGAATATCAGGCGCTGATTTGTCACCAGGAAGCATGCAATTTTTTCCTCCTTTAGACGTTGACGTTGCATTTTTAAACGATTGCTAATATAAGCCGAGAGCATATGGATAAACCCGTTTTGAGAAGAGACATTCAGCCCGTCGCCACGACCATCAAGGGTCGGCGGATGATCGCCTTTCATGATCCTTACCATTTGACCGATCAAGGCATCGCGCTTGATTTCAATGCACTCCCCCTCCTGCAGCTCCTTGACGGGCTTCACGATCTTGCGGACATTCAGGCCGCGCTGATGAAGCGGCAGGGCGGTCGCATAGTTTATGTATCGGAGATTGAATCATTTATCGATTCTCTTGACAGGGCCTGTCTCCTGGAAAGCCCGTTCTTCCACCAGAAGATGTGCACACTCCGCAGCGAATTTTGCGACCGACCGACAAGGCTCCCCGTTCATGCGGGAAAATCATATGCGTCGGATCCGGCCGAGCTCGCGCAGTTTATAGAGAACGTAGAAAGCAATATCGGTCAGGAATGTCTGCAGTATCATATCCCGGATAATATTGCGGGTATCCTCGCTCCCCATATTGACATCACCGTAGCAAAAGACGTCTATGTAAATACTTACCGTTATCTAAAGGGCAAGACCTACGATACGGTTGTGATTTTGGGGATTAACCATCATCTGCAGGAAGAACTCTACAGCATCTCCGAAAAGAACTACGTAACTCCTTTCGGAGAAATCAAGACGGATAAAAAATTTATCGGCAAATTAAAGAAGGGCGTGACTGAGGGAACATTCGCACCGGATGATTTCGGCCACATGACGGAACATTCCGTGGAGTTTCAAACCATTTTCCTGCACCATTACCTGCAGGGTCCATTTACCATAGTGCCCATTCTGTGCGGGAGTGTCCACGAGTTCATCCAGGAAAGAGGAAATATTCTGAGGGATGAGAGGTTCCAAGGGATGGTATCTGCGATGAACCTGCTGCTGCAAGAAGGAAAGGGGCGCATACTGCTTGTGGCAGGCGTCGACCTTTCCCACGTGGGACGAAAATTCGGCGATCAGGCGCCCGCGGACGCCCTTCTTCCTCAGGCGACGGCCCATGATAAGTTGATACTTTCTTTCCTTAGCCGCGGAGAACCGGAAAATATCTTCAAGGAGGCCCTTAACACGCAGGACAGCTACCACGTTTGCGGTCTTCCTGCCATCCTGCTATTTGCCAGCCTGCTTGCGGAAAACCGCACAGACCTTCTTCACTTCGACACGTACCGCGAACGCGAGACAGAAAGCGCCGTGAACTACGCTTCATTGATTTCCACACCGGTCTGAAAATATTCACCCCGATCCTTGATTTAAATGCACGGCAAGTTTACGAATACAATTGACATCATCGATAATTTGGAATATTTTTTATTGCAAAAATAAGGGAGGGTTCAAGGCATGGCTTCTCACAAATTGCCAAGATTGTTGCTCATGGTCTCTCTGCTTCTGAGCCTTGTATGGATTGCCGCAGGCGAGGCACAGGGGCAAACACTTTACGAATATATCGACAAAGACGGCACGGTAATTATCACTGACAGCCCCCCGCCTGGAGTCAATTTCAAGAAGGTACAATCACTGCCTACTATGACGGAAGAGCAAAAAGCGGCGGCGGAAAAAGAAGGCAACGAACGATTGCAGAGATATCGTGAGGGCGCTGCGAAAAGGAATGAAAAGGAAGAGAATATCAGGGTCCTAAGAGAAGAATTGGAAAGGGCCAAAAGAGACGAAGAAAACTACAGGATGAATATGAATCAGTCATCCGGTTTTGCGCAGAGACACCACTGGCGGACACTGGTGGATGAACAGTTAAAACTTATCGAAGAAAAGAAGAAAAAACTTGACGACCTCGAAAGCCGACCCTGACCAAAGAGACAAGATCTGCTCCGCTCATCAACTGCCATTACTTCTGATCCGGTTCGAAAGCAGCCAAAGAACCGGACAGAAGTCGAACCTTAAAAACACCCTTGCAAATACTTCCTGGCGATTTCTTCGGCCAGAGAAGCCGGATCTGATTCCTTCTTCACCAGCTTTTCGACCATGCTGTCGAGTTCACCCGTTCTTATGAGCATCTCCATCACAGGCTCGAGGATGCTGAATCGGATGGCCTCATTGAGTTCATGCAGCCTCTTGCGCTTCTGCCGGTCGCCGATAAGGTCGCTGCTTATGAGAAAGTCATAGTGTTCGTGGACCTTGGCAGACAATATCTGCAGGTCATGTTCAAATTCCTCCGGCTTGAAGGAATTCCTGATTGTAAGGACAGGCGGTTTCCATCCCCCTGGAGGAATATGTGACATCTCGATCATAGTCATCAATTCCCGCTGAAGTTTTTGCGCACCATCACGATCCGCCTTATTGATAACGAATATGTCGGCAATCTCCATGATGCCCGCCTTGATTGCCTGGATTTCATCTCCCATGCCCGGCACGAGAACGACTATCACCGTATGGGCATAGTGTATGATCTCCACCTCCTGTTGGCCGGTACCCACAGTTTCAACGAATATGATGTCTTTCCCCATAGCATCCATAACATGGATTGCATCGCCGACTGCCTTCGAGAGGCCGCCCAGGGAACCCCGCGTGGCGAGGCTCCGTATGAACACGCCGATATCCTCGGAATGGCGCTGCATACGGATCCTGTCGCCGAGCGTCGCTCCCCCCGTAAAGGGACTTGTCGGATCAACGGCGAGAACGCCTACCGTTTGTTCCTTCTTCCGGCTTGTCTCAATAAGACCGTCAACAATAGTGCTCTTCCCTGCGCCTGGAGACCCGGTAATCCCAACGACCTGGGCCTTACCCGTATAGGGGAAAATATGTTTAATCGTTGCTTTTGCTTCGGGGATACTATCTTCTATGTCTCTTATAAGGCGGGAGGCAGTCCGAATGTCCCCCGCCTTAATCTTCTTACCTCTCTCCATTACTTTCTTTCCACCGGTTTTACATTGCTGTTAACCCAATTCACGATCGTATCCAGGGTAGTACCCGGCACGAAGATCGCCTTGATGCCCGCGTCATATAGTTTCTGAAAATCCTGTTGGGGGATGATTCCCCCGCCGATAACGGTGATATCGTCAGCACCTTTCTCCTTCAATAGACTAACCACCTGGGGAAATAAGTACCGATGCGCCCCCGATAGACAGCTCAAGCCTACGAGATCCACGTCTTCCTGGATCGCCGACGCTGCAATCATCGCCGGTGTCTGATGACACCCCGTATATATTACTTCAAAACCAGCGTCCCGGAAACACCTGGCTAAAACCCTGGCGCCCCGGTCATGACCGTCAAGTCCTGGTTTTGCTACCATAACACGAATCTTTCTCTTAGCCATTACCATCTCCTCCTTCAATCAGTCCTAATAGAGTCCCGGATCGCGGTACTCGCCATAGATCTCACGATAGACGTCGCATATCTCCTGGACGCTCGCCAGGTTCTTCACTGCCTCGATGCAGGAAGGCATGACATTCTCACCCTTCTTGCAGGCGTTCTTAATGTCGTCAAGACTCTTCTTGACAGCCTTGTTGTCTCTTTTTCTGCGGACCGCACTCAACCGCGCGATCTGATCCTCTTCAACTTTATCATCAATCTCTAAAAGAGGGATGGGTATCTCTTCTTCTGTCACATATTTGTTGACGCCGACCATAATCTTTTCGCAGGAGTCTATCTGTCTCTGGAACTTGTAGGCTGCATCGGCTATCTCGAGCTGCGGGAACCCCTTTTCTATTGCAGCCACCATGCCGCCCATCTCATCGATCTTGTTGATGTAGTCCCATGTCTGCTCTTCCATCTCGTTGGTTAATGCTTCGACGAAGTACGAGCCCGCCAGAGGGTCAATCGTGTTGGCAGCGCCGGTCTCTTCCGCGATGATCTGTTGCGTACGAAGCGCAATCTGCACGGCGTGATCCGAGGGAAGGCACATCACCTCGTCGAGGGAATTGGTGTGCAGGGACTGGGTTCCGCCAAGGACAGCGGCAAGGGCTTGCGTGGCCGTCCTGACGACGTTGTTGTAAGGCTGCTGCGCCGTCAGCGAACATCCGGCGGTCTGCGTATGGAAGCGCATCCACCACGATCTCTGGTCCTTCGCCTTATAGCGGTCCCGCATAACCTTTGCCCAGATCCTCCGGGCGGCGCGCATCTTACAAATCTCCTCAAAGAAATCTACATGGGAATTGAAGAAAAATGAAAGCCGCGGAGCGAATTCATCGACATTCAACCCCTTCCGGTTGATCACGTCCTCCACATACTCCATGCCGTCTCTAAGGGTAAAGGCAAGCTCCTGAACCGCTGTGGAACCGGCTTCCCTGATATGGTACCCGCTGATGCTGATGGTGTTCCATCTCGGGACATACTTCGTGCCGAACTCAACGGTGTCGCTGACGAGCCTGACGGACGGTTCCGGCGGGCACATTAAAGTCTTCTGCGCAATGAATTCCTTCAGCATGTCATTCTGAATCGTGCCGCCTATCTTGGTAAGAGGTATACCCTTGATCTGCGCCGCTGCACAGTACATCGCCCAGAGCACAGTAGCCGGAGGATTGATGGTCATGGACGTGGTAATCTCATCCATGGGAATCCCGTCCACCAGTTGCATAAAATCCTCAAGGGTATCTATGGCAACGCCGCACTTCCCGCACTCGCCGCGGGCCTTGGGGGAGTCCGTGTCGTAGCCCATAAGAGTCGGGAAATCAAATGCTGTACTGAGGCCTGTCTGTCCTTCTTTGAGAAGCATGTGCCACCGTTTGTTGGTCTCCGCAGCGCTTCCCATGCCGGAAAACATCCTGAACGTCCAGAATCGTCCGCGATAACCCGTCGCCTGATTGCCACGCAAGTATGGAAACTGGCCGGGGTATCCGATATCACGGACAAAGTCCATATCCTTTATATCATCAGGACCATAAAGCCTCCTGATCTCGAGATCTGAAACGGTGGACCATCGTGGCTTCTGGTCAGGAACTTTGCTGACCACCCTCCGGACTTCATCCTCCCATTTTTTCCTGAGCTCGCTGGATTGGCTCAGCACCTCTTTTGCAAAATACATATTACCCCTCCTTCCAATAAATCTGACATAATTGCTATTATCAGTCAGGACCCGACTATCGAATCCGTGAATTGTATCCTCCATGCGGGTTTGTCAAAGAGAAAAAAATATAACCCACACCCCGCTGCCATCAATAAATGGACAACTGTCCAAAGTTATGCTATGCAGTCTCCGGTCATAGAACAGCACGAAATCTGGAGGTACAGTGATGAAAATCAAGATGCCTATAAAGTTTCACGGCAACTATAGGGTCACCATACGCCAGGGTGAATGGGAAACCAGGGAACGATGCCAGAAACTCGTCGTCCGGGAGCTGACTCCGTCTGAAAAAGAGCAGTACTACAAACAATTGGATGAAAAAGACATCCCCACTCACCAGGTGAGTTTCTTCGATTTCGGCTGTCGCCGCATCATAGAGGGCAAACTCACTCTCAACGAAGAGAACAGCGTCTCTTTCGCTGTCGAGGAAAAAGAATACGAGTTCTCACCCTTCAGAATCGAGAAATAATTTCCATCCGGACATCTGCCGAAAGACGAAAGTCTCTTCAGGTATCTCAGCTCATCTGCTTCTTACGAAGATGAGCTGAGCCTTGTAGACAGTGTTATCTCATACTCAAAAGTTTTCTTGAGATAACCACCCTCTGGATCTCGTTCGTCCCCTCATAGATCTGGCAGATTTTCGCATCCCGCATGTGTCTCTCAGCAGGATATTCCTTGGTGTAGCCGTAGCCGCCGAATATCTGCACGCACTCAACGGAAGCTCTCATTGCCACGTCGGATGCATAGCACTTCGCCATGGCCGATTCTTTCTCAAAATCGAGATGGTTATCTTCCATCCAGGCGGCGCGAAGGAGCATCAATTCCGCTGCATCGAGCTCCATTGCCATGTCGGCGAGCTTGAACTGGATCGCCTGGAACGTTGCAATGGGCTTACCGAACTGCACCCTCTCTTTTGCATATGCGAGGGCGTCTTCGAGAGCGGCCTTGCCGATACCGCAGGCCTGGGAGCCGATGCCGATTCTTCCTGCATCCAGTCCCATCATCATCTGCTTGAACCCCTGTCCCGGTTTGCCGAGGAGGTTTGCCGCCGGTATCTCAGCGTCCTCAAAGACAAGCTCAGCTGTGCCGGACGCAAGAATTCCCATCTTTTCCTCGACCTTGCCTACCTTAAAGCCAGGGGTGTTCTTCATATCCACGATAAGATTGATGACAGCCTTGTACCCTAACGCGGGATCGGTCGTGACCGCTAAAACGCAGTAGTGCGCCACATTACCGTTCGTTATGAAGATTTTGGTCCCGTTAACTATATACTTGTCACCTTTCAATACAGCGCGGCACTTCAGTGCGGCAGCATCCGACCCGGCGCTTGGCTCTGTTAACCCGTAGCATCCTTCGACCTTCCCGCCTGCCACAGGGGTAAGGTATCTTTTCTTCTGTTCTTCCGTTCCAAAGGCCAATACGGGGTACCCGTAAAGGGAATTGTTGACCGACACAATAACACCGCAGCTTGCGCACGCCTTGGAAATCGCGATCAGGCTGTGAACGTATGTCACCGTATCCATGCCCGCACCGCCATACTCCTGGGGAACTGCGATTCCCATAATACCCATTTCACCGAGCTTACGGCAGATCTCTTCCGGGTGCCTGTGGGTCTTGTCCAGCTCTGCGGCGATAGGTTTAATCTGCTGCTCCGCGAACTTCGTTACCATCTCCCTCACGTCACGTTGATCATCTGTTAAACCAAAATTCATGGCTCATAACCCCCCTTTAGAATAATGTTTTATTAATGCAACTTATGAAACGGCGAATCACTTTCCCGTGTAAGCAGGTTTTCTCTTTTCGAGGAAAGCCTTCATTCCTTCTTTCTGATCATCTGTGCTGAAGCACTGGGCACAGCATTCCATTTCGAGTCTTATTCCATTATCAAGCGCAAGATCATAACCAAAATTTATCGAATGCTTGGCCATCTTCAGGGCAAATCCAGGCATACGGACGAGTTTCAGCGCGAATTTTTTCGTTTCCGGGAGAAGCTGATCGAGGGGAAATACCCTGTTTACAAGACCAACGTCGAAAGCCCTTTTCGCATCTATCTGCTCCCCTCCCATGATGAGTTCCTTGGCCCTTCCCATTCCTATTAAACGCGAAAGCCTCTGAGTTCCTCCCCAGCCCGGTATCAATCCGATCAGTATTTCCGGCTGGCCGAAACGGGCTGTTTCCGATGCAAATCTCATATCGCAACACATGGATATCTCCGTACCGCCGCCCAGGGCGAAACCGTTCACGGCAGCAATGGAAGGCTTGGGGAGCGTTTCAATCAATCTGAGAGTCTCATTACCAAGTTCCATAAAGGCAAGGGCCTCTTTTGGCCGCAGGTTCTGCATCTCCGATATATCAGCACCTGCTACAAAGGCCTTGTCTCCTGACCCGGTGAGGATGAGGACCTTTACGGCGTCATCATTCTTACAGAGTGTAGCCGCATCCATAAGCTCCTTCATAGTTTCCGTATTCATCGCATTTAACGCCTTGGGCCTGTTGAACGTTATTGTAGCGACACCATCCTCGACTGTAAATAAGAGGTTCTTGAATTCCATACGATGTACCCCCTTTTCCATTTCTTCTGATGCCTCGGAAAAGCCTTCCGAGTGCATATTATTTTTTCGTCAACCTCTGGACATCTCGTACGGAGGCTTACAGCCGCGATCTAAGGCTGCACTCTGCGCTGACGCTGTCTCTATAACTACCGAAAGTATATTCTCGTCATGAGAGAATATTTTTCGCATGCAAGCATTACTTGCTGTAATCGTAGAATCCTTTTCCCGTCTTTCTTCCCATGTAGCCTGCATCCACGTATTTCTTAAGGAGCGGACAGGGACGGTACTTGGAATCGCCAAATCCTTTGTAAAGAACGTCCATTATGGCCCAGCATGTATCGAGACCAATCAGGTCAGCCAACGCGAGAGGACCCATGGGGTGATTCATTCCCAATACCATGATGTCATCAATGGCCTTGGGCGTACCCACGCCTTCCATCAGGGTATAAACGGCCTCATTGATCATGGGCATAAGTATCCTGTTCGATAAAAATCCCGGAAAGTCATTGCATTCTACGGGCACTTTCCCGAACTGCTTGGACAGGGCCTCTGTCATGTTGTACGTATCCTGAGAGGTAGCCAACCCTCTGATGATTTCGACGAGTCTCATCACGGGAACGGGGTTCATAAAATGCATCCCTATGACTAAAGCAGGCCTCTTTGTTGAACCGGCGATCCTCGTTATGGGAATAGAGGACGTGTTCGTGGCAAGGATTACCCCGGGCTTGCAGACTTCATCAAGCTTTCTGAATATCCCAAGTTTGAGATCCTCTCGCTCTGTCGCTGCCTCGACAACAAAATCGGCATCCTTCATGTCTTCCAGCTTAGTACTCTTCTTGATACGGCCCATGATTTCTTTTTTCTGGTCAGCCGTCAGCTTTTCCTTAGCAACAAGGCGGTCCAGGTTTTTTGAAATGGTATCGTACCCCTTGTCAACAAACTGGTCTGCAATATCATTCATGATTACATTCAGCCCGCCTGGGCTTGCAGCAACCTGAGCTATGCCGTTGCCCATCTGACCGGCTCCGATAACACCGAATGTCTTAACTGCCATCGCTACCTTCCTCCCGTTATTTTTTTGTTCTCAGAACATCGGCTCTCCATCAAGGTAACTGAAAGGTCTTTTCCCGTACCATTTCATCGCAGATAAGCGAGACTATACGGTCGCAGAAAGAACTTGAACCCCAAGGGAAAGTCAATCGTTTATACCTTGATCAGCATCGCGTCACCTTGAGCATGACCCGAGCAGATTCCGCATATCCCGATCCCACCGCCTCTTCGCCGAAGTTCATAGGCAAGAGTCATGACGATCCTCGCGCCCGTCGCACCTATGGGGTGACCATATGCGATGGCGCTTCCATTCACATTAACCCTCTTATACATATCTTCCTTGCTCATGCCTAAGATAGAGCGGGCGCTGACCAAGACAACGGCAGCAAAGGCTTCATTGATCTCCAGCAGATCTATCTGATCAAGGGTCATGTTATTCTGCTCGAGGAGTTTCTTGATTGCGAGTCCCGGCACGGTCGCTATATCCTTCGGCGGCTGGGAGACCTCGGCGTAATCCAGTATCGTAAAGAGGGGTTTTAGACCCAGTTTGTCGGCCATTTCCCTGCTCATTAAGAGGCACACATCTCCGCCGTCATTGACGCCCGGTGCATTGCCGGCTGTGACGCTTCCTGGGCCTCCGGTAACCGGGCTCTTGTGATTGAAGACCGGCGGCAGCTTAGCTAAGCCCTCCAAAGTCGTTTCCGGCCTCGGGCCTTCGTCTTTATCGAAGATTATGACCTTCTTGCCCTGCTTCACCTCGACGGGAAATATTTCATCGTCCAATTTCCCGGACTTCATGGCCTCAACTGCCGCGAGTTGGGAGCGAAGTGCCCATTCGTCCTGATCCTGCCTTGTAACTCCAAATTCATCTCCAACCTCAGAGCCGTGAATGGCCATATGCCGGTTATAGAACGCGTCCCAAAGCCCATCATATACAACCAAATCAAGGGCGGGCCGGGTCGGGAGCCCCATCCTTGCACCCCATCTCATCTCAGGGAGAGCATACGGACCGTTGCTCATGCTTTCCTGACCGCCCGCAACACAAATCTCGGCCCTTCCCAGTTGAATCATCTGAACCGCAAGGTCGATCGGCTTAATGCCTGAAGAACATACTTTATTGATTGTAATGGAAGGAATGGATTCGGGAAGACCGGCCAGGATTGTTGCCTGTCTGCTGGGGATCTGCCCACACCCCGCAGGAACTACCTGCCCCAAGAAAACGTAATCTACGTCGGACGGTTTGACCTTTCCCTTTGTCCGCCTGATTACTTCTTTGATCGCCAATGCCCCGAGTTCAGGAGCCGTGAAATCCTTCAGCGCTCCTCCGAATCTGCCGTAAGGCGTACGGCATGCTTCAACAACGACAACTTCTCTGACATTCTTGAATTGACTCTTTATCTTTCGTCCCATAGTCGAGAAATCCGGTTTTCTCTCACCGAACTTTGAGATTGGCGCATGAGCATACATCTCTGCCCTGGTCTTATCCAATTTCTGCGGTACTTTTTCCATTACTACCCCCATTATTTAGAGCTTTGTAAAATCGGATTTTGTCTTCGGAAAAAGCGAGAAAACGCCATGAGCGCCTTCGAAGACAATTTTCGAAGCAACTTCTTAAACTGAACGGGAAATTTCTCTACCGTTGTTATCTTACTCGTCATATAGCGTCAGCAGTGGCAGGTCTCTATTAGCGGATGCTTCCACTCGTCTATGCAAGCTGAAGATCGCGGCTAATCTTCTCTGAGTCAGAAACCTCAACTACCTATATGCAGAACCTTGAGCGTCACACGCTCCGAGGTCCGTCTATGCCGATTCTTTCAGACTGTTTATGATGTCCCTTGCAACTATCATTCGTTGGATCTGGTTGGTGCCTTCATAGATCAACGTGATCCGGACATCCCTCGCATAACGTTCGACAGGGAATTCATTTGTGTATCCATACCCGCCAAGGATCTGGATGGCGTTGAAGCACGCCCTATCGGCTGCCTCGGTCGCAAAATACTTTGCCATGGACGCTTCCCTTGCAAAGGGCTTGCCCTGCTCTTTCTTGAACGCCGCATTCATGAGGAGAAGTCTTGACGCCTCGAGCTCCGTATAGGACTCTGCAATCATCCACTGGATGGCCTGGAAATTTGTTATGGACTGATCGAACTGCTTTCTCTCGATAGCATATCGTGTGGCGTAATCCATCGCCGCAAGTCCGATACCCAAACCAAGAGACCCGATGCCTATGCGTCCACCAGCGAGTTCTCCTGTGGCCGTCTTGAAGCCGCCGTTCATTTTTCCCATGAGAGCTGATTTCGGTATCCGGCAGTCTTCAAAGATCAGTTCATTCGTTGAAGAAGCATGTTGTCCCATTTTGTGCTCTAACCGACCAATCTTGAAACCGGGGGCGCCGTTTTCCACAAGAAATGTGCTGATGCCGCTACCTTTCTTCGCTTTTTTATCGGTCACTGCCCAAACGACAAACACGCCCGCGTATTCGGCACTGGTAATAAATATCTTTGACCCGTTGAGGACCCATTGATCACCGTCGAGAACGGCAGATGCCTGAAGCGCGCCGGCATCGGAGCCAGCCATGGTTTCAGTCAAGCCAAAACCGCCGGCATAGTATTCACCCGAGCATATCTTCGGGATGTATACCATCTTCTGTTCTTCGGTGCCGATAGCCTGAATTACCTCACAGACCATATTATTGACGGACATGGTAACCGCCGTGGAGGCACAGGCCCTGGCGATTTCCGTAACCGCGAGACTGAAGGACACAACGCCCGCTTCAGAGCCTCCATATTCACTCTTCACATTGATGCCCATCAAACCGATTTCGGCGAGCTTCTTCAAATTTTTTAAGAAGGTATCCCGATCACCTACCTGGTCCAGCCGCGCTGCTACCGGTTCCAGTTCTGCTTTCGCGAAGCGCCGAGCTGTGTCCTGAATGATTGTTTGCTCTTCTATCAGATCTAAATTCGTATGCCTTCCTCCCTTCTAATTATCCTGCCAGCCTGCCTGAGCGGCAGGTTGACAGGATCCACATATTAGAGTTGTTTTCTAACCAATAATTGACTTGATCGCTGCAGGATATTCCGTTTTCGCCGGCAGGAAGATCAATTCCGGATCAACGAACTCTCTCAACACAAAGAGCTCCTTGTAAGTCGGGTTGGGCGTCTCACCTTTAACCTTTGAAACATTCAGATCAAAACCGCAATTCTCTTTGACCTTCTCCACGGTGATCCCGGGGTGGAGGGTTTCCAGGTAAATTATTCCCTTTTCATCGAACCGGTATACGCCCATATTCGTTACCACACCACAGGGGCCGCAATCCTGATAAGGCGTGCCTTTCCAGACCTCCTTCTTCGGCTTCCACTCCCGTGTCTTGAAATCCCAGCACCACCAGCCGGGCGTTGTTGTATAATCGTTTCTCTCCAGGAACCTCCTCTTCTCCTGGAGGATAATGTAAGCCGTCCTCTTTGCCATCGTACCGATATCCGAGTTTCCCCCGGACCCAGTAAAGCGGTGAGCAGGGGCATAGTAATCACCGATGGACGTAACATTAACTCCGCCGTATTTATCGATGGCGGCTCCACCGAGGAAACCTAAAGTGACAAAACCCTGCTGCAGATAATAGCCGAAAGTATCCACCAGCCCACCCAGGGTGGAACACATATTGGCCGCCCGCTGATCACTCACGGACATGGGCACATGCATGGTTTTCCCGTCGCATATTCCCGATTCGTATATCAACACCGCATTGGGTGCATTCAGCATATTGGCGGCCATAATACCCACCATGGGAAGTCCTGTGCCGGCAAAAACGACATCATCGTTCAGGACCTCGTGAGCAATGGCGATAGCCATCAGTTCCGGCAGTATAAATTCACCCGCTTTGGCCTTCTCATCGGGCATCTTATCGATCAATTCCATCAACTGTTCCATTGATTTAGCCATTTTCATTCCCCCCTTTCCTTTAATAGCCACTTCGAGCGACGGATAAAGGCATCTTCATCCTCGGCGCCGGGTTCTTTCCTCTCATCATCTTGGTGCTGTATCCGGTAGTGCTGTCCGCTTTGAGGGACAACAATTTCCTTGCACCAAGCTTCACAACAAAATCTTCCCAGTTCTTTGGAGCAAAAACCCATTCATCGAGCCATTTTTTCAAATCATCCACGTTTCTTGATGCTTTATCCATCTCCCTCATAAAGGGCGCGTCATAGTCATAATAGAAAGGGACACCGCTTGGGAAGGCTCCCCAGGGCACTTCCACAATGGCGTCAACAGTAAAGAAAGGAATCTGATTGGCTTCCGGATCCTTCCTCATCTCCCCTTCGGGAACAACCTCTTCGGCAGTGATCACTACCTTATCACAGGCAAATGCAATTTCCTTATCGATCGTTCCAACGCCCCGCCACCTCGCCGTCCCCTTGTCACCCACCTTAGATACATGAATGACTGCCAGCTCCGGCCTTGCAGCAGGCAGGAGGACAACCTCTCCATCACCAAAGAAAGGCTCTTCAATCTGGATGAATTTTTTCTTCGGAATCCTGGGATTCTTGCCACTTCTCTGGCCGGCTTTTCCCAGTGCATCATAGTCCACATTGTAGAGGTCTGATCCCAGCGGCGCATAATAGGGAATGAATGGCGCCCCAATTGCCCCGGCAAGGAATCTCATGGCCATTGCACCGTGAGAGTAGTCCTCGAGGATTATCTTTCCTGCCTTGTAAATCCTTTCCATGTTGATGTCGAGTTTTCCCGCCATCTCCCCCCAGCCCATCCAGTCGGTTTCATAAACCTTAATAGCGCCGACGGTGTTAAGAAGCCAGGTGCAGCAGCTGCCATGCCTGTCGATAACATGCAGGTCCTTGAATTTTTGCCTTACCACTTCCCAAGCAAAGGCCATCGGGTTTCTGTTGAACCCTGTAAACCCGCTGAAGGCAATCTGTATGCCGTTGTGCATATATTTCTTGACCGCTTCTTCAAGCGTCATAATTTCAGCTTTCTTAGCTTTCCCGCGAATTCTCGCCATAACTTCCTCCTTTTAAGAAAACATTACCGATTCGCACACTCACCACGTTCACGCAAATAAATCGTTGTACATGGGCAGCATATGCTTAAATGCGAGGTAAAGGGACTGGAGAGCCCCTTTACCTCGACTCGGATTAATTTAATGATGCTCATCATGAGTGTAGAAAGGCCACTTGTGGAAGAACCACTCGTTCCAGAGAAGAGGAATGATCCACCAGAAATTCCAGATGAGGGATTCACCGCCTATCAATCTTCCAGCAATCTCGTGCCCCATGTGAGGATTGCCCAGTCCCCAGTACCCGAAGTTTACATAGTAGAAGAGATAGTAATTTATGACCGTCAGTACGAGGACACCAAAAGTTCTGAACCAGAAGCCTCCCCAGGAATCCACATTCTTCGCCGGAGACATATCGTCCCAGTAGTGGTGCCACTGGAGGAACGGAATCAGGGTCATACCGGCGATCTCAGCCGAATGTATCCACAGGAAGCGCGCGGGGTTTCCCTTATCCCCCGCGGGCAGATGGTGTATGATATCGTCCATGTTCGCCCATAGCGGAATGATTTGCAGACAAATCAGGGCTATAATATATCCAGCCACAACGGTTATACAAAAAGAAACGAGACCTTTCGCGGGCTGGGGCAGCTTGATAAGCGTCCATGGTTTCATACGCCATACGTTAGGCGTCATGAAGAGGATGATGATCATCCACTCCCACCAGCCAAAGACATAATACACATGGGGAGTTCCACCAGAGAAACCAAGATACCAGGGGGTGTTGAATCCAACAGAACTACCGAACATCTTGCCCCAGACCAGACCAAAGAAAGGAACGATAAGAACTACATAGAAGAAAAGTGTGAGCAGACTGCACCAGCCAATCTCGGCAAGACCCGCTGCGGGCTGCTCCAGGTTGCTGGGCCGGATCGGCCATTTACCAAAGTAGATGGTCACAAATGGATACGAGAAGAAACCGATCAACACAAATCCCACGATCGCACTCTGTGCAAGGTGGGCTTTCTGCATCACCTCTAAGCTGATCGCTTTCCCCTCAGGCGTCAGAATTGCCCCCGCCGCCGCCAGTGCATTAATATTCGATTGGCTCAAGAAATTGAACCCAAGGCCAAATATCCTGTAAAAAACCACCTCGATGACGAACCATGTGAGGGCTGCGTTCACGATGGTCATCGTAATGCCTCTGGCGGCTGGCGACATCTTCTGAAAGGGCCAGTCACCTAAGAACATGTGCTGCCACAACCCGACCAGAATCATCACAGCGAGTATCATAACCATAGGGTAAGGAAACCAACCTACGGGACCACGAACATCGCTCAAAATATACCAGGTAACCCAAGCGATCAAGAAAAAAGCTATGGTAGAAATGATGCCTGTCGCGGGTTGACCCCAACGAGGCTTTAATTCTCCTGCCATAATGTCATCCTCCTTTTTTGATTCCAATTAAAGTAGTTAAAATCTTCCAGAATTCGTTTACCGGAGCAGAAGTCTAATCTAAACCGACGATCACCTCCTTCCATAACATTAAAGAATCGATTATAATCTCCCCATGATGACTGCCTAATTCTCCGCATTATATAAATTATTCCTCTGCTTTAAGAATGAACCACCTCGCCATTGCGCCGCTGTTTTCATTCTCTGGAGCATTTTAATGCAGGTCATAGGGTATACTGTAGTAACTATTGGTATCTGTTAAGGATAAGTATCTAAAACTGAAAAGGAATAATTTGGAAGCTCTATCTTGCGATCAGATTTGATGTGTTATATAGATATAAAGATGAAAAGACAATATTAAAAGATTCATAAGTAATATTAAAAAATATTTAACTTTTCGGAAATCATGTAGATAAATATGAGCGAAGGTTATGTTTTTTGGTCAGGCTGAGTTTGCGCCGGATATGATAGCGATACACATTGACTGAACTTTCGGAGACGTTAAGAAGTGCCGCTATTTCCTTAGTCGTTTTTCCCTCCTTTATAAGATTGGCAATCTGCACCTCTCTGTTGGTAAGATTCAAGTACTTTACGGACAATTTTTGCGCAAAGGGTGATACGATTTCTCTCAGATTTGATTCGAGCACATTGACATAGGATGAGCCCTTCAGATCTATACGGCTTTTCAATTTCTCAATATACGGCAGGATAAGGAGCTTCACATTTGACAGGACCTTTTGCTCAAGCTCATTTTTATCCTCTTCTCTCTGCTTAAGCAAGACTCTCAAGGCGGCATTCAAGTCTTCAAGTTCGTTTGTCTTAGCCTCAAGTTCAACCTCCCTCTTTTCCAGCATTTCCTCCGCCTGCTTGCGCACGGTAATGTCCCTGATCGATTCTATGGCGCCGACAACGCGCCCCTTGCTGTCGTAAAGCGGACTCGCCTTTGCCCAGAGGAAGGCCCTCTTATCCTTCAAAGCGGGAACCCATGTCTCGACGATCAGATGGTCCTCCTCCTTCTTGAAGACAGAATACAAACTCCGCTCTGTCTTTTTGTCTGCTTTCAAGACAAGATCAATCAAGATACGTCTGCGAACGCCGTAAAAAGGCAAGGCGTACTCAAAATCGCCCTTCCCCACCATGTCAACGGCCTTAACCCCTGTCATTTCCTCTATGGCGCGATTCCATGCAATCACGTGCCCCTTCCGGTTAATCGCAAGGGTGGCGTCCGGCAAGAAATCAATAATATCCGACAACCGCCTTTCTGATTCCCTTAGCGCTTCTTCCGCCCTCTTGCGCTTTGTAATGTCTTTCGAAACTACTGTTACGGCTATCGTCCTCCCTTCAGAATCCTTAACGGGACTTAATGACCTGAGAAAGTACTTATCATCTCTTTCACTCTTATGTTCATGCTGGATTGCCTGGCCCATCTTGAAAATACGGTTGATGATTTCCGTAAATTCTCTCGCATCCTCTTCAGAGTGAAAGTCCTCATATGATTTTACTTCCACATCTCCTGAGGAAATGCCAAACCTCGATAGGAGTCCTTCATTCATGAACAGATACTTGCAATCCTTGTCAACGAGATACATCAAATCGATACTCGATGCGAGGGATCGGTATTTTTCCTCCGATTCCTGAAGCATTCTTTCCGCCTCTTTGCGCTCCGTAATGTCCCTGATTGACTCAATGGCGCCCACGATATCGCCCTTGCTGTTATAAAGTGGACTCGCCTTCGCCCAGAGAAAGGCCTTTTTCCACTTCAAGAATGGCACCCATGTCTCTATAATGAGAAGATCTTTATTCTTTTCGAGAATAGAATAGTAACTGCGTTCAATCTTCTTATCCGGCTTCAGGACCAGATCAGCTAAAATGGGTCGCCGTATGCCGTAAAAGGGTAACGCATATTCGTAATCACCTTTCCCCAAGATGTCGGCGGCTTTAACCCCCGTCATTTCTTCTATAGCATGATTCCACGCAATAACCTTACCAGTGAGGTCAATTGCCAATGTCGCGTCCGGCAGAAAATCAATGATATCCGTGAGACGCCTCTCTGATTCTCTCAGCGCCTCCTCCACCCGCGTGCGTGCGGTAACGTCTTTGGAAACAACGGTTACCGATGTTGTTTTTCCATCTGGATCTTTAACGGGACTTAATGTCCTGAGAAAGTATCTGCTGTCTCTACCGCTTCGATGCTCATGCTGGACGGCTTGTCCCGTCTCGAAGACACGCCTTACGATGTCCGAAAATTCTTTCGAATCCGCTTCGGAATGGAACTCGTTGTAGGATCTCCCTTCCATCTTGTCTAAAGGAATACCAAATCTCGATAAATGCCCCTCGTTCATGAAGAGATACCTGCATTCTTTATCAACAAGATACATCAAATCAATAGTGGATGCGAGGGATCGGTATTTTTCCTCGGATTCCTGCAACATTTTTTCTGCTTCTTTGCGTTTGGTGATGTCCCTCATGGACTCGATGGCGCCGAATAGCTCTCCTTTGCTGTCGTAGAGAGGGCTTGCCTTTGCCCAGAGAAAGGCCTTCTTCCCTCTTAGAGAGGGAACCCACGTCTCCACGATCAGGAGATCCTGCTCTTTCTCAGGAACAGTATGATAATGCGGTTCAGTTCTCTTATCCGTTTTCAGCACCTGATCGATCAAGAGAGGGCTTCGCCTGCCATAGAATGGCAGGGCATACTCGTAGTCCCCCTTGCCCAGCATGCTCTCAGCCTTCACTCCCGTCATCTCTTCCATGGCCCGATTCCATGCAATAACTCTCCCTTTACGGTCAATGGCGAGAGTCGCATCCGGTAGAAAATCGATGATATCCGCCAGACGCCTCTCCGACTCCCGGAGCGCCTCTTCCATCTCCTTTCGCTGCGTCACGTCGATTGCATTGCCGAGGAGAGCCGGCTTGCCGTCGTACTGAATGGGAGATACTATTTGGAGTATCGATCTTATCGTCCCCTTCTTGGTAACCATCCGGAATCCGAATGGCGCAGAATCTCTCCCCTGCAGCATCTCGCGAGCCTTCTCCTTAACCATCGCTCTGTCATCCGGATGGACGATGATATCTGAATCCTCTCCTATAAGATCTTCAGCGGTGTACCCTGCATATGCAACTGCACTCGTGTTTATGTAGCGAAACTTCCCGTTCTGAACAACGAATGCAGCAGCAAAGGAGTTTTCAGTCAGACTTTGAAAAAGCTTCTCACCTTCGCGTACCTTCTCTTCCGTCCAGTCGCGTTTGGAGACTGTTCTTTCCGACTTTATTATCCCTTGCGATCTACCCTTATCCATTAATTTCTTAGACATTTACTGTACTCCAGTTCCGGCGTTGAAGCTCACATCCCACAATACGGGACTTCCCGCCGGAGAAGGTATTTCATGTCTCGTCCTTCGCTCCACCGGCAAGGCAGGAATAGTCTTTTGCGCTTCTATTGAAGCTCTCCGCAGCCAAGCTGCGGAGAATCTTCGATTCTTAGGGAACAGTAGTTCGTAATTCGCTCGCTTACCCCGCAGCGAGCTACGGGGACTGCGCTCGCTACCGAATTCAATTACTCATGATTCGTCGACATCGCCGCGAATAGTATCACGACAGATGTAATACTACAACCCTGAACAATAGACCTAAGTCGATTATCGTTGACAGCCTCCTCTGTCTCTCCTATAATTCTTTTCGCCCATTGTGTAAAATCAAATGGAATGGGCAAGGTTCCGGTCGAAAGCTGTCAGCTAACAGCAAGTGCGAAGACAAACATTTGAAAGGCTCCAATCAGTTCTGCAAATGAATTGAACGAGAACCAATGGAACAAGAGGAAGGAATCAAACACAAGAATTTCAGGATTGATTGGCAAGGATACAACACTGATGACCTCCAGAAACGTGAGGAGAGGGTTGATGTATCTCCCGCAGGCACCGAGGGACTTTTCATTGACCTGGAATCGCGCGAGTATGACGGCGAGGAGTGATACAAGGACTAAACTATTTATTCTTTACGTAATTGGTTGAATCCCGGGGTATTTTTTTAAAGAGAAACGCACATGTTTGAGGAAACCACAAGACAATGGGTTCGCGAGATGTTCCAGGAAGGTAAATTAAGCGGATGCGATGAGGAATTCCTCAAGCAGCTAACCAAGGATTACGCACGACAACTTGAAGATATTTTTACCCGTGAGGTCAAGAAGAATTTAGAGAAATCAGGAAAGGTTGGAGAATTTGAAAGAATGCTGCTGTATGACGGTCAGTATATCAATAAATATTTAAACCAGATTATTCCCGGTTACCCTGGTTTTCGGACGGATCTTTTCGAAAGAGCAAGGAAAATAATCCTTGGTTCCTAAAAGTTTGGTGCTGCACACGTGAGAGTGATCTTCTTGGGCACGAACGGCTGGTATGATACCGACACCGGGAACACTGTCTGTATCCTCATAAGAACGGATGATTATGAGATTATCCTCGATGCCGGAGGCGGCCTCCACAAACTGGACAGGTATGTAGATGAAGGGAATGCGAAACCCGTCTACCTTTTCCTCAGCCATTTTCATCTGGACCACATTATCGGCCTGCATACGCTGACCAAATTCAACTTCCGACAGGGCCTTAATATCTGCATCCCCACCGGCACAAGGGATATTCTGGAAATGTTTGTCAACGCCCCCTTCACGGCAGCCATCTCGCAGCTGCCGTTTCCCGTCAATACATATGAATTGCCGGAAGAGGCTGATAAACTTCCATTCACAACGGAAGCCCGAGAGCTCAGGCATCCGTCGCTGACCTTAGGATACAGATTTGAAATAGAAGGAAAGGTCATCAGCTACTGTCCCGATACAGGTTTATGTGATAATGCCATCCATCTGGCGAGATCGTCGGATCTCCTGATTGCTGAATGTGCATACAAGAGCGGCCAATCCTCTGAGAACTGGCCGCATCTTAACCCGGAGACTGCCGCAACTATTGCCCGAGACGCCGGCGCAAGAAGCCTCGCTCTCGTTCATTTCGATGCAGAAATATATAAGACCTTGGGAGAAAGGAAAGAATCTGAGAGAGAAGCGCGAGAAATATTCAAGAATACCTTTATGACAACCGATGATATGGAGATAGATATATAGCAACCACCGTGCTTTGAGGAATAGGGAGCGGTTTCATGGCGAAGAAAATTCTGGTAGTTGATGATGAGGTGACAGTTCGCGATCTGCTTGAAGATGCCTTCGGCATCGAAGGCTATGACGTGCGACTGGCAGAAGGGGCCGAGACGGCCTTCGAGATTTTGAAAGAAGAAGACATCGAGGTCATATTCCTTGATCTCAAATTATTCGGCATGAACGGCATAGAACTTTGCAAACAGATCCGAAAGGACAACCCCATTGCTATTATCTTCGCAATGACCGGCTGGGCAGCGTTATATGATATTGAGGAATGCCGGGAGGCGGGATTCGACGACTTTTTCACGAAGCCGGTGCATACCGAAATGCTGTTGAAGGCCGTTGACGGCGCATTTGAAAGGCTCAGTCGCTGGCGGAGGCGACATGGTTAAATCTTCTTAAGAACGTACTGCCAGTCGGCAGATAAGGGGATTGCTTCCGCCTTCAGCGATTATTAAAAGGTGCCGAGGCATTATTATACTGAATGGGCAGAATGATGACGCTTATCCTTCTGTTTCGAGGATCGTTAGGGTAAAGCTTGATCAGCAAATCATTATCCGCAAACCCTACTACTTTTGCGATCCTGTCTGCTGTTATTCCATCGTTTTCAAGAACCCGCCTTGCCGCCGACGCCCTGGCGGTGGAAAGCTCCCAGTTGGTCGTTTCGCCGCCTTTGTAAGGAAGCGCATCGGTATGTCCTTCAACAATAATTTTATTGGGTGTCTCTTTTATCGTCTCAGACACGAGAGACAATATCTCCAGAGCTTTGTCAGTGGGCCTTGCGCTGCCGAGAAGAAACATCTGGCTCCCCTCGTTATCAACTATCTGTATTCGGACATTCCCTTCATGGACATCAACGAGTACTTGATCCTTCAGTGTCTTTAGATTTGCATCAACTGCTGTCTTGATTTTTGTCTTCAATTTCTCAGGAGACATCACTTCCATTTTCCCGGGTGCATTACCAGCCTTTCTACCGGCGCCATTGAATTCAAGAATGCCAGTCCCTCCCTTTGTAACTTTCTCGCCCTGCTCCTTGAAGACGCTGTAGTCTTTGAAATACTGAGATAATGCGATCCTTTTTTCAGGAGAAACCATGGCCAACAACCACAGCAACAGGAAGAAAGCCATCATCGCCGTAACAAAATCCGCATAGGCGACTTTCCAAGAACCGCCATGATGCTCTGCATGCTTCTTTATCTTTTTTACTACAATGATGGGTCTTAATCTTTCCGCCATTATTTCCTAACCTGCCTGACAGCTTCCTCAACTTCCAGAAAAGTTGGCCTTTGCTTGGCCGGGATTATCCTTCTGCCGAATTCAATTGCAACCATAGGGGCAGCATTATTGCTGACAAAGGACTTGAGGGCGATCTTCAGAACATTCAGATACTGGAGGTCTTCCTGCGCAATATATTCCAGGTTTTTTGCCATTGGTCCCACAAAACCATAGCACATCAGAACGCCCAGGAATGTACCAACCAGTGCCGCTCCTATGCTGTGTCCCAGAACCTCGGGCGGCTCGCCTATCTTCCCCATGGTCAGGACTACTCCCAATACTGCGGCCACAATACCCAACCCGGGAAGCGCATCTGCCGTAGTCGTTAAATTCTTTGACGGTATTAGAGAATCTTCATGATGTTCTTCTAATTCAGCGTCCATCAAAGCTTCAAGCTCGTGCGGCTCTATGGTTGACGTTATAACCATCCTCAGGGTATCCGTTACAAATGTCATGGCATGGTGGTTCTTAAGGACATTCGGGTAATTCTTAAAAATCGAACTTTCTTTGGGGTCGTCCACATCGCCTTCAATTGACACGAGCCCCTGCTTTCTAATCTTATAGAAAATTTCGCTCAGCAGCATCAGAACCTCGAGATAATCAGCTTTCACATAAGGTTTATTGGTAAATATCTTTAAGACACTGCCTACTGTTGACTTTACTACCTTCATGGGAGACGCAACCAGAAATGCTCCGAAGGCCGCACCAAAGATGATAACAATCTCGGCAGGCTGAAACAGTACACCAAGGTTGCCGTGTTCCATCAGGTAACCTCCGGCAATAGCTCCAGCAACAACGATGAATCCTATAATAGCTATCATATTTCCCTAAGACTATCCCCTTTTCGCACTGAGGATTTCTCTCTGCCGTCTGAAAACAAATTTTATAATCTCATCTCTTATGTCGTCGCTCAATCCCGTAAATTTAACGGCCGTATGAAAATCATCGCCTTCCCGTTCCGATTTGACCACATCTCCGTACAGATAAAGAGCAACGTGGGGGTACATATAAAGCAAAATTTTCAATTCCAGGAAGGCCCCCTTATCGTATTTCTCTTTGGACTCGAAGCCCATCCCGGCGGCGCTGATATTCATTGACTTAAAGGTCAAAGATCCAAAACCTTCACGTTCAACAGCGAGGGAACTGATTATGGAGTCAAGCTTGGCGTTTAACATGTTAAGCCACTGAGCCAGGGGCTTGTCATCGAGTTCGGACGGTTTTGCAAAATTGTCCAGTATCGCCACTCCGGAAATTCGAGGTTTATGAATATCCCGCTCTTCCGGCGGAACGAGACGGACGTCAAGGGGCAGAAATGCAGCCACTCGCGCGTATTCTCTTTTGTCGCTGTTATAGTCCATTGCCGATCTCTCTACCTGGAAGAACCGCATTAGTCCTTAAATCACAACAATACCCGTTGCGCCTGACCGAGAAACACGGACTCATTGCGGGTCACCCATGCTGATATCTACCACGAAGGGCCCTTCATCCATATCAAAGGGAATTACAATACTGGGTCCGCCGAGCACATGCATGATCGAGTGGTCCTCCCCGGAAACAACAGTGGGAAGGGAGGCGGATAGACTGTAACCCATGACTTCAATTTTTTTCCTTGCCGCACCGGATACCATGTTGGTTATCTCGCCTACGGCATCTCTTATTTCACCATTCAGGGAGGTTATCTCCTCGCCGAGCATGTTCGAAACTATTTTCAGAATGCTGCCCGTGGAGAAACTCAGCGCGAGTGAGCCTTTTATAGTGCCGGTGATACCGATAATTCCGCTGACGTCGCCTTTGGCCAAATTGTTTTTCTTGAGATATGGCTTACCGGGCCGCGGATCTACAAAGGCCATTGTCTTTAAAACCTCGATGGTACCCTCCAGAAAGGGATTGATATATTTAACGTTCATAATTATGCCTTTCAAATCTACTTTATATTCTCCAATATTTTGTCAATCTTCTCACCGAGAACTTCAGCGGTAAACGGTTTCACAATATAATTGCTGACGCCGGCTTTAACTGCCTCCACGACGTTATCTTTAAGGGACTCCGCAGTCACCATGAGAAAAGGCATTGAGCCGAGCTCGTTATCTGACCTTACTGCCTTTAGAAGTTCAATGCCTGTCATATTGGGCATATTCCAATCCGAAATCACAAAATCAATTTTTGTCGACTTCAGCATGTTCATGGCCACCACGCCATCTTCAGCCTCGGTGATATTTTCATAGCCGGACTGTTTCAAAAGGTTCCTTATAACCTTTCGCATTGTCGCGAAGTCATCGACAACCAGGATCTTTATCTTTTTGTTGACATCCATAATGCATCCTCCCGCTTAAGATCAATTCTTCTTCTCTCCATTACCTCCAAAGCCTTGCAATTCGCTCAGTTCAAATAAACCTTCCGGATCCAGTATCAGTCCGATGTTGCCGTCTCCCAATATTGCGCCGCCCGATACCCCTTTTACATGCCTCAAGCTTTCACTGAGACCTTTAATGACGACCTCCTCTTGACCCATGATCTCATCTACCAGCAAACATTTCGATCCGTTTTCGCCGTCAACGACAACGATCGTTGCTTCCCACGGGTTCCGGCAATCGGGCTCTATATCGAATAGATCGTGCAGCCGCACGAGAGGCAGCAGCTTGCCCATAACATTTATGACCTCGCCCCGCCCAATGACGGTGTTGTAATATTCTTTATTGGGACGGAGCAATCTTCTGATTGCGGTAGTCGGCACGATGTATTTTTCACGGCCAACCCTCACGATCATGCCGTCGATGATGGCCAGCGTCAGGGGAAAGCTTGTTACGAATGTGGTTCCAAAACCGTAACGGCTGTTGATCTCTATTTTGCCTCTTAATTTATCCACTGCCTGCTTCACCACATCCATTCCAACGCCGCGACCGGATACGTCAGTTATCTTCTCGGCCGTTGACAGTCCGGGAAGCAGGATAAATCGATATATATCCTGATCAGAGAGGCCCGCAGCTGAGGCGACAGTGCCGTTATTAATAGCTTTATTTAGTATCTTTTCTTTACTTAACCCCTTCCCGTCATCCGATATCTCAATCAAGATGTTTCCGCCCTTATGGTAAGCCTTCAGCTGGATTGTTCCCGTCTCTCCCTTTCCCGCCTTTGTCCGCTCCTCCGGAGTCTCGATGCCGTGGTCCACAGCATTTCTGACCAGGTGGACAAGAGGGTTATAAATCTCCTCCACCATATTCCTGTCTATCTCCGTATCCTCTCCTTCTGTGACCACATTCACCGATTTTCCCGCAGACCTCGAAAGATCTCTGACTAAGCGGGACATCCTCTGAAAAGTCTGTTTTATAGGAATCATCCTCAGGCTTGTGGACGTCCTCTGCAGCTCCGATGTGATGCTGGATAGTTGGGAAATATCTCTGAAGAACTTTCTGTCCATATTGGATAGAACGATGGGACTCTGCCGTACCATCGACTGCGTGATGACCAGTTCACCGACCATGTCTATCAGGTCATCAAGCTTCCTCGTATCCACTCTTATTGACGTCACATCTACCACCTGGCTCATTTGTTTTCTCAGGGCTTGGGAAACCTGCCTGGGGGTCACCTTCCCTTCCGCAATCAGCGCTTCACCAATCTTAATATCAGGTGCTTTCTTAGTAAGCTCAAGTGATGCTTCCAAGGCGTCCTCAGAAATCAGACCGTCTTCCACGAGTATTGCGCCTATCTTCTTTGGTTCTGATTGTTCATATTTCCCTTGTTGCGCAAATCGTATGCGCTGCCCCAGAGCCGGCAAGTCGATCTCAAGGGTTGCCTCCGCCCTGCCCTCCATGCGGTCTCTCACCCGCCCGATCATTGCTTTTAAGGCGTCAGCCCCGTCAAGTATGATGTCAATAACCTGGCCAGTCACGGAAAGTTCATTGTTTCTCACCTTATCGAGAAGGCTCTCCAGGTCATGGGCAAGAGCCCTTATGTTCTCCAGGTTGAGAAAACTTGCCACCCCCTTAATGGAATGAAAAGGCCTGAAGATAGAATTTACACAATCTTTATTCCCGGGGTCCTGCTCCAGATTCAAGATGTTCACTTCAATCTCGTTTATATATTCGATCCCCTCAACTATAAAGTCCCTTAACAACGATTCATCCTGAATTTCGACCTTGTTTTCCGGTTCGACGTTTGATTCATTATCAGGTGCTGCAGATGTCTCGATCATGCCGCCTTGCGCTTCAGGGACCTGTGCGGGGCCGATCAGGCAGACTAAGGATTCCATAAAGCCACTGATGTCTGCCCCTTGATCTCCACCTTTGCCGGAACCCCGATCGATTTCCTGCATGATGGTTATGCCTTTTTCAAAGGTGGCAAAAGCGGTTGCAGTATCTTTCACCTCATCCAGTATTTTTTTCTCCAAAAGACGGCTCAAGCCTCTGGCTACGCAAGACAGATGTTCTATCTTCAAAGCCTCCGCACCTCTGATAATCGCATCAAGCTGATTGAGAAACTTTCCGGCAGTGGGAATATCCACATCTTGAACTTCAAGAAACAGAAAGTCCGAGGCTATGCGATCAATTAAGTTCATCAACTGATCATGTGACATTTTTTAAGCCATCCTTAATATCTCTTGCGCAACTTGTCCGAGCGGCACCACCTTGTCCGCAGCACCGATCTTGATTGCCTCTTTGGGCATACCAAAGACCACACAGCTTTTTTCGTCCTGCGCAATCGTTCTTGCGCCTGCCTGCTTCATTTCTAATAGCCCGTCGGCACCGTCTGATCCCATACCCGTGAGGATCACGCCGATTGAATTCGATCCCGCATATCTTGCCGTTGACTTGAATAGAACATCAACGGATGGACGCTGGTGATGAACTCTCGGACCGTCCTTAACCTCGACATAATATCGCGCGCCGCTTCTCCTCAGAAGCATATGGTGGTTGCCCGGGGCAATTACAGCCCTGCCCTGTATCACAGCATCATTGTTTTCAGCTTCTTTCACTGTTATCTGGCTCAAGCCGTTCAGCCTCTCGGCAAATGCGGTCGTAAAATTCGCCGGCATGTGCTGCACGACTACGATGCCCGGTGAATTGGGCGGCATCCTCGAAAGGACATCCTTCAGAGCCTCCGTTCCGCCTGTTGATGCCCCGATTGCAATAACCTTATCGGTCGTTTCTGCAAGTGCACCTATGGGTTCCGGCTTTTCAGAATTTGACTCGTAGCCGTTTCGATGCCGTATATTGGCCACCGAAGCAATCCTGATCTTCTCCGCCAGCATATAGCCCATGTCACCGACAGAATAAGAGCCCCCGGGTTTGCCTATAACATCAACAGCTCCGATCTCCATCGCCTCTAAAGCCATCTTGCTCCCTTTCGGCGTGAGCGAACTGACTATGATCACCGGCAACGGATAGTACTTCATCAGCTTCCTCAGGAACGTCAATCCATCCATTCTCGGCATCTCGATATCCAGCGTTACGACCTGGGGCTGCAACTTCACGATTTTGTCTCTTGCGACAAAGGGGTCCGGTGCCGTTCCTACGACCTCTATATCGGGGAATCTTGACAGCTCTGCGGAAAGTATTTTCCGAACAATGGCCGAATCGTCAACAATCAGTGTCTTTATTTTTTGCTGCGTCATATCATTTAAAATTTTATTCGTACGTTAGCCGCAATACCCGGATTCTATCGTCTCGCATGCGTATGAGCCACTCTTCCCGTTAATTCGTCAGTCTGAGTATGGCGCCGAAACTCTCACCATCGGAGTCGAAATACAGCCTGCAGGCGTCACCACCGGTAACTGCCTTTCTTGGAGGTTGTGAAAAAGACGGCACGGACAGATCAAACGTTCTTGTCCGGTCAAGTCTCCCCAAGAAGTTTCCGCAGATCATGTTTGCCACTTCTTTTACACAATCCTCTATGTCCTCTTTAGTCATTTGCCCTGTTTCCAGTCCCAACAGATTTTGAACCATACTTTTAGCCAATCCGTCAGAGACTAAGACGCTCATTTCACCTTTCAAGTCACCTTTAAACTGTATGGCCGCTTCCATGGCATAGTCTGCATAGTCATCGCCTATAGGCTCAAGAAAGACATAAAACATCTGTTCTACGACATCAAAAATCGCCGCCATCATTATCTCTTTCATTTCTTTCACGGGTTGTCTCATCCTCCATGCCTATAACTTCATAAAGAACTTTTCTCACATATTCGGGTGAAAATGGCTTCTTGACGAACTGTTTCGCACCCATTTCCAAGACAGCATTCCTTCTTTCATCGCTGCTCTCTGTTGAAATAATGATGATAGGTATCTTTTGCAGATGGATGTCCGCCTTTATGGCAGCCAGCATCTCCAACCCGTTCATCTCCGGCATATTCAAGTCTGATAGAATGACATCCACCCATTCCTTCGACAATATCTCCAACGCCTGTTTCCCGTTTGCGGCTTCATAGCATTGATCCATCCGGAAACCGGAAATCGTAATGATCTTTTTGATAACGGAACGCACCGATTTAGAATCATCAACGATCAGGACATTAAAAGACATCGCGGCACCTCATCATTTCTTTCTGAGTTCTTGATAATATCATCATATTCAGACCATACCGATCACTTCCCTGGCACGGTCAAGATCTTCCAGCATCAACATGATGCATTCTTCAAAATCCTTCTGGCGAAGTTTGAATTTGATAATCACCTCAGACAATCCCTTGTATGCCAGGCCGTCGCTCCCCAAACCGATCCCCATCATAATACAGGCCTGATCTGCGAGATAGACAAGCCAGGCTCCGCTATTGTCTTCATCCTGCATCAAATCCGGTCTGTGGTGGTATATAATCGCATCCGTCATAGCCTTGGGAAAGTTCCACTGGGAGGCTATCCTGCCGCCCAGGTCCGCATGGTTAATGCCGATGATTTTTTCTTCCGCATCAAGAAAAGAAATCCCCTCCCTTGAGACGAGGTCATGAATTTGTGGAAATGACTCGTCGACGAATTCACCCATGATAATCTTGCCGATGTCGTGGAGAAGAGCCGTGGTATAAAGTCTGGCGTCCTCGCGTTTAAAAATCCTCTTGGATAATATCTGGGTCATGAGGGCCACTCCCACCGAGTGCTCCCAAAGCTTGTTAGCCTCCAGACCATATCCCTTCGCCTTCCTGTAGAATGTCGATACTCCGGCAGCCTGGACCGCACGGACGATATTTTGCTGGCCGAGGCGCATTACTGCGTCATTTATCGTCACAATTTTGTGACGGAGGCCAAAGTATGCGGAATTGCATATCCTCAGTATATTGGCCGTGATCGCCTGATCATACTTGACCACATCCGCCACATCCGTTATGGAGTAATTGGGATCATCGATCAAAGCCATCACCTTCATCGCCACTGCAGGAAAGGCTGGGATGTTCTTGATGGATTTTAGGATTTTATCTGAGATCATACCAACTCCCTGGTTCCGTTGTGGGCAGTCCTCACAAAGGCTTTGCCCGTTGAGATATGTATGGAAAATGTTCGATTGCAGTTACTCCCGGTGTCCTCTCCTTCGATAAGAACGTTGTTCTTCCAGAATAGTTTCTTCATGGCGGTCACGTTTTTTTGGCCTATCCGGAAAAAATTCGCGTCATCAAGAATGCTCGCCCCGCCTGCAACTTTCACGATCATCCGCTTTTTCTTTGCGCCAAGCCCATAACAGGTCTTGAATAGAAAAGGGATACCTGTATCCGCAAACATAGCCGGATTTTCACCTGCTTTTCTAATATCCAGTGATGATTCCGGCAGCATAAAATGCAGCAGCCCTCCCACTTTCACCACGGGATCATAGATGGTGACGCCGACACATGAACCAAGCGCGTAGGTAATCAAAACATCATTTATGTTATTGCTAACCTTAAAATCTGAAATGCCGACAATAATCTCGCTCATAACTATTTCTGATAGACACTCGGTTCTATATATTTGAATTGATGATTCAGCCCTGTCAGACTTTCAGAACGTCCGACAAACAAATACCCGCCTTCCCTCAAGTATTCATAGAATTTGCGCACCATTTTGCCTTGGGTCGGTTTATCGAAATATATCATGACATTCCTACAGAATATGACGTCGAAAGGATCATTACAGGCGAGCGCATCCATGAGGTTGAAGCGCACAAAGTCAATTACTTCGTGAATTTCTTTTTTCACTCTGTAGTGTCCTCTCCAGTCGCCTTGACCTACCTGAAAATATTTTCTTAAAAGGTCGGGAGAAATGCCCTTGACCTTCTCCTCGGGGTATATGCCCTTTACGGCAGTATTGAGGACTCTTGTAGAAATATCCGACGCCGTTATTCTGATATCAGCCTGCCCGTTGTTGAATAATTCTTTCAATGTCATGGCAATGGTATAAGGCTCTTCACCAGTGGAACACCCGGCGCTCCATATCCTGAGCTTCGGAATACGACTTTTCCTCGGCGTTTTTGCCATCTCCGGCATGATCTTTCGGAGCAGCTGAAAATGCTCACCCTCCCGGAAAAAGCTGGTCAAATTTGTGGAGAGCGAGTCTATCATACAGATTAATTCATCTGCCCCCTGCTGAGTGGTGACGTAACGATAATATTCCGAGAAGGACTTGAATTTCCCCTCTCTCAGGCGCTTACCAAGACGCGCCTTAACAAGCTCCTTCTTTCCTTCATGTAAATGGATGCCGCAGAGGTCGTAAACAAAACGGCTTATTTTCTCAAAATCAATATCTTTCAATTCGATGGACGCCATACGCTTACACACTTCATTGCTGCTGTGATCGGCACAGTTGGTTGCGAGTGTCATGAATGCTTGATGTCTCAATGTACCATCGATTCGGCCATGACGGCATCTGTCGTCAGTACCTTGTCGATGTCGAGAAGTATCTTGACTCCTCCTTTTAACTTGGCCATTCCCAATATATAGTCTGTCCCCAATGCCACGCCAAATGTCGGCGTATCTTCTATTTCCTCACCTTTAATATTAAGGACCTCAGAAACTGAGTCCACAACGATGCCCATAACTGTCTTCTTACCTGCCATGCCTGCGATATCAACGACGATGATGCAGGTTCTGTCATTGTACTCTATGGCATCCATGCCAAACTTCAGGCGTAGATCGATGACGGGAATAACCTTGCCCCTTAAGTTAATGACGCCTTTTACGTACTTGGGGGTCTGAGGTACAGAGGTAATGTTCATGACACCGATGATTTCCTTCACCTTAAGTATCTCTAATCCGTATTCTTCACTCCCGAGGCCAAAGGTAAGGTATTTTCCTTCCCTTTGGATCCCTCTTTCCGCTGTCTGGGACATCGCGCCTTCTTTTGTTACTCCTGATGCCTCCGGCATAGTTCAGTACCTCCTCATAATGCTATTTTCCGTAACCGTACACCTTCATCGCACGAAACTAAGCATATTGCCTTGGCCGACGTTTCTGTAACTCAACATACGTGCAAGACCATCGGACATAAGCGTCTTTTCCAACGTCATACGAAGTCTTCATCTTTCAAGGGAATGGTCTTTTCGGCACTTCCCTTGCTATCCTGTACAAGAGTGAGCTTCTTTAGAGATTTCTTCTTGATTGAACCCTCCCCTATGTTCTTTCCATTGTCACCCCCGACCTTGAACATCGACATCGTGGCGGACAATTCTTCCGCACTAGCGGCATTCTGCTGTGTAACCTGATTCATCTCGGCTACGACCCTGTTCACCTGATCGATTCCCTGCGATTGCTCCTGGGATGCGGCCGCGATTTCTCCCATTAGCTCAACAACCTTAGTTGAGCTGGCCGTGACTTCGCTGAAGACCTCATTTGTAATATTGACGAGAGACTCGCCCCCTCTTACCTTCTTAACGATATTCTCAATCAGGGTGGCCGTATTTTTTGCAGAATCTGTTGCCCGCATGGCAAGATTCCTGACCTCATCAGCGACCACGGCAAACCCTGCTCCGGCCTCTCCGGCTCTGGCAGCTTCCACCGCCGCATTCAAAGCCAACAGATTCGTTTGAAAGGCAACTTCATCTATGCTCTTGATGATCTTTTGGGTCTGTTCGCTGGCAGTTGCGATTTCCTTCATCGATTTGGTCAGATCAGCCATGGAAGAATTCGCCTTTTCGATAGCCTGCCTGGCCGCAGACATCAGCTTATTGGCTTCAGCCGTGTTGCTTGCATTCTGCCTTGTCATGGAAGCCATCTCGTCGAGAGAGGCTGACGTTTCTTCCAGTGCAGCGGCCTGCCGGGAAGATGATTCGGACAGGACATGAGAAATTGAGAGCGATTGGCCGACTGCTTCCCCCATCTTCATCCGCATGGTGTTGATAGACGTAGCGAGATCGCCGATCTCGTCCTTGGAATCTACATTGACCTCCTGCGTAAGGTCACCGTCGGCGACCTTCTTGATTACCTCAATTGCTTCCTTGATCGGCTGCGTAATGAGTTTGGTAATTAAGATACTGGTCACCACGGACAGGATAACGGCAATCAAAAGTATAATTATATATGTTTTCACCACGGCATTGAAGCTGCTGATAGAAGAATCATACTTCCCCCTGCTCAACTTCTTTTCGAGCGCCAAAAGCTCTTCCAATGTCTGACTGAGTACCTGATATTTCTCATCCGATGTACCCATGAACATCGTGGCTGCATTCAGGTCCGATTTCCCCACGCTCATGACGCCATCCGCCGGTTTCTGATATTCCAGCAAATCATCGAGAGTTTTCTGGAAGAGCTTCTTCTCGTCCGGGCCGAGGGTACTCGACTTCAAGGTGATTTTCACGAGTTCAATAGTCTTTGCCAGGCTGTCCTTCTGCTCATTGGCCAAGGCATCTATCTTCTTGTCATCGTAATTTGCGCCCGCCCAGCTGATAACCTTATAGATATTTGCATGGACGTTACCCACCTTCTTGATAATATCAGCGGTTTCCTGGTATACTTTAAATCTATCGTTAAATATTTCATCCATAGCTGTCTTCTGAGCCGAAAGTCCCTCATACGTGCCGTATGACAGCGCAATGAGAGCTATGAAGACGACCGCAGGAAGCAACATCATTTTTCTCGCCATTTTCAGGTTCTTGATGATTTTCTTCACGTCAATACCTCCCCCCCACTTTTTGGATATTGCGGTTAGATGGGTGGAAGCCCATCTGACCACTTTCTATGCAACTATTTGTAAATGCCGCAACCGATTAAGAGATTCTCATTGCCGACTCTCTTAACATAGCTCGATTTCTGTTCGATCTTCTTGGTCACCGGATTGGTCCACTTGTAATCGACCCAGCCCGTTCCCTTAGTCTGCGCAACCTTAACCATTTCCCTCATAAAGTACTTGCCATCCGCATCTTTTAGGTCACCTGTCGGCTTATTGATGAGTTTCTCGTTTGCCCCGTGGGCCAGGATCGTCCCATTCCAGTCAATAACAAAAACATACAAATCTTTATTCACGAATTGTCCGTTCTTGTTATTGAACTCCGGGTATGCCTTGTCTTTGCCATTTGCCTTGTAGTACGCAACTGCCTTATCAACCAAAGCCGCGGCCTCTTTTGCAGTACCCGTGCCGGCATGAGCGATGCCGCATGCCAAGAAGGCTGCCACCATAATTATTGCCGTCAGTTTTTTAATTTTTTCCCTCTCCTTTGTCTTCCTTCTTTTGTTGATCTTCTGATCTGCCATCGTGCTGACTTACAACTTACCAATACAGCCGCTTCATTGACGGAGTCCACCCCACCCCCTTTCTATTTATTGCTCCTGTTAATCCCCCTGTGTCTCATCCTTCATTTGATCTGTCCGCCAAGCATATTCCTTCTCATGGCTCGTCATATGAACCCGAGGGCTTTTGTAATTTCATGATACAACCCTGCCCGTCCTACGGTCACAACCGCGTTATGAGAAAACTCAGTTCCGTCTCTCTCGCACCCGTTCGCGGGAGCATCACCCATGAAGATGATATTTATATCAGAATGAAGGCCCCTGATCTTCTTTGCGAACTCCTGGTCACTTCCGTCCGATTTCCTCATCTTAATAAGCAAGAGATCGGGCTTCTCTTTGCCTATGGCGAGGGCTGCTTCAAGATTATCCGTATAAGTCTCCAAAGCGCACTTTCCTTTGAGCTTCGCCGAGGCAAATATATCTCTTACAAATTTGATATCCGATTCATCACTGTCCACCGCTATGACTATTTTTTTCTGTTGCTCGTATTTCACCCCGACCTTGATAGAATTGTTCGACCCATCTTTTTGAGAAAGATCGGCAGCGCGCATCTGCGGTCCTTCGGGAAAACCAAACTCTTTCCATAGTCTCTCTACCTCGGACGCAGGAATCTTCAGATGCTTGCCAACCTTATATGCCTTGACGACTCCTTCTTGAACCCAGCGGTATATGGTTACTCTATTGATCTCGAATAATCTTGCTACCTCTGAGGTGGAATAAAGGGATTCAGCCATATCAATCCTTTTGAATATTTGCGATGAAGCGATAGCAACGAATTAATCCATTGCAACCCCTGTACCTCCTTATCGACACACATATGGAAAACTTTAAGAGCAAGTAACAGAAACTTTGAACCTTTTTGCCGCTGCATAGATCAACGAGCCATTGTTGACGTTTTGGGGTATCTAATGCACAGCCGGCAACAAGTTAATCCGATGCAACTATTGTACCGTCCGCGGACGCGGGTATTCAAACGTCAGGAAGCTGCTTAAGCCTTTTGAACAACGAACCGGCATTGCATGTTTCTTGCATGCTAACCACGAATCGAGGGAATAGAAATGGCAGCAGAAATCAAGAGAGAAGAAATAGCCAAAATCATCAAGCAGGTACACGAATGCAAGGCAAAGATTAAGCAGGACAATGTTCACACCTGCCTTGTCTATTTCAAGTCAGTCCTGGAAAAGACCCTGAGTACGCAGATGCTGCCCGCCGACGAGAAAGCGCTCATGGAGGAAGTTAATTCTTTTCAGCTGACACTGTCGGAGAATAAGGATTTTAAGAAGATATTCGGGCCCGTATCGTTCCATGCAAAGGATCTCGCCAGTTCACTTGAATTTGTCAGGCAATTAATCAGTGTGGGAGACGAAGGAGTACGGGATAATGTTGATCTTAGTCAAAAATCTGACGCATCTGTTCAAGATGCTGCAAAAGACATGGGAGAGGAGGCTCAAATGATCATGAATATTATCGATCAGGGAGGATATGCGCAGGCTAAAGAACTCATTGCAGATAATGACCTTTTGGTAACCTTCATTGTTCAAACGTACAACAGCAACGGCATTCGTTTCCGAAAAGAAGGGGCTTATGACAAGGCAATAGGGGAATTTGAAAAAGCCTTAGCTATCCTGCCGGATGATGAAGGGCTCTACTACAACATCGCCAGAGTACAGGTGGAGAGAAAGGACTGGAAGCTCGCCGAGTCATCCGTCCGCGAGGCACTGAAAATCAACCCCCTGTTCAAAGAAGGCAATGACCTACTGCAGCATATTAATACTAAGTCTTAAGGAAATTCTCCATAAGCGCTTACAACGACATTCCCGGAGGCAAAAGGGGAAACGAATTCCTGATTAAAATCGATGCGGAGAAATATTTACCGAGCCCATTCTCCCGACAGGAAATGAAATAATGGCACAGACAATGAGTGATATTCGCGATTACATAGATACTATTTATTGGAGAATTAAGCTGGTAGGGACATATGATAATCGTTAATGCCATTGCCATGCAGACTCGTAAAATTGGCGATTACATTTACCGGGTGGAACAGCCATCCGCTGCTTTGGGAAAAAGCAAGAGCGCTACAGTCATTACGGTAAGTACGATTTCGCCCTGGTTTGATACGCTTTGTTTGTCTGCCGATGTTCTTATCCTTCATTTGCTCTCCGAGCACGACCTTCTGCCTATTATGGAAGAGAGAAAGCGGCAGGGGCGTCCTACCATATATGAACTTTCCGATAATATAATTGCATTACATGAAGGAGTTGGTATCAGGGGATGGTTTTCCGATCCTGTCAATCTTGCCCTGGCTTTTCAATACATGAGGATGGCAGATGCTGTCCAAGTGACAGGATCTGGACTTGCCGAGAGATTCAGCTTCATCAATCCCCGGATGGTTATTTTTGAAAACCAAATGGTGACATTAGGCAGGGTTGAACGACAGGCTTCTGAACGTGTTATCTTCGGATGGGCCGGTTCTTCCGGCCATAGACGTGACATCGAAGCCGCGAGCGACGTCATTGTCCAGGTCATGCGCACATATCCCCATCTGGACTTTGCCTTTATGGGCGACGAAACGATCTATAGCACATTGTCTGCCGCCGTGCCTGCGGACCGTTTCATTTATTCGCCGCCGGGAACATTGGATGACTATCTTGACTTTTTACAAAAGCTTGACATTGGCATTGCGCCCCTAGAGGACAATCCGTATAACCGCTGCCGATCCGATGTAAAATTTCTGGAATATGCGTCCAGAGGCGTTGTACCGGTGCTCAGTTCTCTTGCTCCTTATAAAGATTCCGTGCAACATGGCGAGACAGGCTTTCTCTATGATTCACAACAAGAGTTCCTGTCGATCTTATCTCTGCTTGCGTGCGATGCTGATCTTCGGAATCATGTCAGCAAGGCAGCCTATGCTTATGTGAAGCGTTGTCGCCTTGAGGACATCCATACGGAAGAGCGATTGGCTTTCTATTTAAGTCTCATAAAGAAAGGTGAAGTCAGTTCCGTTCTACCGCGTGAATTACCGATTGTTCGCCATGAGGAAGGCACCGATTATTTCGAATTAGCTGCATCTAAGGTTGAGACGCTGATTTTGGCAGGGATTCATCATGAAGTGTCCGGTTCTTATGACGATGCCGTCAAGATATACCGCCTTGCCGCTCGCGAAAGTCCCGATTGTCCCCTGCCGTGGTTTTGGCTTGGTTATTGTTATCTTCGTAAAGGCCGGCCGGAAGCATCTCAATGGTTTGACGAAGCCATCAAACGCAATCCGAATTTTCTTCGGGCTTGTTGGCTTAAGGCGAAAGCACTGGGGGACCTGGATCCGATGGCGGCACTTCAGGAACTCGCTGTCCTGTTGAAGCATTGGCCCAGCTATGCCCCCGCTGCAGTTTCGATGGCTGAAATACTGGAATCGCACGGTGTCTATACCGAGGCAATCCACTGGTATAACGAGGCGCTCCGGTCTAACCCCTTTTGTAGTCCAGCAGCCCTGGGTCTGGGACGGATATATGACCTTCAAGGTGAAAAGGAACAAGCTGGTATTAGTTTTAGCACAGCTGCAGACCTGGCTCCCGCCTGGGCGGAAGCTCAGTATGGGATGGCTCGGTGGTGCCTTTCCAGGAATGATCTGGGGCGGGCTGCTGAATATTGCAGTAGGACCCTGTCGGCTGATGTATCACATTCCGGTGTCCGAAATATGATTGAGGAAATAGAGAAAAGAGTCATGACCAATTGATGAATATCATGGAATGTAAATTGCTCATATCAACGAATCCATCCCGACTCTCAGGATGGCAAGAATCTCCTGCATTACACTATTACCTATCAGCAAGTAATTTTGTTGATGGCCAAGGATGGGAAGACTGACATGACAGGGGAAAATATTGCCGTTATCGGTGCTGGCTATTGGGGCAAGAATCTAGTTCGTAATTTTTATCAACTGGGCGTATTGAAAACAATCTGCGACGGAGCAGCACATGTCTGTCAGCAAATGCGTGACTCGTATCCGGGGATTATGGTCACAGACGATATCGGTAGTGTCCTCGCTGATGAGGACATTACGGGGGTTGTGATTGCAGCCCCGGCGGCCTTGCACTTCGAGCTTGCCAGAAAGGTTCTCCTCGCCGACAAACATGTCTTTGTTGAAAAGCCGTTGTCTTTAACATATGGCGACGGTGAAGTATTGGTACAACTGGCGGCAAAAAGAGAAATGACGCTTTTTGTCGGCCATGTTCTGCACTATCACCCGGCGGTCATCAATCTCAAGGAGATGATCAATTCCGGTGCCATCGGCCGGATGGAATATATTTATTCCCGAAGATTGAGCCTGGGAAAAATTCGCAGGGAAGAAAATATCCTCTGGTCGTTTGCCCCCCACGATATTTCTATTATTCTTAGCTTAACAACGGAAATGCCTTCCTATATTGATTGCATAGGTAATAATTTTCTTAACGCCAGCATCCCGGACGTCACCGTGACGAACCTCAAATTTCCTTCCGGCACCGGGGCGCACATCTTTGTAAGCTGGCTTAATCCGTTTAAGGAACAGCGCTTGGTCGTAGTGGGAAACCAAGGAATGCTTGTGTTTGACGACACACAACCGGTGGATCAGAAACTTGTCCTTTACCCCCATACCATTCATTGGAAAAATGGCCTGCCCATTGCTGAAAAGGCTGAGGGTGTTGCCGTCCCCCTCTCTGATTACTGGGAAGAACCCCTGAAGTCGGAATGCCGGGCGTTTTTGGAAGCCGTGGCAGAAAACAAAAAGCCCTTCACCTCTGGCGAGGAGGGTCTGCGGGTTCTCGCTGTTCTAGCGGCGAGTCAGAAATCGCTCCGGGAGAAAGAAGCGCACACCGAACCCGCAACCCAACCTGTGAAAGCTTCCCTTCCCAAAAACACCTTTATTCACGAAACGGCGATTGTTGACGATGGCGTCCGCATTGGCAGGGGAACAAAAATATGGCATTTCTCGCATGTCTTGTCCGGATCCACTATCGGTGACCAATGTAATATCGGCCAAAACGTCGTCATCGGACCGGATGTCGATATAGGAGATCGGTGTAAGATTCAGAATAATGTCAGCGTTTATAAAGGCGTAATCCTGGAAGACGGTGTCTTCTGTGGCCCCTCCATGGTCTTTACCAATATCCACAATCCCCGGGCGGAGATCTCCAAAATGGATCAGGTCCGACCGACTCTCGTCAAAGAAGGCGCAACCTTAGGGGCAAACTGTACAATTGTCTGCGGCAACACTATCGGCAAGTATGCCTTCATCGGGGCCGCCGCGGTTATCACCAGCGATGTCCCCGATCACGCGCTGATGGTGGGCAATGCTGCCAAACAAAAGGGATGGGTCTGCCAATGCGCGGAAAGATTAACCAACAAGTTGAAATGTCCGGTATGCAAAAAAGGATTTAAAAAAGGCCCAGACGGGCTCATTTTAAAATAAATTGGAATAGGTGATGTCATCATAATGAATATTAAGGGTGCAAAGATTCTCGTTATTGGTGGAGCCGGTTTCATTGGATCCCATGTTGTAGAAGAACTTCTCAAAGAAGACGTTAAAGAAGTCATTATTTACGATAATTTCTGCCGCGGCACCCACGATAATATAGAACAGGCGCTGAAAGACGCCCGTTGTCGCGTTTTCGAAATCGGCGGGGATATCCTTCAGACGGACATCCTCAATGCGGCAATGAAAGGCATGGACGGCGTTGTCCACCTGGCGGCCTTGTGGCTTCTTCAGTGCCACGAATATCCACGGGCCGCTTTTGACGTGAACATTCAAGGCACATTCAATGTGCTTGAAGCCTGCGTCGCCAACAAGATTAAAAGACTGGTATATTCCTCCTCTGCATCCGTGTATGGGGATGCTGTCAAGGACATCATGACGGAAGATCATCCCTATAACAACTGGACGTTTTACGGCGCCACCAAGATCGCCGGGGAACATATGTACAAGGCCTACCACAGGCGCTACGGCCTGGAAGGCGTGGGTCTACGGTACATGAATGTTTATGGACCCCGCCAGGATTATCGTGGCACATACATCGCCGTGATGCTGAAGATGCTTGACAATCTGGATAAGGGTCTGCCCCCCGTAGTCTATGGAGACGGCAGTCAGTCCTATGATTTCATCTATGTGAGCGATGTGGGCCGGGCCAACGTTTGCGCCCTGAAGAGTGATATACCCTTTGGCTTTTATAATATTGGGCGGGGGATCAAAACCTCCATCAAAGAACTGACCGAAATGATCATGACACTGAGTGGCTCGACGCTTCCTCTTCAATACGAACCGGCAGGAATGACCTTTGTTACCAATCGGGTGGGCGATCCCGCTGCTGCGGCACACGATCTTGGTTTTGTCTGGTCTGTGGATTTGGAAGATGGTCTCCGCCGCCTCACAGAATGGCGCAAAGCTAATATGGCTGCCGTAGAACAGCGGCGAAAAAAGGTTAGCGATAAGAAACACGAATAATGCGAAAAATACCCCTGATCAAACCTTACATTAACCAGGAAATTAAGGACAAAGTATGTGCCGTCCTAGACAGCGGCTATCTGACCGAGGGACCTGTCACAAAGGAATTTGAAGAAACATTTGCAAATTATATCGATTGCCGACACGCCATTGCCGTTACCTCTTGCACTACCGGCCTGGAGTTGGCGCTGCGGGCTTTAGGAATAGGACCCGGTGATGAAGTCATCGTTCCTGATTATACTTACCCGGCCACGGCAGATGTCGTGGCTATTGTAGGGGCGACGATGGTCATTGTCGATGTTTCCAAAGATACGATGCTGATCGATTATCAAGCCATAGAGGAGGCGATCACTGTCCGGACAAAGGCCGTCATTCCCGTCTCTTTATTCGGGAACCCTCTCGATTACGACATTCTCAGTGCCATAAAGAGAAAGCACGGGATTTACGTCATCGAAGACGCTGCATGTGCCATTGGCGCGGAATTCGACGGTGCTAAAGCCGGCACCTGGGCCGATATTTCCGTCTTCAGTCTCCACCCTCGCAAGTTCATAACCACCGGGGAAGGAGGAATCATCACGACGAACAATACGCAGTGGGCCCGCTGGATGGATTCCTATAAACATTTCGGCATGGGGGTGAATTCCAGCCGGGAGGGGACGATCTTTGAGCGTATCGGCACGAATTACAAATTAAGCAACATCCTGGCGGTAATCGGCCTGGTACAGATGCGACATATCGAGGAATTGCTGGCAAGGCGGATCGCCCTTTCTGAGAATTACATCAGCCTCGTTAGGCATGTCCCTGGTATCACCCTTCCTCTCACGACTGGCGGCGGCAGACATTCCCGCCAGTCCTTCTGTATATACATAGAAAATCGGGACAGAATCATGAAGACGATGCGGAAAACTGGCATAGAAGTTCAAATCGGCACCTATTCACTGCACACGCATCCGGCCTTCGCCGAAAGTCCCCAAATCGTCCACCACAGTCCTTTTAGAGGCAGCCTCTATGCCTGTGACCGTTGCCTGACCTTACCCCTTTACCACGACCTGAGCCACGAAGAACAAGATTTTGTGATCCAGCATCTGCGAAGAGAAATATAATCATGTGCGGAATTGTAGGCATATTCAATATGAACGGTGAACCGGTATCACCGATCCTTCTCCGTAAGATGACCGATGCCCTTACCCACCGCGGACCGGACGGCGAAGGCTTCTACATAGATAGCTTTATCGGACTGGGTCACCGACGTTTGGCGATTATTGATCTGTCACCAGCGGGACATCAGCCGATGGCGGCGCTAAGGAACCAACATGTCATTACCTACAATGGGGAGATTTATAACTTCCAGGAACTGCGCGTAGAGTTGGAAGCATTGGGTTATCGTTTCCGCTCCCGCACCGACACGGAAGTAGTCCTCTACGCTTATCAGGAATGGGGGGAGAAATGTCTTGACCGTTTTAACGGCATGTTCGCCTTCGCCATCTGGGACAAGACAAAGCAGGAACTTTTTCTGGCTAGAGACCGCTATGGGATCAAACCGATGTATTATACTTTTGTGAATAATCATTTTTTATTTGCATCAGAGCAGAAAGCTATTCTCGAACATCCGTCCGTCAAAAGGGAAATGGACCATGAGGGACTCCTCGAATATTTCACTTTTCAGAATTTCTTCACAGATAAAACCTTGATGAAGGGGATAAAGCTCTTTCCCACCGGCTCTTGGGCAAAATTATCGTTGGCTTCATTGGCGCGAAAATTAGATATCCATCAATACTGGACATTCTATTTTACGGAGCCAAAACATCCAGCCGCTGAAAACGAATACGTCGAGGAATTGGATAGGCTCTTCCGCCAGGCCGTGAACCGCCAGCTCGTCAGTGACGTGGACGTGGGCGCCTACCTCAGCGGGGGGATGGATTCAGGTTCCATTACGGCCATTGCCGCGCGGCAACTTCCCTATATGAAAACCTTTACCTGCGGGTTCGACCTTCATTCCGCCTCAGGCTTGGAACTCGCCTTCGATGAACGCGAAAAAGCCGAATGCATGTCCTATCTTTTCAAAACCGAGCACTACGAAATGGTTTTAAAATCAGGGGATATGGAGCGAATCCTCCCAAAGCTGGCCTGGCATCTCGAAGAACCTCGGTTAGGGCAGAGCTACCCAAATTTTTATGCCGCCCAATTAGCTTCAAAATTCGTCAAGGTTGTATTATCAGGATGTGGCGGTGACGAACTCTTCGGAGGCTACCCTTGGCGATATTGTCGAGCCGTTGATACTTCTGACGATTTCGAGCAGTACGTGGACAAATACTACCTTTATTGGCAACGCCTCATACCGAACTCGTCGATAAAAAGACTTTTTGCGCCCGTTTGGAAAGATGTCGCTCATATCTGGACGAGAGATATCTTTCGCGATGTCTTTCTTAAGCATAAACACCAATTATCCCATGTCGAAGATTTCATAAATCATTCCCTTTCTTTTGAAGCAAGAACATTTCTACATGGACTTCTTGTCGTAGAAGACAAATTGAGTATGGCCCACTCAATAGAGACTAGAATTCCTTTCCTTGATAACGATCTCGTAGATTATGCCATGACGATTCCCCTGAGAATGAAGTTGAAAAATCTAAATGATGTAGTCCGCATCAATGAGAACGAAACAGGGGGAAAAGTCGAAAAGTACTATAACCAGACGAGTGATGGAAAATTGATCCTCCGCAGTATGATGCAAAGACACATTCCTCATGAAATCTCTAATGGCAGAAAACAAGGTTTTTCCGGACCTGACGCCACATGGTTTAAAGGCGACAGTATCAACTATGTACGGCGTGAAATTTTGGATGGAAAGGCGCGCATCTATGAATATCTGGATCATAAAGCAGTTAAGGAAATAGTGGAAGAACATTTAACAGGCACTAATAACCACCGTCTCTTTATATGGTCTCTCCTTAGTTTTGAATGGTGGATGAAAAATTACTTGAATTAAAAGAATTGATTATGAAAAATAGTCATACAATTAACGTTTATCGATCTAAATCTTTGATAAACGCAGCTATTGAGAAGTTTCATTTAGACCTTTCCGGACTTGTGGTTTTGACTGAAGCGGCCACCAATTATTACATGTTGACGCCAATGATAGCTGCCCTCGCGAATGCCGATAAAGTGTATGCCATTACAAGGGATTCAAGGTATGGAAAAGCCAAAGATGTTCATGCTGCCACTCTGGACCTTGCGCAAATATGGGGGATAAATTCAAAAATAGAAATCATATTATCTCGGGATGACCAGCGGATAGTCGATGCCGATATTGTCACCAACCTCGGTTTCGTCCGGCCATTGGACAAGACTTTTTTAATATCTCTTAAATCAACCGTTGCGATCCCTTTGATGTGGGCAGCATGGGAATACAGGAAAGAGGATCTGGACCTTGAGGAAGCAAGACGACTTGGCATTCCTGTTTTGGGTACAAACGAATTAGACCATAGACTCCAGACGACAAAATACGTCGGGATCACTGCATTGAAGTTGCTTCTTAACATGGACATTGAAGTGTTTTGCAGCAATATAGTAATTATGGGGAGTAATGACTTCGCTCAGCCAATAAGGGAAGTCATATCTAACGTCGGCGGTATTTCTCATTGTTTGGAAGTCACAAGCAAAGGAGAATATGATGTTAAATCGTTTTGGGAATCCATTGATAGCGCTGATGCCTTGGTTATTTGTGATCACAGAAGCAAAAAGCGCTTGTTTGGGATTGAAAAGCGACCTTCTGCCAAAGATATTTACAGGCGGAATCCCGGCTTGGTGGTAATTCACATATGTGGAAATGTGGAGACAAATGAAATTGCATCTGCTGGTTTGAAATATTCTTCGTCCTCTTTTGCAGCACCTGGTTTCATGACGGTAACGACGGATTATGTTGGACCAAAACCTCTAATTGACCTGCATACTGCAGGTTTGCATATTGGGGAGCTTCTTGCGAAAAAACGGAGACAAGGATTGAATAGAATGGAAACAGAAGAAGCCGTACTCCAAGAAACAACTTTAGCTCAGGGGTTTAGTTGCGTTACATCGCAATACTAGCAGCATTCGGCTGCGCACAGATGCTCAATAATGAAGTAACCGTATTGTATCGAGAGCGGGCATTAGCCTGTTCTAATCGGCACGTGACCAGCAGAGCCCGGCAAAATAATAGGCGAGGCAAAATATGTCGAAAATAACTCTGAAGGAGGCCACGGAAAACCAGTTAAATAAATGGGATGATTTTATCGAATCATCACGAAACGGAACATTATTCCACATGCGACATTTTCTTGCTTATCATGGGGATCGTTTCGCCGGGCGAGAGCATTATCTAGTTTTTCTCCGGGGTGAAGCAGAAGTAGCATCCCTGTCCTTAGCTGTTGACGAAGAGGACGGCGTACGCGTAGCACGCTCACCATATGGCGCAAGTTACGGTGGAATCGTTCTGTTTCGGGAACCGGTCTATTCTCTTTCGGCGGATATTATTGCTTCTCTCATTAAGTGGCTAATTGAGAACAGAATCGAATACTGCCGTTTTACACATCCAATCGCCTGTTGTTCTGCAATCAACATGGATACTTTAACCTTTGCACTGCACGAAGCCGGGTTTGCGCTAATCAACCGTGATATTTCCAGTGTGGTTCGATTAGGCCTGAAAGACACTGTGTGGGACAGAGTCAGTGGAAACGCCCGCAACATGGTACGTAAGGCTGAACGAAGCGGTGTAGTAATAGATCATGATCCGTTATTCGCGGATTATTGGCAGGTGATGGAACAAACATTCGCCAAGCATGGTACCAACGCAACGCACAACCGTGAAGAATTATCTGACTTGATCAGAAGATTCCCAAAGCATATCAGTATATATGTTGCACGTATGAAAGGCCGTCCTGTTGCAGGTGTCTGCGAATTTGTGGTCAATTCGCGCGTTAATAGTTCATTCTATTTCTGCCAGGATCCAGATCATCAAGATGTCCAAGGGCTATCTCTCTTGGTAATGGATGCCTTGCAAAGATCAGAGAAGGCAGGATACAACTATTACGATTTTGGGACTTCATCGGTGAACATGCAATCGCGTCCAAACATTTTCCACTTTAAGGAATCCTTTGGCGCTGAAGGCTTTTGGCGTGAAACCCTTGAATGGAAAATGCGTTGACGAAAGATGAGTTAAGTCCGTTGCGGCTATACGCCGTCGGACAACCTATTGTTCTGGAGACCCGATGTATCCTGTGCTTCTAGTTTTCCCGCCTCCCAGCGAGGAGCAGGCCGATACGATCTCACCACCGCTATCAATCCTGTATGTGGGTGCACATCTCGAGCGGGCGGGTGTGAGCGTGTCTTACGTGGACCTGCGTGTACAGCCCCTGCAGACACTACTCGACGAGTTGGACAAGGGGCCTTCACTGGTTGGCGTCTCCTCCATGACGGGTTTCCAATTGGTTGGAACCATGGACGTGCTTGAGACCGTTAAGAAGCGGCAGCCTGGAATAAAAACGGTCTTAGGGGGCGTGCATGCCTCACTACTCCCCGAGCAGACACTTTCCGATCCGTTGGTTGATTTTGTCGTTATCGGCGAAGGTGAAATTACCCTGTTAGAATTGGTGCAGGAGCTCAAAAGCAAGAAGGAAGATTTATCCAACATCATGGGCGTGGGCTGGAAAAAGAAGGACGGCAGCATCGTCATCAACGGCCAGAGGCCTTTCATGAACATGGCCGACGCGGTCGCCCCGATCACGCAAAGTTCACTGCACCTGTACCAGTACTATCCGATAGGCAAGACGCAGGTGGCGCGTGGCTGCCCATTCCATTGCGCTTTCTGCTACAACACCGTTTTCAATCGTCGCAAGTATCGTCAGAAGCCGCTGGAGGTGATCGAGGCAGAGATCAGGATCATCACAAAGATGGCCCCGCACGTCAAGCACATCTCGCTTCTAGCGGACGAAATCGGCTTTAACCATAAGCGCATCGTAAGCATGGCCAAGCTAACGGCGAAGTTCGGCTATTCCTTCCACACGGCCATCCGCGCCGAGAACGTGGACGAGAAACTGGTCACCGAGATCGACAACATCTGCGAAGAGCTGTTCATAGGCGTTGAACACGTTTCGCCGCGTATCCGCAAGATGATCTGCAAGGACAACAACGTTGACGACATCACGCAGGCTTCGCAGGTACTGGCCCGCTCCAAGATACGCCCGGTCTGGTCCTTCATGACTGCCTTCCCTGAAGAGACGCGCGAGGAAACACTGGCCAACATGGACTACGCCGACATGCTGCGAGTACAGAACCCCCGCTCAGTCATTTCTCCTTTCTTTCTGACCACACCCTTCCCCGGCACTGAGCTGTATGTGCTGGCGCAGAAGTACGGCTATCGCCCGCCGAAAGATCTTCGTGACTGGCGGGACTTTGGGCTGGGCAAGGTTACCATGCCCTGGATCGACGCCAAGGCCGAGAACTTCAGCGATCTCTACGGAATGAGCTGCTTGCTGTTCACCAGCGAAAAGTCCTACCGGCGGAGTGACTTTGAGATGCAGTGGTTCTCCTATCTTAAGGAGACGGCTTGGCAGCGATGGAAGGCTCGCGACATCCGCTTCAAAAAAGAGTGGGAAATGTTCCTGGCCTACAATCGCTGCATGAAGGTAATTCCGCAAAAAATCCTGTAAAGAATCATTTTCGACCTCTGGGGGGCGCAAAAAGAGATGACTGCAAAAAATTCAAAATTTGATGATGTGATAATTCAAGAAGACTGATTAGACTTGGTGTTATTTGAAAAATATAATTCTTTCGCCCTATTATAACTATTAGCAAATGCTCCTGTTGACACAATATGATTATTGTTCGTTCTTGCTTCTAATGCTTTGTCTTTTTGATTCGTTAACTCGAAAACGAGAATGTATTTAGCCAATAGGTCAACATCGTCATTCAAACCCATACCCATTTGTACCTCATGTAATAATTTTTCGAAGTCATTTTCCTTCAAGAGTATGTCCGTTACCTTCGTATAGTAATCCTGCTTATCAATTTTTTCCTTGGAAATGAAGGAATTGAATTCCTTATTCCAATCCTGGCTTACATACTGTTCTATCTTTTCTCCCGACATAGCCATTTCATATAGATTCTTGTATCTTTCAGCGATAACTACAGATGAAAAGTTTTCACGAATAAATTTCTTGTAGCTATCGCTACGGTCAATATAATCTGACTCTATAAATTCAGCTAATTTATTATAAAAATCGTCCTCATTATCAACCGATATTATTGGTGCAACTAATTTTGGATCTTCTCCGAAATATTCTTCTTTCCGAAAAGTAGTAAAAACCGTTCTACCGAGATACATGGCCTCCACTCCAAACAATCCAAATGCGAAATTAATATCGTCAATAGCTGCACCCTTGCCCAAATATCGCTTTATCGCTTCCTGGTAGGGAAGGCCGTGAATCTTTCGAATTTCTATCTTTTCTCCATAGCGTTCATTTATTCTCTTTAATACTGCCTCTGTATAATTAGTTCCTTTATAGAACTGGTTGGATGGAGCATATAATATGGATATTCTATTGTCTGTTACAGTATTTTCTTTCATCAAGAGGTCGAACAGTTCCAAATCAACTCCTATGGGAATCATCTTTCCATAGGGTGTATGTTTAACCAATTCGCAATCGCCATGCACGATTGCGTCGGCATACTGCGCAAAGTGCCATATTTTAAGGTATTGATCTTTACGATTTAGTGGTGGGTAGGGGATTTGGATTGCCGGATCGTTATATTTCAATTGGTAATAAACCAGCTTGCTGTTGTTGCGCACATCACTTCCCCAACTACTAACAATAATTTTCTTGCCCATTTTCTTTAGGTTCTGAAGGTCCCAGTAATCCTCCCGTTCAGCATGTGATTTCCAACCACCAAAAGATGTTCCCGTAGACAAACTATCAAAAAAATGAAAATGAAAGATGTCATACTTGCGTGCTTCGTGTTCAAAGAAATAATCTACAAATTTTCTGACTTTCTTATTCCTATCCGAAACATTCAATCCATCCAGCTCAAGGTTGATGTCGCCTTCGTATTGCAGCCAGGTGCGAAAGTATGAAATGACCTTTGATTCTATGCCCATGCGATTTAAATACTTTGACAAAGCAATGGCATTATTGGCGATTATGAGGGGCAAATGGATGACCTTTATCGATCTTTTCGGTCTGAAAGCCCTGTTTTGGTACATCGTTTCATTTTGAACATCTCCATTGCGTTCCGAACCTGTCCTCACTTGTTTCGTGATACTTTCCCGATCTGCTTCCTTTTTGATCCGCCTAAGCTCCTCATCTTCGGGATTCAATGTAAGGGCCTTTTCTATGAAAGGAAGTGCCAAATCGAGGGAGTTTGCGGATTGCAAGGCATAACATAAGTTTAACAGGGCATCCATGTATAACGGGTCAATATTGATAGCTTGCTTGAAGAGTGAAATGGCCTTTTCCATATCTCCTTGAGAAAAAGCAATAAACCCCAGATTATTAATGGCTTCTTTATTGTCGGGATCATATTTAACAACGAGCAAGAATTGTTTTTCCGCTTCCTGTAATTTATTTTCACGAACCAATGATTCACCGGTTTTCATTATTTCTTCTACATTCATATTTTGCCACCTGTGTAATTTCCTCAGATAATTGTACGCAATATTTATACCAAATAAGGTATCAGTGAACATGGGGTGTCTACTCCCCCGTTCTGTAGCCTTTATCGGGACGAGAAGATTCTTAGTGCGCGTCAGGCGAAGCCAGTTCCCGCAAAGTTAGCCGCTTGTCAGGAACGAGTTTTGCATCACTTATGTGTAATCATGTGAAGCGCAAATTGGGGAACAACAGGCCATAACCCAACACGATGAAGGTGTTCAAACACTGAAGATGTCTGCGTCATTCGGTACAATGGCAAAAGGATTAAGAAACGAACCCTCAAAAGAGTGCCGCGCAATCATCATGGACGGATGCTGCCACCCTTTTCGGCATATTCTTAAATTAATTAATATAAACAGTATGATATATTATGCCTGCGCGCAGATATTCTTTTCTCTCTCTCTTTTATCGCTGGTCGGGTATCATCGGAGATGATGCTTGTGAATCTGCAACCTATATTAATAGCACAGGTTGAGCCGCCGCAGAACGAAGAGGGCGGCGATTATTATTACCGCACCCTGGCACCCGGCAGGACGATGGCGCGGGAAGACGGTGTTTATGTCATCAACTTGACGAATATTCACCGGAGGAAAGAGCAAATCATGCGTTCTGCTGATGTTCTTGTCCTCAAGAACGTCTGCGATCCGGACCTGCTTCCCCTTATCAGGGAGAGAAAAGCCCGGAAGCGTCTTACCGTATTCGAAATCGCCGATGATATCAACGCCGTTCAGCCATGGAGCCCCGTCTACTTTTTCTACCGGAATCCGGAAAATTTCGGTCTTTCGAGAAGATTGGCGCGACTGAGCGACGCCATGCAGTTCACCGTTGAAGAGTTGAGGAAGATTTACGGCTATCTGAACCCCGTGAGCGAGGTCTTCCCGAACCAGATAACGATGATACCGACGGAAAAGTCTGAGAAGAAAACAAGTGATCTGAGCATCGGCTGGGGAGGCTCGCACGGGCATCTGGAAGACATGGCGGACATTGCACCGGCGCTTATCAGGTGGATACGGGAGAATAAAAAAATTCATCTCCGCCTCATGTGTTCTGAACCAATCTGGGAGCTTTTCCACGACCTGCCTCCAGACAGGAAAAAGCGGGTTAAGCCCAGCGCCATCGAGGACTACTACGCTTTTCTTGAAACAATCGATATTGGGTTAGCTCCGCTTCGCGACACGGCCTTCAATCGCTCCCGATCGGACGTGAAGTTTCTCGAGTATGCCATATCCGGAGTCGTTTCCGTAGTCAATGACTTGATTCCCTACCGGGACACGGTGCGGGACGGGGAAACGGGTTTTTTCTTCCGCAGTCCGGATGAATTGATAGACATTCTCGACAGGCTGGGCGCGGATCGGGATCTGATGGACCGAGTGGCGAAAAGAGGCCGCGCATATGTGATTGAGGAGCGCCTTGAGCAGAATCACGCCAGCAACCGGATCGGATTCTATCGGCGTCTGCTGTCTGAGATAGGTTGGCGCAATGCGGACGCGAAAGAAAAGTCTTCCACGTTTAAGACATTATCCAAATTGGAAGGGGCCATCCGCGAGGACCGATACCTCAGGCTTATGCCAACGCGATTTGAAGCGCTTCTTCACGATGGCCTTGTTCTTGCCCAGGCGGATGGGGAGCGCGCGCAGGCGCAAGCTCACTTTGCAGAAGCGTCTCGCCTGGAGCCAAAAAGTTACCTGCCATGCCTCTTCGGAGCAAATTCAACGGAGGATGCGATAATGTCTCTGAAGCATGCGTTAGCTCTCAACCCCCGCTCGATCAAAGCCTGGACAATCTTGGGCGAGGCTTTCGCGCGTGAGGGAAATGCGGTCGCATCGCTCAAGGCATTCGAGTCGGCAGCGGAGATCTTTCCCGAGTATGAGATTCCTTACGCCCGCGTAGCCTCAGTCCTAATGCAAATTGGGGAGAAGTCAGCGGCGGAGGATATGGCAAAAAAAGCGCAGACCCTCGCGGTGCCGCAGACAGATGATTCCCACAAAAACGAAAGGATAGAATGCTGATGGAAGCGATGCCCCCGGAAGCGCGATACCTCGATCTCCTGAAAAGATCTTTAACCAATCTGCTCTATCTGGAAAATGAGGCAAGGCTTATTTACATCCTGCATACGATTGTCTCCAACTCACCGATAGAGGTCGCAACCGTCCGAAACATAGAAAAAAACGACCACCCCATCATGAAGGTTCTGCGGAGTAAGCGTGAGGAAGGTCAGATCCAGTTCATCTGGAACTATGTCGATGCGAAGAGCGGAGAGTCAAAGTCCATAAACCTCCGCGATGCGACAGAGGTCGCGCACACGATGATCGGCAGCAAACGACTCGACAACATTCACCACTGCCTCGATGTGATCAGGCGGGAACAGGTACCGGGCGATCTGATGGAGACGGGCGTGTGGCGGGGAGGCGCCGTCGTTTTCATGAGGGGCTATCTTGCAGCATATAACATTACGGATCGTACCGTGTGGGCCGCAGATTCGTTCGCGGGCCTGCCCAAACCCGCGGCGCCCCAGGACGCCGGCTACGATTTTAGTGCGGATGTACACCCCATCTTGGCCATCACCCTCGAAGAGGTGCAACATCTGTTTGCCAAATATAACCTCCTCGACGAACAGGTGCAATTCGTAAAGGGTTGGTTTAATGAAAGCCTTCCGCATCTGCCGGTAAAGCAACTGGCTCTCCTTCGCCTCGATGGCGACCTCTATGAATCCACGCGCGATGCCCTGGTAAACCTTTACCATAAAGTCGTTCCCGGCGGCTTTGTCATCATCGACGATTACGGTGATTTTGCACCATGCAGGGCAGCGGTGGATGAATTCCGCGCGGAGCATGATATTGCAGAGACCATCGAACGGATAGATTGGACAGGGGTATTCTGGCGGAAGAATAGATAAACGTATTATAGAATCCTTCACCATCGGTTCAATCATCTACCCCTGCAAATGAGGAAAGCAACTTCATGAAGAAGAAAAAAAAGGCAAAGACGACAATCACAACTCTGAAGCAATCAGTGAGACCTCTGATCTCGGTATGCATGATCGCTAAAAATGAAGAGAAATATATTGAACAATGCCTGAGGAGTGTCAAACCGGTTGCCGATGAGATCATCTTTGTGGATACAGGCTCGACGGACCGAACCGTGGATATTGCCAGAAAATATACCGACAAAATTTATTTTCATCCCTGGAACGACAATTTCAGCGAGGCCCGCAACCAGGCCATGCACTATGCAAAGGGCGACTGGATCCTTACAATCGACGCGGACGAGGAACTCGTCAAAGAGGATATCCCGAATGTCCTGAATGCCGTCCAGGAGGCAGGCATCGATGCCATTGTAGCCCAGGTCGTCAGTGCCGCCCATAGAGGTCGGAGCAAGGCTGTTCACAACAGTGAACGGATTCTTCGTAACAATGGGGTCATTCATTATGAAGGCCGCGTGCATAACCGTGTCGTCGGTGTGACCTCGCCAAAAATATATCCGCTCAGAATCCTCCACTACGGTTATGATATCATGGAGGGTGACACCGGCAAAAAATTTGAACGGACCGTCTCGCTCTTGAAGAAGGATCTCGAGGACAGTCCGGATAATCCCGCCACACATCACTATCTCAGTTGTTCTTACCTGAGCCTGGGGATGTACGAGGAAACCATCGAGCATGGTCTCAAGGCCACCAGGCTGGCAGAAGCCAAAAACAACCAGGATATGCTGTTCCTCTGGACCTACTATAATCTCTCTCTTGCGTATTATCGGTCGAACAATCTGAACATCGCCAAGGACATGGCAATCGGTGCACTCAAAAAGTGTCCCCACCATATCGATTCACATTTTATGATGATCATGATCTGTTTCGATGAGAAGTGTTGGAAAGATTTAATCTACCATGCAGATCGATATCTTCAGCTTGTCGATAATCTTAATACCGATCCCGCCAAGTTTGGTAATCTTATAACCTGCTCCCTCAATGAAGAATGGAACATGCACGTCCTGACGGGTATCGCTTGCGCGGAACTTGGGCAAGCGGCGAATTCCCAAAGATCGTTCGAAAAGGCAATTCAATCCGCACCGGAACCATTTATCGCTCTGCGGGCGATCGGCATTTATTCTTACAATAAGAATGATATGGCCAAATCTCTTGTATATCTTGAGAAGGCAAGACAGCTAAATTCCAATGATGAAACGGTTAATAAGTTACTGGCGAATATTTCAAACAAGACCGAGAAAGACCAAGAAGCGCCGACGATCAGTTGCTGTATGATTGTAAGAGATGAAGAAGCCTTTCTGGAAGCATGCCTGAAAAGTGTAAAAGATTATGTGGACGAGATAATTATCGTAGATACGGGGTCAATAGACAAAACGGTGGACATTGCCAGGCGATATACGGAAAAGGTTTTTTTTCACCCATGGGAAAACAGCTTCAGTGAGGCGCGAAATCATGCCATGAGTTATGCAACCGGCGACTGGATATTTACGATCGATGCCGACGAGGAGCTGGTTGCAGGTTCTGGCGAACTCTTACGGCAGGCTGTTCGGGAAGCAGCATCGGCAGACGCTATATATGCCAGCGTGATCAGCATCTACAGCGGTGGCCGAAAGACCGCCAGGCATAATTCTCAAAGAATCCTCCGGAACAATGGCGTCATTCATTATGAAGGCAGTGTGCACAACCGGGTAATCGGCGTGCAGCAAAGCATAATGTCACAGATTGAACTGATGCACTATGGATACAATGTCGAAGAAAAAAAAGCGAATGAAAAATTCCTGAGAACCGTTGAACTCCTGAAGATGCAAATTCGGGAGAAGCCGGACGATCCCAGGCTGCATCATTATCTGGGGAACTCCTATGTTGCCCGGGGGATGTATAAAGAAGGCATGGAGGAATCGACCCTCGCCATTCGTCTTGCAGAGAATCAGGGGAACGAAGATGCGCTATATCTGTCCACTCATTATAACGCAGCATTCGCCTTTTGTCATCTCGGAGAGTTTAAAGACGCACGGGACCATTCTTTGCGCGCCCTGAAAAAATTTCCTGATCATCTTGATTCATTATATATAATGACCATTACCTCGGCCGGGGAAAAACAATGGAATGATGTGCTCCATTACGGTTTGCGCTTCTTGGAGCTGCGCGACGATTATGAGAATGATCCTGAGAAAGCAGGCGTAATCATTAACACGACCTTAGGAGAAGGGCATAAGCTTCATCTCCTTGTCGGTCATGCGTACCATGCCCTGAATAATGATGCGAGTATGGCTATGCACTACCAGGCCGCTTATCGGATGTCGGAGGATAAATGGCAGACCTGGTGGAGAATCGGGATCTTCCATCTGGACCATTCGGGCGATCTCAGGCTAGCCCGTCGCTATCTTGATATTGCCCTGGAGGAAGCGCCCGATGAACCTCAAGTCTGGTACATGTTGGCAAAATGGAACAGCAGGACGGAGAACTGCAAGGACGAAAAGCGATGCCTATCGCGGCTTTTCGAACTTGGCAGTCAGGATGTTATGGCTCTGACCCGTCTTGCCGACTTGTCCATCTCCACAGATGATCTGACAACGGCACATCAGGCGCTGAACGCCCTGATGAAAATAGATCCTCAGAACCACGCCGCGTTATGCAATCTCGGCCTCCTTTACCGGCGGCAAAATGATCTTGACCGTGCCATGGAATCTTTCGGTAAGGCAATAGAGATCAATCCTCAAGGAGCGGCGCCATGGCTTCATCTCGGAGAAATCTCCATGCAACTCGGTCAATTCGACAATGCACGGCCGTTTTTCGAACGTGTCCATAATCTTGAAAAAGGAATGCTCAAATCCCTTTTATACCTCTGCGAAATCGAGCTCAGGCAAAATCGCATCGTTGACTTTATACGCTGGTGCGATCTGATACTGAAAGAACTTCGGTTGAACAGGGAGAGAAATATTGATAAAGTTGAAGATATGTCCGGCATCTTACACGAAATTAATAATGCGCTGATGCATAATAGTGACCTCTCTACACAGGTATCCAACCTCTCCTCCTTGCTGCCTTCCAGCAGACCTTGATTCTTATTCTTTCCCTTACGGGTTTTTTTTCTCAAGTGTTTCCACCTTTCAACCGATAATACGGCCAAAGACTATGGAGGGAGGTGAAAGAAATCTTGGTGCTGTGACCGGCATAGGAAACTGAGGAACACCGGTCGTGAACAATAACCTTTTAAAACAATTGGCAAGGATGCCAAAAACAAAAAAAGTATCAAGGAGGATAAAATCATGGGATTCGTAATTCAAAGTAACATAGTAGCATTAAACGCGCAGAGAAACCTTAATATTACCTCAAACGCAATGCAGAAGTCTCTCGAAAAACTTTCTTCAGGTTATCGTATCAATTCAGCCGCTGACGATGCAGCGGGGCTGGCCATTTCTCAGCAGTTCAGCGCCGATATCGCCAGTTACAAAGTGGGGGCTCAGAACGTGAGCCAGGCAACAGCGCTATTGCAGGTTGCGGGCGGCGCCATGGATCAGATCGATAATATGTTGACCAGATTGAAAGAACTGGCTACCCAGGCATCATCGGCCAATGCGGGTTCCAACCTGGACAAGATCAATGCGGAAGGCAATCAGATCCTTCTGGAAATCGATCGTATCGCCAACTCCACAACGTATGCCGGTTCCAAACTTATTGACGGCACATTCGGTGTTACAGATGCCGGGACTGGCACTTTTGATGCGTCTAAGGGACTGGGGGGAGCCTCAGGTATGCAGGCATCTACGACTTACACGCTAACCGTTGCCACCACTGGCGATGGTTCGGGGAAAGTAAACATGACCGTTGCCACTACGGCAGGGTCGCAGCTGATCAACAACGTCGTCAAACCCAGCACAGGCGGGACAGCTTCGGTCACTTTCGGGGGTCTGGGATTGACCATAACGCTAAACGATAATTTCACCTCGACCGCGGCCACCGGCATGACGATCATCTCCAGCGCAGGTGCCCCATCTGATTTCCAGGTAGGCGCAAAAAACACGGCGAATGACAGAATCGGTGTAACGCTCGCGAGCTTAAAGGCCGCCTCTTTGGATGCTGGTCTTGTGGCCGACCAACTGGATACTGCATCGGAAGCCAAGGCATTCCTCACCATCGTTGATAACGCCATCGGGGTGTTGAGTCAAAAACAGGGCACTGTTGGAGCGGCGCAGAACAGACTCGGGTATGCTAATGCCAACCTCTCCACCACAATTCAGAACTACACCGCTGCGCAATCAACAATCCGCGATGTGGATATGGCTTCGGAAATGACAAACTACACGAAGAACCAGATCCTCGTCCAGGCCGGTACGGCGATGTTAGCTCAGGCAAACACGGCACCACAGCAGGTGCTCTCACTGTTCAAATAACCTTACTTTTTAACCCTTAACCGGATGCCCCGCAATCATTCCCGATTGCGGGGCTTTTTTTGGCAGATTTCTTGCTTTCCTAATGAAAAGAGAGATTTCACAATGCTGGATAGGTCATTGCGCCCGCAGTGGGCCTGTTGCCTAACATGATGATAAGACGATAGTTTATCGCCTCGCCATGCACGTGGCAACGATGTCTCCATAGATGAATTAAAGCTCTCCGAACTCAAGTGTCGGGAATATTTTGCCGATAATGATTATAAAACATGGGGCTCTTAAGACTCATGGTTACAGCTTGATGGAAGCATCAGAAAGGATTCCCGGATGGCTACTACTACCAATGTTGGCAGCGGCACAGGGACCAGTTTTATCAGCGGTCTCTCCAGCGGAATTGACTGGAGCAGCATAGTCAATCAGTTGATTGCCGTTGATCAGCAAAGCGTGACTCTTGTTTCAAACCAGCAAACTAACTATCAGGCAAAACTCCAGGCATGGCAGTCTTTCAACACACAGCTTCTCTCGCTGAAGACGGCGGCCGATGCCCTTAATGATCCCGATAGCTATAACGTATTTAAGACAGCCATGTCTACCGATGACAGCACCGTTCAGGCCGGGAGTCTGATCTCCGCCTCTGCAGACACGTCTGTTTCACCAGACAGTTACACCATAAATGTAGTGAATCTGGCAACGGCGCAGAAACTGTCTTCCAATACCTTCGCCGACGCCACATCACCAATCGGGAGCAGCTATTCAGGCACAGTCATCAACGGCAAGACGCTGACAGTCAGCTCAACAGATACATTGGCCGATGTGGCAGACAGTATCAATAACCTGAACGCCGGAGTTACGGCATCCGTGCTGAACTACAGCACCACTGATCACCGGCTGATCATTACGAGTACGGCAACAGGCTCCCAGGGGATAAGCATAACAAACGATCTGTTCGGATGGAAAGTTGCGGGTAATGAAATCGTTCCCGCTCAAAATGCGACGGTAAAAATTGACGGCGTAACCGTGACCAAATCATCGAATACTATCGACGACGTTATACCTGGTGTAACCCTGAATATCCTCAATGCAGACAACGGCAAGACAACAATTAACCTTGGTATCACAAGAGACACCGACACCATCAAGAACAGTATCAAAACTTTTGTAACCGATTACAATAACGTGATGTCATATATCAGCACACAGTCCTCCTATGACACCACCACAAATACAACGGGAGGCGTTCTCTTCGGTGATGGGACGCTTCTTTCCGTGAAGTCTGATCTTACATCCGCGATTACCAAGCCCATATGGGGCGTAAACAGCCAGTTCTCCATCCTGGGCCTTGCGGGGATAAACCTCGATAACAAAGGACAATTGAGTGTCAACGACACGACCTTAACAAATTATCTGCAGACCAACTTCAACGATATCGTGTCACTCTTTGCCGGTCAGGGCACTACGTCGTCAAACAGCCTTGCCTACATAGCGCACACGCAAAATTCGCAGCCAGGGGAATACACGGTTCATATTGACACCGCAGCGAAACAGAGCACATCAAATCCCTCCCAGTCAGTGGGTAATCTACTATCCGGCGAAACCCTCACGATTAAGGGAAATATAAGGGCAGATATTTCCCTTACCCAGAACATGGACATAAATGACATCATCGATGCCATAAAAACGGCAGTATCCGCGCAGACACTTATAGGAAGCGCTCAGCTCCAGCAAAACGATTCAAGCCCGATTACAGTAGGGACAGCCTGGAACAATATCAAGAACGCCACCCTACAAAATGGTGATGTTATCAATTTTTCCGGGACTGACCGGAGCGGAGGCTCCGTCACAGGAAGCTACACGATTAATGATGTGGCGACGGACACGGTCCAGGGACTACTTACGGCCGTAGAGAATGCCTTCTCAAATAACGTGACCGCATCCATAGACGCCTCAGGCCGGATTTCAGTCACCGATAAATCTTCGGGATCCAGCCAGCTTGCCCTCGCCATTGGCGAACCTTCCGGGAGAGGACTTGATTTTGGCACGGTTCTCTCGACCAATACGGGCGGCCAGACCGGTGGTTTATCTTTAGACATAACCGCTTCCAATGACGGCAGTGATCACCTTGTTCTCACCAATAATAGCTACGGAAGTAAAAGCTTCACCATATCGGAGGATAACCACCTTTTATGGAACTCAGATCAAACTGTCAATAACGGTGCGGACGTAGCAGGAACCATCAACGGTGAGGACGCCACCGGGGCCGGACAGATTCTGACAGGGAAGTCCGGCAACGCCAACACGGAAGGGCTTTCTGTAAAGTACACCGGAACAGCCACTGGGGATGCCGGAACCGTCAAGTTAACCATCGGCACGGCAGATCTTTTTGACCGCACACTTTTTAATATTACTGATCCTTACAGTGGCTACGTCACTTTCAAGGAGACATCTCTTCAAAACAGTATCGATAACTTCACAACAAAAATAAACCGGATGAATGACCAGATTGCACAAAAAAAAGAGCAGATGACCAATGAATTCGTGGCAATGGAAACAGCGTTAACTAACATCCAGAATCAAAGCAACTGGCTTACCTCGCAGACTACTGCTGCAGCCAACGGATGGAAATCATTATGACAATTATGGTCTCAAATAAGGAGGAGGGAATATATGTACGGTAAAGGCACCGGAGCCTACCAGAGAACAGGAGTATTGACAGCAGACCCCAAGCGCCTGGTTCTGATGTGCTATGAGGAAGCGATACGGAACCTGAAGATTGCCAAAGCAAAGTACATCTCACGTGATTACGAAGAAAAAGCGGCGGCGTTAATTAAAGCGCAGGATTTTATTTGTGAACTCAACTCCGCACTCGATTTTAAAAAGGGAGGCGAAGTAGCCTCAAACTTGCGCGCCCTTTACAATTACATGATGCTTTGTTTGACGGAAGCGGACTTGAAAAGAGACTTAAGAGCGATAGACCACATAATCTGGATGCTCATGGAACTGAAATTGGCCTGGGAGGATATCCTCCTTAACGGCAATTCCACCAAGGACATTACCTCCGGTCTGCGGCGCATTGCTGATATAGATAAAAAAAGCACACAGGCCAGAGAGATGAGGGCATAGAAATGACAGAGAAATCACGGTCAGCATCCACCGACTTATCCAGGCTCTGCGGCTTACTGGAGAAGAAAATCGCTATTTTTAAAGACTTTATCTCAGCAACTGTATCCCTGAAGGATATGATTAAAGAGCATAACGTGGATGCCATTGAAACGATGATTGCCCGGCGTCACGACCATATAGTCTTCATCAACAGAATAGACGACGAAATTCGCATGATCAGGGAGACAAATTCATCCTACGAGGCAATGCTTGACCCGGAAACACGGAAACGCGTGCAATCTCTCATGAAGATGGTCGAGAATGTCATTAGCAAAACCTTGCGATTAAATCAGGATTGTGAGGCGGCGGCGGAAAATGAGCTCAGCAAGCTGAGAGAGGGTTTATCCGGACTCGGCCATCGTGAAAAATGGTTCAAGGGTTATGGAGGAAAATCCTGGGAGCCTCGCTTCCTGGACGTTCAAACATAGTGTGCAAAAAAGGCTTAAGGTTTTTCCAGGAAATGCCGATAAATAAATTACAAGGAGCGGTATGAGAAAATGGACATGGCAATTTCAAATATAAATGCGGCGATACCGATGAGTCCTGCAATTACATTGTCTGGTTCTGCAGCGGGAAATAGCCCTGCACAAGCGTCTCACGAACCCAGCGCCATAAGTGCCGCAGCGGCCGATCAATTGCTTCAGCAAATTCAAAGCAACATGGAATCCATGAATATCGGTCTAAGCTTCTCCAGATACGGAAATAAAGGTGAGGAAATATCTGTGATTGTCACGGATAAAGATACGGGAAAAGTGATTCGTGAAATCCCCCCTAAGGACATTCAAGACCTGCATACGAAAATAGGGGAATTAATTGGCTTGATTTTCAGTCATTCGGTTTGAAGAATAATACCGCGCCATATTGATCCCAGTTGCCCGCCATCGGGTAGCTGCCTCGCAATCGTCCTGCCTTTCACTTCCTTGATCAACAGAAAACCCATTGGCTATTTGCCCGTCGCTGTCAAGTAATACTGTACAGGATATTTCACGTCCTCGAGGACAATCTGTTTTGCAATCTTCTTCTTGGCATTGATCACGAGAGGTGCTCTGAGATTCATGGATACAGAAAAAGGATTTTGACAGATAGTCAAAATAGCCAGAAGGACTACGTCCTCTGCTTCTTCTATTTCGAGAAGCTTTACATCATTATCGCTTAGCATCGGTTCATAGTCTGCTTTTACAGAATATGGGTTGATCACGACAAACACAATTGCACCGTCGTCAAGAGACTGCAACCACCAGAAGGGGTTATTATCATCCCTTATATGCAATACATATTTCTTCAGATGTTCAAATCCGAGAATACCTCCCCGCATATCGATGATCTTAGATTCATCTATATCGATCTCCCCGAAGCGCGTGGTTACAATATTCACGCTGTTAACCTCCCTCTTTTGATAAGAGATTTTTCAATCCATCCCAGATGTCAGGCAAGGTTTCCTTCTCCATGCTCGCCACCTTCACGGCCTGCATATTCTGTTCTCTTATGAGATGGTAAACTTCCTCCCGATGAACGGCAATGTGGGGTGGGGCATCGATCCCCAACTTGATCTGTTTTCCCTTGGCTTCCAGAAAAGTAATTTTAATATCATCACCGACCGTGATCGACTCACCCAACTTCCGTGTCAGGATTAACATCGCCCCACCTTTCGCACGAGGATATCCAATCCCCGTTACCTGATAAAATTCAAGATTGAATTACTGGTCAAATTCGATGCTATTTGATATGAAGCCTGCAGGGCTACTTGTTTCGTTTGGTATTCTGTAATCAACTTCGCCATGTCAGCATCTTCGATATTCGAAGTAAGCCCGGTTATGCGCGTATCCATATCGGTGAGTGTGGAACTCGATGTATCCAAACTGTTTGTCCGCGTCCCACATTGCGCAATGTAACGTGTGATTTGATCCTGTGCCTTTTTGAGCGGATCAAGCTGATTTGCTATGCCCGTCGCATCGTTATTCTGCAGGGCTGTTTTCAAGTCGTTCAACGTCTGGAAAATGTCGGCAGTGCCTTGTCCCTGACTGGTAAACGCCGCCTCTCCCGTGGTGCTGTAATTCATCGTGACGCCCTTCCCGACTTCACTGGCAAGCTCTTGACCGTCACCATTATAGTAACCGGCCGCATAGGCATGGGCATAGAACACATCGTTTGCGGCAAACGTGCCGGCACCACCGGTAAAATTCAGTTTTACTCCGTCACCCAAATCAACAATCCCCGAAAGATCAGTTTTTACTATTCCCCAGGTTTTGCCCCCATCGGAGGAAATCTGGTAGGGAGTTGCACCCAATGGCAAGCCTCCCGTCACAATTTTCACCGCGTATGTATTGTTAGCGGTCCCCGTATATGCTGCGCTCGCATCCAAGCTGACTACTCCCGTATAGGCATCCCCGCTTGCTTTAACGGGGACATCTATGTGCGCTGCCTGAGCAGCTGCGGAAAATGGCTCCGTATCTGTCCTTGTGCCGGAAAAGATATAGCTGTTTCCGAACTTTGCATTAGCCAGAGAAAGGACCTGGTCAATAAGCGGCTGAAGGGAATCGGCTGCAATCTGCCTTGTTGATGCCGATGCCGTCGCGGTGGACTGCGAGATTACTGTCTGCTGAATTGAATTAAGAATATCATTCACACTCGTCAAATTTGATTCAGTGGTGGAAAGCCATGACTTGCTGCTGTCTACGTTCTTTTGGTAATTGCTGATCTGCGCCTTTGCGCTCCTGTAATTCAGTATTTTACCCATGCCGGTAGGGTCATCAGACGGCTTGTTAACCTGCTTCTGGCTGGACAATTTTATCATCAGTTCGTTATTAGCATTCTGAATATTGGATATACTGTTATTCAGCAGGTTGAATTTCATTTGATCGGCAACACGCGTAATCATAATCTCCCCTTTTTCCATTTCCCAAATAGATTAGGTTATGCACCATCTCGATAACTATATTAACTCATTATGAACTTATAGCAGTGTCAATCCCCAGATTAATTAGAGTGCCCATCATTGTATTAACCGTTGCTACCAGCCTTCCCGCCGCGTTATAAGCCGCCTGGTACTTAATGAGATTCAACATCTCTTCATCAAGAGAAACACCGGAGACTGCCTCCCGCTGATTTTCCACCTGGTTCATTACGGATGTTTGATGGTCAAGGCTGTTTTGTGCATTTACAACATCCTGGCCGACGCGGGATGTCAGAGACTCATAAAAATTGTCGATTGTCATGCCGCTTCCCATCAATGAGGCATCATCCTTTATGGCTGCAATGGCACTGGCGTTATCGCCGTCAGTATTGACAGTTGTCCCGGCGGCAATCTTCCTGACGTCGGCAACAATTGATGGATCGACTTGCATATCTCTGGCAGAAGTTGAGGCTGTCGAGAAAAAGTCCCCGCCCACATTACCATTCAGGTCATAGCCTGAGCTGTGCAGGCTATTGACTCTCGTGATGATTGTTGATGCCATACTGTTAAGGTCATCGAGATAACCCACAACCTTGGTGTCCCTGATGTCAATGAGCCCGGCAAGTTTTCCACCCTTCAGGTCGCCGTTGATTACCTCATTTGGCGTGTCTGAAAAAACAATATCATAGAAACTCGCGTTATTTGTATTGACTTTCACTTGGAGATTCCAGACATTCGTCCCTTCCACAAGGGATCTCCCGTTGGAAATAAAAACATTCAGCGAACCATTGGCCTCTTCATAGTAATTCACATCCACAATCTGGCTGATCTTCCGTAAGAGCTCCGTTCTCTTGTCGCGCAGGTCCGCCGCGGTTCCGCCGCTGTTCTCAATCTGAACGATCTTATCATTATAATCGGCCATCTGGGCGAGATCGTTGTTCAGTTCTGTCACGTCGTTGGAGATTTCCTTATTTGTGTCGTTCTGCGTATTAATAAGTTCATTCGCCTTCTGCCGGAACATGGAGGCCAAACTCTGGGAGACGGAAACCAGGCTGTCTCGCGTAGTGACGTCGCTGGGATTGGTAGAGAGTTGCGACCAGGCCCCCCAGAATTGTGATAGCAGGTCACTTATACCCCCGCCGGTACTTTCATTGAAAATACCTTCCACATTATTGAGGACGTCCAACTGGGATTGACTGTACGCACCGTACTGTTCCTGCTGAACCACCTGTGCGTCGAGATACTTGTCATAGAGCCTCTCTATATCCGTTATCTTAACCCCGATTTGCTGTTGATCCGTCGCGGCATTAAAGACGCCGATAGACCCGAAGTCGGGCCGCAATCTCGAATACCCCGGGGTATTAACATTGGCTACATTGGAACCGGTGACATTCATCGCCGTGAGATTGGCTAATATGGCGTCCCTTGCAGTATTTAATATACGACCTATATCTCCCATGGTTCACCCTTCCGTTTGCACTAATTTCCCATTTCTGGCTACGGGCCTTATTTTCCCCGACGGCATGTAGCAGGCCGAAGCTGAAGAAAGGAGGCTATGAATAAAATCGACAGATCCCTGCAAGAAATGAAGCGAATAATTCAGTAGTTCTTTATTATTTTGATTCATTTGCCTGCTCTTGGCGAGGAGCGTGTTCAGCGTGGATTGGCATTCCTGCAGCTCCGTCTGCTGGTCAGAACCGGCGTGTGAACAAAGGATGGTTAGATTGACCTCGTCTTCTTCAAGATCGAGCGTCTTTGCTATTTTCCTGACAAGCTTTAGTCTACCCTCTTCCAACATCTTCGCCTTCAGTATTACTGTTTCCTTCTTGCTGTTACTTTCAAGAAGCCTCTCGAGCGAAGGTTTCAATAGTATTATCTTTTCGTGCGCAATCGTGGCTTGAAGCTCTCTGTAAACCACGATTTCTCTTTTCAGAAGACCTATCAGCGAATCAATAAGAGGATACAGATCCGTATGAAGACTCATATTTTGCTCTTGTATCATATCCAAATCCCAAATATGCAGCGACCTCAGTACGCAAGATGAATGACCAGAATATCACTGCTAGGGAGTGTAAAAACGAGGCAGTCCCCCGGTGCAATGACCAGACTCCGCTATTCAAAGTTCTGCGTAATCTCAGCCATTATGCAGAGTCAGGCAACACAGCCCCAATCTACATGAATGATGCGGCGGGCTCTTGAGGATGAAACATCTGAGGAAAATGGAAAGAATTTTTTAGGCTAATATATCTAAAAGAGACTCTGACACCATTTTCTCAGCAATTTTTTGTCCGTTTACATCATAAGCGCCCTTATCAACCTTATCCTTCAATTCGCGAACCTTATCTTCGCGAACATCAGGAAGCTGGTTAACAGCGTCCCGCAATTGCTGGATGTCTCTTGCCTTGGTGGAAAGATTTACTTTCTCCTCCGGTGCCGCATTTCCGCCTACTTTCTGGCTTGACTCTTCCTGTACCTTGTCAGCCTTCTGGTACTGCTGAACAGCCTGGATTGCGGCATCATCAACTTTGGAAATTTTCATCTTACGAATCTCCTTATGATTCTTCCTTTAGCATACTTATCGGCAAGAAGACAACAAAACTTTAATTAAAACTCTTCTATCCCTCCTAAAGACGATTGTTCAACTGTTTAAAAAGGGTATCCTGTAAGCCCGCTCCTTTCCCTTTATTTGCCAATTCTTCGGCAATTTTTTGATCAAGCATCATGTTATAAGTATCTTTACCCGGACTCTCTTTCAAATAGCCGGTTTTAGGAATGCTTTGCCGCATGGCCTTAAACATGTAGTACACGAGAATGGATTCAAAATCGGCACATGTCTTTTTCAGCTTTCCTTCCTTGTCAACCGGCGCCTGCCCCTCCAGTTTCCCGGCACTTTTTTGAGGTGTCGCCTGCTTCAGAAGTCCGATTTTATCTGTGATCATATCCGGCATGATTAGCCCCTGTCCTGAAATACCTATATAATCCTGAGATCAGCTTGCAGAGCACCCGCAGCCTTTATCACCTGCATGATGGTTATGAGGTCCCTCGGCGAAACACCGATTGCATTGAGGGCCCTCACGACCTCCTGGATCGTAACGCCCCTCGGGACTACGAGGAGTTGCTTCTTTTCTTCCATCACTGTCACCTGACTCTCCGGTGTCACCACAGTTTGACCGCCCGCACCCATTATCACGCCGCCGTCTTTGATCGGCGCACTCCCGACAGGTGCGCCCGGTGCAAATGGAAGGGGTTGGGAAACCTTCTTTTCCTCCTTTATTTGAATACTCAGGTTTCCATGAGCTATCGCCACCGTAGATATTCTCACGTTCTCGCCCATGACAACCGTACCCGTTTTTTCACTCATAACCACTACTGCGGTGGAATCGACAGGCACATCGAGATTCTCGACAAGCGCGACAAGCTGCACCATGCTCATATCCACATTCTTCTTGACTCTTACCGTGACCGAACCCGAATCGACAAGCTTTGCCTCTACATTCTGTATTGAGCCGTTGATCACCTCTGCCAGATGAGTCGATGTAGTAAAATCATGCTGGTAGAGATTGATGCCGAGCATCCTGGTTTTTTCAAATTCAAATGGCAGCTCTTTCTCAACGGTAGCACCGTTTGTAATACGCCCGGCAGTCGTGTGATTTTTCGTGACGCCTCCGCCGGCGGCGCCGCTTGCAGAGAAACCGCCGACAGTTACCGGCCCTTGGGCAACCGCATAAACCTCACCGTCGGCGCCTCTTAAGAGGGTCATGAGCAGCGTGCCGCCCAAAAGGCTCTTCGCATTGCCTATGGAGGAAACGTCAACATCAACCCGTGATCCATATTTTACGAAGGACGGCAGTTTCGCAGTGATCATTACCGCTGCAACATTATCGGCCTTCACGTCTCTGCTCGTCGGTATGACAAGCCCCTGACGATTCAACATGTTTACAAGGGTCTCCCTTGTAAACCCATTTTTCACGTCATCGCCCGTACCATTCAAACCGACGACTAATCCGTAACCGATCAACTGGTTATCCCTGACGCCGCCAATACTTGCGATGTCCTTTATCCTCGCCGCCGCCGCACTGTCCGCAAGAATTAGAGAGAAAAGGATGCATGCGATCATCATACGTATTTCTGCTAAACGTCTCGTACGCGTTACCATAATCTGCCTTCCTTCAAAATATTAGAACGGCCATACCCAGTCCACGATGCGGGTGAGCCAGCCCGGCCTCATTTTGTCATCCACCACGCCCTTACCGGTATAGACAATCTTTGCATCGGCAAGATATTGGGACAGGATTGTGTTGTCTGTTGCTATGTCATCAGGTCTGATAATACCCGTCAGTATCAAATACTGATCTTCTGCATTGACGGTGACTTGTCTTCTCCCCTCGATGATAAAATTCCCGTTTTCCAGGATATTCATCACCCTCGCCGACATCGTCGCCGTCAGATTACCGTCCCGTTTGGTTTGCCCCACTCCCTTGAGAGAATTGGAAGATGCGCCGCCGGAACTTATGCTGGTTGTACCCTTTCTCAGTAAATCCAGTACTCCCGATTCTAATCCCAAGAAAGACGTAACACTTGAACTATTAGTTGTATCCCTGCTGGTAGTCGTGTTCGCATTATTGCCTCCCACGGAGCTTTCACTCACCACAATCGTTACCACATCATTTACGCGCTTTGCCCTCCTGTCCGCGAAGAGAGAATTTGCTGAATTTTCGCCCGCCCAGATAGTTCCCGGAAGAGCTGTCTTCTTAATCTCCGGAGGAGCAAATTGCGGATGATCGGCCTGATGATAAAGGTTCTTCGAACACCCCACAGCAAAGATAAATGCGCAACATATCAGTAAAGTCTCAACATATCTGGAACGTGTCATGTTATTGCCCTCTAAAAATCTACTCTGACGGAAGAATCGTCGATGACTTTTGCATAGACGATTTTGTTTGATGATATATTTCTTACTTTTATGAAATCGCCGCGGCTTCCGTCTTCCTCGGAAAGTCCGAAAGTCACGATCATCATGGGTCCATTTTCCAGCACGATCTTTACCATCTTACCCCGTTTTATAGTCTTTACGGTCTTAAGCATGTTCCGCTTGATTTCCATATTCTGTCGTATATCACTGTAAGCATGCTTGCCGACCACATCTTCCATCTGCGTTACAATATTTGCAGGGCTCTGGTTAAACCACCTGCGGACAAGTTTTACATCATCTGCATTTATTTCCGTATCTCGCGGCAGGAATTTGGCGCTCACTACGATGTCCATTGCCACTTCCATCCTGACGCGCACCGATTCCTCTCTGATGAGTGTACCGTCATCGTATATCCCCACTGTAAAGACCGAATCACCGATATAGGCCTCATCCTGCCTGCTTTTCACCTGACAGCTGATTTTCTCTCCCTGTACGGGCGGATCGGTTATTCTGCTCAGGAATTCTATTCTCAGGTTATCCTCTTTCCATGGCATATTGGTCTCTATATATTTCTTCACCAGCGCTTTTAATTCCTTTCCTTTAATGGATGCGACCTGTCCAGCAAGCGATGGCGGTACCGCAGTTGCAAGAAGAAATATCATTAAAGTAAGAATCACACCGGTCAGCTTATGTATTTTCATTGTCTCTTCACCCAGTTTTATATTCCTATCTCTTTAGACTGCTGACCATCTGTAGTATCTGGTCCGCGGTTTGAATCGCCTTCGTATTCATTTCGTAGGCCCTCTGGCCTGCTATCATTTGGACCATCTCATCGACAACATTGACATTCGACATCTCGACGGCGTTCTGCGTAATTGTGCCAAATCCCGTCTCTCCTGGATTTCCCTTTACAGGGGACCCGGAGGCATCACTCACGTCGTAAAGGTTTCTTCCGATACTCTTCAAACCGGCGGGATTGATAAACCGGACAAGTTCAACCCTGCCGCTTGAGAGTTTGTTTCCGCTCTTATCCATCGCTGCCCATGTCCCGTCCTGAAGTATCTGGAAGCTGACTGCATCCTGCGGGACGGTCACCTGAGGGGTGAGCTTGAGGCCTTCAGGATTGACCAGTGCGCCATCCTTATTAGTCATGAGGCTGCCCGCCTTTGTGTAGACCGTGCGTCCGCCATCATCGGTAACCTGGAAGAACCCATCACCTTCAATTACCCAGTCATACGCACTATCAGTCTGCTTAAAATCGCCCTGCGTGAACATTTTTTTAGTCGCCGATATTCTTGACCCCATACCGACCTCCACGCCAACGGGAACCTGGTTCCCTGCCGATGTCTCCGTTCCGGCTTTCTTACCCGCCTGATAGAGAAGATCCTGAAATTCAGCCCTTGCTTTCTTGAAACCCACGGTATTCACATTGGCCAGGTTGTTCGCCACTACATCCAGATTGAGCTGCTGCGCCTCCATTCCGGTCGCCGCTGTCCATAAAGACCTTATCATACAAAACCTCCCTTAATCATAACCTGCATGATGTTATTACGCTAATCTTCCTATTTGACTCGTCGCTAACTTATCCTGATCCGATATCGTCTGAATGACCTTCTGATAAAATTCTACAGACCGGTGCAGGTCAATCATGTCAGACATCTCTTTTACGACCTGCACATTCGAGAGCTCGATATGACCTTGCCTGACTAAGGAGTCATCCTTGTCCGCAACGCCGGCATTCCCTGGGTCCGAAAAAAGACACCCCTCCACCCTTGTTAAGGCCTGGGGATTCTTGAAGCTAACGATCTTCAAGGTATCAACGGGATTGCCGTCCACCATGATATCACCTTTTTCACCTACATTTATTTTGCCGTCAGGAAGCTTGATCTTGCCGGCCTTGCCAAGGACATAACCGCCATCCGTCGTAACCAAATTACCCTCTTTGTCGATTGTAAAATTGCCCTGTTTCGTGTAACTCGTCCCGTCTTTGGACTGAATGGTAAAGAACCCCTCACCATTAATAGCAATATCCAGAGGATTGTCGGTTCGATGTATTGTGCCGGGGGAATAATCGACAACGACCTTGGGAATAAATGCCATCCCTTTATCCGGGTCGGGTGTATTGTAAAATAACTTCACCGCCTTGAATCCGTTGGTGCTGCTGTTGACGACATTGTTTGCGATGAAATCCAGCTGATCGAATGTCTGCTGGTAAACATTTGACATTTCGCCGATGCTGTAGATCATTATTCTTGCCCCTCCACGTTTGAGCTTCCAAAGTGCAATTCACATGCCAATGACAAAATAACTGCGCATCTTGGACTCCCGAATCACCAAGCATAATGGCATACAGAGATGCAATGTAAGAATTGGAAATCAAAAGAATATTTCTTTACGTCTATGGGAGATGCGGGGCAACGGAACGGTCTATCGGGCAACATCGATAATCGCGGACCAGAAGGGGTAGGCAAATAGTTATGGCCGGGAAAAATTTTCCCTTCTTGCCTTCTCATTGAGAGAATAGACAAAGGCAAGTATCTCAGCAACAGCTTTGTACAAGACGGGCGGGATCTGCTCGTCGATTTCAAGTTTACTCAAAATCTGGACGAGATTCGGATCTTCCTTTATAGGTATCCTGTTTTTCTTCGCTATATCGATAATTTTTTCCGCGACAAGGCCCCGACCTTTAGCAGCAAGCACCGGCGCCGCGTCCTTCGCGGGGTCATACTTAATAGCCGCCGCCACGCGTATCTTTTCATCTTTTTTTGCCATTACGATTTTCCGTATACACTAAATTGCGAAATTTTCTTAAAAGCGGGCGTCCCTTCCTTAAGCCAGAAGACGGCTTGACCACAAAACAAAGCAAGTTTCAGGAAGACGCTTCACACCCATTTAGGCAAAGAGATCGATTACCTCACTGTTAAACACTGCACGGTCCTGATAATAGTCTAACTTTTCTTTTTCTAAATCCAGTCCTTTAACACAGTTTAACGTGTCGATCTTACAGCCGAGAGCGAGAAGACTTTTCCGAAGTTCTATGAGTGAGGACGAAATAAGATCACATACATTCTTATCCGCACATTTGAGAACACAGTCGATCTTATCTCCTTTCAACTCTGCATTGATTATCATGTCGCCGAGAATATCCATGCTCAAAAAGAAGATTATGCGATATTGACCTTTCTCTCCCTCATTTTTGGAACTACGGTCATATTCCACAAATATGTCGCCCTTTCTTATACCGTCCGGGAATACGATCGGGATCTGGAAGAGATACTTGTTCTCGGCCTCTTGCAAAACGATATTAATAATCTGTTGGGATTCAATTGTCTTGATGGATGAATCAACGTGCTTAGAGAGACCGGCGAGCGCTATCTTTTCTTCACGGTCAAGGGAGTCCTGGTTCATGAGCAGATTATGAAGATCAGAAGACAACTCCGTCAATAGGGTCTTCAGATTTGCAGCTTGAATATCGCCGTTGCCGATATTCGATCTTCCCTCGGCAACCTTCCTCAACTGGCTCTCCATGGTGAGGCCGAGCTTGCTAAGATAGTCTGCGAGAAAATTACTGCCCTTCGTCTCCGCTGAATAGAGCAGTGATTTCAAAAGAGTGAATATTTTCTGAAAATCCGCCCTGGGCAGATAACGCAAGAGTTTGCCGAGATCGGCTGAATTGAATTGCCTTATAGCCTCTGTCATCATGTTTGACAGGGCATCAGGATTTGACCTGTGCCATTTCAGGTAGCTTGCAAGATCGGATTCCTCCGAGAAACCTCCTTCGACAATGCGCAAGACTAACTGCGGATGAACGGTTTCCACCTTCACCTGGATCCTGTCGCCGGCATTTAATTGCACCTCGGAATCCGCCTGCATACTGACGCCCTTGAGCGTTATCAGCATCTTCTCGTCACCCATTTTATCGATAATACCGGCTTCCAGTATTTCACCAATCGATATGCCGGGAAAAGTGATGGGATTTTTGCCGTGTATCTGTGCTGGATTTAGCTTCGGATTGGAAATTGTCGGAACAAAAATGAAAGACATCAGATATTCTTATATTTAAGGCTTGTGCCTGGTGCTATCGAGATCGATGATCAGATCTATCTCCCCTTCCGTCAGTTCCAATCTTTGCGATATTTCTTTCCTGGATAGACCCTGCTTTACCAGGGAAATGACCTGCTCATACCTGTTATCCAGATTATCCTTATCGGCACGGGGAACAGCGGCCAAGAGCTTTTTATATTCAATCCTTGATTCTTCAACCAAGGTTCTCAACTTGCCTTCTTTTTCGTCCAGGATATAGGCGATCTCTTTTAATGCCTTCCTGCTTTCGTTCATTACTTCCAGGAGATGGTTCGTAGAGACCTGAGACTCGCCAAGCAGGTTCCTGAATTCCATGAGGGAATTTTCATCAAGTCCCCCCCGTCTCTTCTTGACTTCCCTGTTGACGATGACAATTAGAATTATAATTGCGAGACACAGGATTACATCAGCAAGCAGCAGGCTGAAAAGTAGTAGGTTCACGCTCATATCAGACCTTTATATCGATCAGACCCCCCTGTTCAGGGTCATCCGCATCTCCGGTTTCTTGCTTCATTTCCATCTCTTCTGCGCCTTCTGCCTCGGATTTCATTTTCTTCTGGCGTCTTTCCTTCTCCTCCTCACCTCTTATTTTTGACTTTTCCGTCTCTTCAGAATTCTTTACAGCCTCTTTCAGGTGCTTCGTCTCCTCACTCAACTGAACACTGAAATATCTCTGCTGCATGTCCGGATGCTGCTGCTGCGTCTGTTGGACACGCTCCATGGAATTTGACTGAGTCAGTATTTGCTGTAAATCAACGGGCCTGAGCACGACTCTTCAACTCCCCTCTCTTAATCGTGAGAAACCTGGGCAAAACCTGCGTTTCCCGTAGGTTCAGCGATCCGTCTCTCAGGATGCGCGATCAAGAAGATACGGATTGCCCTCTTACCATTCTTCCCCGTGTAACTCACCCGGGTTTGCTGCGGCAATACAACATAAAGAAGTATGTATATCATTAATCGTCATAACAGCCCTTTAACTTTAGTCTCCGTATTGGCGTTTCGCCTGGTAAAAAGGGATCAATACGCTTATAGTATTCAAACCTTCCTCGCTTGTTATGTCAAAGCCGGCGCCCCATTTTCTCAACAGCGAAAAAGCGCAATGCAGAGCACCTTCTCCGGTTCCTTCCGGAGAAGAAGCAGGACCCTGCACTTCGTCGAGCAATAGTCTCTTGAGATTATCGGAAATGGGAAGCCCACGATTCTGGACCTTCACGCATACCTGTCCATTTTCAAGTTGTGTTGAAACATATAGTTCCTTCGTGGCACTTTCCTTCATGGCAACCGTCGCGTACCTGATCAATGTTGAAAAGGCCAGGGAATAGTCAGCCGGGGCTCCTCTGACCTCCGGTAGTTCTCTGTCGAGCTGGAGAGTCTTCTTGACGCTATGCTTGAAATCCAGATAAAAATCGAAAAATCTCATCTCGAGTTCAATAAGTTCTGACAGGTTTACTTTTTGTGCGGTCCGATCGCCGATGGCACAAAATTTCCCCATGACGGTCTGAAGAAGTCCGGAGAGTCTGTCAGCTTCACGCGCGATGGAGTCAACGTCACGGACCAGTTTTTTGTTGCTCTCCTGATTAGACGTATCACTTTCCGCATCAGCTCTCTTCATGATATCCATTAGTTTTCTCTGCAGCAGCCTGGAGCGCCCCATGATGCCGTTTAAGGGATTAGCAAAATTATGAACTATGCCGGGCACCAGTTCTTCGGTAAATGTTTCCTGAAACGATTTCTCCAGAAAGCTCTGAATTTCCTGGTAATGCATATTCTTATTTTCTTTCTGATCAGCGGGCTTCATTTCCCCTGTTCCCTGATCTTTACGGTCTTCGCCAAACACAATCTCATTTCCTGTTATTGATGATCGTGTTCTGCAACATCTTCCAGGCCTTCTCCGCTTTTACCTCTTCGGCATCACCTGGGCTTTCTTTTGCTGGACGGCCGGTAGAGTATATCGTAACAACGTTGCCTTCCTTGTCCTTCACTTCCCTCACGCCCATCTGGTCGGAAGGATTCTCCTGCCTTGCATCCCTCTCCTGTTCCAGCATCATTTGAATTGTTTTATCGCTCACGCCCGCCTTCTTTAACTTTATGATCTGATCGGGCGTCAATGCATAGCATGGACTCAAAGAAATATTCACGAAAATAAACAGCAGAGCAAGAAGAACATTCTTCATGGCGTCATTCCTTCCGGTTAGCTGATAAAACTGATATTTATTGAAGCCCTCCGCGGCAAAGTGCGGAGAATTTTCAATTCTTAACGAACAGTATCATCCGGCATTCACCCGCTGCCGAATTCAGCAATTACATGGAGACGAGATTTCATAGTAACATAAATCTCGTAAAATATACTTCCTTTATTCCTCCGCCGAGGACGCGGTCTAATTCATCCCGCATTTCCTTTTTCACGATGCTGTAGGATTTTGACGATATCAGCGCATACTTGCCCTTATTCTTTAAGGCATCATATGCCTTCTTTCTTGTATCCAGTTTGTTTGCTGAGATATTCTTGTCCGGATTCATCACGAGCGTAATATCACAGACAAGCACCCGGTAGTGCCCCTGTTCGTCCGTGAGGTCAATTATGAAATTATCAAGGGTCTCGACATTTTCCGGTATTGGTCTCGCCTCTGCAAGTTCTCTCCCGGAGTCGATATGCGAATCATTCCTTGCAGGAAATATCATGAAAGAGACGCCGATAACACAAAGGAAGGTGAAAAGGACGGCCGTGACGATAAGCTTTTTTCTCGTCAGCCATTTCCAGCCTTTTTTTCTTCCCGCCGTCTCCCCTTCCTCATGAGGCTCCTCTGCAGCGGGAACATCCAATTCATCCAAGAGATCAAGATCTACTTTTCGCACCATATCAATGGACCTTTTTCATATCAAAACAGACTTTAACGATATACTCCCCGGAGTTCCTTCAGGCTTCCTCTCAGTCTCAAAATGGCCTGCGTATGAAGTTGGCAGACCCTTGACTCCGTCAGATTCACCACCCTGCCTATCTCTTTCATGGTCAGTTCCTCATAGTAATAAAGCGACAAGACCAATCTCTCTTTCTCGGGCAGCGTCTCTATGGCCTTCTTCAATATACCCTTCAATTCATTGGTCGCGAGAAATGAGAAGGGGTTCTTCTGCTCTACGTCTTCGAGAAAATCGTAATTCTTATAAGTCTCATGATAATCCGGAGGAAGGTCTTCGCTGCTGAGAAGCGTTATCCCTTTTGCCTCATCAAGTACCTTATGGTATTTCTCGAGGGAAATATTGAGATACCGGCACATCTCCTCTTCATCCGGCGGCCTGCCCAGCATTTTTTGAAGGGAAGAGAAGGATTCCTCCAGCTTTGAATGCTTGCTCCTCGTCGAGCGGGGCATCCAGTCCCTTGCCCTCAGTTCATCGAGCACAGCGCCCCGGATTCTGAAGCTGGCATATGTTTCGAACTTCACATTTCTTTTCTTATCAAACTTTTCGATGGATGAAATCAAACCGATGACACCCACATTTATCAAATCTTCCTTGACATTTAAATGTGATGGCAGCCTTGCGGAAATCCTCTCGACTATATTTTTCACGAGAGGGGCATATTTCATGACGAATTCATCACGCTTCTTCCTGTCCGTGACGAGTTCATCACGCCTTTTTCTATCCATGATCCCCACCAACGATGGCTCGTGAAAAAAATTTCATGCTTCCGAAATTATACTTCTCGGGTCTTTCACGGGATATCTTCTTAGCTATTGATGACAGACATTTGGTCGCTTGCGCATAAGGGTAGATTTCCGTGAACATCCTCTGCTGCTTCACTGCTTCCGTTACTTTGTCATCATAGATTATATAGCCAAGATATTCAATGGAAAGATCGAGGAAGTGCTCCGTAGCTTTGCTTAATTTCGTAAAAACCTCCTTGGCCTCGTGGGAATTCTTTACCATATTGACGATGAGCAATATTCTCTTTTCGGCGCGACCCTGATAGAGCAATTTAATCAGGGCATATGCGTCCGTCAGGGAAGTCGGTTCCGGCGAAACAACGACAATTATCTCCTTGGCAGCCATATTAAAATATAGAACGTTTCCCGTTATGCCGGCCGCCGTATCGATAAACACAAATTCAAAACCATCGTTCAAGTCATTCAGTTCGTCAATGAGTGCAAGCTTCTGGCCTTTGGAGAGTTCCGCCATCTCCTGGATGCCGGAAGCGGCAGGCAATATCTTGATGCCGCCCGGGCCGGGTACAATCACTTCCGCCACGGACTTCTCGCCGAGGAAGACGTGATGCATGTTGTATTCAGTGGATATCCCCAGGATGACATCGATATTAGCGAGCCCCATGTCCGCATCAAGAATTAGAGTTTTCTTCTTCATTCTCGAAAGCATATAGGCAAGATTAGCCGTTACGAACGTCTTTCCTACCCCTCCTTTTCCGCTGGTAACTGCAATGACCCTGATGTTCTCTTTTCCCCCGTCGCCGGCTGCATCGCCTTCATGCTTGATTATTGACGCCATCTTATGAACCCCTTTGTCTGTTTCCTTCATCATTCTGAGAACCGCGGCCTGATCCACTTTATTCCTCCATAATCTGCGACTGATGCATTATTAGTTTCGCAATTCTTCCCGGATTAGCATCTTCTATGTCATTAGGCACATTCTGCCCAACGGTCAGATAAGAAACTGGTTTGCCAACTTCATCAATCACATCATACATGGCGCCTAAGCCTGTCGCTTCGTCCAGTTTTGTAAATATGATATTATCGTAATTAACCATGTTGAACCTGGAAGCTGCCTCCAGCATATTTTCCCTGCTCGCCGTCAAACTCAAAAGGAGATTGGTCTCAACAGGAACGCCGATGCTCAAAAAATCTTGCAGTTTTTCTATGTAGCCCTGATCTTTGCGACTCTTTCCCGGTGTATCAACCATGACCAGGTCTCTGTCGGAAAACCTGCTTAAGGCCTCTTTAAAATCCGCCTTTTCGGAAACCACCTTTATGGGAAGCCCCATTATCTTTGCATAGGTCTTTAATTGATCGGCCGCTGCTATTCTGTAGGTATCTGCCGATATAAGACCGACTCTCATTTTCTCACTCATTGCATACCGGGCCGCCAGTTTGGCCAAGGTCGTCGTCTTACCGACACCTGTGGGACCGACAAAGGCGATGACACCTTTTCTCCTTCTCTGACTCGTAACAGGGATGGAACCCGTGATCTTATCTTCCAATAGCTTGCAAGTATTATCGAAATTATCCGCCTCGTCTATTGTACTGGCCAACTTGTAAGCCCTTTCACGGGATACGCCGTTCGCCACCAAGAGATAATAGATCTTCGATGCCGGCCCGGGAAACAAATTCTTCTCCCAGGTGCCGAGAACATTCATCAGGGTGTTCATATGCTCCCTTAATTCACTGAGTTCTCTGCGAATGGAATCTTCTTTTCTCATGTCCCTGATAAGAGATTTCATCTCAGTAAGATCGCTTCTGATCATATCCATCTCTGCCGGGACGCTCGGGCGCTTGCCGCCGCTTTCATGCGTCTCACGCGGCTTTTGGGAATCAACATCTATTTTGCTTGCATCCCTGGCGGCGGTTACCTCAAAGAGCGGCACTTTCCCGCCCCTCAACCTCTTTGTCGACAGGACAACGGCTTCTTCCCCTAAATCCTTCCTAATCTTGTTCATTGCTTCCTGAATGCTGCCTACTTCATACCTTTTGATCTGCATTTTACAACTCCACCATGCCCAGCGAATTAATATTCACGTCGTGCGTGATCTCATTGTGGGAAAGGATAATTATATTTGGGTAAAACCTTTCCAATACCTTCCTTAAATGAACCCTTATTTTTGGCGAACAGAGGACTATCGGCTGAAGTCCTCTTGTAGTAAATGTACTGATAAATCTCTGAAGATTATTGACTATTCTCTGTATCAGATTGGGATCTGCGACAAGGTACGATTCATGTTCGGTATGCTGGATGGCATTGTTGATATGATCTTCAATCTCCGGCGAGACAATTACAACAGAGATGTTTCCTCTGTCGTCCTTATACTGTTTTGATATAGTCCTCGCCAATGCCTGCCTCACATAGCTGGTTAGCAGATCGACATTTTTTGTGATCGGCACGTAGTCCGCCAGAGTGTCCAGTATCGTAAGGAGGTCGCGAACGGAGATCCGTTCCCTCAGGAGCCTCTGCAAGACCTTCTGAACCGTTCCGAGAGGAATGACATTGGGAACAAGTTCCTCAACTACCTTGGGATGACTGAGGGCTAAATTGTCCAGGAGTGCTCTGACTTCTTCCCTGCCGAGTAACTCGTCGGCATGTGATTTGATTATTTCCGTCAAATGAGTCGTAGCCACAGTTGCGCAGTCAACAACTATAAGCCCCCTCGCCTGGATATTCTCCTTTTCCTTTTCACCCACCCAGAATGCCGGAAGGCCGAATGCCGGTTCCTTCGTTTCCACGCCCTTTATGATTGCACCTCTTTCCTCGGGCGCTATGGTAAGAAATGATCCTGGCATTAATTCACCCCTCGCTATTTCGACCCCTTTCAGAAGAAACGAATATTCGTTGGGTTTAAGCTGAAGATTATCCCTGATATGGATCGCCGGTATGATGAACCCCATGTCGAGAGCCAATTGCTTTCTCAAAGACTTGATTCTCTGCAGCAGTTCCCCGCCCTGCACCGCATCGACGAGGGGAATCAGGCCATAGCCGACTTCAAGTTCCATGAGATCCAACGCCAAGAGCCTTTCTACAGACTCTTTAGTTGGAACTGCCGGCGCTTCCTCCTTGATTACTTCTATTTTCTTTGCACGTCTAAAGAGGTTGAATGCCAAAAGACCGCTGAGCAGCGAAATGATCATGAATGAAACTTTAGGCATACCGGGAATAAGTCCGAATATGAAGAGCATTGCCGACGCCGTCGCTATGGCCTTAGGCTGGACGAGAAGCTGGCCGGTAAGGTCCGCGCCGAGATTGGAGGAAGCGGTGGATCTCGTGACCAGCATGCCCGCGGCAGTTGACACGATGAGAGCAGGCACCTGCGTTACCAGACCGTCACCGATAGTAAGAAGAGTATACGCGCGTGCCGCATCTCCCACATCCATGCCTTTCTGCAATACCCCGATAATCAACCCGCCCACGATATTGATTAATATTATGACTATGCCCGCGATTGCATCACCCCTGACAAACTTACTTGCTCCATCCATCGCTCCGTAGAAATCAGCTTCTCTTTCAGTATCGGCCCTCCTCCTTCGTGCATCCGCCTCTGTGATGAGGCCTGCATTCAGGTCTGCGTCAATGCTCATCTGCTTGCCGGGCATTGCATCCAGTGTGAACCGTGCTGCGACCTCCGCTATTCTCGTGGCGCCCTTGGTGATGACAACAAAATTGATGAGGGTAAGAACGAGGAATACTATGAGACCGACGAGATAATTTCCACCCACCACAAACGTGCCGAAGGCCTTGATAACCTGGCCGGCGGCCGCGGCTCCTTCATTGCCGCGAAGCAGAATCAGCCGCGTTGAAGCCACATTGAGTGATAAGCGCAGAAGGGTTACAGTAAGCAGGATGGACGGAAAAGAGGACAGATCCAATGGCCTCAGGACATACATGGACATAAGCAGGATAACAATGGAGATGGTAATATTGAACGAAAGAAGCAAATCGAGGAGGAATGTCGGCAGCGGTACGATCATGATTACAAGCACACCGATAACGCCGATGCCCAGAATGGCGGTCCCGCTCTTTTCCCACCCTTGAATAGAATCAGCCCTTGCGCCAGTCGCCATTTTGCTTTACACCGCCACCCTTTTTTCCTTCAAGCCGTAAATATAAGCCAGCACCTCGGCTACGGCCCTGTATAGATTCTCCGGTATTGTCTCTTCCACCTTCACCATTCTATACAATACCTGTGCCAAAGGCTTGTTCTCAATCACGGGCACATTGTTTTGCCTTGCCAGCTCTCTTATCCTTTCAGCGAGAAAACCTGCTCCTTTGGCCACAACAACAGGAGCAAACATCTTCATTTGATCATACACCAACGCCACTGCGATGTGGTCAGGGTTTGTGATCACTACGTCCGCCTTCGGCACGCTGGCCATCATCCTCTTCCTGGCCATTTCCCTCTGAATCCGCTTTATCCTCGCCTTTATCAGAGGGTCTCCCTCGGTCTGTCTGAATTCATCCTTTATCTCCTGCCTTGACATCCTGAGTCCCTTCTCATACTCCCAACGCTGGTACACATAATCAAGAACCGCCAGGACGACCAGCACCCACGAGGTCCTCAAGATGATTTTGAAGGAAACCGCCCCCATATAGACTGTTATATCCCCTACACTGCTATCCATCAGGGAAGGAAGTCCGTCTATTTCACCCTTTACCGTGACATAGGCGACATAACTTACGACGCACAGCTTTATTATATTCTTGATGAGTTCGGCAAATGATTTCAGGGAAAACAGTCTCTGAAACCCTTTGAAAGGATCAATCTTGGAGAACTGTGGTGCGATTGCTTCTGTCGAAAACAAGAATCCGACCTGGACAAAGTTGGCTAAGAGTCCCGCGATAAAGACCGTCAGAAGTAACGGCGCAATAAGGATAAAGAATTCATACGTCCAATTGACGGCAAGCGACTGAATATTATCGGTGTTGATAAGCAGGGTCCCGGATGATCTCAGGAATCCGCTTAAGTTTTCCATCATCTTCCTGACCAGGCGTGCTGAGTCAAAATTAAAATATGTAAGACAGGCAAGCAGGATCGCAACCGAGGCCACTTCCTGACTTTTTGCAACCTGCCCCTTTTTTCTTGCCTCTTCCTTTCTTCTCGGTGTTGCCTGCTCTGTTTTTTCCTGGTCTTTATCGTTGTCTGCCATGACTCAGTCTCTGCGATATCTCCCGAATGGTCCTTAAGAAGCCTTTATCAGAGCCGCCGCATTAAGCACGCGCCTCTTGAAGATTTGATGACGCTCAGTCAAAAAACTGTCTTCATTTACTGCATGAGACGGAGAAGCGAAATGATCTCTCCCTCAAGATTTGAGAAATAGCCCTCCACAACCCGCAGAAAGATAGGCAGTGTTAATCCGATACCGATAAGACCAACGGCTATCTGCAGGGGAAAACCGACGATGAATATATTAATCTGCGGTACCGTCCTTGCCACCAATCCCATACCCACGCTCATGAACATCAAAACGGCTATTATGGGCGCTCCTGTCTTGATTGCAACCTCCAGCATATTATTCACGAAGCGGAGAAGCAACTGCATCAACTCTCCCGAAAAATGAAACCCGAGAGGTGGAATTATTCTGAAACTTTCTCCCATCGCGTATAAGAAGATGTGATGGCCGTTCATGATCAGGAATATCAAGACGGCAACAAGATACTGAAACTGAGATATGATGGACACCTGCTCATTATTGATGGGATCGATTACATTCACAATGGAGAAGCCCATTTGAAAACCTATAAGCTGCCCGGCAAGCTGGATCCCGTCAAAGACCATCCGGGAGGCGAACCCAACCATGACGCCGATCATGATCTCACCGGCCATGCGGAATATCAGAGAGAAAATATCGGAACTCAGCTTCCATGCCCCCGTGGGAACGATGGGGAAGAGGAGAAGTGTAATCAATAGCGATAACCCTCCCTTGACCTTCAAGGGAACCGTACTGTCTCCCACTATGGGAATTGTCACAATCATGGCACTGACCCGAAGAAAGATCAGAACTAATATTTCCACCTGTTCTGCTGACATATTCGGCATATGCGAAAGATGAACTATCCGGAGAATTTCATGCTTGATACAAGTGTCAAAAATATCTTCACTTCAGATCACCGTATGTACGCGGGAAAATTTGACAAGATGTTTTGGGTGTACGTAATCATTATATTCAGCATCCAAGGCAATGATATGATGAGAGCAATCAAGACAGCCACGATCTTGGGGACAAAAACCAATGTCATCTCTTGGATCTGCGTTACGGCCTGGAAGATACTGATGGCGAGTCCGATAACGAGACCCATAAGCAGCATCGGCGCCGATATCAAAAGGGTCACCTTAATGGTCTCTACTGCCATACCTATTACGAAATCACTCGACATTACCAATATCCTCTGAAGTTGAATTAGGAGGGCCCGAAGCTTTGAACCAGAGACCCCACGATCAGGTACCAGCCATCGACGAGTACGAAGAGCAGCAACTTGAAGGGCAGGCTTACCATGATCGGCGGAAGCATGAGCATTCCCATGGAAAGGAGTACGCTCGCAACGACCATGTCCAGCACCAGAAACGGCATATATATCAGGAATCCGATCTGAAAGGCTGTTCTTAACTCACTGATTACGAAGGAGGGGATTAACACGGACAGGGATATATCCGCCGGCGATTCGGGTCTTTTCGCTTTGGACATCTTTACGAAGAGGGCGAGATCCTTTTCCCGCGTCTGTTTCATCATGAAATCCCTGACCGGTTGACTGCTGAGCTCAAAGGCCTTCTCGCCCGATATCTGATTATTGAAATATGGCTGAAGGGCCTGGGTATTCACCTTCTCCCAGACGGGCGTCATAATAAAGAAAGTGAGAAAAAGCGAAAGCCCGACGATGACCTGATTGGGAGGGAGCTGTTGCGTGCCGAGCGCATGCCTCAGAAGTGAGAACACAACAACGATTCTCGTAAATGAAGTCAGCATAATGAGGATGGAGGGAGCAAGCGCCAATATAGTAAGCAGGAGAAGGAGCTTGAGAACCGTCGACACCTGGCCTGATTCCCCGGAACCGCCGATATTCAAATTAATAGTGGGAATAGGGAGGGGTTCAGACCACGCGGAAGGGACAATTAAGAACAAGAGCCCGGCAAGAACCAGGAATGAAGCCACATACCTAATTCGATTTTTATGGCCCCGCCTATTCATTTTCTCTTGAACCCTTCCTCTTGTGGCCTTGGGCAAGCAACCTGCTTCTGTATGAACTCAGATTATTGAGAAGCGAGATCGGGCTTTTCTTTACTCTTTCGGAATCCTTCAGTTGCTCCAGGGATTTGGGGTCTGAAATTGTTGTGAGCATGGTAATCTGATTATTTGCGATGCCTACGACTACGATGCTGTTTAGGACATCCATGAGCATTATGCTGCATTTCGGTCCTATATATCTGGTTGATATGATTTTTATGTAATTCCCGTCATCAAGGTTCGTTCCCGTCCCCTTTATAAACTTCTTGAGAAAAAACATTGCACCTATCATTATGCCCAGGACGACCGCAAGGGCCGATATCATTTTCAGCAACGAGGAAAAGAAATCAACCGCACCCATCTGAATTCTCCTATTTGAGCTTCCCGACTCTCTCTGTAGGGGAAACAATATCGGTTAAACGAATGCCGAACTTTTCGTTGACTACCACCACTTCACCCTTGGCTATCAACCTCTGGTTAATGAAGACATCCATCGGTTCTCCGGCGAATTTTGCCAGCTCCACGATAGACCCCTGCCCGAGCTGCAGAAGCTCTCCGATCAACATTCTTGCCCTGCCCAGTTCAACGGTTACGGTGAGAGGAATGTCCAGAATAAAGTCAATATCTATAGCTCCGCTATTTTTCCGCCCGGTATTCTGAAGCTCTTCAAAATTCGCCTCACTTGCTGCGGTTTTCGTCTGCTTCTTCGAGGCCTCCAGATCCTCCTTGACGTCATCCCAGGAAACGTTCTCATCCCCTTTGCTGTCAGAATTCAGTCCCTTTGTCAGATTATCTATTTCATTCTGCTCCATACTGAGTAACCTCTTTTCTGCTGTTTAAGTGTTGGATCTGTAACGCCTGATTTCCCCTGTGCACGCCCGGAAACGCCTTGAACTTAGGAATACCTTCCACGTAGATATCTATGCTGTCCGATGCATAGCGATCCAGCAGGATGACGTCCCCTATCTTGAGATCTCTAACATCCCGGGTCAAAAGATGGGTGCGTCCCAACTGCGCCACCATCTCAAGGCCGGAAGACATCAACTCTTCCTTCAAACGTTTTTCCCAATCTTTATCGACCTCGAGTTGATCGCTTTGAAACCCCGCTTGTAACTTATCCCTGATCGGTTCCAACGTAGAATATGGGATACACAAAGACATGACGCCTGAGGTATAATCCATCTCGATCTCAAAATTAACGACGATGACAACGTCAGTCAAAGGAACAATATGGGCAAACTGAGGATTGATTTCAGACCTCTGATAGGTCATTCTTGCATCTAAGAGCGTCTTCCATGCTTTTTCGAGGTCAAGGAGTGCGCTCATGACAACCTTCTTGATCAGGTTATTCTCAATTGCCGTGAATTCTCTGCCCTCTACTTTGTACGCCTCTCTTCCCGAACCTCCGAAGACTATGTCTACCAAGGTGAATATGACTTTTGACTCAACAACGACGATCGCATTCCCTCTCAACGGATCTATCCGGAAAAGATGCAGGCTCGTGGGAACGGGCAATGTTTTGAGGAAGTCTCCGTACTTTATGGTATCAATGGACAGGGCGCTGACACTGACAACCTTTCTAAGCAATGCTGAAAGAGAGGCCCTGAATAAGCGGGCAAACTTTTCATTTGTCATCTCGAGGGTGGGCATTCTCCCCCGGATTATGCGATCCTGGCTGGTCAGATCATAGCGGACGGCGACTGAGGGGTCCTGTTCTTTCTGCGACTCCGTTTCGACATCACCATCAGATATCCCCTTGAGAAGGGCGTCTACCTCTTCCTGTGATAGTATTTGGGACATGAGAAAACCCTTATTGCACGTTATGTCTTAAATGACCGGCCCGTTTCTCCGATCGGTTTCTGTAATCGAGTCCCCACAATAAAAAGGCGGCTCTCAGACAAATTGATTTGACACATTCCATCAATTTCTTTTTCATGCCTTCGTGTCAAAAAATATACCCGCAATGCATCGTATGGCTCTCGTAATCAACTATTGGACGACGAATTCCGTGAAATAAACCTTGACGATTTTTCCTCCCGTGAGAAATGTGTTGAGACGCATCAGTATCTCGTCGCGCAGGCGCTGCTTGCCATTAATATCCACAATATCCTTATAGGATTTTGATGAGAGAAGGTCCAAGACATTGTCCCTCAGTTTTGGCTTCAACTGGTTAAGCTCTGCGATGCAGTTCTTGTCCGAAATGTCGAGCTCTATAATAATCTTCAAATACCGATCGGTGCCCTGATCAAGTATGTTCACAATAAAAGGCTCCATAGGCCATACTGCGCTCACCGGCGCCTGCTGCTGCGCCTGCTCCTTCTTTTCGGACATCTTCTTATAGTAGATAGCCCCTCCGGTGCCGCCGCCCACCAGGATCAACGCGGCAACACCTATAATGATAAGTTTCTTGATAGGTAATTTCTTCTTTTGCGGAACATCTTCTACGGCCGGCTCTTCCTTTTCTTCTCTTGCCATCGTCCCCTCGTAATCATAATAAGATTTTTTTGTTTACTTCTGAAAGTCCTGACCTCAATTCTTCACGAACTGTAGTAGCAAATAATATACCAGACAGATAAAGACATATGCGCACGGCCCGACGAAAGCCCGACGCGCAACTCAAAATGTAAGGGTATAACCCTGACGATGCTAAGCGCTTACTATGCTGATATAACTCGTATTTTATAAATCTGGAAGGTGAGGCAAGCTAAAACCCCATATTGAATAAATTCATTGAAGTGTTGCCGCAGATATTTCCATTAGGGTCTTTTTGACGAATAGTCAGAAATTTGACGAGAAAGGAAAGGGCTGGGGAAACCGTCCTCAGCCCTTTCCTTTTCGGTTAACTCGTTTATTATCTCTTGATATTTATCAGCTCTGTGAGCATCTGGTCCTCAGTAGTAATTACCCTTGCATTTGCGGAGTAGGATTTCTGAGCCGTGATCATGTTGATGAATTCCGTAGCGATGTCTGTATTAGACATCTCGAGGCTGTTTGAGGCAACGTTGCCCATACCCGAGGCCCCCGGGACGTTCATTATTGCCGGTCCCGAATTTACCGTCTCGCCGAACAGATTGGAACCCATTTTCTTCAGGCCCCGAGGGTCGCTGAAATTAGCCAGCACGATCTGCGCAACATCTGCTGTTTGACCGTTGGTGAAGAAGCCGCTGATCTTTCCGTCATTTGTTATCGAGAGGCTCTTCAAGAGCCCGGAGGCATAACCGTCATTTGAGAGTGAATTAATGACCGACGTGCTCGCATAGTCCGTAATCGGCAAAGAGGTATTGCCGGCCAAATCCCACGTGACCACATTACCGGCGCCGATTGTCGCACCATTGCTGGGCGCGGTAAAGGTTACAGAGAGATCCACAGGCGTCGCTTCCGTGTGCGTTAGCGTGAATGTGCCCGTGCTGTTCTGCGCGAAATGCGTAGTCTGGTTGAGAGTCAAATCAGCGCCGCCATTGCCGTCAAGATCGACGGTAACCGCCGCTGCCGTAGCGGAAAGAATCGTGGCATTAGTGTAGCCGCCGAAATTCGTTATAGACCAGTCTGAAGCCGTATCCCCCGCTCCCGTCTTCGTCAGAATCATAGTCCCTGTCTGATAAATCTGCCCCGGCTGATTAAGAGCAATCGTTCCTGCGCCGGCGCCGACGCCAACCGCGAGAGCACCTACGGTCCCTGTGTATATTTTACTGAGATCCCCTGTGGTGTTATCAAACTTGAGGCCCTCATAGGTCTGGGCCGTCGCATTCACTCCATCTAAGGCGCATTGGAAGCTCCACATATTATTCGTCTCTGTCTTTCGAAATGTAACACCGAGGCTGTGCTTCTCCCCCAGGGTATCATACACCGTCTGTGTCGTCGAAAAGGTATCGCCTGTCGCTGTGCCGGCGTCCAGATTCGCGCCGACGGAGAAAATGGTGGTCGCCAAGGGTGCTGACTGGACATTACTCAGGTTTAAATCCGTAATATTATTCATTGCGCCGCCGAAGAAATTGTAGCCCTGAAGCTTATACCCGTTTGTCTCGACAAGATTGCCGGCACTGTCAAGGTGAAATGATCCCGCACGGGTGTAATATGATGCGTTGTTCTTGTCGTTCACCATAAAGAAACCATCCCCGTCAATGGCAACGTCCGTCGCGTTTCCCGTCGTCTCAAATGAACCGGGGCCGAACTGGGTGCCGACCTCCGTCACCTGGACGCCGCGGCCCACCTGCATTGAGCCTGTACCGCCTGAAAGACTCTGGCTTAAAACGTCGGAGAAGTATGTCTTCCCGGCCTTGTAACCAATCGTATTGACGTTAGCAACGTTGTTTGCAATAACGTCCATCTCCGTGGAGCTGGCATTCAAACCCGAAATTCCCGCCCATAATGCACTACCCATTTTTCATGACCTCCTTATGTCTTATATTATGCTTAGCGTCTCTACTTGCAGACTTTATAATGGATCATCGACCTTATCGCAGAAATCTGCCATCCCGTGCCATCAAATCCCGGACTTTGTGATGTACAAAATATCTCCGAAAGCAATACTCTGTCCATTGACGGAAAGATACGGCACACCATTTTGGAATGTGACACCCGTTACGAGACCCGTAGTCATTGTACTCGCAGTCACTGGACCTCCCTTGGCATCTACAGCGGATACCGTGAAAGTATACGTTCCCGGCTGCACGCCCGCAGTGTTCCAGTTCATCGTGTTACTGCCTGCCTGTTGCGACCCGAATGTGAGTGTTTGTACGAGATTACCCTGACTATCATTAATTTTGATAGTTCCCTGGCGGGCGTTCTGCGATAAATTATAAGCCAGTTGGGTTGTCGCACCACTCACTGTGATAGAGTTTCCGTTCGCGACAACTGCATCTCCGATGAGACCAACCAATTGACTGTTGTTCGTCGAAGAAAGAGATGATGTCAAAGCGCTCAGTTGTGTATTCATCTGCGTTAGCTGATCGAGACTCGAAAACTGGGCGAGCTGGGCGGCAAAATCGGCTCCCTGAAGGGGATTAAGGGGGTCCTGATTCTGCAGCTGAGCAATCAACATCTTGAGGAAGTCATCCTGCCCCAGTACCTTGTTGGTTGCAGCGGCATTTGTGGTTCCGCTGCTGACGCCTGCTACCGTACTCATGCTATTCACCTCACATATCTAATTAATTAACTACACAAATAAACTTATAATTCCCAAATATGGTTCATTTATTTCATTTCCTCCGGACGGCAACATCTGAGACGGCAAGCCATCGCCTTTTGTATCGCTCCTTCCGCCTCGACCGCCGTCAAAGAGGGCGCCCCCTCCCGGCTGAAATCCCTGGTTTCCCTCATACGATCTGTCATGAACGAGGACATCGAAACGGTCGATGTTTAACCCCTGACCCTGCAGCGCTGTTTTCAGCTGGTCGAGATTGGCGTGCAAGACCTGCTTAACCTCATTGTTATCAGCAATCAACACCATCCTGACCATATCGTGCTGGACCCTGACATCCATATTCAATGTGCCGAGGTTGGGCGGCTCCAAGGTGATGACGATCCTGCTGGAACCTTTCATCAGCATATTCGATGCGCCGTCTATGATTTGGCCGGCAATTTCCTGAAATACGGGAGGGGCAGCGAATCTATCATTCACGCTTGTTCTTACATCGCTCCAAATGCCATTCACCATGGAAAAATCAGTCTGTGTTGATGGCAGTGGCGAATCGGTCTTGCCTGCCTGTATATCTTCAGCCCCGTTTTGAAGAGGTCTTTCCGATTTGAGACCCGCAGCGGAGAGATTCCTAAGATTATCTACCTTCTCATTTTCCGTCTCTATCTGACGGATGGAAGTCACATTGTCTTTCACAAAGTCGGCAGAGTATTGGGCGCCTTCCTTTATTGACGACATCTCGCGTCCCTTGGAATCCGGTGAAACGTTGCTGATGCTTGATCCTTTAACGTCCGATCCTTTCAGCAAGTCTTGGCCGCCTCGGATTTTCTGATCTCCCACTTCATCACCGGAAAGAACTCTCGCTCCGTCGGCTGCGCTCTTCTTTGTAAAGCTGTTTCCCTTCAATGCGTCTGTTGACAATGCTGCCGACTCTCTGCCTGCTTCACCATCCGGAGGCTTTGCGTCCCCTGAAGGCAACTTTTCTGCATTGCCCAATTCACTTATTCCCTCATTCAATAATATCCTCTTCCCTTGTTCTGAAACGGATCCGCTGCGTAAAGCCTCCCCTCCCTGAGTTGAGGACCCCTTCGACGGATTCACCGCATCGTCTTCACCCGTGACTTCTCCCTCCTTGATGATTTGGGTCTTTGCTGCGGTCTCAGGATTCCATTTCCCTCTCATTTTTATCTCTGAAACATCTCCTGTTGTCGGAATTGCAGGAACAGTATTGGCATTCTTCTCAGATGATGTCTCCGCTCCGAGTGCAACAGCCTCTATTCCCGCATGTCCTATCGCCGTCTTTAGCAAGAAAGATTCTCGGCCGCTGTTAATGCCGCCACCTGAAGCCTTTCCCACCTCATCCTTTCCGGCTGCTGATTCTGCCTGCGGGCTTACGGCGCCCTCTTTGCCGCCATCACCTTTCTTGCTGAGCAAACTTGCAAATGAGCCAGGCGCCCCGATCAGGGCGGCAATGTCTGCTGTGATAGCATTTCCCTTTTCCCTTTTCTTAATAGAGGAGAGACCCTGACCAGCGGGCTGATCACTTGGGCTTCCTTTCAATGTCACCTCGGCAATTGAAGAATCCATTTTATCCTCTGGCATTTTTAAGAATGGGCATGAGCAAGAGATATGCCACGGCCTACACTAATTAAATGATGAATAACTTTGAGATGTTATAGAAAGATAAAGCTGATAGAAGTTCAAAGAGGGCAAATATTGCCCACCCTCCCACCGGGCCGCCTACAAAAAATACCTGCGTAACCACAAGAATGCCGTTGGTATTTCACAGGACTCGCCGAGAGTAGATTCTGCAAGTCCCCGGCTGCGGTAGAATAAACCGGGAGCAGGTCGTAGCTTGTCCTCTTAAGAAGATTTTCTTCGAAGAGGGCCTGCTGGATCGGCCTCAGGCAGGAGTGGCCATGGCTGCAAGGGAAGATGGGATTGATTTTTTCCGCAGGAGCGAGATGATGCTTAATCAGACGCTGAGTCGCTCTTGTAATGATCCGGAAAGAATTCCGGAAGGTATTATATATTGGCTATGGCTTTGGTGATTTCTACAGCCTTCTCCGGATTAAGTTGTCCCCATACGGCGCCGGCTTTTTTCACATTCATCTGCATGATAATCCCCGCTGCTGTTTTGCTATCCATGTTGTTTAATAGGGCACCGACTTTATCGGGGGGAGTCGCTTCATACACCTTTGCCAATTCTTTGAATCTTGTGTTATCTTGGGATCTGACAGATTCCTGAGGAGACGTCATCTTTTCTTCCCGACCCCGGATCATCTCTATTCTTGCTGCAATCTCGTTCCTCAGCGAACTGATCTTCTTTTCCTCAAACCTTATGAGATTTTCCTTGTTCTCCAATTGCCTCCGTCTATCCGACAAGGTAGATATAAGACTTCTTTCAGAAGCCAGCGCATCTACGGAAATGTCTCTTGTTGACAAAGAGCCGGCAGTCGTTGACGATGACGAATCAGCGAGCGCGGACTTGACGGTCCACAACAGATAGTCGGAAATGTCAGACCTCTTCACAATTTCTCCTATAGCAAGAATCTTTGCTATAAACAGAAATACAACGAGAATTTCAATTGCGATAATTATCTTTTTCATTTTCTCATACCATTACCGAATTTGATTACGGCAAAGTCATCGAGTTCCTTACGGTCCTTGGCCGCCATCTCGGAATCGTATGCCGCCATTTTCTTTTCGCGTAGAGCTTCCATCGCCTTCCTCTTCTTTGCAGCTTCGAGGAGGTTCTGTCTCTCAGAACTCACCTCCTCTTTCATTTTCATGATGATCGCTTCCTGCTTTTCTTCTCTGGATTTCAGATATTCTATGAAGCTGAAGTGCCTCTTTATGACATCTGATGTTATGACGTTTTCCTGCATTTTTACGAAATGCCGGATTATATCATTTTTTTCCTTTTGCAAACCTTCCAGGACATCCAGGGCATATTGCAGACGTTTTGCCGCTTCGGCCAGCGCGAGTTGACACTGCTCCTCAATTCGTACCCTGTATTTTAATACCGCTTCCAGATCAAATTGAAACATACCGCTCCAACCTATGCCAATAGCGCAAACATATCCTTTCTGCTTTCCGCAAAACCTACCTTCTCGTCAATGGCCTGCATCAGAAAGGCATTTACTCTGCCAATCATCTCCATCGCATAATCCACTTCAGGGTTGCTGCCCTTGACATAGGCTCCAATATTTATGAGGTCTTCCGCTTTTCTGTATGTTGCGAGGATATTCAGGATATGGTTGGCTTTTATTTTGTGTTCCTTATCCACAATATCAATCATCACCCTGCTGATGCTGTTTAAAACATCCACTGCCGGGTAATGATTCTTCGCTGCCAGGCTGCGGGACAGTACGATGTGGCCGTCCAGAATAGATCTTGCTGCATCTGCTATAGGCTCATCAAAATCATTGCCCTCCACCAGGATTGCATACAGTCCCGTTATGCTTCCCTTTCCTTCCACGGCACCGACCCTTTCGAGCAGCTTCGGCATGAGACTGAATACCGAAGGGGTGTATCCTTTTGTCGTCGGCGGCTCGCCGATGGAAAGCCCGACTTCTCGCTGGGCCATAGCAAATCTTGTCAGAGAATCTACCATAAGGAGCACGTCACTGCCCTGGTCCCGGAAATACTCGGCAATCGATGTGGCCACGTAAGCGGCCCTCATCCTTATGATGGGGTGTGTATCCGATGTAGCAACAACAACGACCGATCTATCAAGACCTTCCTTACCGAGATTCTTTTCCAGGAACTCCCGAACCTCCCGCCCTCTCTCACCGATGAGGCCTATGACATTTACATCCGCCCTCGTGTTCTTTGCCATCATCCCTAAGAGAACACTCTTACCGACACCCGACCCGGAGAAAATACCCATCTTCTGTCCCTTTCCGCAGGAGAGCAGACTGTTTATGGATCTTATTCCGAGATCCATAACGTCCGTAACCCTCTTCCTCCACATGGGGTTGATGGGACTGAAATAGATGGGGTACTCCGTTTGAAATTCGATCCGCCCTTTTCCATCAATAGGATTCCCCATGCCGTCAATCACACGCCCGAGAAGGCCTCTACCCACTCTGACATCGGCCTTCTTACCGAGCGATACAATCTTGCACCCGGGTCCCACGCCGCGATTACCCTCAAGCGGCATCATGAGAACCTTGCCGGTCTTGAAACCTACGACCTCGGCGCTGAGCGGTTCACCGTTACCATCTGCAAAAATTTCACACATTTCTCCGATTGAAGTGCAGGGACCACGGCCTTCCACCACCAGGCCAATCACCTGGCTTACCTTACCGAAAACCTTAATAGGGTTAGCATGTGCAATTAACTTCTTATATCTGTCGTAATCAAATAGAATGCCGGCTGTTGCCTCATTCATCCTTTGTGCCTCTCTCTGCCATCATCTCTTGCCGGACATGGCCTTTCTCACCTCATGAAGTTGTTGATCCAATCTCGCATCCACTTCGCCGGACGATGTATCTATAACAACCCCGCCCCGCCTGATGCTGCTGTCCTCCACTATAGACATATTCCTTATGTCATCGAAGCCATCGATTACCCCGGGATTCATCTCCATCATATACCGGTAATCCTCGGGGTTCAGCCTGATAGTTATCCCATCCTTGTCGATGACCTGTTTTATTGCACTCTTCAGAACGCCGTGGACTATGTCTCTGCTTGTGGAAATCTCGCGGTTAATAACCTTTTCCGTTACAGAAAAGATGAGGTCCAAAATCTTTTCTTCATTTCCTTCGAGGCATCCATTCCTCAATCTATCCAGTTCCCTCATAGAATTTGCAAGGGCCTCCATGGCGTCAGACAACCTCCTTCTCTCGCTCTCAGTACCTGCTTTTAGACCTTCAGCAAATCCTTTGGCATAGGCTTCTTTCTCGATCTTCTCAGTCTTCGATGAAAGTTCGGCGTGAATTGAATTGTTCGGGTCTTTCCCTTTATTCCCGCCGCTTGTGCCAACATCCCCCTTCCCCTTAGGGTAAAATCTTATGAATTCTCGTTTCTTGCCAAGGGCGGAACTCACCAGGTCAATGTTTTCAGATTTGATGACCTTCTCAGACAAATTGGTCGCCTCCCTCGCCGCGGATGATGACAATCTTACCTTCCCCTTCTAATTTCTTCGTCGCATCAATAATGATTCTCTGGCTTTTTTCTATCTCCGAGAGCCTTATAGGGGGCATCATCTCTATATCCTCTTTCAGCATTTCCGCACCGCGCTTGGACATATTTTTGAAGATAACACCTCGCATCTCTTCATCTACAACCTTCAATGCGCGCCCCAGATCCTCCGTGGACACTTCCCTCAATAACTCCTGAATACTCCTGTCGTCCAGCTTGAGGATGTCTTCGAATGTGAACATCTTCTTGCGTATCTCAGTCGCTATCTCCGGAACATTATCATCAAGCGATTTCATAATAGCGTTCTCGGTGCTCCGGTTCATCTTATTCATAATGTCGGCAACAAGGGTAATGCCCCCCGGCTGAAGATTGCTTACACCGCCGACGATGATTTCTTTTTCAAGGGTCTTCGCAATATCCGCTATGAACTCATGGGGCACGCTCTTCAGGGTGGCCATTCGTTTTATAATATCGCTCGTGAGCTCAGGGGAAAGACCTTCCAGGATGTTTGCCGCCTGCTCAATTCCCATGTAAGAGAGGATCAAGGCAATCGTCTGGGGATGTTCGGTTTTTGTAAAATCGATCAATACCTGGGGATCAATTTCCTGCAGCTTTTTGATCAGAGGATTATTATACGATTCGCCCTGCGGCGCCGTTCTTTCAATATTGACCAATATATCGTGCGCCGTATCCGCTCCTGCGGCCTTGACGATAAGATTTCGCAGAGTGTCACCGTGAACCGGCAAAACCCCCCCCTTCTGCCTTGCCAGGTTACAGAACTCTTTGGCCACATTGCCCACTTCTTCCATGGACACACTGTCGAGCCGGCTCATATGCTTGCCAATGCGTTCAATCTCCGCAGAGTTAAAATTTTTCATTACCTTTGCGGCTACTTCCTCGTCTAAAGACAAGAGCAAAATTGCTACTTTTTCATCGTTCATAATGTTTGTGATCCAATCACTCTATCTTAGCCACATCCTCAGTAATTCAGCAAATCGCCTCGCATCCGCACTGGCCATCTGTCTTACAATATCCGTTTCTCCCCCTATTGTCTTCTCCCCCAGAGCCAAGGGAGCTGCATTTCCTTCCAGTTCACCGCCAGTCTGCGCCACAGCTCCCCGGGCAGCATACTCCGGCATTTTGCCCCGCGCCATTAACATCGTGATGAGCGGCCGTATGGCTATGATCGCGAGAAAAATACCTATGATCATTACGATATATTTCACTATAGGATAAACCACAGGATAGAATACGGTTATCTTCTCCTGCCATGTCTCTTTACCGGCAGCTCCGGCATCGAATTCGCCCTTGTTGAAGGGGATGTTGGTGATGACAACCTGGTCACCCCTTTTCGCATCAAAGCCTGCCGCCTTCTTCACCAGTTCCTCCAGATCGGTGAGTTCCTTCTTTGAGCGCGGCTGGAACTCCTCGGCCCCCTTATCATTCTTTACATACGGCCCGTCTATCAATACGGCCACAGACAGCTTTTTCACATCCCCGGTGGGCATAACCGTCTTGCTGACAACCTTGTTTATCTCATAGTTTACAACTTCATCCAGGCGTTCACTGCCGGTTCCCTGTTTCGCCGGTGTCGTAGCTGCTTGTTTTCCGCCTACAGGAGCAACTGAAGACTGCCCGCCCGCGGTGGCGGCGGTGGAACTTGACTTCTGTGACTGGCGCTGCGTGCTTCTCACCACCGGCTCTTCCGGATCATACTTCTCCTCTGTTTTTTCCGTAATCCGAAAATCAAGGTCTGCAGAGACTCTGACCACGGCCCTTCCTTCTCCCACCACCTTTTCCAGCATTGACTGTACTCTGCCGGTTAAATCCTTCTCGACGTTTCTCTGATACTCAACCTGAGAATTCGACATCCTCGCGAGTTTTGATTCATCTTGTATCTTAGACAGCACCTTCCCGCCGTTATCAACGACCATGACGTCAGAGGGATTCATTCCCTCTATACTGCTTGCCACGAGATGAACGATGCCTTCTATCTGCGGCGGGCGCAAGATTCTTCCAGACTTCAATTTAATGATCACGGAAGCAGTCGGCTTTTTCTGGTCCTCTACGAAAAGAGATTTCTTCGGTATAACTAAGTGCACCCTGCTTTGCTGTATCTCGTCCAACCCGTTTATGGTGCGGGATAGTTCGCCCTGGAGAGCCCTCTGGTAATTCAGCTGTTGAACAAACTCCGTTGCCCCGAGAGGTTTATTGTCAAAAATCTCAAAGCCGACTCCTCCTCCCTGAGGCAGCCCAAAAGATGCCAGTTCCAATCTTGTTTCGGAAATTTTCTCAGAGGGAACAAGGATGGAATCACCCGCAGCGGACATCTTATATGGCACCTTTTTTTCCTGGAGTCTTGAGACGATGTTGCCGGCGTCTTCAGAATTAAGATTTGAAAATAGTACACGATACTCCGGCATTCCCGTCCAGTAGACCATCGTGCCGATTCCGATAAAAGTGACCGCGGCTATCGCGAGAAGGGACAACTTTTTTGCAGGCTCCAACGTGCTGAAGCCTTTCCAGATCGGGCCAAGAAATTGAGTGATAGGATTCATAGTATTTACCAAAATAATTTAATGATGGATTATACCTGCATTCTCATGACTTCCTGATAGGCCTCCAAAATCTTGTTTCGCACCTGTATCATCTTTCTGAACGAGAGATCCGCCTTCTCGAGAGCAATGACAGCATCATGGATGCTCCCGGAATTTCCCATTTCGACCTTCGTGATAGCCTGGTCGGCATCCAGCTGCAGCTGGTTGATCTCGTTAACCTTATCCTTGAGGATTGCGCCAAATTCTGTTTTTCCCCCCTGTGCGGCGTCCTTTAACCTCGCCGCCGTTGTTGAAGGCTGAAGTGCATCGCCTCTGATTGGTATATCGCTCATTTTTATATTACCTCCCACTCTTTAGGGCATAATTACCGCGTCTTGTTCACTCTTTACTTTCCCATTTCCAATGTCTTGAGGGCCATATTCTTCGATGCATCGAAAGCAGTAACACATGCCTCATAGGCCCTGTTAGCCAGCATCATATCCACCATTTCCGTGACCGCGTTTATGTTCGGCATGGCCACGAAACCCTTGGCATCAGCATCAGGATGTCCTGGATTATGCATTGTCTTGACGGCCTCGGCATCTTGAGCCTCCTGGACGCCGTCGACTTTTACCGTTTTAACGGCATCTTTCAGTTGAGAGTCAAAATTGCCGCCGACATTTTCAGATGAAAAAACAACGACCTGTCTCTTATAAGGACCTCCTTCGGGAGTTCTGGTTGTATGAATATTGGCAATATTGCTTACGATGACGTCCATCTTCGCCCGCTGGGCCGCAAGCCCTTCTCCACAAATCTTAAAGGGTGTAAAGAATTCCATGTTTATTTAACCTCATTAAATATGATTTTCATACTTCGCAGCTTTCTCGACAACAGCTCAACAGACGTATTATACATGAGATGATTTTCCGCAAGATTCGTCATCTCCGTATCGAGATTTACCCTCTCTCCGGAATCCGCGACCTCACAGTCTATTGACCCGGTATTCGTAAACTGTCCGGAAAAGTGCCTCTTGTCTGTACCGGCCAACTTCTTTTGCATCTCTTGCCCAATGATGCCTTTGAACTGCAGATCCTTGGATGTGTATCCCGGTGTATCGATATTCGCGATATTTGAAGTAATTAACTGGTGCTTCTGGGAACGGAAATCCATCATGGAAGACAGAAGTTTCATTGTCTTGTCAAACTGAAAATCCATAAGCCTACCTACCTTTATCCGCCGTGAAAAAATGAAGAATTACAGTTTTCGGAATTATAACTGCAAATGATATACCAAAACCGCCCCAAGAAAATGAGCATACCGCATAAATGAAATGATTTTTTTTGAACCTGGTCCTGAAATATCCTGCGAGGCCACATTTTGTCGGTCTTCAACCTTTTCGGAAGCCATGCACTGGCCGATGCGAGTGCCTTGCGGAAAGAAGGGAAACCGATACCAGATCAATATCTTTGCCGAAACCGGGAAAATTTTTCCCGGCTCTTAAGGAGAAACCGCCAAATGATTTCAACGGGGTAATCTCTAAGCTGAATCAAGATATCTTTTGTCCGGCTCGACATTCTGTTAGACGTCAGTTTCTGACTGAGCTTCTGTCTTCAACCACGGGGCCGAAGAAAAAGATTTGGCATCGTTACGGATACCTTCTCAAAAACATCCCCGAGGGGCATTTTTTTGACTGCCCTGATCATAAATTCGTCATTTCATACTCGTGCAGCTTATTGCGCATTGTACGAACGCTTATGCCCAGAATTTTGGAAGCTTTCGTCTTATTGCCGTTGACCTCTTTGAGGGTGTCGAAAATGAGGTTCCTCTCCACCTCCCATAGGGTTGACCCCTTAAGGGGGACGCTTGACAGATCCGCATCTATTGGCTCCCCTTCATTTCCCTCAAGGCACAAATGTTCCGGCTGTATCGGACCTCTGTCGGCCATCAATACGGCCCTCTCGATAACATTCTCGAGTTCTCTGACGTTCCCGGGCCAAGAATAGTTCTGCAACAAGGCTGCTGCCCCCTCGGACAAGAGAGGGTTTTTTCTTCCCGTAAGCTCGCCGTATTTCTTGAGAAAATATTCATTCAGTAGAGGAATATCGCCTGCCCTGCTCCTCAGAGGCGGTACGTTCACGGGAATGACGTTCAGTCTGTAAAAAAGATCCTCCCTGAACTTTTTTTCGGAAATGACCTTTTTCAGGTCTGAATTTGTCGTAGCAATAATCCTCACGTCTATGGGAATCGTTTCTCTTCCTCCCAACCTGTCGATTTCCCCCTCCTGAATGGCCCGGAGCAGCTTCGCCTGAAGCTGTATGTCCATCTCGCTAATCTCATCAAGCAATAATGTCCCCCCGTCAGCCAGTTCGAATTTACCTAATCTTCTCTGCATTGCGCCGGTAAAAGCCCCCTTCTCGTATCCGAACATTTCGCTTTCCAGAAGAGTGTGAGGAACAGCGGCACAGTTAACGGCGACGAAGGGCATAAGTGCTCTATTGCTGTGACGATGAATGTACCTGGCAAATAGCTCCTTGCCCGTGCCGCTTTCACCTTGAATCAAGACGCTGGATTTGCTTTTTGATACGCATTTCAATAATTCAAGCACGGCAATCATCTTCTTGTCACAGGTGATAATCTCTTTCGATGATGACTGCGTTTCTTCCTTATTTCTCGATTCTCCTTCATTTGTATCATGATGCGAGAATACATTTTTTACAACCGACTCGAGGTCTTCAAGGGAAAAGGGTTTCATAATGAAATCGGAAGCCCCTTCCTTCATGGCCTGAACCGCCGTATTAACAGTACCGTAAGCGGTTATCACGATGACATGCGTTCTCGGTGAAATCTTCTTGACGCCTCTTAGCACATCCATCCCGCCCACTTTGGGCATTCGCATATCCGTAATAACGACGTCAAACTGCCCTTTGGTAAATTTCTTCAGGGCATCTGCCCCGTCCACTGCTGCTTCCACTTGATATCCGCAGCTCAACAGAGATTCAGACAAAGCCATCCTCATGGATGGATCATCGTCAACTACCAAAACCGGTCTCTCATGCATGTCTGTCACCCAAGATACTCAAATAATTAGTTACTTCAGGCTCACGCGTCTCTTGAAACAGAGGCAGGGTAATACTCAGGATCGTCCCTTCTTTTTCTCTGCTGTCTACATCGATGGAGCCGCCGTGAGCATGAACAATATTATGAACAATCGCGAGGCCTAAACCGGAGCCCCTCTCCCTGGTGCTGAAGAAGGGATCAAATATCTTTTTTAGATCATCCCTCGTTATGCCGACGCCCGTATCTGATATCTTGACTTCAACGCTTCTCATACCGTCTTCCAGGCGCAGGGGAGATACAACCGTTTCAATCCCAAGACGCCCACCATCCGTCATCGCCTGTATGGCGTTTAGCAAAATGTTGAGAAAAACCTGCTTGAGCATCTCCGCATCACCTCTGACACAGGGCTCAATACTTGAGTACTTCACTGACAGCGATATGTCTTCCTGCTTGATAATGGGGTCCGAAAATCGAAGCACTTCTTTCACTATGCGATGAAGGTTAACCTTTCTCATCATGGGGTGCTTCTGCGTTGTGAACAGCAGAAGGTTGGAAATCTTATTGTCCATATTCTTTACCGAGGTGATAATATGCGACAATCTTTCCTGATGAGCTTTGTCTTTCATATCCTTCATCAACAGCGAGGCAAATAACTCGATACTCCCGAGTGGATTTCTGATTTCATGCGCTATGTTTGCCGCCATCTCACCCATGGCCATGAGCTTTTCCGTTCGCTTTGCCATTTCCTCCAGTTTCTCGACTCTCGTAACATCGCGCAATATAAAAACTTCCCCTATGATCTCGCCCTGTTCCGTTTTCATCGGAGACGCGAAAATCTCTACGACCCTGTCTTTCAAATTCACTTTCTTTCCGGTATCCGCAAAATGATCTGCATAGGACAATGCATTTCTGTCCAGAACCGCGAGGTCACCAAATAAAACACTTATATGTTTTCCAGTGACCTGCTTCTGGGAGACATTGAAAAACGTCTCGGCACATTTGTTTAGCGTAGTTATCCATCCGGCGCCGTCTGTGACAACAACGCCGGTAGTCAGGCTTTCAAGTATGTTGCGAAGATAGTTCTTTACCTCCTCTTTTTCCGCTATTGTTCTCTTAAGCTCCTCATTCCTCAATTCCAATTCCCTGTTTATCTCTTGAAACCGCAGCTCAAGACTTGCAAAGGAATTCTGAAGCCGTTCGGTGGCCTGATTAAATTCATCGAAGGATTTCTGCAGGAAGAGATAATGGTCTTGTGCCATATCTTGATCATTCATGATAGAGTCCGATCCTTGTAACCAATTCTCCTTTACGGATTATTAGCATCATACTTCTCATTCCAGCTGTATTCCCTCAGTGCATAATCGGCGAGATTAGACCAGAAACCTTCACCACCCTTATTCTTCAATTCTGAGAAAGTCTTGTCCGCCATCTCCGAATTCTTTAAACCTGTGTACCCCTTCCCTATCCCATAGAGCGACCATAAGCCTTCGGCGCGCCCGCCAAGATATGACGCCGATTGCCTGTACATGGATATGGCCTCCTGGTATTCCTTTTTCTCAAACAGGCAATCACCAAGACCCCTGTATGAAGCAATCAGAACATCAACGGAGTATTTCTTGCTTTCCTTACTGTAGATTTCGATAGCCTTGCGATAACTGGCCATAGACGCTTCCAGAGAATTTATTGCCTTCAGGCAGTCGGCATTCTTCAGGTAGACCTCGGCCATGCCTTCAATGCCTTCTCCATGAGCCAATACCCTGGCATAAGAAGCGGCGGCCTTGTCAAACAGGCCTTTTTTAAAGTAAACGTTCCCCAAGATTCTGTTTACGTGTAACTGTATATGCCCGTCCGGCGATGAATGTTGGACTATCGCTTTGCCCTGAGATTTTGCTTGGCGGCGATTCCTGGTCGAACCTCGATCTTTTTCCGGCGGAGCCACTGATAACCGCTGGAGTATCCTTTCGACATTATCGTAATTCCGTCTCTCGCAGTCGATATCAGCGATAGCAATCAATATCTTGTTTCTATCGTCAACACTTCCGGAGGTCTTCAGGAGTTTCTCAAAGACTTCGGCTGCCTCATCATAGAGGCCAACCCGTCTGAGACTGTCACCCATACAGTATGCAGCTTTGAAATTATCTCCTGTGACAAGACCGTGGTCTCGAGATTTAAAGTATATCTCTGAAACTGCCAGATGATCTCCGACCGTATAATTCTCGTCCACGACCCGGTCGGCAGATATCATGAAATACTTGACGACCTCTCCCTTGTACCTTCCATTGGGAAAGCGAGAGAGTAAGAGGGCATATGTATCAAAGCTCTCCCTATGTCTGCCATTCTTATACAGGAAGTAACCTTTTTGAAAGAGCAGCTCCTCCAGATAATCGCCCGAAGGCTGTCCGGCCAAGAGGTCGTTATAAGTCTTAAGCGGGTCCTGATAATTCCGCATTCCCTGAAAATATGCCGGCAATTTCATCCCCGGCTTCTTTGCACCGAGATTGGCCATGAGAATTGCACTTTCCATTGCTTCACGGCTGCTCGGATATTTTTCTATCAAAAGACTGAAAATCTTGAGTGAAAGGGGAAGTTGATCGAGTTCCATAAAGGAACGGGCAATGGCAAAAAGAACTTCCTTTTTGCTCTCCTTCTCCGGGAATACGTTGACATAGAAGAAGAATGTCTTCAGTGCATCGCGATATTTCATGCTCCGAAAGAAATGAAACCCCACGTTTAAAAGGACATCTTCGGGGATGCTTTCCAATTCAGGCCACTTCTTCAAGGCATCGCTGTACCATTTATCAGCAATTTCCTCCTGATGCACTTGCGAGTAGCAATCACCGAGATTAAAGTAAGCCGTCTTAATGTATTCCCCCGCCGGGAACTTGCGGACATACTCCTCATACTTCTGAGCGCTCTCGCTAAATTTTCTCGCTTTGTAAAGCATTTCACCGATCCGGAACGTAATCTCCGGAACGTAATGAGAATCAGGATACTTTGCGTATAGATTTTCAAATTCCCGCTTCGCTTCATAATAGAAATCCAAGGCAGCATAGGCGTTTGCTGCTCTGTATAACGCAATGGCATTGTCATCGCGCGAATCGGGGTACTTCTGCACAATGTTCTTGTAAAGATCGACCGCATTCAAGAGACTATTCTTATTCCCCTTTATTCCGAGGAAATAATGGCATTCCGCCATGGATCTCATAGCCCTTTCCTTTTGGGAGGATTCTCCGGACTCCTGCTGTAAGACAGCTTTGAACTTTTCCAGCGCTTCGGCATATCCTCCCCGTTGAAAGTCTCCCATGGCCTGGTCATAAAGAGAATTGTTGGATGCTGCGCTATGACTGGCTGTTGTCACTGCATTCGCCTGGCCTGTTCCCTGACCTTGCCCGTCGCCGTTGCTGCCGTGAGTCGAGCCGCTGAGCTGGATTATGAGCATTAGTATTAGGGCAGATGAGATTATGAATTTCTTCATTCTTCTAAACATCAAATGTGTCGAGAGCCAGAGACTCCCGCAATTCAATTCTCTCGTTAGTTTTCATCTCCGGATAACGGGGGTTCGAAGGCATTTGCAACCGGGCTTTTTCCGCTTTCACCTTTCGGAGATGTTTCCGTACTGCGTAGAAATATCCTCTGAGAGTTAGTTCAGTCTAATTTCCTGAGCAATTTATATACCATCCATTTGCGAAAGAGCTTTTCTCTTAATAAACGGAAGCTTAAGGATGTTTCCTACCACATGATGCCACCATCTGAGCGTAACTTACGTCAAATAGTCACCATGTCGGCCAATTTTTTGACCGGATCGCGAGGCGCATATTGTAAAATGCATCCTTATTTGCGTCTCCATCTCTTCGGCATGAATATCTTGATTTGAAGGCGGTTATTGCTGTTTATCAAAGGGATTCTTGTTGAAGGTGCGGAGTGCATCAACTGACTGGAACAGAAAAAATCAGCGGGTTGATAGTGAACTATTGCCGGACGATTTCTCAGCCTTAACGAAATCGCGGGAGATACTCTCTGTTGTGACAACGAGGGATAGAGGACCAGACACGATAGCAGCCAATGCCCTGCGCCTGAGAAGATATTTGCTTGCGCAACGGCCGACAGCTACTGACCAATTTTGAATCTCTTCAATTTCTCAACAAAAGTTGTTCTATTTAGGTTCAGTAATTTTGCAGCCTTGTTTTTTGCTCCGCCGGCCTTTTCCAGGGCTCTCGAAAGCAAATCCTTTTCAAGCTGATCAACGTAGGCATTATAATTGATCCCTTCATCCGTTATTTCTACACCGCTCTTGACAACGCCATGGGAGTGCGCCATTCCTATTTTTTCCGGAAGGTCTTGAACCTCTATTTCACCTTCCTCTTTTAGGACAACGAGCATCTCGATTAAATTTTCGAGTTCTCTGACATTTCCAGGCCAGGAATACTTAAGCAGGTACTCCATCGCTTCCGGGGTGATCCGAACCACGCCCTTTCTCTTTAGTTTGTTGAATTTCGAGAGGAAGTGGTTAGCCAAGATCGGGATGTCAACCTTTCTTTCCCTCAGAGGCGGCAGATCTATAGGTATAACATTTATACGGTAGAACAGATCTTCCCGAAATCTTTTTTCCTCTATCGCCTTTTCCAAATCCTGGTTGGTTGCGGCGATAATTCTTACATCAACCTGCAGCGTCTTCACTCCTCCGATGCGCTCAAATTGCTTCTCCTGAAGCACTCTTAACACCTTCACCTGCAGTGCAGGACTCATATCACCGATCTCATCCAGAAATATCGTCCCGCCATTGGCTAATTCAAATCGGCCGATTCTGGTGCGTAGTGCGCCCGTAAAGGCGCCTTTCTCGTGGCCGAATAACTCACTTTCCAGCAACTCTTCGGGAATAGCGCCGCAGTTTACGGCAACAAGCGGAAAATTTATTCTTTCACTGTTGAAATGTACGGCCTTGGCAACTAATTCTTTGCCTGTGCCGCTTTCGCCGTAGATCATGACCGTACTATCGGAAGTAGCGACTTTTTCAATCGTATCAAAGATCTTTTTCATGCCATCGCTATAGCCGATCATATTATCGAAATCATATCGCTTTTTCAAACTTCTCTTGAGGGATATATTTTCCTGCCTCAGTTTTGCGTAGGATAACGCCCTTTCAATCGTCAGTGTCACAAGATCATCTTTTAGTGGTTTGGTGATATAGTCAAAAGCGCCAAGCTTTATCGCCGCTACGGCCGTATTGATAGTGCCGTGGCCGGTAATTATAATTACGATATTCTCCGGACTGATTTCCTGGATGAACTCCAGAAGCTGAAGACCATCCATATTCGGCATCTTCAAATCAGTTATCACGAGGTCGTATTTATCTTCGATAAAGGCATCCCTGGCTTGCCTGCCGTCTTCGACAGCCGTGACCTCACAGCCATGACTTTTCAGAAGCTCGGATAGGTTCTCCCTGCTTAGTTCATTGTCCTCAGCAATCAATATCTTTGCATTCTTCATAATAGATTCTTCAAGAAGATCCTCGGTTGAGACGATATAAGATACATCTGGACATTGCGACGCACAATGTTAACAAAAATTGAACAATAGTCAAATAGAATATTAATATAATAGCCATTTATGATTGAGATTTTCCAATATTCATACGCTGACCAAAAAAAAGAGTTAAAGTTCTGCTGTTTTCTTCCGATACAATAAACGAGGGATGAGAATACACTTGGTGGGGTTGAATGATGACGATTTCATCTTATCAAATTGATAATATTCTAAAGGCGTATAGTAAGCAGAACAGGGTCAAGATCGGAGCATCGCTTCAACCGGACATGGCCAAAGGTGCGAAGTATGCCGACGTAGTTACTCTGGCCTCCGGCGATAAAACAGCTGCTTACGATAAGATCTCATACAGCCTGATGGATATTCTCCTGAAATCCAAAAAGAATAATGACTGAGCGGGATCATTTACCTTTTTCCGCAGACAATGCCCATGATAGAGCGCATATGTTAAGTACGAATGAAGTAAGTTCAGAAAGAAAATCCATTCTCGTAGTCGATGACGACATCGGCACCAGATCGCTTGTCGTAGATGCCATATGTCAGGCGGGCGCCTATGCAGTTACCGAGGCGTCAGACGGCGTTGAAGGCCTGGAAAGGCTGGGAGAAAACCATTTTGATATGGTCATATGCGATGTCATGATGCCCGGCATGAACGGCATGGATCTCCTCGACAAGATCAGGGAAATCAAACCGACGACGCACGTGATTCTTATTACGGCCTACCCGACCATCGGACTGACCGTTTCCGCGATGAAGACGGGCGCGGTAGACTTCCTGGCAAAGCCGTTCAATATTGATGATCTCTTATATAAGGTTGATGTCTATTTACGGGCAAAGACAATTCTCGGTGAATACGACAAGCAGACGACGGCCACTTCCTTAACTACCAAGATAAGCGACTTATCTACTCGCAGCTATATATATGACAAGATCGAGCTTACGAAAAACAATGACGAAATCTTTCAGGAAATGGTTGATCTTGCTCTGAAGGTCGTCGGCGGCGAAGCATGTTCTATACTCTTGTACGATAAGGATCATCAGGAATTTGATGCTGTAGTCGTGAAAGGAGTCTCACAGACTTTTTTCAAGAGCGTAATCATACCGTCCTTACATTCCATACTCAGAGACACCGTCCGCAGGAAGGAACCTTTGCTGAGAAATCTCATCAAGAACACGGCATATTCTTCTGTCATCTGTTCGCCCTTGAAAATTAGGGACCAGGTATTCGGCATCATAGCTCTTTCCGGAAAAAGCAACGAACATGTCTACACGGAAAGAGATCTTTATTATATCCAGAGTATCGCCAACAGGGCGTCTCTCAATATCGAGAATAGGCTTCTGTACGAAAGTCTGTACACGAATCTCTTGAGTACCTTTCAATCGCTCGTTGCTTCCATTCAAGCCCGCGATTATTACACGGAAGAGCACTCCATGAGGGTAACGGATATTGTTATAAAAACGGCAGAAGCAATGAGTTGCTCCCCGAGCGAAATCGAATCGCTGAAGATAGCGGCAACTCTTCATGACATAGGAAAAATCTCCATACCTGACGACATCCTGCTTAAACCCGGCCGACTCACTACTTACGAATTCGATGTTATAAAGAACCACCCCGTGATTGGAGAAAATATCTTGAAGCCACTTCCCATCCTGGATACGGAAAGATTAATAATCCGCCATCACCATGAGCGGTGGGATGGTAATGGTTATCCTGATGGCCTCGCGGGCACCAATATTCCTCTTTTTTCGAGGATGCTGGCAGTTGCGGATGCATTTGACGCCATGACCAACAACCGACCGTACCGAAAAGCTATGGACGTAGAAGCAGCGGTCGCCGAGTTGAAAAGAAATGTTAATCGTCAATTTGACGAGGAAATCGTGAACTACTTCATTAGCACCCTTCGTCGGGGATCAACCATCTCGCCCCGCGGAATTATGACTGATACCGGGCATGTTGTGTAACCAGTCTGTCAAGAGTAAATCACTCTTGCACTCTTAATGTATCCCCCCATACACCCGGAAGAAGCCAGGCGTTCGGCTGTATCTTAACCCTGCGGCAGCCGTCACATGACGTTCAAAACCGCAGAAACATTTACGGGGTTCAATTGAAGCGTCGGAAATGATAGGGGGTGGCAAATATTGAAATCCCGGCACAGCCGATTTCACTTGCTCATGCACTGTCGTTACTGTTTCTTTTCCTTTTTGGGGGGAATTACCTGTTCGGTCTTCTGAATATAACTGCCGGGATAATTAATATCGATACGTTTCTTTTTCATGTAAGTCAGCGCTTCCTCGCGGCTTGCAAAATGACCGACAAGAATTCTGTATAAAGTTCCGCCGTCTTTCGCGCTCAATTCAGACCAATAGGCATCAACGCCTTCGTCTCTGAGCATCTTCGTAAACTCGGCAGCCATCTCACTGCCGCGAACAGCCTTGATCTGTATAGCAAACGGCTTCAACGCTTGGGACCGGACGTTCTTTAACCTTGCCTTTTTCGATTTGGCCGCTTTTATTTCGCGTTTAGCGGGTGTCTTTGCCCCTTCTTTTTGCGAAGGCTGCGGTTTGATTACTTTCTCCGCAGCAATTTCTTTGGCAGTTCCCGGCGAACCTGCAGTAGCGGGACTCTGCTGAGTCTCCGGCTTGGGCGCTTCCGCTCCCTTGATTTCTCCTGGAGGCGTTACGGCACCGTCATCAGGACTTTGCACGGCCGCCTGTTTAACCGCTTCGGCTCCAGCGATTTCTTTAGCAATCTTTGTCGCTTTAGCGGCATCCACACTTTGTGATGAGGTAATCTCTCTCGCAATCTGTACGCCAGTTTCATGATTTATCTGCGCCCAGATGGCGCCGGCTTTCTTGCTGTTCATGCGCATCATGATTTCAGCCGCCATTTTTCTATCCATTTTTTCGAATATGGCCGCCGCTTTTTCAGGAGGAGTGCCTTCGTATATTCTTGCCAACGACTGATATCTCTTGTCCCTCTCGCCTTTTTGACTTTCCATCGTCGGCGACATTCTTTCCTCAAGAACCCTGAGGGCCTCCATTTTTTCCGCTACATCCTTTTTTAAGGCCTCGACCTTCAGTTCTTCCTCTTTTAACGCCTTTTCCCGACTGTCAAGTTCTTTCTGCTTTTCCAGTAAATTATGCATGAGAGTGCTTTCCTGCGCAGCTTGAACCTTGGTCTCTTCTTTGGGAGCCCCGACCTCATTCGGACGAGACTGGGCAAGCACGGGAGCGACGAACCACAAAGACTGGCCGGAGATGTCCATATTTTCGACCGCGGCACCCATAAAGAAAAACACGAGAAAAATAATAGACAACCAAAATTTTGTGCCACATAAGCTGACTGATCTTTTCATCTTTGTTCCTTTTCCCAATTACCTCCAGGAAAAATCCCCGTCAGTTTGCTCATACAGGATTTCACAGTCGTAATCAATGATTTTTCTTGCTTCTTTACGGTGGCAGGCTGATGAGATTCTCCCATCTTAGTAATGCAGAATTACGAAAGGGTCTTAGTCGCAAATGGTCCACATCAGTATTTTGCCTTGACAACTTTTATGTAAGTCATTATGAATATGCGTCAATAAATATATCAGATGCTTGACAGATGCCTTGAAATCTCTTTCTTTTCGCGTCACAGATGCTTCAATCATTCCGCATGAAGAGGGAACATGATACTGCAAGAGGGAAGCTTGATCCCACGCAGGCGGATTTAGAAGAATTTCTATGTGAAACCTTTCTTAAATGCACTCAGACAAGAGACAAAAGAAGTTCACTATAATTGTAATTCAGGACGAGCGGCGACTGTGTTCCTTTAAGCTTCCGATGAACTTCTTAACGGTCTGCCTGGTAACAGTCATTGGCCTGTGTATTATCTCTTTTGCCGCAGTTCTCCTCCACAACCGGATGGGAGGTTCTAAAGAAGAGCTCACGGCTAATATTGGAACTCACGGTAAATCTTCGGATGCAGCAAAGAGCTCTGTATCAACTGATACGGAACCGGTAATCGCCGTCACACAATCTTACAATTTGTCTATAGAAAATTTCGAAGCCAACTTCGACCTTTCAAGAAAATTATTTCGCTATTCGTTTCTTCTGAAAAACAAGACCTCGAAAAATACCCCGGCGTCGGGGTACATCTTCCTCATTCTGAAATCGGATGGGACGGGGGCGGAACGCTGGCTCGCTGATCCCCAAACTGATCTGTCCAATGGAGTCCCACAAAATTTCAGGGACGGCAATCCTTTTTCCATCACCAGACATAAAGTCATAGCAAAGGACATCTCCATACAACATGTCTACGATTCCGCCTCAATATTTGTTTTTTCAGACGACGGCAAACTTGTATTACGAGAAATTTTTAATTTGAAGACCTGACGAGAAAAAGAGATGAGGGGAACACCCGAAGGTGAGCGTAAAAAACAACAATATTTCCATAGTAACCCGGGATTGCAAAATTGAAGGAATCCTGCATTTCAGAGGGCATCTGATTGTCGAAGGACTCATCGAGGGAACGCTCCTTGCGGAAACTGTTTTCACGGAGAAAGACAGCAACGTGAAAGCGCAAGTAAGCGCGACCTCCCTGACCATAGCCGGAAATTTCGAAGGGGAAATTGAAGTCACAGGCACTCTTACACTTATGAAATCCGCGGATGTAAGAGGTAATATCAAATGCCGCAACTTAGTCATTGATGAAGGCGGAATCATAAACGGCAGCGTCAAATTTATATCAGCTGAAACTCCCCAGAGCAGCCCCCTTGATTGAGCCACGATATTCTTTAAAGCCACAGCCTTGCCAACATCAGCGCACGCAGTGACCCGGATAAAATAGAGGGCAGGTTCGTAAGAGCATATAATAGGGCTGCACAAGTTCTTGAGAACGAATTGTGCATGGACACGATCTGAACCCACGGACGCGCCGGCTACCCTATTGCTTTTTTTTGCAAAGGGGCTGCGATCGCGCATTCCCGGCAGCAATATCGCTTCCTTTCGTAAGAGTCCTTCGCGGTGAGACCTGAAAGGCTCGCCACGCGTCCGTTCTTGCGGAGCATTCTAAAAAGTTATGGAAAAATGAATAAAAATAATGCTATCGTGCCTATAATAATTACCTGATGCGGATTGAATCAATGTCCGCAGTGGAGGATTGAATGAAAAACTTTTCGCCCAAGAAAGTGCTTTTGCCTCTGTGTCTGCTTGCCTGCCTTCTCCTGCTCGGCCTTCAGGGGGATTCTCAGGTGTCAGCCGCACTGGAAAGGAGCATATACAAGAACCTAAAGACTTTCAATGAAGTGCTCGACATGGTGCAGAAGAATTACGTCGAGGATGTGGATTCAAAAAAACTGTTAGAAGGGGCGATTAACGGGATGATGAAGTCCCTTGATCCACACAGTACCTATATGACCGCCGAAATGTACAAAGATCT
>PMBI01000038.1 GCA_003153775.1 Syntrophaceae bacterium | reverse complement strand
CGCTTCTTCAAAATAGAAAGAGCTTTTTGATGTGAGAGATTTATCTTCGGCTGTCGCAAGAGCTTGCAACACCGTGTTGACCTTCTGAAGTGTTGCGGTGTCAAGATCGTATTGAGCCTGTAGTTTTGACGACTGGGCGAGTGAGGACGCGGACTGCGCGTCAATGGATATAATCTTGCTGGTTTCTCTGTAATCCCGCACAGCCTCTTCCGATTTGGCGACCTTATCCCTGACGATGTTTAGCTGATTTTCTATAAATATTTTGGCCTCGAAAGTCCTCTTGTTGATATCGATCAGGTGCTCTTCTTTATATGCCTGAGCTATCGTGTTGGCGAAGAGCTGTGCAAACTTGGGGTCTTCAGACGTCACGTATATGGTGATAATATCAGTGTTCCCTTCCTGTTCCGTTGTGACGTTAGCTTTAAGATCCAATATCACCTTTAGATAATCGCTATTGGTGCGTATCTGTTCGGAAGTAAGATTGGCAGGTATCAGATTGAGCTTCTTGGCGACTGACTCCAGGATGATATAGCTCTTTATCACGGAAGCCTGCGTCTCCAGGTAATTGGTGGAAGACCACGGAAATGTTTGTGAGTAAAGGCCGGTTAACGAGCCCGTCTTTTCAATTTTGATGCTGACGCTTGTCTTATATATGGGGGGAGGCTGTCCCACCAGGGCCCAGACAAGGCTGAAAAATCCCATCGACACAGCCGTAAAGAGGACAATGAACTTCCTCTTTCTGACGGTGCGCCAGTAATCTCTCAGGTTAAGGTCATATTGGGCCATTAAGTAGAGATTCTCCTAATACCGTAAATTGCCAGGGTTGACAAACCATGCATCCCTCACTTGGGCCGTAGTATAAAGGTACTGCAAAAGAGGCGTCGTATTTGCGAGGAATTCGTTGATATCGCCGATGGCCCTCCTCGGTACATATATGAGATCGCCATCTTTGAGCTTTATATTCTGAGCTAAGTCCCCTTGCTTCAAAATCTGATCCAGGTTGGCGGATAAGATAATCGGCTTCCCTCCGCGCTCCTTGTATTCTCTAATTATCTTTACATCTGATCTTATTGCTATCAATGTGTAGCTTCCGGCTTGAGCCATTGCGGCCAGAAGGTCAGGAGCATCCTTGAGCCTGTATATACCCTGCTTATTGACTTCGCCGAAGACATATATTCTTTCACCGTAGAAGGGAAGTTCCGGCACAGTGACTATGTCGCCGTCGTCTATGATGATATTCTGGCTCAAATCTGCTCTGAACATGGCATTATAAAGATTGACTACATGCCTCTTACCCTTTCGGATTATTTCCACACTTCTCAGGTCCGCATTTCCCGGGCTAATGCCAAGAAGGCCGCTGTCTTTGCCTGATATGGGACCGCCCGCGGATACGATGAAATCAAGTATCGTGGTTTTTCCCATAAGAGGATATTTTCCCGGACCGGATGTCCCCGTCGAAAGGACATTGATCTGGCCGAAAAGCAGGGCTGTCTTGCTCTTGTACTCCTTCATGATAACTTCAATTCTGGGATTACGGATATATTTTCTTAATTGCTCCGTCAGGATTTCCCTGACTTCATTGACTGTGTGGCCGGCTACAGGAATATCGTCACCGAAGAGATAGGAAATCTTGCCTTCCTGCCTGACGACAACAGTGTAGGTATTCTGTTTGAAGCCTTCCTCGGTACGGGCTGCTGTAATTGTGTAGGGGATCCAGTAGTTGATGGTGAGGACATCACCCGGCCCTATGATGTATTCCGGCACCCCATGCCTTTGTGTAAAGACCTTATTCTCCGTGACCTGGCTCATCTTTAGGATTTCTTCCGCTTCCTTCTGCTGGGCCAGGCGCTCTGCAGGAGTAACAACACCGGAAGTGTCCGCAAAATCTTTGACCGGAATGCCGCGGCTCTCAATTGTGCAGGCGGATAACAGCAGAGTCGCGATGCATGAAATATATACGAGGAGTCTGATTTTACTTATGCAGAACATTTTGCTTTGCTCCTGATTATGGTCCTTCTTGTCATTTCCATCCCCGTTCTGTCATTTCTACCGAAGGGAGAAATCTTAAAAAATCCTCATCACAATCGAATTTCTTAAATTCAATAAAAAAGTGTCTCAAGTCAAGGCCTTTTTAATATTTTTTCCGGTATCGGGAAAAAACTGAAAATATGAGACATGACCTCTCTTACGCGGGCGGTATAGTATGATTTCAGAGTTGCCCCGTCCCTGATACGGAGTCTTTGAAGAAGTATTTGACGAGGCGGAAAAAAAGTCCTGAACAAGAATTCAATCTTATCGGAGAATGTTCTATTCATAGCCAGGTAGATAAAATAGCTGCTGCCGCGGATGCGGCGGTTAGCAGTCTGGAGTCTCAGGAAGAATCTTTCACCGATAGATAGATCCGCAGGCATTAGCTTCTTCAGGCATTCGTCAGGTATAAACGCTCCCGCATAGGACTTGACAATGGAGAGGCTGAGATAGACCAATCTGTCCAGGTTAAAACGGCGGCTTTCTTCGACAAGGAAATCCCAGTCAATATTTCTTTCGTAAGCCTTGAGGGCATAGGATATGTCCGCTATGAGTATGAGGCGGTCGAAGGAATGGCCGATCCTGAGGGCATGTTCGCAGAGATAGATTATGAGGTGTTCGGGGCACAACATATATGCGTCGGCATCCGCCACTCTCGCGGGAATTGCCTTTTCCCATATGCTGTCGATATCGACGTGTTTGGCAAACATTGTTGCCGG
>PMBI01000094.1 GCA_003153775.1 Syntrophaceae bacterium | reverse complement strand
GCGGCAGGATAACCGATAAGCTCTTCCTTGGGATATCCGGTCATCTCACAGAATTTCCTATTAACAAAGGTGCGAATACCTTTATTATCAACCATCCCTAAACCTTCATTCATGGTCTCAATCAGTAGCCGGTATTGCTCTTCGCTCTCCCTGAGCTTTTCCTCCGCTTTCTTACGATCGGTGATGTCAGTAAAGATGGCGATGCTACCTACATACTGCCCATCCTTGTCATATACCGGCTTTGGCGAAACTAAGACTTGAATCTTATTGCCGTCTTTGTGGGTAATAACAATTTCATAGGGGTTATCTTCCCCCTTTTCTCTCTTAATCCGTTGTTCCTGGAAAATTTTTTGATTATCCTCTTCTACATACAATTTCGCGGCAGGATAACCGATAAGCTCTTCCTTGGGATATCCGGTCATCTCACAGAATTTCCTATTAACAAAGGTGCGAATACCTTTATTATCAACCATCCCTAAACCTTCATTCATGGTCTCAATCAGTAGCCGGTATCTCTCTTCGGTCTCCCGCAGGGCATTTTCCGATTGACGGATAGAGTAGAAGAGCGGTGCAATCAAGGCAACTCCTGCCACCATCAGCACGGATATAACAAAGCCCATTAAATCGTCGAGCAGGGTAATATTAGGGGTTACTTCTACATGAAGAAAGGGCAATACATCTATGATGCGCCTTACCGCCATGAGGACAAGCCCGGCTGCTATCAATATCCACGCGGCCCTGGCTTGTGTCACGCGCATCAACCTAAACGCCAAGACGGCTGCCACTATCTGAAGAAAAACGGAAATGAATAAAATATATTCAATCATGTCGCAACCCCGATTCATACATACAAAGAAATGCAGCAGATTTCCACCGCGGATGGAATTTCTATCACAAAAGCCTCCGCACTTGAAGAAATATTTGACCAGAATCGCGGGCATAACATCCGCAATCGGCCTTAATTGTTGCATGGAATTGCTGCAGCGGGGACGAGCACACGCTTCCTTGATTTATGCATGTTTGGGCGACGTGTTCGCGGACATCAAGGAACCTCAGAGAAATGCGCGGTCTTTTATAAAAGTCGTCAAAAATTCTGTTGACACAACTAATAGCATATGGTAAGCGCATTTCCGTACAATATTTACGCTTTCATTTTGCAATAGCGACATGTTTGCCTCTATTGACAGCTGACAATTCCTCTAAATATTTCTTTAAGTTGGAAATTTAAATTGACCCTCCATGAGATAAGAAAACTTCTTGATGCAGAAGTTCTGATCGGTGAAGATCAGTTAGGTATGGAGGTGAATACCGCCTTTGTCGCCGACCTCATGAGTGACGTTCTTGCCTTTGCGACAGCGGGAAGTCTTTTGATTACGGGATTGACAAATCCTCAAGTTGTAAGGACGGCAGATGTGCTGGATATAGCAGCTATTATTATGGGTCGAGGGAAAAGGCCTTCCCAGGAAACGTTCCAATTGGCAGAAGAAGTTAATATCCCCATTCTTACAACCAAGTATATTCTTTTTGAGATCGCCGGACGGTTATACGCAAGAGGTATCAGAGGTTGTATAGAAAAAGTCGGGAGTAAATAAACGTAATCGTGGATGAAAAACCCCTTTATGAAGGAAGCTTCACAGTAATGGGCGGTAATTTTGACAACGCTGGCGAGGTATCAAGTAATATAAAAACCGTCTTGAAACAAATAGGTCTTCCTAAGGACGTTATCAGAAAGGCAGCCCTTGTTGCTTATGAATCTGAAATAAATATTGTCTCTTATGCCCGAAAGGGGATGATCCGTCTTCGCGTTGTCCCTGATTCCATCATGATCGAGGCTATAGATGAAGGCCAGGGAATTCCGGACATAGAACAGGCCATGCAACCCGGGTTCTCGACCGCAAATCAGAAGATCAGGGAAATGGGATTTGGCGCCGGTATGGGACTATGCAATATAAAAAGCTTTTCTGACGTATTTCATATCTCGTCAGAAGTTGGTAAAGGCACACATCTAAGAATGATAATCAGAGCCAGTAGCGCCGTTTTGAATAGCTAAAAAAAGGAGTTCCATGACGTGGATTTGGAATCTATCGTCAAAGCCCTGAATTTAAAGGTCAGATCCGGTGAGGACAAGCTAAAAGCGGAGATACGGGGCGGCTATACCGGGGATTTATTGAGCGATGTCATGGCAAACAGCAATGAGGGCGACGTCTGGATCACGCGCCAAGTTCATCAAAATATCGTCGCGGTGGCCAGTCTGAAAGAACACGCGGGCATAATCCTCGTTCACGGAAGCGAGCCCGCAAAGGACACCCTTGAAAAAGCTGTCAAAGGAGGCGTTCCCATAATGGTATCGGATCTGCCGGGTTTTGAGGTCATCGGCAGGCTATACGCATTAATGAACAAGACCGGTTAAAGGGACAGCGAGCAGGAGAAAAAGCCTAATTACGGCTTTTCTTCATATGGATACTAAGTTTTTATGCTCAGGGCTTTTCGTTGCGATCTTCATGTACATACGTGCCTCTCGCCCTGTGCAGATTTGGACATGTATCCGAGGGCGGTGGTTGACAAAGCCATTGCCGAGAAACTGGACATCATCGCGATTTGTGATCACAATGCCTCAGAGAATACGCAATTTGTACTAAGGTCGGCTGAGGGTAAACCCCTCATAGTCCTGCCGGGCATGGAAATAACAAGCAGCGAAGAAGTCCATCTGTTGGCTCTTTTTGATACGCTGGACGGTCTCACGAAGATCCAGAATATTATCTATGGTCATCTCTCCGGCACGAATCGAGAGGAAATATTCGGGTGCCAGGCCATCGTCAATGACCTGGATGAAGTCGAGGGCTTCAACGACAGATTTCTCCTCGGAGCAACCAAGTTATCGCTGCCGGAAATTATCGATCAGATTCATGGCTTCGGTGGACTTGTGATTGCCTCCCATATTGATCGGGAAAGCTTTAGCGTCATTAGTCAGTTGGGATTTATCGATCCGGAAATTCACCTTGACGCCCTTGAGGTGACGCACCGTATGGGAATCAAAGAGGCCAGGATAAAATACGCGGAGTTGTCAGGTTACCCTTTCATCGAGTCATCAGATGCACACTTTATTGACGATATCGGACATGGGGTGACAACGATATTTCTCGAAAGCGGCACCATTTCGGAACTGAAAATGGCCTTTAGGCGCCAAGGTGGAAGATATATTCAGGAGATATAGTTGCTTGAGATATCCCTGCATATCCTGGATATTGTAGAAAACTCAACCAGGGCGGGCGCCAAGACCGTATCTATTGACATTATAGAGGATACAGAAAGGGACGTCCTATCGTTGGAAATACGGGATGATGGCTCCGGCATGAGTGAGGATGTTTTAAAAAAAGTCATCGACCCTTTTTTTACAACGAAAACCGTACGCAGCGTCGGATTGGGACTTCCCATGCTTGCCCAAGCAGCCGAAAGAGCGGACGGCAGATTTATAATCGAATCGAAGGGAGGTGAAGGAACAAGGGTTGCTGCAGATTTCAAACTCAGTCACATTGACAGACAGCCCCTTGGAGACATATCAGCTACACTGGTCACATTGATTGCCGGAAATAAGGACATAGATATTATTTACCGACATGAGCATAGTGGTCAGACATATATTTTCGATACACGTGAAATTAAAAGAGAGCTTGAAGATATACCAATTAATCATGTGACTGTCCTGAATTTCATCAGGAGCCATATCACAGAAGGCCTGAAGGAAATCGGTGCAGAGGCATGAAGCTTTAAGGAGGATTGAATGCATGAAAGCGGGTAATGGTGAAATTGATATACAAAAAGAGTTTACGGCAGGACAACTTGCAAAGCTTGACGACATAATCAAGAAATTCAAGGATAAACCGGGAGCGTTGATCCCCGTCCTTGAAGAAGCCCAGATGGTCCTTGAATTCCTGCCAATGCCTATTTTGCGCGTGATTGCAAAAGGGCTGAATCTGCCGCTGAGCCGTGTATACGGGGTCGTTACCTTCTATTCATTCTTCACGATGACCCCCCGTGGCAAACATACATTGCGTGTGTGTCTCGGCACAGCCTGCTACGTCCGCGGAGGCAAGTCCATCATGGAAGCGATACAAAAAGAGCTCGGCGTAAAAGAAAAAGAGACAACGCCGGACAGGCTTTTTTCGCTCGAGTCAGTCAGATGCCTTGGCGCATGCGGATTGGCCCCGGTCATAGTCATCACCGAAGACGTCCACGGCCGGATGAAGACGCAAAAGGTAAAGGAAATACTGAGTCCGTACAGGGAAGAAACCGTACCAGCCTAACAAATCTTTCAAACGAGGGAAACAGCTATGGCAAAACTAACGATAGCAGATTTAAAGAAGATCAAGGATAAAGTTCATTCCGAAACGTCTTTGAGGGCGGGTGAGCATAGGGCCAAGGTGACGGTGCACATGGGAACCTGCGGTGTCGCCGCCGGCGCACGGGCCGTAATGGATTCATTGATGGGCGCGATCTCTGAAGCTAATGTATCCGATGTCATCGTAACGACGTCCGGTTGCGCGGGGCTTTGCAGCCAGGAGCCCATGGTAACCGTAGAACTTACGGGACAGAGCCCTATTGTCTATGGCAAGATCGATGCCAACAAGATGAGACAAATCTTCATGAGACATGTCATGCAGGGTGAGGTGCAGACGCCCTTTGCAATAGCCAAAGTCTAAACGTGCAGGAATGCGATGAACAGGATAGTTATACTAAAATGTTAAGGAGGATAATATCCACATGAAAGTGTTTCGTTCACATTTTTTGATCTGTGGAGGAACCGGTTGTCATGCTTCAGGAACTGGCAAGGTCAAGAAGGCCTTGATAGAAGAGATTGACAAGAGAGGTCTTTCAAAAGACGTCAAGATCGTTGAGACCGGTTGCAATGGATTCTGTGCCCTAGGGCCTATTATGGTGGCTTATCCCGAGGGCGTTGTATATATGTCAATGAAGCCCGAGGACATGCCTGAGCTGGTCGAGGAACACCTGGTAAAGGGAAGGATACTTCAAAGGCTCCTCTACAAAGAACCGACCACGAAGGAAGTCATACCGGCGATGAACGATATACCCTTCTTCGCCCTTCAGGAACTGAGGGTATTGAGAAACAGAGGGCTCATTGACCCGGAAAATATCGATGAGGCAATCGCAAGAGATGCCTATTCCGGAATGGCCAAGGCCCTGACGGAAATGACGCAGGAAAAGATCATTCAAGAAGTATTGGATTCGGGTCTCCGTGGTAGAGGCGGTGCAGGCTTCCCCACAGGTCTTAAGTGGAGATTTTGCTTTCAGTCCCCCAGCGATGTGAAGTATGTCCTTTGTAACGCGGATGAAGGCGACCCCGGAGCATTCATGGACAGAAGCGTTCTCGAGGCCGACCCCCACGCTGTTCTTGAGGGAATGGTAATTGCCGCCAAGGCCATTGGCTCTCATACCGGCTATATTTACTGCCGTGCTGAGTATCCTCTTGCCATCCACAGGCTGAACGTCGCCATCGCCCAGGCCAAGGAGTACGGCCTCCTCGGCAAGGATATCCTGGGCACCGGTTTTGATTTCGATTTACAGATTTATCAGGGCGCCGGGGCTTTCGTCTGCGGTGAAGAGACGGCACTGATGACTTCGATTGAAGGCAAGCGAGGCATGCCAAGGACTCGCCCACCCTTCCCTGCTATTGCAGGACTCTGGCAGAAGCCTTCCATTTTGAATAACGTAGAGACTTTTGCCAATATCGGCCAGATCATCTTGAAAGGCGCTTCCTGGTATAACTCCGTAGGAACGGAAAAGAGCAAGGGCACCAAGGTATTCGCTCTCACTGGCGATGTTAATAATGTCGGTCTCGTGGAGGTTCCCATGGGAACCACCCTCGGCACGATTGTTTATGACATCGGCGGTGGCATCCCCGGCGGCAGGAAATTCAAAGCCGCCCAGCTTGGCGGTCCATCCGGTGGCTGTATTCCCGCCGAGCATCTCAATGCCCCCATTGACTTCGAGCGCGTCGCGGAACTCGGCGCCATCATGGGTTCCGGTGGTATGATCGTTCTGGACGAAGATAAATGTGCCGTCGACATGGCCCGTTTCTTTATGGACTTCGTTCAGGATGAGTCCTGTGGAAAGTGTACACCCTGCCGTGAAGGAACCAAGAGAATGCTCGAGATGTTGACAAACATCAGCCAGGGCAAGGGCAAGGAAGGAGACATCGAACTCTTGCAGGAGATGGCGGGTATCATCAAGAACGCGTCTCTGTGCGGTCTCGGGCAGACAGCCCCGAATCCCGTGCTCAGTACGATACGTTATTTCAGAGACGAATATGAGCAGCATATCAGAGATAAGCGATGCAAAGCCGTTGTTTGCTCCGCCCTCTTCAAATCACCATGCCAGCATACGTGTCCAGCAGGTATGGACGTTCCGGCTTATATCGCACTTATCCGGTCCGGGCGTTTTGAAGATGCATATAAGGTAATGTTGCAGACGAACCCCTTACCCTCCGTATGCGGAAGGGTCTGCGACCACAAGTGCCAGTCGAAGTGCCGCAGGGGCAAGCTTGACGAAGCCCTTGCCATCAAATTCTTAAAGAGGTTCATTACCGACAATGCGCCGAGGCCCAAAATTTCGCCGGTATCTGTAACAAGGAAAGAGAAGATCGCCGTTATCGGCGCAGGCCCTGCCGGTCTGACGGCAGCGCGGGATCTGGCGCGCAGAGGCTACAAGGTAACCGTGTTCGAGGAACTCTCTGAACCGGGTGGAATGCTCCGCTGGGCTATTCCCGCTTACAGACTGCCGAGAGAGATCCTTGCCAGCGAGATCAATGATAATATTAAATCTCTGGGTGTGGAGATCAAGTGCAACACCCGTGTCGGCAAAGACATCTCCTTTGAACAGGTGGGCAAGGATTTCGATTACATCTTCCTCGCGCCCGGTGCACAGAAGAGCCAGCCCATGGGCGTTCCTGGAGAAAATCTCAAGGGCGTCTACGGCGGCGTCGAGTTCCTCAGAGATTTTAATGCCAATGAGGAAGCCTGGTTGAGCGGCAAGAAAACAATCGGTTCGAAGGTTGCCGTAATCGGCGGCGGCAACTCCGCTATAGATGCCGCTCGCGTCGCACTCCGTCTCGGAGCCGATGTAACCATCCTTTATCGTCGCGAGAGAAAGGATATGCCTGCTGCAGACGAAGAAATTGTCGCTGCGGAAGATGAAGGCATCAAGATAGAATATCTTGTCGCACCTTTAAAAATTGACGAAAAGGCCGGCAAGGTAAACGGCATCACCTGCCAGAGAATGAAGCTAAATGAATTCGACCGCAGCGGGCGGAAGAAACCGGCGCCCATTGCCGGCTCCGAATTTACACTCAGCGTGGATGCCGTCATCGCGGCCATCGGGCAGACGTCAGACATGACCTTTGTCTCCAAGGATAGCGGTGTGACCGTCAATAAATGGTCCACATTCGACCTTGCCAAAGGAAGCAAATCTCAGACGACAAATCCCAAATTCTTTACCGGCGGCGATGCCCTGACCGGACCGGACACGGTCATCGGCGCCATTCAAGCGGGACATCAGGCAGCCAGCGATATGGACAGCCACATCAGGAAGATCAACGGCGAGCCTGCTTACGTAGAGCCGCCCGAGGATAAGATTGAAATTCCATTTATTATCGATGAGGAAACTGTCGAAGCTCCTCAGGCGAAGATGCCGGAGATGCATGGGCCTGAGCGTAAACGCAATTTCAAAGAAGTTGAACTGGGTTACTTGAGAGAAGTGGCGATTCAGGAAGCGTGCCGTTGCCTGCGCTGCGATGCTGAAATCGGCTAATTTCTCTTAAGCATGCAAGTTGTGCATTGAACCCCGTCCCTTCGGACGGGGTTCTTTTATTGCAGCGCCAGACAGAACAATCTGATATGATTCCAGTGCCCAAAAAACGTTTTGTGGTATAAAATCAGATTTAACATGATCATCATTTATGAAGTGGCGGAAATGGCGGAGATAAAGAGCACGCTCGACATTATCATGGAAAGGACGAAGAACCTGACCATGACGGATGAAGAAAAGGCAGCATTCCGGCGCAAAGAGATGGCAGGCAAGGTGCGGGGATGGATACAGCGTTATCGGGACGGACTGATAGACCTTGATCATCTGAAATCAGAATTCGCGAAAGAATTATCTGCCAACCCTGATCTGACAAGTATCCTCAGGTCGCAGGTGCTGGATTCCACCAAACTGAACGAGGACAATAGCAGGTTTCTCATAATCCTTCGCGACATCCTCGCGATAGATACCAAGGACATCGAAAGTGAGATTGAATCAGCGAAGCACGAACTGGAATCCCTGCGTGTAAAGAGAACTGCAGCGATTGCGGAAGACCTTAAGAAGAAAAAAATATACGGGTCGGCCGTCGTACCCAATCCCGTTCGCGATTGGGTCTTACAGGAAATCCTGACCAGGGCGGAGACGGAGCTGAGAGCACAATTGAAATCTCTCCCAAGGAAGGATTAAGGGACTTAGCGCAGGATTTAGGGTGCGCAGGATTATAGTTCGAGTGACGTCACCATCGTAATAAGCGGTGCTGGCGTATTACTCGCTCCAAAGTGCAGAAAAGGGATTGGTCGAATCGGCCAATCCCTGGATTCTTTGGTAGCGGGGGATGGATTTGAACCACCGACCTTTGGGTGATGAGCCCAACGAGCTACGACATTAGAAGGTGACAAGTTACTTCTGTTGAGTCACAAAGAAATATCGCCAGTGCTTCTACTGTTTACATTTGAAACTTTTGTTATCTGGCTGGACCGTGCACGCACCAGGGGGCATCTTCATATGAATTTGCACTAAGGTGTTTCCATATCCATATCTGCAGAAGAGTAACTGTTGCCCCGCCTCTATCGAGATAACTGCGTCACTAAGCGTGTACCCCCACGGGGGAGATTGCCATCCGGGCGGCAAGTTGACCACCTGCGTGGTGATAGTCGAAGGGCAGGCAATAACTTTGAAACTCGGTGCGCCTGATTTGTCCGGGCGAGTCTGGGCATCCGCATGAGCTGCCAGCATCAACAGCATGAACAATGCAAATATAACTATTTTATTCCTGGCCATGTTTCCTCCTTATTGCATGAAGAAGTAGCAGTCATACAGTTACAGATAATCGAACCAGTAGCTCTTTATTTTCTGGAAATTTGCCTGCACTTCCTTCTTTCCTGCCACAATTTCTCCGTGTCCGCAGAGAAGATAGTCTATATCCAGTTCCGATATCCTTTTCACGCTTTCCTTAAGCATGCCGCCGCTTCCTCCGGGCAGATCCGTGCGGCCGATACCGTCCCTGAAGATCAGGTCACCCGTGAATAACGCCTTTTTCAGAGGCCAATAGAGGCAAATCGACCCGGGGGAATGTCCCGGAGTTGCGATAACCTCAAACCTTTGCCTGCCTACGTTCAAATCGCCTTCTCTCAGGAAAAAAGCCGGTTCCGGGATTTTGAAGTATTGCCCGGCAATGTCGCTGATAAAACGATGCTCTTCTTCACTCATGGCGAACAGGGTCTCTTTGCCAAGCCCTTCCACTGCTTCCATATGATCGGGATGACCGTGTGTGACAATCGCCAAATCGATCCCGTCAGGGGAGGTGTTGAGCGCGGTAAGACTCTTGCGTACATGTTCAAAGAGATGTTTATGACCAGGATCTATGATGATTTTCAGATCGTCGTCAATAAGGTAGGTGTTGCAGTTATTCTGCGTAGAGACCTTCCATATAAAGGCATGGAGACCGTCAAATACTTGCATGACGTAAATCTTCTTTAGTTTCTACTTGGGCGAGCTTTAAATCCATTCCCCTCAGAATTCAATACTCAGGTTTACCTGAGGTTCAAAAATCTTGCCGAGAGATTCAAAAGTGTCCCTGTATGGTGAGTTCATAAACATGGAGGGAAGTGATTTGATCGCATAGAGCTTGTCAACGCTGTTTCCCGATGCCTGGCGTATATCCACTTGCATCTGATCAAGAAAGGTGCGTGATAAAGATACGCTGAACTTATGAAACCTAAGCACATTCAGGGAACCATCGGTTCTTCTCTCCGCTGTATCGCGTTCCATTGGAATAATCTTATCAGTAAGGATAAACTCATCTTTTGCTTCTGGTATTCTATCGGCATCAACGCCGACCACATACGACCCCAGTTCGGTATTTGCCTTAAATGGTTCCCAAGCGGCATTCATTCCCGAAGCGTTGCCCTCAACGGCGCTTACAACTATCAAGAAGAATAGATATATAAACCATGCGTACTTCGAACTATGTACCCTCTTCATATCCACCATAACACTCCAGATTACGACGGAGGGAGCTTCAGTTTCTGGTCTACGTACAGCACATCGGCACGCCTTATCCGATTAAGCTTTCGCAATTCGCCGACGCTCGTATTACAGCGTCTCGCGATCTTATCGAGGGTATCGCCTTTCTTGACCCTGTATACGTGTGCCTTAGACTTCCTGCCGGCGGCTTTCTCTGCCTTTTCTCCCTTTTCCTCTTTTTCAACTTTTCCTGCATTTGCTTCCGCAGGCGGCAGTTTCAATTTCCTGCCGGCATGCAGAGGTTCCTGCAGCTTCATTTTGTTCAGTTTCAGAAGGACGCCGATCGTCGTGTTGTTCCTTCTTGCTACTTTATCGAGGGTGTCGCCTTTCTTCACCATGTAAACCTTCGTCACTGACGAAGGCGAAGCAGGTGGAGATTTTTCAGCTGCAGTCGATGCCTTGACCTGCTCATCCCTGTTCTCATCAGATATTTCTTTCTCCGGCGCCGGAACCCTCAAAGTGCGACCGAAGTACAGGGGGTCATCGAGCTTCATATGATTCAGTTTCAAAAGTATATCCATAGTAATGTTATGCTTCCTTGCAATGATGTCAAGGGTATCACCTTTCTTGATCACATACTTTGCAGTTCGTGTCGCCTTGATTTCTTTTTTCTTATCCGCTGTGAAAATGGATTTCTTGTCATTCTCTTTCTTTGCTGACACAAGATTGGTTACAGGCGGACGCCCCGGCGCCGGAGGCAAAAATTCCGTCACAGAGGCTGCTATCGCCTTGGCAATCTCCGTTTGAAAGCCGCTGCTCCGCAACAGCTTTTCTTCGCCGGGGTTTGATATGTAGGCCGTCTCGATAAGTATAGACGGAACCTCGGGCAGCTTCAGCACGATGAAGGGCGCTTCCTGGACCTTCCTGTTTTTCACCGTGGTTACACCGTCGAGATGCCTGATGACACAACTGCCGAAGGTCCTTGACGAGTTGATGGTATTCGTTTGAAACATATTCAGGATGATTGGGTCTGATTCATCGTTGTTCTCACCATTCGGGGAGCCACCGATTATATCGGCCATATTCTCATTCCTTGCCAGAAGTTTGGCGGCTTCACTGCTCGCCCCTCTCACAGACAGGCAGTAAACGGAACTTCCCCTCGCACCTCGCTGCCTGAAGGCGTCTGCGTGGATACTGAGAAACAGATCAGCCCCGTATTCCCGTGCAATTTTAAGTCTCTTTTTAAACGGCACGTAGTAATCCCCGTCCCTTGTAAGAAAGGCACGGTACCCGCCCTTGCTATTCAGGATGTCCCTTAATTTCCTGCCTATATCCAGAACGACGTTCTTTTCTTGTGTCTTCAACTTCCCTATCGCACCGGGATCGTCTCCCCCGTGGCCGGGATCGATGACAATGATCTTGTTCTTTCGCTGAACCTTTTCCTCTTCCCTCTCCTTGCTTTCCTGCTTCTCCACGTCGGGGAATTCTATGTCAATGACAATCCGGTCGGGTTTGTCCTGGAATTTCTTTTGTTTAAATACCTTAGTAATAACATTTTCGCCGATAGACAATTCAATGCTTATACCTTCTGGATGGGAACTTATCACTATCCTGTCGATTCCCGGCTTGTTCAATATCAGCTCATGCGGAAAGTCCTCCCTGACGAGGGCCTCTTTAAGATGAACGATCAATTTCTTTTCGGTTTCCTCGACCGTATAGGCGACATCACCACTCATATCTATGACGATCCTCGTATGATCGGGAGCAGCCCAATGCCGAATATTAAGCACATTACTTTGGGCGTGCACGGGATATGTGCAGAAGATTACGCCCATCAGGATAAATAAATAGGTAATTTTGAATATTCTTATCATATTGCCGAATCTCTCAAATTTTGCGCCAATCTATCAGATTTATCATATGATTTCAATGCCCTTATGGTGACTCTACCGGATTCGGAATCTTGTAAGACAAAACCGCAGAAACTCGCATGTCACAGAGCCCTGACTCCAACGGACTCCATGTATGTCCGTGCAAGATGAAGATGCCCAAGCACAAGAAGAGATTAAAACGCATCCAACGGCGGGACCCGCATTCACCCAGGCGAATTCCGTAACGCCTCCAGAAACATAAAATATATTGACAATTTCTTCTCATGATGACATTTTCCCAAGCACGTTTACGGGAGCCGATCCATGAAAATTAATAACCTCTTTTATCAAAAGAAATTTATTCTTTCCTTTGAGGTCTTCCCGCCCAAGAGGGAAGGCAATCTTGAAAACCTCTATGTGACGATTACGGAGCTCGGAGAGTTGAAGCCTGATTTCATCTCTGTAACCTATGGAGCGGGAGGAGGCACGAGGGAGAAAACCATAGAGATCTCCTCGAGGGTCAAGAACGGATTTAATCTCGAAGTACTGGCCCATTTAACCTGCGTGCAGTCCACAAAAGATGACATAGCAGTCATTCTCGAACTGCTGAAGGAGGAAAATGTTGAGAACATCCTTGCCCTGCGGGGCGACCCGCCCGAAGGCACGGAGAGATTCATAAAAACAGCGGGTGGATTTGAGTATGCAAACGAACTCGTACAGTTCATTAAAGCACGTAATAATTTCTCAGTGGGAGTGGCGGGCTATCCGGAAGGGCATATCGAGGCGCCCAGCCTGAAGGCAGATATGATTAATCTGAAGCGTAAGGTAGATGCAGGGGCGGATTTTATTATTACCCAGCTATTCTTCGATAATGACGCTTTTTACAATTTCCGGGATCAGGCAATAGCGCTCGGCATTCACATCCCCATGTTGCCCGGAATTTTTCCCATCCTGAACTATAGTCAGATCATAAGGATCGCAACTCTTGCCGGTGTCAGGATACCTCCCCGGCTGCGTGAGAAGGTGGAGCTGAACAAGGACAAGCCGCAAGAGGTTGAAAAATATGGAATAGAATACGCAATTATTCAGATCGATAATCTGATAAAGAATGAAATAGCCGGTCTCCACCTTTACTGCATGAACAAGAGCCATCCGGTAAAGAAGATATTAGCGGAGCTTTCACTATCTCGGTAACTAACAAGAAATGTAGATGCTGAGAGGGCAGTAGAGTATGTGAGCCATAAGGTATATGGACACATCTCACTTGCATCGACTCTGCGCCGATAATTAAGTCCCCGCACATCGGGCGATTAGCTCAGTTGGATAGAGCGCTGGTCTCCGGAACCAGAGGCCCCGGGTTCAAGTCCCGGATCGCCCGCCATAATTTAATTTCAACAAGAAATATCCTGATCGATTGTCAACCATTGGTTATTTTAGATTTGGAGTTATTGTAAATACATGATAAAATAGGGCCACATGGAAAAGAGAACGTAAGAACTGCAAAGCAAAAATACCATCATCGAGATGTCTTTCCATTGAGACTGACAAGCGCCAAAACGACCTCTTAGAAGAAGCTATTAAAGACCTCTTGAAAAAGTACGAAAAGAAGAGAACCTGATAATAGTCTTTACCTATTTGTTAATGCGGATAACTTCATCTTCTAAAACAAATTACTTGCTTGGTTTTCATATATGATTGCTCCTATATACATGCCTGAATACGCAACCTGTATATTGATTGTCAGTCTAACCCTCCTCGTGCTTGGGTTGGTTCTTCAATGTAGAGTACTCTCCTATAGGTTGAAGAAGTCTGAGGATGAGCAAAATTATCTCCGGTCTAAACTTAATACCGTAAACGACGCTCATAGTGGTCAAATCTCTGAAATTAAAAAAGACCACAAAAAAGAGACGGATGAACTCAGAACCAAGATTCGCAAGCTTAGTGATATTGAGCCCCAGTAGGCCTAAACGAAGCCACGATGAATAACATTCCAGGGGTCTTAAGAAGCAAGAGAAGAAACCAAAGAAGTAAGCCCAAAACACGCTTCAAAATAACAGTCGCGCAAGACATCATAGGAGGTCAAAGAGCATGGCAATCTTCTGGATAATTGCCATCGCAATTTTAGTTTCACTCGGTCGTCAATTCTATACGAATGTCGGTGATGCCGAAAAAAAGCTGACTTTCAGCATACGAATTTTTATCATTGAAGCAATCCTTACAACTATTACGCTAACCATTCTATTCTACATTGCAAAATGGACAATCAATCTATTTTAAAAAACGTGAGCAGACAACCTTTGCCGCATCAAGATGGCTTAAAAAGCAAGAGAAGAAGCCTAAAAAATAAAATCGAACATGTCTCAAATCTATTAGGAAATTCATGTCCTATTTAGTTCTTAAGTATCGAAAGCATAAAATACCATTTCTACTATTTGGTTCTTATCTCTTAAGTATCCTCATATTTTCAATAATATATTACATCTTATACGATTCTGATCCCCGCAATTTTACATTTCATAATGAGATACGCGAAATAAGAAAACAAATGAATGATGAAGAATTCAAAAATCTGTTGACTAAAAAAGGTCAAGACAAAGAAACACTTCTAAAAGATATCGAAATTGTCAAACCCATTTTGGACCTGACCGAATATTCTGCACCGGTAAAAAATTCTGATAGTTTGAAAATTTTAGCGTCGGATGGCTATTATATGCTTACTTGTAGATATCCACCCGGAGTGATAGTGACAAGTGCTAAGGACTCGCCGGATTCAATTTTCTATTTAACTATAAGATCTGGTCAAAATATTACGAGGATAAATATTCCAGATTTAATTTTATCTCCTCCCACGGTTGTAGTAGGTATTGACGGCAGGTACAGGGTATATGGCAAGAAAATACCTGAAAATTCAGAATCAACTTACCGCCTATTCGCAAGTACTCTGCTTGGTAAAAAATACGCTATTCCAGAAACCATACAAGATTTTAAATCATTGATAGCGGATTATAAAAGTTATTTAGAGACAGAAATTGATGTGATTGATGTCTTTCTCGCCAATCAACTTTATGGCTCTAAAAAAATGTGGAATTGGATAGATTTTCTTTATTTCAGTACAATTACCCAAACAACTGTAGGCTATGGTGATATTCTACCTAACACTCCAACGGTCAGACTTTTTGTTATCATTCAATGTATAGCCTCTGTTTTTCTTGTTGGTTTTGCAGTTTATTTCATGAAAAAATAAGAGAGCCTCGAGAATCTTTATCCCAAGCTAAAGCGAAAGAGCTTGGGAAAATACATAAACGAAAGCCCTCTTGCGGTTAGGCTCCCTACGGCCCCTTGTGCGGAAGGACATCAGCCCTTGCACCTAAAGAGATAAAATTTATAGATTTTAAAAGAAGGCTTCCTGTGGCTGCTATGACATTAAAGCATTTGGGCGAAACTGCCGAATATCATGATAACACGTTGTTATGCAGAAGGTTTTTATTTTCTATTTGCTGCTGCAAACATGACAGAGAGAATCGCAATGGTTGGCAGAGTATCGATGTGTAAATGCGAGGAGCGGATGTCCTGTTATGAAGCACGTTATATGTAGTCTTGCAATGATAATGATCATCCTGATGACGTTTGGATGTCATAAGGCTGATACTGAAGAAAATGGCGATTGGGTATTCCTACATTCCGGCCATTTTGACGTAAACCATTTATTTGAAAATGCAGATTATGACATTTATTATGATAAGAAAAATGTTACTCAGCCTTCAAAAGATAGAATCAGGGTGTGGCTCAAAAAAGTAGCGAGATCGGAAACAGCTCGAAAAGCCAGAATAAAGGAAAGGGAAAAATTATCAAAATCCACGAAGGGATACGAAAATTATAAAGAGACCTTATTTTTTACTGAGGTAAACTGTACTGACAAGGGCATTCGTTTTCTTAAATTTATAGATCGTGATGCATCCGGTCACGTCATGGGCGTCTCAATTGCTGGTAACAATGAGTGGCAATATTACGGACCAGATGAACTCCCTGCTAAATGGATAGAAGAGTTTTGTCCTGCTAAGAACTCTTGGCTCCGATTTTTTAAGTAGGGCGAGAATCATTCTTCTTAGACAAACCTACTTGGTCATCAGCCAGGCGACTCTTTTTTCATCCTTTCCCAAGTGGGATTCGTTTTCTCTCGTCACTTACAACCATTTCAGGCTGGTTGTTATCGCACCGTAAGAATTCACCGTTTGTTTACATGACCTATGGTCTCTTTGATTGAAAAAGCTGATGAGATGGTGTACTCTAACCTCTGTATAAAAAATCTTGATTTCTTAAGAATAATATTATACAAACCAAATCCACTCAAAAAATCTTAATACGCAGGACTCCTTGTTCGGACAGACAGTTCGGACTTCAGAGCCATGAGGAGGTAGAAAGTTGAAAAGATACGAAACCCTGTTTATTGTCCAAATCGACCTTCCCATCGATGAGATCAACAGTATTATCGAACGATACAGAGCAATCGTAACGGCCCTTAAAGGCACCGTCATCAAAGTCGAAAAATGGGGCAAAAGAAGATTAGCTTACGAAATTAAGAAGCAATCAAACGGCAACTATATCCTGATTGATTTCGCAGGCAAGAGCGCCATCATCGATGAACTGGAAAGAAATTTCAAGATCGATGACAAGATCCTTAAATTCATGACAATAATGAAGGACAGCAACGTTGACCTCGCGGCGATAGAGAAAGAAAGGCAAGAAGCAGATAAGCCTGAAGCACCGCGTGCGGCGCTGGTTTTTGAAAGCCGGGAAAGCGCCGGACCGAAGACCGAGACCGTTGCGAACAAAGACGACTCTGTACCATCAGAACCCGCATAAACATCGATATACAGAAACGGAGGGAATAAGTATAACAAATGCCAACACCATCAAGAGATACAAGGACACCAAGGACGGATTCAAGGCCGCAGAAGAAATTTTATCACAAGAGAAAATTTTGTCGCTTTTGTACGGACTCAGAGATAAGAATTGAATACAAAGAGCCCCTTGTCCTCAAGGACTATATAACTGACAGGGGCAAGATCATACCCAGAAGAATTACTGGAAATTGCGCCAAACATCAGAGGGAAGTTACCGTGGCTATAAAAAGGGCGAGGACCATAGCCCTGTTGCCCTTTGTTGTCTCCGAATGGTAATATGAAATTGGAAGATGGCCGCATCAGGTCAAGATCAGCGGATTCAGACTTTGAGCAAGGAAAGGGGTGCATTTTTTAAGAATATCTTTTTCACGGGTATAGCCGTATCCTCCCTGGCCTTTCTTGCTGCCTCGCTCATTCCTATGCTGGGTGCTTTCTTTTTTATCCTGACACCGCTGCCGATTATTTATTATTATTCCAAAACGGGCAGGATACAGGGATCGGCAATATTCCTCATATCCTTTTTTCTGGTCGCCGTAGTGCTGACATTTTCCGGTTCCGCTGCAAATCTGCCATTCATACTTATAACGGGATTCTTAGGAATCATTCTTTCAGAAATTTTTCACAGGAAATACTCCATCGAAAAAACTGTCGTTTACCCTGTGACGGTGATCTTGCTGCTATGGTGCTCTTTTATTGTCTTTGAAAGCCTTTCCGCAGGGGTAGAACCCTGGCATCTGGTTGAGGATTACATCGGGAGAAATATCCAGGAAAGCATTCAATTATACGCTCAATTGGATATACCGGCGGAACAGATAGATCTTCTCAAGGATAATTTTAAACAGATAACGAGCTTCTTTGCAAATATATTCCCTGCTCTTGTCCTGGTAAGCGCCTCTTTCATAGTGTGGCTCAATATACTGGCCGCAAGAGAGATATTTCAAAGAACCGGAATGTGGAATCCCGATTTCGGAGATCTTTCGCGCTGGAGGGCTCCGGACCGGCTGATCTGGCTTCTCATTGCCGCCGGGGGATCGCTTTTAGTCCCTGTTTCATTGGCAAGGATCATAAGCCTCAATCTCGTAATCGTTTGTCTGTTTGTATACTTCCTCCAGGGTCTGTCAATCATAAGTTTTTTATTCAAGACAAGAAATGTTCACAGATCTTTCAGGATACTTTCTTATTGCCTTATTTTTGCCCAACAATATATAATCCTGCTGATAGCTTTCGTGGGAGTCTTTGATCTGTGGGTTGATTTTAGAAAATTTATTAAACCGGCAACATCCTCCACCCCTTAACCGGGATTATGAAAAATCTATAGTTAGTGATCTACGCAGAAGAGATGTACAGGGATTAAGAATGGCGGGCTTCGCGAGAGATAGAGGCCGCATGGAGCATAGATCCCGCCCGGTGTGCGGGGATTAACTGAAAGAAAGAGTTGCATAGCACGCCCAAAGGGATGCCGGTTAGTTCCAGTTGCCGGGCCTCTTTTCTTTCGCTTACGACTTAAATAGTGAAATTGAAGCTCTCCTCAGCAAGCTGCGGAGAAGCTTCGATTCTTAAGGAGTAGTAATTTGTCATTCGTTCGCTTACCCCGCCGAGGCGCGGGGAATGCGCGCGCTACCGAATTCAGATTTTACGAGGAGAGTGTATGAAGGTCATATTGAAGCAGAATGTTGATTCTTTAGGAAAAGCAGGAGATGCCGTGAAGGTTGCCGATGGTTATGCAAGGAACTATCTGATTCCCAAGGGGCTCGCAGTGGAGGCAAGCAATTGGTCTCTCAAGACTCTGGAAAATGAAAAAATGCAAATAATGAAGAAGCTCGAAACTGAAAAGAAAAAGGCAGAGGTAATGATTGAGAGGCTCGCAGGAGTGACACTGAGCCTTACCCGGCGCGTAGGGGAACAGGATAAGTTATTCGGATCAGTCACCACAAAAGATATAGAACAATCCCTCCAGGAGCTGGGTATAGAGATTGATAGAAAAATGATAATCCTTGAAGAACCTATTAAAACTCCCGGCGAATTCCCGGTGAAGATCAAACTTCAGCCGGGGGTAATGACGGAGATAAAAATAACTGTCATTGGTGAAGCGTGAAGCAGCCCACGAAAGATATCGACACCTCATTGCATAGGGTACCGCCCCAGAATCTTGAAGCAGAGCAGTCCGTTATAGGAGGAGTCCTCCTCGATAACCAGGCCCTGAACAGCGTTCTGGAAGTGCTTCATGTCGAGGATTTTTACAGCGAGGCTCATCGCAAAATATTCGCCGCCATTATAGAGCTCTACGACAGAAATGAGCCAAGCGATCTCATCACACTGAGCAACATACTGAAGAGCAAAAATCAACTCGATCAGACAGGGGGAGCATCTTACCTATCTTCCCTCGCGGATAATGTGCCTTCAGCAGCCAATATAGATCACTATTCCAAAATCGTAAAAGAAAAGTCAATTTTACGCAGCTTGATCGGCACGGCAACGGACATCCTGAGCAAGAGTTATAATGCAGGTACGGACATCGATACGGTTCTCGACGAAGCTGAACGCGCGATATTCGATATATCGGAAAATAAGATAAGGCCTGCCTTCAGCCCTTTTAAAGACATCATCAAGGAAAGCGTCAAGACCATCGAAAAGCTTTATGAGAGGAAAGAGCTTGTAACCGGCGTTCCGACCGGATTTGAAAAGATAGACGACATTACGTCCGGGCTGCAAAAATCCGATTTAATAATAATTGCAGGCCGTCCCAGCATGGGGAAAACGGCTTTTGCTCTCAATATCGCGCAATATGCAGCTCTCGAAGCCAATGTCGCCGTTGCTATTTTCTCTCTCGAAATGTCAAAAGAGCAGCTTGCCCTCCGCATGCTTTCCTCGGAATCAAAGGTCGATTCGCAGAGAATCAGGAGAGGATTCCTTGGAGAGGCCGATTGGCCGAGGCTGATCTCCGCCGCGGGAAGGCTTTCCGAGGCGCAGATATTCATCGATGATTCGTCAGCAATTACGGCATTGGAAATGAAGGCAAAGGCGCGACGCCTGAAATCTACCGTAGACCTCGGCCTGATCATACTGGACTATCTCCAACTCATGAGAAGCGGCGGCTACAGGGAATCACGGGAGCAGGAGATATCAGAAATCAGCCGTTCTCTGAAAGCCCTTGCGAAGGAGCTTAATGTCCCCGTCGTTGCGCTTTCCCAGTTGAACAGGAAACTGGAAGACAGAACCAATAAGCGGCCTCAAATGGCGGACCTGAGGGACTCGGGGGCCATTGAACAGGATGCAGACTTGATTGCCTTTATTTACAGAGATGAAGTCTATGAGAAGTCCGAGGAGAATTCTGAAAAAGGCATGGCCGAGATAATTATCGGCAAGCAAAGAAACGGACCGACGGGCATGGTCAAGCTGGCATTTCAGGACAAGTATGCCCGTTTTGAAAACCTCGCCCGAGGCATTGACATCGAGCCTTAGCCAGACGGGAAAATATGGATTGGATCTTGCGCTTCATCTTCTCCGGAAGTTTCCGCACAACGTACTATATCAAAAAGTCGGCGCTCTCTCGGTACCGCATCGTTAGAATCTACTGCATCGTCTGACGCTGTCACGTCTCTGCCGGGAGCAGATCCAGCTCTTTTCCTGAATATGGAATGGCCAGTCGCAATTTTTTCAGGGCCTGCTTCTCGATCTGTCTGGCCCTTTCCCTGGTAATGTTGTACTTATTTCCGATCTCCTGAAGGGTTTTCGGTTTGTCCGTCATGATACGGTTTCTGACGATATAGCTCTCCCTTTCATTGAGATTTGTGAGGGCGCCGGCAATGTTTCTTTTTACGATATCCATCTCCTCTTTCTTAATCAGGGAAGTCTCCTGATCCTCGCCCTCATAAGTCAAATGATCGAGATGAGACGTTTCTCCCTCTTGACCGATGTATGAATCAAGCGACAGATCGCGATAAGTAAGCCTCTGGTCCATTTCTGCAATTTCTGTTTCCTTGACGCCAAGAGACTCCGCAATTTCGCCGAATTCAGGGTTCTTCTGCGACAGGGCCTCAAGCTTCTTTTTCGCCTGACCAAGCTTGAAAAAGAGTTTCCTCTGGGCCTGCGTAGTCCCGATTTTTACAAGACTCCACGATTTAATTATAAAATTTTGAATGTATGCCCTTATCCACCACACCGCATAAGATATCAGTCTGTATCCTTTATAAGGATCAAACTTTTTCACGGCATGCATGAGCCCTATATTTCCTTCCTGAATCAGGTCGGCGAGTTTGATCCCGTAATTTCTGTATTCGTGCGCAATCTTGACCACGAACCTCAGGTTCGAAATGACCAGCATCTCGGCCGCCTCCATGTCATTATATTTCTTAAATTTGACGGCAAACCTGAATTCTTCATCCGCACTGAGAATGGGATAGCGATTTATCTGCGCTATATAGATGTCAAGAGTACTCGTGACTGACGGCAGTTCCAATTAATACCTCACCAAGTTTCTTTATTTGACTTCTAACTTATAATTCTATTATGCATTCGATCCTCCCGTCAATATCTTTGACACATTTTTTCTCCATGGCGCATACCTTGACAGATTGCCTACCCATGTTTACATTGATGAATGTAATTCACCCTTTGAACGCCTGGAGCGCGGCTCCGTAAACACCATGAAAGCCCGGATTGCGGCGTATCTTTCTTCGCCGCGAGCGCATATCCCATGAGGGTCAGATGTTGACGTTAAAAACAGATGGAATAAGGAGAAACCCGGGATCATTGGAGGTATCATGAGATTTGACAAATTTACGTTAAAAGTTCAAGAGGCCCTGCAAGAGGCCCAGGACATTGCAAAGAAGTATGGAAACCAGAGTGTCGATGTCGAGCATCTTCTTGCTGCATTTCTCCTGCAGCCGGAAGGCATTGTCGGAGAAATACTGAAAAAGCTGGGAGCAGATCCAAGAGGAATTGAAACCGAAATCAAGAAATCTCTCGAAAAATTACCGAGAGTTGAAGGCGCCGGTATCGGCCAGTCGTACTTGACGCCGAGATTAAATAAAGTATTGGACGACGCCCTCGTCGAAGCGGCGCGATTAAAGGATGAATATGTAAGCGCCGAGCACGTCCTGATTGTGATGGCGGAAGAAAAGGACGGAGTCGCCGGAAAAATTCTTAAGGGCAAGGGGGTTACGAAGGATAATATCTTCAAGGTCCTCCTCGAAATCAGAGGCAACCAGAGGATTACAGATCCGAATCCGGAAGAGAAATATCAGGCCCTGAAGCGTTATGCCCGGGACTTCAATGAACTTGCCAAGAAAGGATCCTTTGACCCCGTCATTGGAAGAGACGATGAAATCAGGAGAATCATGCAGGTGCTCTCCAGAAGAACAAAGAACAATCCTGTTCTTATCGGTGAACCTGGCGTGGGCAAGACGGCTATCGTAGAGGGGCTTGCGCAGCGGATCGTAAACGGTGACGTACCGGACAGCCTGAAGGACAAGCGTGTTGTCGGTTTAGACATAGGCGCCTTGATTGCCGGCGCCAAGTACCGCGGAGAATTTGAAGAAAGACTAAAGGCAGTGCTTAAGGAAATAACAAGCGCACAGGGGGAAATCATCCTCTTCATCGATGAGATCCACACGGTAGTCGGCGCGGGAGCCGCTGAGGGAGCCGTCGATGCGTCCAATATGATGAAACCTGCACTTGCCCGCGGTGAATTGCGGTGTATAGGTGCGACGACACTGAATGAGTACCGCAAACACATCGAAAAAGACCCTGCCCTTGAACGGCGATTCCAGCCTATCATTGTGAGGGAACCTTCAGTTGAGGATACTATTGCAATCCTCCGGGGACTAAAAGAGCGTTACGAAGTGCACCATGGGGTGAGGATCAAGGATTCTGCAATCATCGCCGCGGCGACGCTTTCCGCCCGTTACATCAGCGACAGGTTCTTGCCCGACAAGGCGGTAGATCTGATCGACGAGGCTGCCTCCCGCCTGAGGATTGAACTCGACAGCATGCCCTCTGAAATCGATGCGATCGAAAGAAAGGTAACGCAACTGGAGATCGAGCGCCAATCCCTCAAGAATGAATCGGATAAAACGACGCAGGATAGACGCAACAAAATCGACAAAGAACTGAAGAAGCTCAGGGAATCAATGGAAAAGATGAAGGCGCACTGGGCCCGAGAAAAAGAAGTTATCAAGAATATTCAGACTATCAAGAGCAAGATCGAAGAATACAAGACAGAGGAGCTGAGCGCCCAGAGGGAGGGCAACCTGGCCAGGGCTGCTGAAATACGATACGGAAAGCTTGTCGAACTGAATACGGAATTGGAGCGGGAACACGCCCATCTTTCTGACATCCAGAAAAATAATAAGATGCTGAAAGAAGAGGTAGATGCGGAAGACGTGGCGGAGGTCGTTGCAAACTGGACCGGCATTCCCGTATCACGCATGATGGAAAGTGATGTTCAGAAACTCATACAGATGGAAGACAGGCTCAAGAAGAGGGTCATAGGCCAGGACGAGGGCATAGCCGCCGTGTCGAGCGCCTTGAGGAGAGCCCGTTCGGGCCTCCAGGATCCCAACAGGCCCATCGGCTCTTTTATTTTTCTCGGGCCTACAGGAGTCGGTAAGACAGAACTGGCGCGCGCACTCGCGGAGTTCATGTTTGACAATGAGCAGGCCATGATCAGAATTGACATGTCCGAGTACATGGAAAAACACTCCGTCGCCCGACTGATCGGCGCACCCCCGGGATATGTGGGATACGACGAAGGCGGCTACCTCACCGAGGCGATACGGAGAAGGCCATACACAGTTGTGCTCTTCGATGAAATTGAAAAGGCGCACGTGGATGTATTCAACATATTCCTGCAGATCCTGGATGACGGCAGATTGACCGATGGCCATGGCAGGACTGTTGATTTCAAGAACACCATTGTCATTATGACATCTAACATCGGCAGCCAATGGACTCACGACATGACCATGAATGATGAAGAAAGGCGGGCGAAGACGATGGAGATGTTAAGGTCTACCTTCCGGCCGGAATTCTTGAATCGCATAGACGACATCATCACGTTTAGATCATTGACCATAGATGATATCGACAGGATCATCGACATCCAGATCGATCTGATTCAGAAAAGGCTCAAAGACCGCAAATTGACCATTGAATTGACAGAAAATGCAAAAAATTATATAGCAAAGACCGGATACAGCCCGGTGTACGGTGCGCGGCCCTTGAAGCGGGCTCTCCAGAAACTGCTTCTCGACACCCTTGCCATGGGAATTCTCGAAGGAAAGTTTGCTGAAGGAGAACATATCATCGTTGACGCGAAGGAAAACGGTGAGATGATTTTCAAGAGGAAGAAGTAGGTAACAAGGAGGTTTATCGATGAATACCATTAAGACGGGCTTGTTGCTCGGCGTCCTGACGGGTCTGTTAATGCTGATAGGGGGATATTTCGGCGGCAAGCAGGGCGTTGTCATCGCCTTTATTTTTGCTACGGTGATGAATTTCGGAGCGTACTGGTTTTCCGACAAACTCATATTACGCATGTATAAAGCACAGGAGGTGCGAGAAAGCCAGGCGCCTCAACTCTACGCCGTGGTGAAGAACCTGGCCTTGAAGGCCGGCCTTCCCATGCCGAAAGTCTATATTGTCCCCGGCGAAACGCCCAATGCCTTCGCCACGGGACGTAATCGCGACCATGCCGTCGTCGCTGTGACAGAAGGAATCCTAAGAATTCTCAACAGGGAAGAACTGGAAGGCGTTCTTGCCCACGAATTGACGCACATTAAGAACAAGGACATGCTTATCGGTTCCATTGCAGCAACCCTTGCCGGAGCCATCGTTATGCTGGCGAATATGGCCCAGTGGGCGGCTATCTTCGGCGGTTCAAACCGCGACGACAGCGAGGAAGGAAGCGGCGTTATCGGTCTCATCGCAATGGCGATTCTTGCACCTATTGCGGCAACTATTATACAGATGGCAATTTCCAGGTCGAGGGAATACCTGGCCGATGAAGGCGGGGCCCGTGTATCAGGCAAACCATACGGCCTGGCAGGCGCCCTTGAAAAACTGTCGAAGGCATCGCAAGCGATGCCGATGGATGCAAACCCTTCAACCGCTCATATGTTTATCGTCAACCCGCTGACGGGAAAATCTCTTATGAATCTCTTCAGTACGCATCCTCCCATTGAAGAACGCGTTGCACGGTTAAGAAGCATGAAGCCCATGTGAGCATAGATGGTAAATGCTCGTTGTGAAGCTCTTAATTAAGTGTCGTTAATTTAACATGTAGCCTTATTCCGGAGAATCAGTCCAGGCTTAATGAAGAACACGGATGCTTGTTGGCATAGAAGGAGACTATCATGGACGATGGAAAAAAAGAGAAGGGATTTGTGATCAAGGATAAACGAATTTTTGATGAATCCGGGGAAGCACGCGCGGAAGATTTAAAGAAAGAGGAGACGGCAGGGGGTAAGAAATCAGAGGAGAAACCTGTGAAAGAAAATGATGAGGCAGGGACACGGGAGGAATATATCCCGGAAGTCACCTTTTCCAATTTCGTTCTTTCGCTGAGTACAACTGTCATGTATCATCTCGGTGATTTTCCCGACCCCGCGACAAATAAAGCACAAAAGAATCTCGCTGCGGCTAAACAAACAATCGACATGCTAAACATGATAAAAATTAAAACGGCGGGAAATCTCGATAACGATGAAAAAGGGCTCATCGAGGGAATCCTGTATGAGCTGATGATAAGATACGTCAAAGAGAAGGAAGCAGGATGATCAGCAAATTATCGCCTGCAAAGGTCAACCTCCACCTCCGCGTCCTGGGTAAGCGGAAAGACGGCTTTCATGATATTTCAACGTTGATGCAAAGGATTAGTCTTTATGATGAAATGATATTCTCCCCGGCTGACCACGGCATAACATTGAGCTGCCCCGGCAGCGCCATTCCGGAAAACAACGATAATATCGTATACAGAGCGGCAGATGCCCTCCTCTCCCGCCTCTCACATCCTCCTGGCATGCATATCACCATCAATAAAAAGATCCCTGTAGCGGCCGGACTTGGCGGTGGGAGTTCAAATGCAGCGACGGCACTCATGACCGTAAACGATTTGATGGATCTCCACTATAACACCGATGATCTGATGAAAATCGGCGCAAAACTCGGTGCAGATGTCCCTTTCTTTATCTTCGGGAAGGCAGCCTGGGCATCCGGCATCGGCGATCGTCTTCAAGCTGCCGACAATGTTCCTCCTTTGTGGTTTGTCCTGATAAATCCCGGCTTTGGGATCTCCACAAAAATGGTTTATGACAACCTTAATTTAAGATTGACAAAACGCGTTGTAAATTATAAATGTCCAGTGCTTCATACTGCTGATGACGTAGTAAAAGGACTCCATAACGATCTGGAGAGGGTCACTCTGGTCCTTCATCCCATTCTGCGGTATTTTAAGAACATTTTAGTGCAAAATGGCGCTCTTGGCGCGCTAATGTCCGGTAGCGGCCCGACGGTTATGGGAATTTTCGCAGATGAACAAGGCGCGATTACGGCAGAGAAGGCTTTGGAGAACGCCGGTGGGAGAGAATGGTCGGTATTCGCGGCTCGCTCTATATGATGCGCGTTTCGTCATTCCCGCCGTCGTGAATCTCGTATTCCTCTACTGCTACGTCAGTTAATAATGGGGCGTCGTCAAGCGGTAAGACACAAGATTTTGGTTCTTGCATACGGAGGTTCGAATCCTCCCGCCCCAGCCACATATAATAACTTTTTTTTGAAGGGATTTACATGCTTGATAGAATGAGAATTTTCTCCGGGAATGCGAACTTGCCTCTCGCCCAGAAGGTCTGTGAAAACTTGGGAGTATCGCTCGGCAAGGCCAGCGTAACAACGTTCAGTGACGGTGAGACAAGGGTGGAAATAAATGAAAACGTGCGTGGTATGGACACTTTTATCATTCAATCGACCTGTCCGCCCGTCAATAGCACCTGCATGGAACTCCTCATCATGATCGATGCCATGAAGAGGGCTTCTTCAGACCGTATAACTGCTGTAATACCATATTATGGTTATGCGAGACAGGATAGAAAGGTGGCACCGCGGGCGCCGATTTCAGCAAAGCTTGTGGCAGATCTTATCACGGCAGCAGGCGCCTCTCGTGTTCTTTCGATAGACCTCCATGCCGGCCAGATCCAAGGTTTTTTTAATATCCCCGTTGACAATCTTTTCGCCACCCCTGTACTCCTGGATTACATCAGAAGAAATTATCAGGGCAATATCGTCATCGTATCTCCCGACACGGGCGGCGTGGAAAGGGCGAGGGCGTTCGGCAAGCGGTTGGACGTCAATATTGCCATCGTGGACAAGAGACGGGAAGGTCCCAACGAGTCAGCGGTCATGAATATCATCGGCGACGTGAAAGGTGCACGCGTCATCGTGCTTGATGATATGATCGATACAGCGGGCACGATAACGCAGGCGGCCCGAGCACTCGAAGGAGCGGGGGCCGTGGAGGTTTCTGTGTGCTGTACCCATCCCGTCCTTTCCGGACCTGCAATAGAAAGGATAGAAAGTTCAAGCCTTAAGGAGATTATCGTCACTGACACCATTCCCCTGCATGAAAAGGCTAAGACTTGCAACCGCATCAAAGTGCTCTCTGTCGCCGGACTGATAAGTGAAGCAGTCAGACGCATCTACTACAACGATTCAGTACATTCGCTTTTCATATAGGAGGAATAGATGGAAATAAGTGAATTAAAGGCCAGTCATCGGAAGAGCTCCGGAAAAGGTGTTTCCCGAAGACTTAGAAGAGAAGGGATGACACCGGCAGTATTCTACGGCCCCAAGAGCGAACCTGTCCTGCTGGCAGTGAATTCTACGGATTTGAAGAAGATACTAAAGGGCAAGGAGGAAAACATTTTCATAAACCTGCAGATAGTCAACGGCGGAAATATGGAAAAGTTCACCCTCATTAAGGAACTGCAGATAGACCCTGTCAGCAGGAGATTCCTTCATGTTGATTTTTGCGAGATCGACATGGAACGCGCTATTACCCTCGACGTACCTATTCATTTCAAGGGACAGGCTATAGGCATCGATAACGGGGGAGAGCTGCATCATATAAAAAGAGAAATAAAAGTATCCTGCCTCTTCACAGTTCTGCCGGAATTTGTTGAGGTCGATATAAGTGGTCTTGACATAGGCGATTCGGTAAAAGTGCAGGATATAAAATTGCCCGATGGCGTAAATGTCCTCGATCCGCAAGATATGATAATAGCATCGGTTGCCGCACCGAAAGCCGTCGTGAAAGCTGAGGCAGTAGAAGAAGAACAAGAAGGAGAAGTAGTAGAAACGCCGGAAGAAGAAGAAAAAGGCAAGTAAGCACTGAAGCTTTCCGCTTGCAGTGCGGGACATCCACGGCAAAGACAATATTCTCAGCTTCGCTCTGCCTACAGAGCCGCGTTTGCGGGTTGCACTCCCGGTCAAGTGTAAGACTTCTATCCCCACTTAGAGGTGACTGTTTGAAGCTTATAATAGGGCTGGGAAATCCGGGGCTCAAGTACCAGATCACCAGGCACAACTGTGGATTCTTGGCCGTTGATGAAATCGCTGCCCGCCACAACATTCCCGTTCAATTGAAAGGTTTTGACGCCTGTTATGGAAAAGGCAGGATCGGTGACATTCCGATCCTGCTCGTCAAGCCCATGACCTTCATGAATATCAGCGGCTCTGCAGTAAAGAAGATCGTAGATTACTTCAAAATTGACATACACGACCTCATCGTCGTTCATGACGACGTAGATCTCCCCTTCGGGACAATCCGCTTGAAGGCAGGCGGCGGTCATGCCGGCCATAAAGGACTAATCTCCATAATAGACAACCTCGTCAATCCGGAATTCATCAGGGTAAGAATCGGTATCGGAAGACCTCTTGATAAACTGCCGGTTGAGAGATACGTCCTTGAACAGTTTACCGATGATGAAATAAGACTGCTGCCAGAACTCATGAAAACGGTAAGCAATGCAGTGACAATGATTGCCACGTCCGGAATTCAGGCGGCCATGAATCTTTACAATGAGAAACCTGCCAGTCAAGTGGGGGACGAGGGCGATGCGGTGCAGCCTTGATCTATCCCAATACACCATACAGCTGTTAAAGAATCAAAGTTGTAAAAGAACAGCGGCCTGACAAAGGAGGATACCGTGGGCTTCAAGTGCGGTATTATCGGACTTCCCAATGTTGGGAAATCCACAATATTCAATGCCTTGACCGCCGCAGGAGCCGAAGTGGCCAATTATCCCTTCTGCACCATCGACCCCAATATCGGGATTGTACAAGTTCCGGATGAACGGCTGCAAAGAATTGCCGAAATTGTCAGACCTCCGAAAGTTACTCCTGCCACCATGGAATTCCTTGACATCGCCGGGCTCGTCAAAGGTGCAAGCAAAGGTGAAGGTCTTGGCAACAAGTTCTTGGGCCATATCAGGGAAGTTGATGCTATCGTGCACATCGTACGATGCTTCGATCATCCGTCTGTCGTCCATATCTACGGCGCCGTCGACCCTGAACGCGATATAGAGATAATAAATACGGAATTGATTATAGCCGATCTGGAAACCGTCGAAAAGAGAATTGCGAAGATCGAAAGGCTCGCAAAAACAGGAGACAAGGTCGCCCGTAAAGAGTTAGATACATGTCTCCGCATCAAGGACGTTCTTGCAACGGGAACCGTTGCACGCGAGATGACCTTACAGGAAGATGAGCAGATGATCGTGCGAGACCTCCACCTGCTTACGTCAAAGAAAGTCCTGTATGTTTCTAATGTCAGCGAGGCTGTCCTCAAGGGTGCTACTGACTGCATCCTGAAAGTGGAATCGATTGCACGCAAGGAAGATTCAAACGCAATCGCCATCTGCGGGGATTTGGAAGCGGAAATAGCAGAACTTCCTAAAGACGAGCAACAGGTATTTCTCAATGGTCTGGGCATAGAGGAGCCGGGCCTCAGTAAGCTAATTCGGGCAGGGTACGCTCTCCTGGGATTGCTAACGTTTTACACAACGGTCGGCCCGGAACTCCGGGCCTGGACGGTGCCCCGCGGTTCGCGAGCGCCGGAAGCTGCGGGAAAGATACACAGCGATATGGAGGAGGGGTTCATAAAAGCGGATATAATACACTACAACGATTTTATTCGCGCGGGCAGCTTATCTTCAGCGAGGGAAGCAGGACTGATAAGGATCGAAGGAAGAGATTATATGATAGCCGATGGCGATATTGCTTACTTCCGATTTCATGTCTGAATACAATCGTCCATTGGAGCAAAGTCTATTTATCGGGACGATGGACGCCTGAAAGGATGAATATAGCCGCGTCATCCATTATGGCGAGAATGTTTGACCCTTCATCATTTGTCTGCACGGGGGATCGGTGGACGGCAAAGGAGGGAAGGAAACCGTCCACCGACTCGAAGTTAGAGAATTTCATGCGCAAGGAGAGCTAATCTTCGTGGGGAAAAAAATCAGGAAGAAAAAATGTTTTGCTTTGATCTCTATCGTATGCCCATTTTACAGTCTCCCTCGCATCAGCTCCATCCGATAATTCCTCTTTCACCCTGGCATCATCACTGATAAAAAACTCATACTCAGTACCGAATTCGCCGAGCTCGGAGCTCCCGCCTGGGATATTGTCTTCCTGATTTCTATTTTTGTCTTTGTGTTCTTCCTCCTTTTTCATCTAATATATATATTTGTAATAAATTTTCATGAGACCCCTGAGATCTACCTTTCATCCTTGCTCTATCGGCTATGATTCCTAAAGGTTTCTTACTCTCTCGAGAGGTCTCTTCAAGTTGTAATTTACTTCTGCAAAATTGCTGCCACTTTAATGCTGCCGCAAACTGTGTGTGTGAATTTAGAGCGAGGAAATCGCAATGAGGGTATAAGTTCTATAAATCAATAATTTACAAATTACAGTAAGGGCCGCTCTGTTTTTGAAATGAAGCGATTATCTTAAGAAGAAAGGATTTGACGAATATTTCCGAGAATTATTTGTGCGCTAAGAGCACAATATATTTGTCCGCAAATGAACTAATTCTAAGATATCGCATGGTTCGGTAATTGTGCATATACAGCACGTATCGTGCTGCATTGGCACGATATGCCGCATGTCATCAATTGATATGCTTATCAATCTTCTTTCGTTCTCTGATGAATTTGTAACGAGAAATGCTTAAATGCCTGGCCGCGGCAGTCTTGTTTCCGCCGCTTATTTCGAGGGCATTTTCAAGGATTTTCTCTTTAATGTCGCTCATAATTTTCTGTGTCACCAATGTGTAATCTATTTCACCGGACGAAAGAGTAGGAAGAAACTTTTCAATCTCAACTTTGAGGTATTTATAATTGGGAACCACCTTTATTTCTGCTGGAAGGTCCTCCGGCGAAAGGACACTGCCGAATTTCTGCAGGATCATGACCCGCTCAATTATGTTCTTCAACTCCCTTACATTCCCCGGCCAAGTATAGGCCTTCAAAATCAGCTCTGCCTCTTTACTGAACCCCTTCACTTTCTTGCTGAACTTCCTATTAAATTCTTCTATATAGTGCCTTGCCAGGAGGAGTATATCATCCGGTCTTTCACGGAGCGGCGGGATAACAATAGGAACCACTCTTATTCTGTAAAAAAGGTCTTCGCGAAACGACCCTTCACTGACCATCTTGGCAAGATCCATATTCGTTGAAAAAATGAACCTCACATCGATGGGTATATTTTCCGTTCCGCCAAGGCGCCTCACATAACAATTTTCCAGCATGCGCAGAAATTTTACCTGCAGCTGGATGCTCATATTTCCAACCTCATCAAGCAGCAGCGTGCCTCCATTGGCATATTCGAGAAGACCTATTTTCTTCTTGCGTGCATCGGTAAAGGCTCCCGGCTCATATCCAAACAGTTCACTTTCTAATAGCGTCCCTGGAATAGCAGCGCAATTAACATCGACGAAGGGCCTGGGCGACCTGTTGCTCTGCCTGTGAATGGCGCGGGCAATCAATTCCTTGCCGGTGCCGCTTTCGCCCTGAATCAATATGTTTGTATTGTGTGACGCCACTTCCTCAATCACGTGGAAGATACCGATCATCTTCTTTGATTTACCGAGAATATTATGAAAGCCTAAGAGAATATCTTCCCTCTCCTTCAGTTTCTCAACTTCCGTCTTGAGGGACTCCGCTTCAAGTGAAAGCATGGAATGCATAATAACGTTGTCATATGACGTGACTGCATTCTTAACGAGTATATCCAGGATATTGATTTGATCCTCTGAGTAGGTGCCTGTCCGCTTCGCGAGATACAGCGCCCCTTTAAACTTGTCTTTAATATGAAGGGGAAATGCTATTTCCGATGAGAAACCATCATAAACGGGCAGGAGGGTTAGAGACCGTTCATCAGATTCGCGCTTGACGACAATACTATTATTGTCCATTGCCTGATTAATGATGCTCTTGCCTATCATCCCATCATAGGCCTTTCTATCCTCGATGAACACTTTGCCGCCATCCGTGACGAGACATCGATCCTTTTCGATGTCCAGGAAATATACGAGCACTCTGTCGGCGCCCGCAATTTTCAGCGCACTCTTATTGAGGATGTCGAGTATGCGGTTATCGAGGACGCGACTCAAATTTATCTCCGAAACAGCTTCCTGAAGAATCATTAACTGACGGATCTTCTCCGCATTTGTCTCAAAGAGCCGGGTGTTGTGGATTACAATGCTCATCTGACTGGCAAATGTCAAAAAGAGGCTGATTTCCTCGGTGAAAAATTTTGTTTTCTCTTTGCACCATGCCGCTATTGTCCCAATGACATCATCGCCTATCCTGAGGGGCACACATACAATGGAGCCCTTACTGAGAATCTTCGTCAGCAAGCGATCAGTTTCCGTGATTCTCGGATCAGTCGCCGCATCCTCGATGGCAATGACCTGGCCTGATTTTGCCACCTTTGTCGACAGACAATCATGTTCGTAGATATTCAGGGCAACGGAAAATGCCCTCTCCGTCTCTTCAGGGCTGTAGTTTTTTACGACCTTCGTTTCCAGATACTGCTTTGTCTCATCAAGAAGCCTGATTATCCCCATGTCGAAACCCATGGTATCGACAACTTCATCCAAAATTTTGGATAGTATTTCATCCACATTGGAGGGAGCCGTAAGAAAAGTACTTATCCGAAAAATACTCTTCAGCAATTTATCCTTGTCAAGCAGAGGTGGGTTGGATGCTTCGTTGTGGAAATCTTCATCATCATTTATTCTTGCCATTGTAAAAATCATTCCCTTTCCAGAACAATTATGCCTCGTGCAACATGATGCTGAGGGCTGTCGTAAGCTTTACTGTGTCCTCATCCGCTCTCCTTAATCTTGCACTCACAATCCGCCCCAGATTCAACAGTATACGGTAGCCAAGTTCATGGTCCTCTTCAGCAACCTTCAAGAAGTCATCCTTCTTCATTTCATACATAACGCAATCCGTAACCGCCCTTACAGAGGCGGTCCTTCTCAGTTCCTCAAGGAGCGCCATCTCCCCGAAGACCGCATGTTGTTTGCCGTCAAGCCTCGTAAAGACCTTGTTCTTCCCCGACTCCTCATTATCTGCATCGTCCAGAATAAGACTCTTTGCGATCTCGACGGTGCCGTCCAGAATAATATACATCGTGTCTCCGATATCGCCCTCTCTCATGATGATTTCATTGGCCGAAAAGGTGACTTTACGCAGGATATGCATAACGCTTTGGATTTTTTCCGGAGCCAGGTTCTTAAAAAGGGCAATATCCATCAATGCAGCAATATCCTTATCCATCAATCATCCCTCCAAGCATAAACCTCTGCCGGTCTTGCAGCATCTACTATGTCCCAGAAACTTTCGGAGCCTCCTATGCGAGACGCATGAGAGACTCTTTCTCATCACTTCATCTCGCCGGCATTGCCCTCGAAAGTATGACGGCAAATTGGCCGTCTTTGATGATATATCCATCGTCAGGATTTAAGATGAATTGCGTCTCTTCTTTCTTATAAAAAAAATCTTTTTTTGATTCCCTTATCTTGTCCTTGATAAAGGTATCAATAATGGATGTATCATCCGATAAAATATCCGCCAGCTTCATTGCCTTCTTTTCCGTCAGGACACCTATCAGGATAGCGTGCTGTTCTTCCCTGTAAAATGACGACAGTTCCTTAAATGTGCTGCCGACAAAACTTCGGGGGATTTCTGCCCGCAACAATTTGTTGGTGCCGCCCGTAGACAGCATGCTCGAAAATATCTTGGGGAGACCTGGGGAATTAATCGCACTGGCGAGCAGCGAACCCACATGTTCGCCTCTGATAACGATTTCATCAACATTTGCCCGTTTTAAATGCTGCTTGTTTTCACTATCGAGAAGCTCGGCAACGGTCTTAACGTTGGGTGCTATAGACTTGATTGTCAAGGCGGCAAGGGTTGTTCTTTCATCGATCCGCTCATGCGGATGGCTTCCTGATGTGTCTGCCATTATTAAGGCAAAGGCGGCCTTAGTTATATTGGCCCTCGAAAGAACGTCTTCATGAACGTAATTACCTCTGAGAAATTTAAGATTGTATTTGTCATATTTGAGCTTGAGGGAATCTACATCGTCAACCGGAAGTTCATTTATCAGGATGATGGGCGTATCTTTCATGGAGCCGTATGTCGTCAGCACCTGGAGGACTTCTTCAGTATGCTGATTCCAGCCGCATAGAACAATGTGGTCTTTCTCCTTGACAGTTTCCAAGCCTTTTCCCTCCTTAATCTTCCGTTCAACAAATATGGAGGCGATGGTTGCCGTGAAAAGGGACATCAATCCCACACCTGCAAAGATGAGTATCAACCCGACCGCTCTTCCGCCCGCCGTCACGGGATATATGTCGCCATAACCGACAGTGCCCATGGTTACTACTGCCCACCAGACTCCATCCCATAAAGAACGAATGGTGGATTCTTCGCCGGCACGTTCAAAATAATAGACGCTGGTTGCACTGATGAAGATAACACTCAGGATGACAGTGGCGATCTGAACAAAGCGCTCCCGGTACAATCCTTTCATGAACTTCAAGATCATCGCCATATGTTGCTCAGATAATTACGCTGCACCCGGTCAGCTACGTTTCCCTCGGTATGGAATACTCAATAATATCATCCATGGATAATAAATCAATTCTTCCCGTATTCAAAGAATCGCATGGAGAAAGTGGCCCTGCCCTGAGTTGCGGAACGCAGGTCCGTTGAATATCCAAACATCTCCCTCAGGGGTACCTTGCCCCTGACCTCACTTATCGTTCCCTTTGGCGCGATGGCTTGAATTTCTCCGCCTCTTGCATTTATATCCCCGATTACTTCTCCCATGAATTCTCCGGGCACGATGACATCTACCATCATGATCGGCTCAAGCAGTATCGGATCCGCCTGCAAACAACCATTTCTGACAGCGGATGACGCCGCTATCTTATACCCGAGCGTCGTAGATTCCCCTTCTTTAAGTGATCCCCCGGTCACTGTTACCCTGATATCCACGATCGGGTAACCCTTAGTTATACCGCTGAGGGTCGCTTCTTCAATGCCTTCACGGATGGCGATATGGAATTCTTCCGGTATTGCAGTATCGGCGGTCTGTATGACAATTTCGTTACCCTCTCCCCTGCCCCTCGGTTCAAGCAACAGACGAACATGGCCAAAATGTTTTTTTTCGCCAAGTTCCTTTTCAAAGAGTCCTTCGATTTCTGCTTTCTTTTGAATTGTTTCCCGATACACAACTCGCGGTTTACCGACATTAACATGGGCGCCGAAATCTCTTTTCAATCTGTCGATGACGATTTCCAGGTGAAGCTCGCCCATGCCCGAAATTACGGTTTGAGCGGTCTCATCATTATACTTCACCTCAATTGTGGGATCTTCTTCTATAAGCTTGGCCAGCGCGACTGTCAGTTTTTCCTGATCAGCCGGCGTCTTGGCCTCTATGGCCTGGCTTATGACGGGTTTATAAAACTCAATAGGTTCGAGAAGAATCGGATGGGATTCATCGCAGATCGTATTTCCCGTCGTCGTATCCTTGAGACCCAGAACGGCAACGATATCTCCGGCGCCGCACCTTTCGATTCTTTCCCGTTTATTGGCGTGCATCTTCAATAGTCGCGCAATTTTTTCCCTTTTCCCGATGCTGGCATTAAACACGGCATCGCCCACCTTTATGAGACCCGAATAAATCCTCAGATACGTCAGTTTTCTGCCTTCATCCTGCCTGATCTTGAACGCGAGGGCCGCAAGGGGCTCATCTTCACGGCTGTATCGCACCTCTTCCTTCTTCGTCACAGGATTGAGACCCCTAACGGGAGGGATATCATCCGGCGAAGGAAGAAAATGAACGATAGAATCAAGTATCGGCTGAATGCCCTTATTTCTCAAGGCGGAGCCGCACATTACGGGAACAGCCTTTAGAGAGATCGTCGCCTGCCTGATGGCTCTTATCATTTCTTTTTCCGAAACGACTGCTCCTTCCAGATAGTTCTCCGCAATGTGATCATCCATCTCGGCGAGTGATTCAATCAGTTTCTCACGATGCTCTTTGGCCTGCGAAAGAATGTCAGATGGAATATCTGACACCGAATAAGACGACCCGAGCGTGCTGTCATCCCAGGTGACCGCCTTCTGTCTGATCAGGTCTATGATGCCCCTGAACTGATCTTCCTCACCGAGAGGTATCTGTATCGGTAACGGTATTGAATTAAACCTTTCACCCATCATCTTGACGGTACCGAAATAATCAGCGCCGACCCTGTCCATCTTATTGATAAAAGCTATTTTGGGGACGCCATATTTATCCGCCTGGTGCCAGACTGTTTCTGATTGTGGTTCAACACCGCCAACGGCGCAAAACACGACTAACGTCCCATCGAGAACTCTCAGGCACCGTTCAACCTCCATGGTAAAATCCACATGACCCGGAGTATCAATTATCTGGATATCATGATTCTCCCAGGTGCAGGCCGTAACAGCGGAACTAATCGTTATTCCTCTCTCCTGCTCTTGCGGCATCCAGTCCATTGCGGCTTCGCCGTCATGAACCTCTCCCATCTTGTACAATATCCCTGTGTAGAAGAGTATTCTTTCGGTGACAGTGGTCTTGCCTGCATCTATATGGGCCACCACACCGATATTTCTTGTTCTTGAAAGTTTCTTTTTTGAAGCCATGGGCCAACCTGAGAGTGAATCCCTGTATCGTGCATTACCCTTCTTTTGCACCCGGCGCCAACAGGTCCTTATTCATGGTAAACGGCTGCCTCGTATCAATATGCCCTTTGATAGACTCCACTTCCTTCCCGTCTATCAATAACTTCACCCTCTTGATGCCGTTGATGTTGCGCATCAGGGTATTGGTCAGCGAATATATTGTCGCCATTTCGCTGGTACTGCCGCCGGGATGTTGTTTGACAAGATTCTTGTCAAAGCTCACATAAGCGGTTTGTTTATCGTCTATTCTGACATTGTCGAGCGCTACGCCTTCCGGGAAGGTCCTTACAAGCTTTGTCTTAGAACCTTCGAGCAAAGCCTTTACCAATTCCCCGGCCTTGGCTTGGTCATTCTCTTCCTTGGGAATATACCTCTTTTCCGGAACTAAAAACCGCTCATTCGCGTCGGAAAAGTATAGTACAACCTCTTGTTTTTCCTTCCTTGCGGCGTTATCCCTGGTTGGCGGGAACACATACTCGAAAGTGATTACGAAGAAAAGTATGAGACACGCCACAACCGTAGTGATAATCAAAAAAAGAATAGACTTCTTCATGCGCTTCTTATTTTTCTTTCCCTTTATCTCATCCGTTCTTCTCTTTTTCTTTGTGGCCATGGTTAAATCTTCTCCTGAATTACTAAAAGCGGCGATAATGTAGGGTATTTTTGCACTACTGTCAAGCAGAGAACAGAATCCAACGATCGGTGTAAAGGCTAAGAGAGGCTGCAGAAATGTGAAGCCGGCGCCTCACGAAATCCCATTTTCCAGCCCAGGGCTGAGAGCTTGAAAGAATTCCCTGTCGTGAGACCTTGTCCGAGGGACAGACCTCTCCGTTAATATTACGACGCCACTTTATCTTTGAGGGGAATACTGAACCGATAGACATTCTGATAGGCGCGCATCCTGTAGCCACACGCACTTCCCGATCCGATCGGTGCGCGATCGCGCCCGCCGCAATAAGATGCCATGCCGGGCACGCCTTCAACTGGGGGTTGGGTAGTAGGCGACGTGCCGATACTTATTATGTCGTGAAGAGATTAGATTGTCCGGATTTGGTCTCGGACGGCGTTCAAGCTGACATCTAAAAGAGGTCATCATTCCTATTCATTATCGGCGCTGCAACCATTCACCCACCAATCGCTCTTGTCTTTGAACCACCACTCGGAGGAATCCGTCTTAATGATGCTGAGTGCCAGTTTTTTCGCAGTTTCAGTATGAAGTCGCCTTCTCGCAAATTCAATCCATTCATCGGTGTATTTGTTGCCAAGGTCGCCGCATTCTTTCAGCTGGAGAATTAGAGCAAGCTGGTCGGCATCGTGCGCAATGAGAGCCTCTCTCGTCTTCTTCTCGTTAAATTCGTCGATGACTGACTTAATATCATCACCGAAGAACAACGTTTGCGTGAGTTCCCGTACGGCCTTTTCCTCATGCACGGTGACATATTTCTTGTACATGTAATTCATGTCGCCGGTTCTGGCTTCGGGAAGGTCATGGACTAGGCATATCTTCAGCACCTTCAATTCGTCGAGACCAGGTTCAAGCTTACTTAAGGCATAGCCGATAAATATCGTTCGCAGAATATGTTCAGCCACGGATTCGCAGCCGGAGCCCAAGAACCTGAAGCCCGTTCTCGGGGTCTTTTTTAACATGCCCACCTCGAACAAGAAATTTGCTATGCTGTCCATATTATTCCTTTTTCATCGTTCTTATTCTCGTATCCATCATATCCGAGACTCTTTTTATCTGCGACTGGAGTGATGCAATACCGTCCGGTTTCATGGCCAGCAGTCTATCAATCTGTGCTTTCCAGTATTCCAATACCGAGATTTCGTTTTCCTTTAATTTCTTATCAAACCTCGTCTGGAGCTCTTTTACAAAAGCCGGATTATTTTCCATATTAGTCATTCGCTATCCTCAGTTGGGAAATGCCGTCATCTCTTCATCAATCGCGTTTATTATATCATTAATGCTAGTTCTTGCAACCATTGATATTGAAGCTCTCCGCAGAAAGCTGCCGAAAATCTTCGATTCTTAAGCAACGGTATCGTTAGTCATTCGCTCGCTGCCGAATTCAATAAAGGCAGTCTGAAAATCTTCGCAGCACATAATCACGGTATTGAATGAACCTAATGATATTGAGATTTTACTTTGCACAGCGACAATAATTATGCTAATAACACACGTGATTACATAGTTTGCAGGAACTACTTTTTTGCATTCTAAAGCAGTGCAATATTTTAATGAGGTATAGTTATGGGCAATCCCGGTCTGAGATCAATCTGTCTCATTCTTCTTTCCATGACGTTTCTCACCGTTACAGCGCAATACTCTTTCGCCGAGGAGGATACTGCGCATCTATCCTTTCAAAAAACAGCAACGCTAAGCGCAAAGACACGCCCGTACGTAGTTAAGGAAGGGGAGTGGCTGTTTCAAATCATGAGAGCCCAGGCGGGAGTGACCGCACACAGACTCACGCTGATAAAACAACTGAACCCGGAAATAAAAGATCTAAACAAAATCAAACCCGGCCAGGTCGTTATACTCCCCGAAGCGGAAAGGCGCGCTGCTCCGCAAGGGGAAGAGAGTTCCGAGACATTGAATTATACCATAAGAAAAGGCGATTCCATAAGCCGGATCGCCATGCGCGAGCTGAATGTGAAGATGCCCGAGCTTCGAAAAGCCGTAGAAGATATCAAGCAGTTGAATCCGGACATCAGAAACTACAACATGATATATCCCGGCCGGACATTGCAACTGCCCCGCAGAAGCATAGTCATTACTAAACAGGAGTTCAAAGCACAGGAGGCCGAATCATCCGCTAAGTCTGCTAAAGATGAAGCCAAGGACAAACCCGTCATCCTCCCACGAGCGCATCTCGATATCATAAAAGTTGTCGTCACCAGAATGAATGGAACACTTATAACGCTCGGCAAATACTATATTCCCATTCCGGAGTTAGGGCAGGTTGCTATCGACTGCTCCACAATACCCGTTGTTGAACTGGATGACGGAAGTTCGATTTTTTTGGATTTCGGGAATCGCATGCCCGACACGCTGAAGAATATGATTCAGTCCAACTGGAAGAATTATCATTCGGTTGATATAACAAGTAGCGACGATACCGCTGCAATCCTCCAAAAGATTGTCGGTGCCTCGAACGTATATTCAATGACGAGAAGGACAACACCTTACACCGTAGGCACCGGCTCGCCGCTTCAGCTTTCCCTCGACTGGATTGTCATGAAAAAAACGAATGATGGTAAACCTTACCTGCAGGGACTGTCATTTGTGTCAGAAGATTCCCGGTTGTTGCCCCAGCCCATGACCCATTATGCCGAGCGAAACGGCATGATTATAACAGAAATATTAGATGGACAAGGTGTGGCAACAGCGCCGGACGAAAAATATGCGCCGCCGCAAATATCAAATATGAACGCCGGCACTAACACGGAACTGGTCAATTCCCTGCTCAATGTACTCGGATATCAGACAAGCAGAGATACTGACGTCGGGATACTTGACGCCTCCGCAAGCGGTTTTTACCTCTCTACCAAGGCCGATGTGCTTGCGAAAAAAGGGGATAAGCAAATAATCGTTCTCTCAAAAAAAATCCCCCAACAGTTCCTTGACGGTTTGAAAACCCGGGGCACGGAGACAATCATTCTCGACGGCAGCGAGACGAAAAGAACGGTTATTGAGAAAGCCTTGCAGGCCGCTAACATGCCCTTCATATTTGCCAGCTTCTCCTTTTCAGTTCCTGAAAAAACCGATAAACCGACAGGCACGGTCAGCTTCCCCGCCTTTAAAATAACGCGGGACAAAGGAGATTCTTATCTTGTCGATTTTGATATAGATCCTGAAATATATGGACTGCTGAACAATAAATGGGAGGTGAATATCGTCAGATATTGAAAGTAAAAGGAATAGGTCTATTCTCAGGGGGATTGGACAGCATGCTTGCAGCAAAAGTCATCATGGCGCTGGGTGTTGAGGTTACGGGGGTTACGTGTACGACCCCCTTTTTTAGTCCTGAAAAGGCTCAAGCGGCTGCAAAAGAAATCGGCCTCCATCTTGTGGAAGTGGATATTACGAAAGAACACCTTGATATCCTAAAGGCCCCCAGGTATGGATACGGAAAGAACATGAATCCATGCATCGACTGCCACACCCTCATGCTGAAAACAGCCGGCAGGATCATGGAAGAAAGGGGCGCTGATTTCATTTTTACGGGTGAGGTGCTCGGCCAGCGCCCCATGTCCCAGACCAGACAGTCTCTTTATATAGTTGCGAAAAATTCAGGGTATCAGGAGTATATCCTTAGACCCTTGAGTGCGCTGCTTCTCCCTGCAACAAGACCGGAAATCGAAGGCACGGTTGACCGTCAAAGGCTCCTTGCCATTAAAGGAAGGGGCAGGAAGGATCAGATTGAGATGGCGAGGCACTACGGCATTGGCCATTACTCAGCTCCCGCAGGGGGATGCCTTCTTACTGACTCCATGTTTTCCAAGAGATTGAGAGATCTCTTTCGGCACGGCATGGATTTTGAGATAAGAGATATAGAGCTTCTCAAATACGGCAGACACTTTCGAATCAATGAGTTTTCCAAAGCTATTGTGGGGCGGAACAGCGTCGAGAATGAGACGCTCCAAAGACTTTCTCGCGGGGAAGACATCGTTATCAATATGGAGCAATTTCCCGGCCCGACCGTTATCGTTCCTTACGGAAGCGGCGAAACGACGATCCTCTCCGCCGCATCCCTTTGTGCCTCATACAGCGACGCGCCAAAAAATGAGGAAGTTACGGCACTGTGCCGGAAAGGAGATTCCACAAGTCACATTCAGGTGAAAGCGGCACTCAGGGATGACATAGAGTGCTGGTTGATAAAATGAAACTCAGGCCAGATGCTCCGGCCTTAGTAAATCATGGATCGTCTTTACGGGATTGAAGGTCTCGATTGGCACTTCGACAAAAATGGTGATCCAGAACGCCATTGACCCGTTCCACAGACCGGGTAGTTCAAGCGCTTTAAGGTCCCTGCCCTTTTCAGATTTCTGTGAAATGAAATAGGCCTCGCGATCTACGAACTCACGGAGGTCAAATTTCTCAGACCGGTAGTTGCGAACCCCACAAACAAGATCGACTGGATTAAAATGGGTTGCCCGTAACCAGATCGCCCGCTGCTCTGCCGATCCCGAATCTATCTGTGACTCCTCAATAATCTGAAGCGACTGCGTTCCATCTTCCCCGTTTATCCAGAAAGGACCTCCGCCCGGCTCCCCTTGATTTCTTACCATGCCGCATACCCTGATCGGCCGGTTGAGTCTCTGAAAAATAAAAGAGCCCTTCTCCGTAAGGGGCAAATCTTCAAACCACGGCGGCATAACAAGATGAAGCCTCTTCTCACAGAATAACCTTAGTTCCCGGATAACTTCTTCGTCCGGTTCACCTTTATCCAGGTACCGCAGGTATCTGAATATCTCGTTCTGCAGGGCAATGAGATGGCCCCCGATAACCTTCTTGTAAAATACGGTGACCGGCTTCAACCTGTCAGACACTATATTGTCGATATTCTTCAGATAGACTATGTCTCCCCCTATACTGTTCAGATTATCGAGAAGGGCGCCGTGTCCGCCCGGCCTGAAAACGAGCTCCCCGTGTTGATCCCGAAACGGTCGGTTATCCAAATCCACGGCTATGGTATTCGTAGACGATTTCTGCGTGGAGAGTGCGATGTCAAAGGTTACGTCATAGTCCTTCTCATAATAGCTTTTAATCACGCACAGGTAATCCGCAACGTCTCTTTGATGCTCCTCCGAGAGAGTTAAATGGAGCCTGCAGATGCGACAGGGGTCTTTCGTATAGAGGGCTGCCTCCACCAGATGCTCTTCAAGGGCCGTGCGGCTGCCTTCAGGATAGGCATGGAATTTTAACAGGGCCTTAGGGAGGTTGCCGTAGTTCAACCCCTTAGATGTCAAGATGTATGCCAAGATATCGGCGTGCCTTTCGACTTCCAACATGTTTTCAAGGTCTTCGCCGTCACGCAGTATTGCATCGCGCAAATCCATATAAAATGCGAACCTTTTTAGTTCCCCGGCGAACTCCCCCCCCTGTCTCGCATCCAGATTTCCTTTCTCGAGATATATGTACCAATCCTTGAACATGCGACTGGCAGCCCCGGAAGCGGGCACGAACTTCAGCACCTCCCTGCCCATCCCGAGCTCTTCTTCGTACAATGCCACCATCTTCGTCAGCTCTTCTTCCGAAAGGGTAACGATGCCGTCATTAACAGTACAGGGCCTGTCGAGCTTGACCGGACGAACGCCTCTCTTGAATAGGTCGATCTGTGCCAGCACCCGTTCGCGAGTGAGGCCTTCTTTCTCAATCTGTCTTGCGTCCGCTTCTGTAAACATCATATTAATTCGTAATGCGTAATTTCCTTCCGTCAGTCTCAGCATGAACCGGAGCCGCTAAACTTTTTCCTCAAACAAAAAAGGCGCCCCTTCCCCTCTGCCGTCCCGCTTGAGAGCGCCTCCTGTCACATCTGAAAACAGCCGCATTAACGATTATGAAAAGCTATTTCTTCTTGATCTTCCTTGCCGTGCCTTTGCGCAGCCGGTTCCTTTCCCTCAATAACCTGGATATATCTTTCTGTCTTCGCGTAGGTCTTTGTCTTGTCATCGTTATCCGCTTTAAAATTATTCCTTCACATAATACTGTAACTTTAATCCGCCTGCTTCGACAATGTCGCCATCTTTCAGGTCGTATTTGTGATCGACTTTCTGTCCGTTTACTTTCAGCGTTTTTCCACCCGCAGGCGTGATAAAATACCCTTCCTTCCTTCTATTGATGAGGGCGGCCACTTGGGGGGCGAACCAGCCCTTAAGACGAATGCCTGCACCGTCTTCCTTGCCAATAGTTGTAACCCTTTCTTTGAGCAGATAATCCCGCTTGTCCGTCGATCCTTCAATAACTATGAAACCACCCAGGATCTCGGGCTTCTCCTTGTCCTGAGAGGCCAATATTTTTTTTTGCTCTTCCGCGCCGATTACGACAGTTTCATCCATCGAACGTCCCCGGACGGCGAAACCCTCCTTGGTATCCGTTCCTCTCGCCTTTTCCAAGATGACGTCAAGTGTATGAACACCGATTAAGACCACATCCCCGTTATGCAATTCGCCTTTAGATATTTTCTGGCCGTTGATAAAAGTGCCGTTCAGGCTGCTGACGTCCTCGATGAATAGCGAATTCCCCTCCTTCTTTATACGCGCGTGATAGCCGGACACGGCCTGATTATCGATGACGATATCATTATCCGTTTTTCTCCCAATAGTCATGACGTCCTGATCAAGCGGTATCTCTTTTATTACGGCTTCCTTGAATTTGAGCAAAACCTTCGCCATATATCACCTCCTGAACCATTCCTTAAAATTTAATAGAAAAGAAATCCAGCTTTTATTTCTGACATATACTACAATAACCGTTACGTTGTCCTTGCCGCCATGTTTATTTGCCAGTTCTACCAGCCTGTCACATACGGGCGTGGGATCTTTCATTGACACGGCAAGACTAAGTATATCGTCATCGGAGACCATTGAGCTGAGACCGTCCGTACACAGTACCAGAATGTCCCCGGCAGACAAAGTCAACTCACTAACATCAACTTCCACTTCTGTGGCCACGCCGAGGGCTCTCGTCAACAGATTTTTCATCTCGGATATCTGGGCCTCTTCTCGCGTTAATAGCTCCTGCTTCACCTGTTCATAGACGACCGAATGGTCGTCGGTCAGTTGTTCAATATCACCAGCCCTCACCAGATAAACCCTGCTGTCACCAACATGGGCGATACTCAATCTATTCCTGTTGATTACAACCGCCGCCACGGTCGTGCCCATACCCTGCCAGCTTGCATTACTCCTTGCAGCCTCATATATCGCCTGGTTGGCAAGACGAACCGCAGAGCCGATCGCCTTTGACATTTCGGAATACTCTTCATCGAATTTCCCGACCGGCGCTGCCCGACCCTCATGAAACGCCTTAAAATAATCCCTTATTACGTCGAGGGCCAGCTTGCTTGCAATCTCTCCGGATGCATGTCCTCCCATGCCATCTGCAACAACAAGCAGACCCGTCTTCTCGTCGATGTAAAAACCGTCTTCGTTGTTGGGTCTCACCAGACCCTGATCTGTTATGCCACAAGCCTTAATTTCCAATGTTAGCTCCTGCGAGAGAAAAGGCGCTTACGAGCTCCCTTCCCTGTTGATATCGCGCCTCTCTGTCTTTAGAGAGCAATCTATCAATAATGGAAATGATATTATCCGGGATGTCCGGCGCCAGACCCTTAAGCGGCGAGGGTGCAGAGTTAGTGATATTGAACATGAGAGTAGTAATATTGTCTCCCTGGAACGGCTTCTCACCAGTTAATAGCTCATAGAATACTACACCGAGTGAAAAAAGATCCGACCTACCATCAACATGGTGGCCTACGATCTGCTCCGGCGACATATAGCTCGGTGTTCCCATAATGGCGCCCGTCTTGGTGCTTGAAGAGGTCATAACCCTGGCAATACCGAAATCGGTAACCTTAACCTCCCCGTTTTTCAAGATCATGACGTTTGCAGGTTTGATATCCCTGTGGACGACGCCGCTGCAATGGGCGTAATCAAGGGCCTGGGCAACCGACGTGATAATCTTTGTTACCTCACCGAGAGGCAACAAATTCTCCTTCTGGCAATATTTGGTAAGGTCGCTGCCGTCAAGAAGCTCCATAGCCATATATGCAAGGTCGTAATCTTCGCCGACATCATAAATAGTGACGATATTAGGATGAGAAAGTTTGCCTGCGGCCTCAGCTTCCCTGAAAAATCTCTTCTTCACTTCCGCAAGCTGCTCCTCATCGACCTCTTCATATCGCAGTGTCTTGATTGCGACTTCCCTGTTGATCTTCGGATCCTGGCCGAGGTACACAACTCCCATAGCTCCCCGCCCCAGTTCCTTTATAACCTCATAGCGTCCGAGAGTAGGCTTAGTCTCTGCGCCGTCCATGAGTAAGGTTGTATCTTTCTTGGCGCCTCCGAGACCGAATATCATCGTATCACCTGCCGCTTTAAGCTTCTTGGCCCGCTCTTCGATATCCTTGAAGTTTCCCGCCTGCGCAATATGTTCATAGACGGCTACGGCTTTGTTAAACATCCGCTTTCTCTCAAAATCAAGGCCCAGGTTATACAGCAGCTCTTTTACCGACTTATCCTCAACAGGACATTTGCAGAACTTTTCGAAGGCCAAATCAAGCATGCCCTGTCCCTGGAACGATAGCCCCAGCATCTTATTCGTTTCGTAACTGTCCGCCTCGATGCGCTCCTTTGCCTCTTCCGTGAAAAAGTACCCCTTGGTAACCACCAGGGTATAGCCTATCAGCATGAGAAGGGACGGATGGACAAGCTTGACCCAGTATCTGTAATTCATCAGGAGATACATCCCCGCTCCGATCCAGATTAGCAGTATTATCAGCGATGCTATGGCGCTGATCCTGATCTTCAGCCTGGGTATAACCAATGCCAGGAACAAGCCAAAGAAAACCGTAACCCCTATCTCTAACGGGAATGCCCAAGCCGGGCGCACGACATAATCACCGGAGAGGATGTTGTCGGCGACATTGGCTATGATACCCCAGGAGGGAACATTGGGTCCGATGGGCGTAACCTCTAAAGCGCCGAGGCCGATGGCGCTCTGGGCAATGATAACGATCTTATCCTTGAATGCCTCCGGAGGCGCCTTGTTGCCGGCCACATCATAGAAAGAGAAATAAGGAAAGCTCTTGCTGAAGCCGATGAGCATCTCGCCCTTGTCAGATGTGGCGATGCTGTTATTTCCAAAATTCACTCCACCGGCGAAACTCACATCTCTTATATCGTAGTTCAAATATTTCAAAGATAGCTGAAGTCCGAAGGATGGGTAGGCCCGCCCTTCGTAATATACAAGCAGAGGTTCACTGCGCACTGTGCCGTCTACATCGGGAACGACGTTAATGTGCCCAAGGGCAAACGCTTTCATCGCAAAATCAGGAATCGGCGGGACAATCTGTCTTGCAGGTATGCTCCCTTCCTGAAACGCTACAGGCACAGAATTCTGTTTCAGGTAATCCGGGATTTCAGATCCTTTGCTGCCGGTTGAATTGCCCAGGATGAAAACCAGCGGTAATACGACTTTCTTGCTCTCTCCGATGGCTGCCCCGAGTATAGCATCATTATCCAGTTTCTTTTCCGTTTCTTTAAGAGTGCTATAGATATTGCTGACCTGCGCATTTTTCAGCACGCCGGCATCGCTCTCTATATTCTTGAGAATATCGCGTACCTCAGTCAGGCCCTGGTTCATATCCATTTCAGAATAGATGATATCTACCCCTATTACTTTTGCTTGACACTTGTTGAGATATTCTATCATGCGTGCAATATAACCCCGCGGCCACGGCCATCTACCCATGTTGGCGATGCTTTCATCGTCTATCGCTACAATGACAATAGGGGAATTGGAGGCTTTCTCCTTCAAATTGGAGACTGCGTCATAAACTTTGTATTCCAAATATTTCGTCGGCGTCCATTCAAAATAAAATGCTGCAACCGTCAAGGCTGTAAGAATCGCTCCGATGATAATATCTGAAATGACTGATCCGATTAACTTGTTCATAGATTCCCTCATTGTTGTCGTATAAGGACAGGAGAAAATACGCTTAGCCGCTCACCCATAGTTATTTCCTGCGACAATGCCTTTAAAATTCGCAGACACTATATCATATTTTTTACCAGAGTACCGGGCAAATTCCAGAAAATATTGCGACAAGCAAGAAATTTTTCATTCCTAACCCTGAAAATCGCAAAAGAATCCGTTGCCCATGCTTTGAAAATTATGTCCGGCTTTCAGAGCAACTCTTGTGTCAACAATAACCGCACGCAATTTCGGTATCTTGAATAGGTAAATCCGTCATTCTGTGATTGCAGGTGTTATCTATTTCTATATGGACGCACACGCTCCAGCGGAGCGTGCTCCGACGTGTGAGCACGCCACAAACTGCCGCACCCGGCTTCAGGCAATGGAAGACTGGCTTAAGCTGTGCCGCGAAAACGGCGCAAATATCCCCGCGCCGCTTTCTGGAATGAGTCGAGATAGATATATATGACGGGAGAAATATAAAGGGTCACGATCTGTGAGAATATGAGACCGCCGACGACGGCCATTCCCAGTGGTCGCCGCGATTCGGCGCCTGCACCCAGGCCGAGGGCAATGGGCAATGTCGCCATGAGAGCAGACATGGTTGTCATCATGATCGGACGGAAACGAATGAGCGCGCCCTGAAAGATCGCTTCCTCCGGTGTCTTGCCTTCCTTCCTTTCCGCATCCAAAGCAAAATCGATCATCATGATTGCATTCTTCTTGACAATGCCTATCAGCATGATGATGCCCACCAGGGCATACAGATTGAGATCAATATGAAAGAGCAGCAGCGTCAGTAGCGCCCCGAGTCCCGCAGAGGGCAATCCTGAAAGTATTGTAATCGGATGGATGTAGCTCTCGTAAAGAATGCCGAGCACGATGTAAATTACCAGGATGGCAACGAGGATCAGTATCCCGAGCCCCGCCATAGATGACTTGAAGGCCTGGGCTGTGCCCTGCAAACTACCGGTTATTGTTGCAGGCAGAACTTCCCTCGACGTCTTCTCCACACCGGTCACGGCATCGCCAAGCGATTTCCCGAGCGCCAAATTGAAGGAGATGGTCACAGCCGGTAGTTGACCGAGGTGATTGACAGTAAGGGGACCTACGGTTCGGTCCAAAGCCGCCACCGTGCCGAGGGGAACGAGGTTGCCGGAAGAGGATCGGACGTAAAGAAGAGAAAGGGCGGAGGGCTCCAGCTGGTACTCCGGCTCAAGTTCGACAATGACCCAGTACTGGTTTGTCGGCGCATAGATCGTTGAGATCTGACGGGATGAGTATGCACTGGAGAGGGCATCCTCAATCTGACCGGCACTGAGGCCGAGGGCCGAGGCCTTATCTCTGTCGATCCTGACATATATCTGAGGGCTCTTGATCTGCAGGTCACTCGTCACATCCAGAAAGCCCGGCAGCGCCCGGAGTTTTGCCTCCAAGACGGGCGCGAATTTATAAAGCTCGCTGATGTCCGCGCTCTGGAGGGTGTACTGGTATTGGCTCTTCGTTAGAAGCCCGCCGACATTTATGGGCGGCGGGTTTTGCATAAATACCCTTATCCCCGGAACCGTAGCAAGCTTGGGTCTCAGTTCCTGAATCACCTGATCCGCGCTAAGCGAGCGTTCGTTCCGCGGTTTCAGGCGGATAAACATACGGCCGATGTTGGATGCAACCGTACTGCCCACGGCACCTACGCTTGACATGAAGTTGCTGACGTTCGGGTCCTGCTGCACAATCTCGGCAAGCTTCTGTTGGTGCGCCATCAGCGATTGAAAGGATATGTCTTCCGACGCTTCCGTAAAACAAAAAATCTGACCTGTATCTTCGCTGGGAAGGAATCCTTTGGGCGTGTAGAAATAGAGTATGATAACTGCCACCAAGAACAGAACGGATACGACGAGAGTCAACCGCCTGTAACGCAAAGCCCACCTAAGGCTTATCTCATACGCACCGCGCATGCCCTCGAAGAACCGTTCGAAGATCTGGTAGAGACGGCCATGTTTCACTTCGCCAGGAGGACGGAGAAAACGGCTGCACAGCATGGGCGTCAATGTGAGTGATACAAATCCGGAGATGAGAACCGCAACGGCGATAGTGACGGCAAACTCATGAAGCAGCCTGCCGACGATACCCCCCATGAAGAGAACCGGAATGAACACTGCAACGAGTGAAAGTGTCATAGAAAGTATGGTAAAGCTTATCTCACGCGATCCTTTGAGGGCCGCTTCCATTACCCCTTCACCCTGCTCCATGTGTCGGACGATATTCTCCAGCATGACGATGGCGTCGTCGACCACAAACCCGACGCACAGCGTGAGGGCCATCAGCGACAGGTTATCGAGGCTATAACCGCAAAGATACATTACTGCAAAGGTCCCTACGATAGACATCGGCAAGGCAAGGCTCGGGATGATCGTAGCGGAAAGGTTGCGGAGAAAGACAAAAATCACGATAATGACAAGGCCCAGGGCCAAGAACAACGTAAACTGAACGTCGTGAACCGAGTCTTTTATAGGCACGGATCGGTCATAGAGGATGTCGAGATTCACCGACGCCGGAAGGTCTGCACGAAAGCTGGGAAGAATATCCTTTATGGACTGCACGACCTCGATTGTATTGGTTCCCGGCTGGCGAAGTATGGCGAGAACAATGGCCCGGGTGCCGCTAAACCAAGCGGCGACCTTATCGTTCTGGACGCTGTCGATGACACGACCGAGTTCCCCGAGCCTGACCGGCGACCCGCCGCGATAAGCTACAATCAGAGGCCGGTAAGCCGCTGCATCATTCAGCTGTCCCGTGGCCTGCACGGTAAAGGCCTGGTGGGTTCCCCAGAGGGTGCCAGTGGGAAGATTGACATTCCCTGATGCGATCGCACCTGTCACCTCATCAATACCGATCCCTCTCGAAGCCAAAGCTTTAGGATCAAGACGGGCGCGGACGGCATACTTCTGTGCCCCATACACCATCACCTCAGCTACGCCACTGATCATCGAAATACGCTGGGCAAGAAGATTCTCCGCATATTCGTCAACAGTTGAGAGGGGCAAGGTCGCCGTACTCATGGCGAGATAAAGTACCGGCTGATCTGCCGGGTTTACTTTCCTGAATGTCGGGGGAGTCGGCATGTTTTGCGGGAGCTGGCTCGCCGCTGTGGATATGGCAGTTTGGACGTCCTGCGCTGCCGCATCAATGCTCCTGCTCAGATTGAATTGCAGGGTAATCTTGCTGATGCCGAGACCGTTTGTCGAGTTCATGGAATCGAGGCCGGCAATGGTGGAAAATTGTTTTTCAAGGGGTGTTGCACAGGTCGAAGCCATCGTTTCCGGGCTCGCGCCCGGCAGGTTGACAGTAACAAGGATCGTAGGAAAGTCCACATTAGGAAGATCGCTGACAGGAAGGGAACGGTAGGCTACTGCGCCGAAGAGGAGTATCGCCGTCATGACGAGCGTTGTCATGATAGGCCGGCGTATAAATATCTCTGAAAGATTCATGTGGACACTTTCCCGTACTTACTCAAGGCGTCTCTTTAATCGTCACCTGAGCCCCCGGTATGATCCGCAATTGACCATCCGTAACTACGCGCTCTCCCGCCTGCATCCCTTTCACTACGGCAGTTTCTCCGCCAATCGAGGCTCCTATCGTGACAGGTCTCATCTCGGCTGTGAGATCCGGCTTGATGACAAATATGTATTGCCCTGATTGCCCTGTCTGAATAGCTTGTGAAGGAATCATTATAGCGTTGGGCTCTTTTCTCAGCGTCAAGACTACGGTAACGAACTGACCGGGCCAAAGACGCTTTTCGCTGTTGGCGAAAGTTCCCTTGAGGAGGATGGTCCCCGTCACTTTATTTACTGCGTTGTCTATGAAGGTAAGCAGACCTTGCTCGGGGCGTTCATCTTTCGAGGTAAAGGCTTCCACTTTGAGTTTTTCATTCGCCTGGTATTTCTTAACTGCGGGCAAATCCTTCTCGTTGATGGTGAATGTGACATAGATAGGCTGGATCTGGTTGATGACAACCAATTCCACGTCATTGGCCCTCACGATATTCCCTTGGTTCAGCTTCAGTGATCCCGTCCGTCCGCTAATAGGGGAATGAATGGAGCAGTAATGGACCTGGACGCGATTATTCTCAATGACAGCCTTATCAGCCTTCAAAGTGGCTGCCAGGGCGGCTGCATTTGTACGCACCTGGTCATACTGTTGTCTCGTGACAAATTGTTCCTCCAGAAGGGCCGTATACCGCTCCAAGTCCAGCTGAGCGTTTTTTGCCTGGGCCTCATCCCTTGCCAGATTGGCCTCTGCCTGCTTTACAGCCTCCAGATACGGACGGCAGTCGAGTTCAAAGAGAAGATATCCGTTGCCAACGTCCTGGCCTTCCTTGAAATTGACCTTCTTTATTTCTCCGGTAATTTGTGCTTTCACAGATATGGTCTGATAGGGTTCGACATTCCCGATCGCATTGATCTGCACGGGAATTGTCTTCTCCACTGCTGAAGCTACTACAACCGGCACCGGAGGAGGGACGGGTTTTTCCTTCTTAGAGCAGCCATAGATTAAGCCGGCAGCAACAAATAAAAAAATTAACCATCTGCCCAAGTTGACAACCAAACTCTTTGAAGAACCATCAGTCATATTGTTTTCACCTATCTTGCCTCATGCATACCTCTTTATTTACTGTAACAAAAAAAATTACTTTACGCTGCGGCCTTGCGGCAATACATTCACAATTTCAGTGCAGGACTACGACGCCGTATAGATTTACGCTTCTTACGACCGGTCACCCACAACTGCTTTCAGAAGTGTCCCCGTTGCTTTCTTCATCTTCAGAATGGCAACCTGATAATTATATACTGCCTCTGAGAGATTCCTTTCCGCTGTGACGAGCAATGTATTAGCATCCATTACATCAAGGCTTTGTGCCAATCCAAACTCGAACTGCTTGGCGACGGCATTGAAATTGTCCCTCGCATAGACAACCTGGTCTTCCAGGTATTTGAGGGTCCCCTTTTGCGTTACAAGGTCGAGATACGCACTTGCAACCTCGATCCCTACGGACTTCTTGAAGTCTTCGTAGGCAAGCGCAGATTGACGCTCCCTTGCCCGGGCCTCCCTAACATCCGCTCTTCTGAGTCCCCCTTCGAAGAAGGGAAAATTTAAAGACAGGAGCCCGTAAGTGCTGTCTCTCACCAGTGTCTGCGTTGCCGGCGACTGGTCGGCAGATGAGTAGACCCCGGAAGCTGAGAGCGACGGCCAGAATGCACCCTTGGCATACTTCACCTGTTCTTCCGCCATCTTTTTTTGTATTTCAAGACTCTTGAGATCCGCCCTCCCGGAGAACGCCAACTCCTGGAAGGAAGATTCAGGAGTAACCTTCATGTCCTCCGGGGGCGCTTCTTTCAGCTGAAAGTCTCCTTCGATACCGACAGTCCTTGCGAGAACGGCTTTCGCAAGCTGCAGTGCATTTATTGCCTTAATGGCATCGGCCTGAGCGCCGGAAAGTTCCCCCTGCGCGCGGAGCAGCACTGTCTTTGTCACCTCCCCAACCTTCAACCGCTTTTCCGCTGCATTTCTATATTTGAGAAGCCTCTCCAGATTCGCCTCGGCGATATCCAAGGCCTTCTTAGTCTTCATAACATCATAGTACGCCGAGGCGATGCTCAAGAGGTAGCCTTCCCTCGTGGCATAAAGGTCATGCTGGCTCTTTACAATGTTCTCCCGTGAGATGCCAAGTGCCGTAAATTCTCTTCCGCTTAACGACACAGATTCATCAGCCCGCACACCCCAGGATGTTGCATTATCCGGCTGCAGCAGCGTTCCTGTATCATTGTATTTTTCTGTGGTGTATTTCGTGTAATTGCCAAACGCCGATAATTTGGGCAGCAAGAATGACAAGGCCCTGTCTCTGCCCGTCTTGGCTATATTCAGGTCTTCTTCCGACAGCTTAATCCTCTCAGCGCGTTCGAGGGCGATACGATACAGTTCATCAAGAGAATATTCTTTCGCATGCGCGTAGATGGGCATTGCCGCCGCATTCACGACCAGTAAAATGCCGACCGCTAAGGAAAGCCGCCAATCCTTCATCCCGGCAACTCCAACCCTGCTCCTTTGAGAAAGATGTCCGAGACGCAAGCCACCTTATCACTCAACGGAGTATCCTGATCTGTAAGCATCCAGTAATAAAAGAATGAGCGGATGATGCCCAAAAGTGTATAAGCCATCATGCGCGGATCACCGCTCTTCAAGGTTCTTGTCTCCATCCCGGAGCGCATGATGCTTTCCACAAAAGAGACATGGTTAAAATAGTCTGCTATTAGCTTATCCCTCAAAATCGTCCCCTTATCCGAGAGGGTCAAGCCTTCGCCGCGTATAAGAAGGTCGCAGAAAGCGACGTTGTTCTCCACAAAGTGAAAATGTGATGCTACCAGTTTCTCGATCTTATCCGTGAGTTTCTCTTCCTTGCTGACGGAGTCCCTGATTTCGGAGTGCATCCTGTCAATCTTCTCGCTTACCATGACATTGTACAGGGTTTCCTTGCCCTCAAAGAATTGATACAGAGTGCCAGTGGCAAAACCGGCAGCGTCGGCAATCTCCGCCATGGTCGCATTATGGAATCCCTTCGCAGCAAATATCTTTTCCGCCTGACTGAGAATTTCCGCCCGGCGGAGTTGAAATTCCATCTCTTTTCTTTTTGATTTTTCCATCTCGGGGCTAACGTTCAAGTAATAGAATGGCTATTCATATTATGAATTGACGCTCACTCTGATACTAATTATCTGCTTTGTCAAGAAAAATCATCTATTCACAGCATGAGAAATTTGCAAAGGAGTTCTATTTTTGCTAAGAGGAACATTGTAGGGAGTATTGCCCAAAATGCAGGCCGAGAGCAACCCAGAGAATCAGGATTTCATCACTCACGGTAAAGAGGAGAAATGAAGAAAGCATTCTTGCCCATCTTGACAATTACGATTCTGACGTTCCTGTTTTTTCCAGCCTGCGGGAAGAACGAAAATATCACGGTGAAAGAGAAAAAGATCAAGGTTGTAACTACTATTTTTCCACTCTATGATTTTGCCAGGCAAATAGGGCGTGAACGGATAGAAGTAAACTTGCTGCTGCCGCCGGGGGTGGAAGCTCATGCCTTTGAACCGAGGCCTGCTGACATAAAGCGTATCCAAGATGCGGACATTTTTCTTTTTACCAACAAATTCATGGAGCCCTGGGTCGCCGGCCTGTTAAAGGGCATTGACACGAGAAGCCTCACTGTAATCGACACGAGCCAGGGCATTATCCTATTGCAAAGATCCGATAATCATGGTGATGAGGAACACGCCCATACGCACGAATCCGCAACCGCTGATCCCCATATCTGGCTTGACCTTTCCAATGCAATGAAAATGGTTGATACGATTGCATCTCAGCTTATTGCCAAAGATCCTCAGGGCAAAGAGTTCTATCTGAAAAACGCCGATGAATACAAGAAAAGGCTTGAGGAGCTCGACAAAAAGTATAAGAATACATTAGCGCACTGTAAAAACAGAGTGATCGTCCATGCCGGACACTTTGCTTTTGGCTATCTCGCAAAACGGTATGGCATTACGTATATGTCTGCGTATAAAGGTTTTTCTCCGGATGCAGAGCCAACACCCAAGCGACTTGTCGAAATCACCAAGATTGTGAGAAGGTACGGGGTCAAATACATATATTATGAGGAACTTGTGACCCCAAAGATGGCGAACGTAATTGCGAAGGAGACGGGGTGCGGTTTGCTGATGCTCCATGGTGCCCATAATGTGACCAGAGAAGAAATGGAAAGCGGGGTTACATTTGTTTCGCTGATGGAAAAAAATCTGGAAAACCTCAAGGCGGGATTACAATGCCTATAGATGTACTTACGGTCGAAGATCTTTCATTTCGGTATAACTCGTCAGATGTCCTCTCCGGCATCTCATTTTCAATTAAGAAGGGCGATTATATAGGCCTCGTCGGACCCAACGGTTCGGGAAAGACAACCTTAGTAAAGGTCATCCTTGGTCTGCTAAAACCATACATCGGCCGGATTACACTATTCGGCGATGACATCGCCGCATTTTCCCGATGGGATAAAATAGGGTACCTGCCGCAACACATTGCCGCAATGAATCCCCGCTTCCCTGCTACAGTCGGTGAGGTAGTCGCCATGGGTCTTCTTTCCAAAAAGCAGTTCCCCAAACATATGAACAGATCTGATCTTGCTGAGGTCGATCGTATACTCGACCTCCTTGATATGAAGAAACTAAAAAACACCCCCGTGGGGGAGCTTTCCGGAGGCCAGCAGCAGAGGGTCCTCGTTGCCAGGGCTATTGTGAATAATCCTGAATTCCTGATTGTCGATGAGCCGACAGACGCATTAGATCCGGAAATGAGGGATCGTTTCTTCGATATTATGCAGACTCTGAACAAGGAGAAGAAGGTTGCTATTGTGATTGTCACCCACGACACTGGCAACATCGGAAGATACACTTCAAAGCTCCTCTACGTCGACAAGAAGATTGTTTTTTATGGGAGCTTCGAAGATTTTTGCACATCCCGCGAGATCACCCAGTTCTTTGGCGAGTTCGCACAGCACGTCATCTGCCATAGACATAATCAGAACCCCAATTGTCCCCCCGGTGACCATGGAACTGACTGAATTCTTTCGATACGGGTTTCTTCAGAGGGCGCTAATTGCCGGTTCATTTATAGCGATTCTCTGCTCCACCCTCGGCGTTTTTCTGGTACTGAGAAGATTTTCCCTCATAGGTGACGGCCTTGCCCATGCCACATTCGGCAGTGTGGCGCTGGCGCTGCTTCTCAGGATGTCGCCGCTGTATGTATCGATACCCATCGTCATGCTGTGCTCGCTCGGTATTCTGAAGCTGACCGAGAGGGCGAGAATCTACGGAGACGCCGCCATCGGTGTCGTCTCCTCCCTGGGCATTGCAGGAGGCGTCATGTTGTCGAGTATGGCCGGCGGCTTTAATATTGATCTCTTCAGCTATCTTTTCGGCAGCATCCTGTCAATCAGCGAAGCAGAAGTCTATATTTCCATCGGACTTTCCATATTTGTCTTACTGCTGATCATCTTTTATTACAACGAACTCTTGTCCATTACCCTTGATGAGGATTCGGCAAAAGCCTCAGGCATAAAGACGGAATCGATCAACACGATGTTTGTCCTTCTCACCGCGGTGACGGTCGTCCTATCCATGAAAGTCGTGGGCATCATGCTCATCTCCGCACTCCTTATATTCCCGGCGGTAACCGCCCTCCAGATCGCAAGAAGCTTTAAGGCGGTAATGTTGACTGCCTCGTTATCGGCTATGGCCTCGGTTGTCTCGGGAATTGTCCTCTCTTTTTCGCTTGATCTCCCTACTGGAGCAACGATTGTCCTGATTAATTTCGTTTTTTTTCTCACGGGCCTCACTTACAGAAGAATCGTCAAAGCGTGAAACTGATGGAGATGTGCGGTGGCTAAACTAAGAGCACTTCTGCATAACCGAAATTTCATCCTGCTTATGGCTATAGCTGCCGGCCTGCTTTTCGATCATGCCGCACAATGGACAAAACACTTGGTGCTGCCGACTTTGGCCCTCATTTTAACTCTTGCCATGACGGATATCTCCGGCAAGGTCTATGAATACAGGAGGTCTCCTTTAATCCCCGCGCTTGTTGGCGTATTCATGAGCTATGTCATACTGGGAGACTTCATTGTCGGGTTGGGTGCGTTCCTGGTCCATGAGGAAAGATTGTGGACCGGGTTCATCATCATGGCAGCGGTTCCCCCCGCCGTAGCAGTTGTCCCTTTGGCCCGTTTTCGGGGAGGAAACCAAATGTATGCTGTTATCGGTACCATCGGGGCTTACATCGGGGCCCTTGTCATTATCCCCGTAATAGCCGCCGGCCTTCTGGACATGCGTTCCCTCCATATAACCGGGATTATCGTGGCGGCAGTCGTATTGATTTTCCTTCCCCTCCTGCTTTACAAGGTTATCGTGACGAGACGGTTGCAGGCAAGAATAGAACCTCTAAAAGGAATTATCATCAAGTGGTGCCACTTCTTAATTCTCTACACGATTGTGGGACTGAATCGAGAAACAATAATAGGGCAGCCTTCCTCACTATATCCCGTAGCAGCGATCGCCCTCACGAGCACATTCTTGTTGGGGTTCTTGATAGAATGGATCGGTGCGCGGCTTCGCATAAGCAAGGAAAAGCTGACCAGCCTCTGTCTGCTCGGCACTCTTAAGAACTATGCGCTCGCTGCAGGTTTAGCTTTATCTCTTTTCAGTAAGGATGCGGCCCTGCCGGCGGCGGTATTCATGATCTTTATGATGATTTACATCGCGTGGCTGGATTTCAAATTGCGATGGGCCTGACTTACTTCCTTCACAATTCTACTTACTATATGCCCAGTTGCTTCTTGCAGGAGTAAATCTCGATATGGTATACTTAAAGGAAAAAATGGAGGACACCACTATGGCTATTCAACTACCCGACCTGCCCTACGCAAAAGACGGACTCGCACCTCACATCAGCGCGAACACTCTGGAGTTTCATTACGGAAAGCATCACAGAGCATATGTTGATAACACGAACAAACTGATAGCCGGAACTGATCTCGCCAACGAGTCGTTGGAATCTATCATGAAAAAGACTGTGGGCGATGCGGCTAAAAGCGGTCTCTTCAATAATGCCGCACAGGTCTGGAACCATTCTTTCTACTGGCAGTGCATGAAGCCGAACGGGGGTGGCAAACCAACCGGAAAAGTAGCCGATAAGATCAATGAGGGCTGGGGAAGTTTTGATAAATTTGCAGAAGAGCTAAAGAACGCGGGAGTCACCCAGTTCGGCAGCGGCTGGGCCTGGCTGGTGCTGGAGGGCGGCAAACTGAAAATCACAAAAACCGCCAATGCCGATACACCGATTGCCCACGGCGTAAAACCCCTGCTCACCGTCGACGTCTGGGAGCATGCATATTATCTTGATTACCAGAACAGGAGGCCGGACTACCTGGCCACATTTATCGAGAAGCTGATCAACTGGGATTTCGTCAAATCCAATCTTGGCTGATTCACCCAAAAGGTGGAAGAACAAAAATTGCCGTGAGTATATCTTCCGCGACACCTCACTATAAAGATCATCGTAAACGCCTGAAGATGAAATTTTCCGAATCAGGCGTTTCTTCGTTTCACGACTATGAGGTTTTGGAACTCCTCTTATCATATGCCATCCCGCGGAAAGACGTTAAACCCCTGGCAAAGGACCTCCTCAATGAGTTCGGCTCTCTCAAGGCCATCATGGATGCAGAAAAAGAAAGCCTCGAGAAGGTCAAAGGCATCGGCCTTCATGCAGCAATCCTCATAAAACTCATAAAGGAAATGGGAGTGCTCTATCTCAAAGAGAAGGCAAAGGAGAAGCCGCAAATAACCTGCACCAGCGAGCTTATCGATTACTGCAAGACTTATATGGGCGGTCTCAGGGATGAGCGGTTCTGCGTCATATATCTGGATGCGCAAAACAGGATGACGGATATTGAAACGATCCAGGAAGGCATAGTGAACCAGGCTGTCGTCTACCCGAGAAAGGTCCTCGAGAACGCCCTGAAACAGAAGGCGTCCGCGGTCATTCTCGTCCACAATCACCTCTGGGGCCACGTCAAGCCGTCGGATGCGGACATACGCCTGACGAAGACAATCCAGGAAACTGCGAGGATCCTGGATATCATCGTCCATGATCACGTTATCATCGGTGAAAACAGATTTTTCAGCTTTCGTGAAGAGGGCTTGATCTGAATCAGAACGGGATGGGCGTGAAGGTCATGACGAAGACCGCTATCGTGAGCCAGCCTATGACTTTTCTCTTTGTATCGAGCGGGATCCAGTCATAAATAACCGGCGGGTGATACATTCCCATAAAAAACAGGATGCCCGCCCATACAAGCCAGCCGACCCAGCCGGTTGCCCCGAGGATGACAAGAACTACGAGCACTACCTTCGCGACAATGCCTTGCCTGCGGCCGATGACTGCATAGGCTACATGCCCCCCATCAAGCTGGCCCACGGGCAGGAGATTCAAAGAGGTAACCAGGAGTCCGATCCACCCGGAAAATGCTATGGGATGAAGAATGATATTGGCATTATCCGGCACGGAGCCGTGAACTATCCAGTTCATCAGATAGAAAAGCATGGATGAGCCCAGGCTGCCGAGTTCCGTTTCAACCGTCTCATACCTGACCTCCGAAAGATAAAGACCGACCAGCAGAACCGGAATTGTTACACACAATCCCGCGAGAGGGCCTGCGGCGCCAACGTCTAAAAGTATCCGGCGATCCATGATAGGCGATTTCATCTTGATGAACGCCCCAAAAGTGCCGACAAGCGAAGGGGCCGGTATGAAATATGGAAGTGTTACATCGATATGGTGTTTCCTGGACATGAAATAGTGGCCGAACTCATGGGCGCCCAAGATCAGTAAGAGTGTAAATGAAAATGGTATTCCCTTCCAGAGGAGCAATGGGTTTTCGAGCGGATTGATACCCTGCTGCAGCGTGCCCGCAACGAGGGTGCTAAAAATAGTCACCAGAAAAAGACCAATATGAAGAACAGGCAATCTCCGTATCATTTCTTTCACATACTGAATCAGTCCAGTTGTAGAGGAGCGACAGGCGGCAGGAGAGATTCGCACTCCCATAAATTAGAGAGAGAGTGGTAAAAAAAAGGGATCATAAAATGACCCCTTACACTTCAGCCTGAATATTTTTAAGTAACTAATCGACTATGGTTTATCTGAACGGTATGACTAATCTACTTCTGGGCATCAACTTTAGCTTTAAGTTCCTTACCCACCTTGAAGAATGGCAGTTTCTTCGGGGATACCATTATATTCTTCCCCGTCTTCGGATTCCTGCCGGTATAGGCCGTGTAATTTCTCACTACAAAGCTGCCGAAACCCCTGATTTCTATCCTGCCGCCTTTTTTAAGTTCATCGGTGAAACCCTTGAAGACCAGATTGACGACATCAATTGCCTTCTTCTCCGTCAGGTTTTCTTTTGCACTTAAGGCCTCAATGAGTCCAGACTTATTCATACCTCCTCCTTGTTATGCTTCATCTCACAGCACCTCATGGTAAATGTGCTGTCTGAATGGCTCATTTCAAAATAACATGATAATTTATCTGTAGATTTGACGATCATTATTTATTTTCATTTTATTGTCAAGACAAATTTTTTCGCCGAACGTAGAGTCTTTGAAAGGGTCGTATATCTGTCAGAATGACAATAAGTGCTGCACTTCCTTCTTTGTGAGATGCCTGAACGTTCCTGCTTTCATGTTGCCCAAGATTATATCTGCAATCGCCGTCCGGATGAGCCTGACGACAGGATGGCCCAATGAGTCCAAGGCCCTCCGGATCAACCTGTTTCTTCCCTCCGCGATGGATAGTTCAAGCCAGCTTGTCTTTCTGTTTGCCCTCACTGTCTGCAGATTCTCCGGTTTAAAATTTCCGTCGGGGAGCCGTATGCCTTCTGACAGCACACGCATCTCGCTTCTCGTCAGATTCCCCTCAATCTTGACCATGTAAGTCTTGGGAATCTTAAACCGTGGATGCTGTACACGCTGGGAAAAATCACCGTCACTGGTCAGAAGCAAGAGGCCCTCGGAATCGTAGTCCAGCCTCCCAACAGGAAAAATCCTTTCCGCTATGCCGGAGAGCAAGTCCGTGACGACCGACCGCCCCTCAGGGTCATTAAGCGTCGTCACATACCCTCTCGGCTTATGGAGCATCAAGTAGACTTTAGATACTTCGGGCAATATCAACTTACCGTCAACCCGGATCTCATCCGCATCAATATCGGCCTTCGCCCCGAGCTGCCTCACGACTGCATCATTTACAGTCACCCTGCCCTCTACGATCATTTTTTCGGCCGCCCGCCTTGATGAAATCCCGGCGGCGGCTATAATCTTTTGCAGGCGTTCCTTCATGCAATCCCCGGACAAATCTGAACTTGAAATATTATAATCACAAGAGTTTCGGACACTCAGATTTCCGAATCATCCGATATCGGTAATTCAGTGACGAGGGGCTCTGTTCCATCCTGCAAATCCTTCAATTCCTTCAATGTCGGCAGTTCCGAAAGGTCTTTCAAGCTGAATATTTCAAGAAATCTTTTTGTCGTACCGTACATGATCGGTTTGCCCGGAACATCCTTTCGTCCCATAATCCTCACAAGTTTCTTGTCCAACAATCCCTTCAATGGGCTCCCGGCGTCCACGCCCCGGATCCGGTCTATTTCAGATTTCACCACGGGCTGTTTATATGCAATTACAGCGAGGGTCTCCATGGCCGCATTCGTGAGCATTGACTGTTTCGCCTTCATTAATTTACTGATCCAGAAACTCAGGTCTGACCTTGTTCTGAAGTGAAGACCGCCCGCAACCTCCTGAAGGACAAAGCCGCCTCGCCTTTCATCATATTCATTAATCAGATCCTGCACCAGGCGGGCTATTTCACTTTTTTCAACCTCATGCAGCACTTCTCTAATCTTATCTACAGTAAGCGGAGATTCCGATGCGAAAATGATGGCCTCTATTATTGCCTTTGTCTCTTCCATCTGCAGTAACCTCTAAAAATTTGCAATAGTTTTATGTGGAGAGCTTCATGAAAAATTCCCGCAGGTATGAGTATGAAGCCCAATCGGAATTCCTGCCTGCTCTCTACAGGCGCGGGACGTTTCCTCAGTCCCCATTTATAACTCCGCGGCAAGAACGACTCTGATCACACCAAAGGAACTGGCCTGATAGACCTTGATCATTCTCAATTTCATGAGTTCTAAAATAGCGAGGAAGGTATACAGCATCATTCTCTTATCCGAGGAATCTTGCAGCAATTCAACAAATGAAAGCATCTTCTTCTCCGTAAGCTGCGCCATAACCTCGTTTATCCTGTCGGTAAGAGAGAGCTTTTCTACGTCAATCTCCATCAATTCCGGTTCTTTCATGGACGAGATGACTCTGTAAAAAGTTTCCACAAGCGCAAAGACGCTGACTTCCATAGGCGTCTCGTCTTCGCTTATTCCGGCATTCCCGTTCTCAGTAGAGAGTCCTCTCTTAAAAATGTCCCTTTCCAAAAGAGGCCTTTGGTCCAGTTGTGACGCTGCTTCCTTGAAAACCTGATAGTCAAGTAGTTGTTTGACAAGCTCCGCGCGGGGATCCGGCTCATCTTCGGTCTCTCCTGCGTCGCCTTCCTCAACGGGAAGAAGCATCTTCGATTTAATATGTATCAGTGTCGATGCGAGAAGCAGATAGTCCCCGGCGACATCCAGATTGAGATATTTCATCATTTCGATGTGCTGGAGATACTGTTCTGTAATAAGGGCGATAGGGATATCATAGATGTCGATCTCGTTTTTCTTGATGAGATAAAGCAGGAGATCAAGCGGCCCTTCAAATATATCGAGTTTGACCTCGTATTCCATAATGACACTCTTGCAAATCACAAATAAACACAGAATTAGAAAGTGTTATAAGACTTGAGCCTCAGTGATGCGGGCAGGTGTGAAGCCTAAGGAACCACTTAACCTGCCCCGGTGAAAGAAAAGGCATCCGGCCGGGCAGAATCAGATTTTTATCGCTGCCCTGACCTCTTCCATCGTCAAGCGGGCTTCGTTCGCCGCCCTGACATTTCCGTCCTCGATAATGCCCTTGACCTCGTCGATATGCCGGCGAAAATAGTCCTGCCGTTCGTGAATGGGCCGCAGACCTTCTATTATCCGATCAGCAAGACGCCGCTTGCAATCCGTGCAGCCTATGCCCGCCTTCTTGCATTCTGCCGATACTTCACTCACAAACCCGGCCGGCGAATAGATTTGATGAAAAGTGAAAACGTTACAAAGTTCCGGCCTGCCTGGGTCCTTCTTTCTCATGCGCTGAGGATCGGTAAACATGGCTTCAATCTTTGCCCTCAATTCATCCCCCCGATCGCTGATGTAAATGGCATTATTGTAAGACTTGCTCATTTTTCTCCCGTCAATCCCCAGGAGCTTAGGAACCTCTGCGAGCAAGGGCACCGGAATGGGAAATATTTCTCTATAGAGAAAATTGAAACGCCGTGCAATCTCCCTGGTCAGTTCCACGTGGGGAAGCTGATCCACCCCTACGGGCACTCCGTAGGCCTTGTACATGATAATATCCGCTGCCTGGAGGACGGGATAACCCAAGAATCCGAAAGTGGACAGGTCTTTTTCCGTGAGCTCCTCTTTCATTTCCTTATACGTGGGATTTCTTTCCAGCCACGGCAGAGGCGTGATCATAGAGAGGATTAGGAAGAGTTCTGCGTGCTCTTTTATGCGGGACTGGATAAACAGGGTACTCTTTCCCGGGTCCAGGCCTACACTGAGCCAGTCAATGCTCATATTGAGTATATATTCTCTAATCATCTCCGTATTATTGTATTCGCTCGTGAGTGCATGCCAATCGGCAATAAAATAAAAACACTCATAATCACCGCTGTTCTGGAGCTCTATCCAGTTCTTGAGTGCCCCGTGAAGGTTCCCGAGATGCAGGTTACCTGTGGGCCGCATGCCACTCAATATTCGCTTCTTTGCCAATTCATATCCCCCGGTTTGACTGTTACGGATAGACCATGAAATACTTCAGCGTGCCCGCCTTTTCATTAGCCTGAGGCGCCGGTCTTCAAAACCCCCGTTATTTTTGAAGAGGTTCATAACAAAAAGCAAAGTTCCTGTCAATGCGCCATGATGCCTAAACACCCTAAATGCCCCAAAATGCATTGAGGCCCCCGATACCAAATAACCGGAGACCTCAATCGCAAGATGCCGTTATCCTATTAATGATATGATTTTCTATTTTACTTTATCTGACAGTTCCTTGCCTGCCTTGAATTTTACAACTTTCTTCGCCGGTATCTTGATAGCCTTTCCAGTCTGCGGATTTCTTCCCTCCCTTGCCTTTCTTTTTACGACAGAGAAGGTGCCAAACCCAACGAGGCCCAATTTCCCGCTCTTCTTCAGCGTTTTGGCTACCGCACCTACATAAGCATCCAATGTCTTCGCCGCTGCCGCCTTCGTGATACCCGCCGCCTCCGCCATTACCGCTATTAATTCTGCCTTTGTCATTATCTAAAATCCCCTTTCAATAAAATATTCTCTTGAAATAATTCCATCCGGCGGCGCATCTGTGCATGAGACGCCACCGATCTATAATATTCGATGCTTGAGGTTCAAATGTAGCGCCCTCGGTAACATAAAGAAAAGCAACAAGCAAGACAATTTTATCTTTTTAGAAGAATATATTTTTGCAAACGCTTGCGCACTGCGGGTCTTGGAAGGCACGCAAATTATGAAACGTGCGCCAATCCCACATCACGATGGACGCTTTTGTATTCAGTTTTGTGTGGACTAACTGTTATTTAGCCACGAATTGGCTGTTTCACCAGCAAGGGCAACAAATGCGGGGCGATTTCAATAGCCGGCATCCGCAACAGGCAGGGCGCCCGTCTCGCCCTCTTTCTTTTTCACCAGGAAATAGAGCTCTCCGGTTTCCTTAAGGCTCCCTGCCAGCAGCTCTGCGGCGCTTCCCGTTCCGCAGAACAGATCGACACGGCCCGGCCCTTTGATCACGCCGCCGGTATCCTGATTGAGGACGAAGCGGGAAAATGTCTCCCATGATTTTATGTTTCCGTCCTTATCAAAAACGGGCTTTCGCAGCCTTATAAAGGCAAGAGCACCTTTCGGGAACAAGTCAAGGTCCGTAGCGATAGACCTTCCCGGGGTGAGGGTAAGGCCCAGGGCGCCTATGGGACCGTTTTCGACAATGCGAAAAAATACATAGCTCTCGTTGTAGTTGAAAATATCCGATAGTTCTTCGGGATGCTCCCGCAAGTACTTCTTTATTGACTGATGCGTCATCTCGCTCTTGGAAAGTTTCCCTTTATCAAGAAGGTATCCTGCCATCCTGTTCGGACGCCCGTTCTTCTGGGCATAACTGACCTGCACGGATCGCCCGTCGGTTAACTTTATTTCTCCCGAACCCTGGATATGCATAAAAAATAAGTCAATGGGATCATTAACCCAGATCAGCTCAAGGTTCCTTCCTTTGAGAACTCCGGCTTTTTCAATGTCGGCCCTATTAAAATAAGGCACCAGCTCGCCGTTCTTTAACCTGCCGATGATTTTTTCATGCTTGTATTTCTCACTGAATTTTCCCAGATTAGCCACTATTACGTCATCTGGAGTCCTGTATATCGGATACCTGTATTCATCCGTCCTTTCGAGCGAACCTCTCAAGACAGATTCGAAATATCCGGTAAAGAGCACCCTCCCCTGATTATCAACTCCGGTGGCTCTGTATACGTCAAATGTATCCAGTATTTTTTTCCGTTTAACATCGTCCGAATCGAAACCGTTCAGAATCTTTCGAAATGCCAGAAGCGACTCTCTCAATTCTCTGCCTGTAATATCGCCGCCGCCAATTCCATACGTATTATTACCGGCAATTCTTTCATAGTACTCGATACTTCTCCCGAGCGCCGTCTCCAGTAATTCACCATCAAGATCATCTGCCAAGGGGGGGATTTCATCACGGGGAATCAATGCGAGAGCGGGTAGGATTTTTTCCCGAGGTTTTCCAATTCCCGCCGTGCAGCCGACCGCCAAGAAGAAAATCAAGAGAAGGCAGAGAATACGAACTGGTCCCACATGCACCTCAAAGCTCAACGATCATTGCCGCTTCATCACAGTAGTCCGGATATTTGGAACATCTGAAGCAGTCCGACCATATCTTCTCGGAAAGGGTCGACCGCTCAACCTCTTTGAATCCGAGACGCTTAAAGAATTCCGGCCTGTTTGTAAGCGTAAACATCCTGTAAAAACCGAGGGTAATGGCCTCGGAGATGCATCCTTCGACGAGTTTCCTCGCGATTCCCTGCTTTCTGTATTTTTCCTCTACATAGAGAGAACGGATCTCCGCCAGGTTATCCCAGATGATGTTCATGGCACAGATGCCTGCAACGGCATTCTCATTTTCATCAAAATAGATAAAGAAATCTCTCAGGCTGCCGTAGATGTCCATCAGGGAGCGTGGAAGTATCTCCCCTTTGCCTGATGACACATTGATCATCCTGTGGATCGTCTTTACATCACCGACCCGCGCTTTTCTCAGCATGCTTTTGCCCTTTCACTTGCGGGAGAGCTCGATCATCTCCCGGGCATGTTCCCTGGTTTTCTTTGTGAGCTCCGTGCCGCCGAGCATCCTCGTAATTTCATCGAGCCTGTCTTTGTCAGAAAGGACATCTACGGATGCAATTGTCCTCTCACCGGAGATGGCTTTCACGACGCGGTAATGCGTGTCCCCGAAGCAGGCAATCTGCGGAAGATGGGTTATGCACAGGATCTGGTGATTCTTCGCGACTCCTTTGAGCTTCTTGCCCACATCCTCCGCCGTCGCTCCACCGATGCCGCTGTCCACCTCATCAAAGATTATTGTTCCCACCGAACCGGTCTTTGCCAGGATATTCTTCACGGCGAGCATGATGCGCGAAAGCTCGCCGCCGGAGGCAATACGGTTCAGAGGTTTCAAGGACTCTCCCACATTCGTAGCAAGAAAGAACTCAACTTCATCGATTCCTCTCGGATTAAACGGCGCCGCTCCCTGGTGATCATCAGGTGCCTTGAAGGTAACCTCAAAGGCGGCATTCTCCATCCTCAATGAATGAATCTCCCCCTCTATGGCCTTTTTCAGAACGGCGGCGGTTTCCCGGCGTTTCTCCGACAAGCCGTGCGCCTTCTCGAGCAATCTCGGGCTCAGCGCTTCCAAGTCTTTCGACATCCGCTCAATCTCATCGTCAACGGACGAAATCGCCTTCAGTTCCTCCTCGATTTGCACTCTCTTCTCAAGGACCTCTTCCAAGGAGCGGCCGTACTTTCGCTTCAGCCTGCCCACGACCTCCAGGCGATCATCGATAACATCAAGCCTCGCAGGGTCGTATGACAGGTTCTTCATGTAGTCCCTGAGCGTTAAGGCAGTCTCTTCAAGCTGATAATATATATTATCCAAATCCCCGTCAGACAGTCTCAATCCTGAATCAATCTTCTTGATCTCCCTTATGTTTGCGATTGCGCCTCGAAATTCTCCGAGGACAGAACCTTCTCTTCCATACAGTACATCATGGGCTCCTGTCGCGTAGTCCACCAATTTCTGCACATTGTTTAAAACCTTCTTTTCCTCAAGGAGAGTTGCGTCCTCTCCCGGGCGAATTCCTGCGTCGTCAATATCCTTAAGTTGAAACCGGAGAAGATCGTCCTTCTCGCCCCTGGTCCTCTTGACGGACAGGAGCTCTCTGATTTTCTCCTTTAGAGACAGATATTGCCCGTACATTTCCGCATATTCCTGCCTGAGGGGAACAAGATCGCCAAACTCATCCAGGATATCGATGTGGTTATCCGCATTCAAAATTACCTGGTGCTCGTGCTGGCCGCAGATGTTGATGAGCGATTCACTGATGGCGGAAAGCATGCCTAAGGTGGCCAACTGTCCGTCTATATATACGCGGTTCTTCCCCGTGCGCGTAACGATCCTCTTCAGGATCAGTTCCTTCCCCACGTGGAAGCCCATTTCCCGTATTTTTTTCTTCAGGGCATCTTTTTCGCCAATGTCAAAGAGGGCCTCAACCGTCGCCGATTCTTCGAAAGACCTGATCATGTCGGCAGATGCCCGTTCCCCGAGAAGGAGGCTCACGGCCCCTATGATAATAGACTTCCCGGCCCCCGTCTCACCGGTAATCACATTGAGACCATCGCCGAAAGAAACCTTCATTTCATCGATGATGGCAAAATTTCTGATGCTGAGTTCCGTTAACATATCACAGATTATTTGTTCCCGTCGGCGACCCGCCCCATCCCAGCTTCGTTCGCAGGATCTCCATGTAGTCCCTGTGAGGCGACGACACAAGATTAGTCACGTACGGGGACTTCCTAATTACCACACTATCGCCTGATTTCATGGTATGCGGAACCTGTCCATCAAGGGTTACTGTCGCACCCTCCCCCTTCGTCCACATGATTACCTTTATTTCCACATCGTTGGGAATAATGATCGGACGATTCGTCAGTGTAAAAGGACATATGGGATTTACGATAAAGGAGTCCTGTTCAGGAAAAACGATGGGGCCCCCTGCAGACAAAGAATATGCGGTGGAGCCCGTCGGGGTGGAAATGATGATACCATCGGCCCTGAAGGTAGTCAGATATTTGTTATTAACTGTTGTTTCCAGGTTGAGAATGCGTGAAAGATTCCCGCGGGTAATCACCACGTCATTCAAAATGCCCTGTTCCCGGATCGTTTCCCTTCCCAAAGAAATCGTTATATCGAGCATCATCCGCTTTTCGATCTGGTAATCGCCTTTGACGATCAATTCCAGCGCGCTCGTCATCTCACTCAGATTGACCTCCGTCAAATAGCCGAACTCTCCTAAGTTAATGCCGACTATGGGGATGTCATATTCGCTGACAAAACGCACTGTCCTAAGGAGGGTTCCGTCACCGCCCAGGACAACTAAGAGATCAACTTGGGCCGCCAGTTTCCTTCTATCCAGACCCTTACCCGCACCGATCTTTCGGGCAATTCCTTCTTCCAAAAAGACTTGGATCCCTTTCTTCGCGGCCCAGTCTCTCAACTCTATGGCACACTCACCTGATCGCTCTTTTTCGATATTTGCAATTATACCGATCTTCTCAATGCTCATGGAAATCCCTTGCATGCGATTTTGCAATTTTCTACCATAAAATTACAGGGGTGTCTATGTGCAGATTTCTTGCCTGGAATACGAAGGAGGACGTTGCCGATATTAGTGGACCAGGATGCATTGACTGCGGACGGGAAAATTAACGAGCGGCAATGATCATTTCTCAGATCGCTGCGACACTTTGAAGGAACCAATTCCTTTATGACCAAATCGTTGATCTAATTTCGTCCCCAAAGTTATCATGTTCATCAGGACGCTCAGCTTCAGGAATCAGGGGCTTCCACTTTCGCGAGCTCCCCCTTTATAGCCAGACCAATCCTTTCCAGCAAATAGGGCTTTCTGACATAGGCGCCTGCACCGAGCTCCAGGGCCTTCTTTACACGATCCGTCTCCGAAAAACCACTCACTATTATTGCCTTCTGCTTCGGGTTGACGGCTAGTACCCGCCGGTAGGTCTCCAGACCATCCATCCCGGGGTCCATGATCATGTCCAGGACGATGACATCGGCCCTGCCGGCCTTGAGGTAGGCTATCGCCTCCTCTCCGCTCGAAACTGCCTCTACCTTGTAGCACAGCCTCGTCAGCATGCTCCCTGCCACCTCGCGCTGCTCCTTCACGTCATCCACCACCAGAATCGTCTCGCCCCCGCCGGTATAATGCTCGGGAGATGTCCTCTGCTCATCCCCCGTCAGCTCCTCTCTCGTGGCCGGCAGGTAGATCGTGAAAGTGCTCCCGTTACCGTCCTCGCTCTGCGCATCTATGTATCCGTCATGATCCTTCACTGTTCCCCACACGACCGCAAGTCCCAGACCTGTCCCGCTTCTTCCCATGACCTTCTTCGTATAGAATGGCTCGAATATCTTCTTGATGTCAGAAGCCGAGATGCCCCTGCCGTTGTCGGATACCGTCAGAACCACATAGTCACCTTCTCGTACGTCATGATATCCCCCGATAGGTTTGTCGACGTAGCAGTTCTTTGTCCGGACTATCACTTCTCCCTCACCGGATATCGCCTCTGACGCATTGGAGACAAGATTCATTATGGTCTTCTCCAGATGCACGGGTGACCCTTTGACATTCGACAGGTTCTCTTCAAGATCGTTCTCAAATGTCACGTACGGATGATATGCCTTCAATCTCTCAAACTCCGGGGATTCAAAGTAATCTGTAATCACCCTGTTGAGGTTGACAACTTCGGACACCGCAACCCCCCTCCGACCCAACGTCAGAAGGTCCTGGATGATCGTAGCGCCCCTCTCACTGGATTGCAGAATGCCGGAAGCGTAACTTCTTAGGGGATTTCCTTCCGGTAGTCTTTCCAAGAGCAATTCCGAATAACCGACAAGAACACCCAGAACATTATTGAGATCATGCGCGACGCCGCCCGCGAGTGTCCCCAGTGCCTCCATCTTTTCCGCGCGGTTCAAGCGGTGCTCCAGCTGCAGACGTTCTGCCTCCGCCCGTTTGCGATCCGTTATGTCGCGGGCGATACCGCGATAACTCAGAAGGTTCCCTTCCCCGTCAAATATTGGCACACCGCTCGTCTCAAGCACCACTTTCCGCCCGTCTTTGCATAGATTTATATTCTCTAATCCTGCAAGAGGCTCGTGCGACATTATTATCGCATCTGTTAATTTCGCCAGCCTTTGCGCCTCATCCGGGGGCATAAAATCGAATGGTTTCTTTCCTAATACTTCATCCGGTTCATATCCGAGCAGTGCCTTGACTTTAGGACTTGCATAGGTAAAGACGGCGTTATCGTTGACCTCCCAGACCCAGTCGCTGGTTGTTTCTACGAGGGAGCGAAAACGCTCCTCACTCGCCCTGAGGGCAGCCTCCGTTTTCTTTCGTTCGTTGATTTCCCGCTGCAGCGCCAGATTTGTTTTTCTCAGCTCAACCGTACGCTCCGCAACCATTTGCTGGAGTTTGGCGGTCATATACTGACTCTGATCTTCGATATTCTTACGATCCGTGATATCGCGACCGACGCCGATAACTCCCAGAAGCTTCCCGTCCGGCCCATAATAAGGGGTTCTGCACATCTCTATCAATACGCGTCTTCCATCCGGGCATACAATCCACTCTTCATCATACCTTTGCTTTTCATGGTTCAGTGTCAGCCGGTCGTTTCGATGATATAGCTCCGCTTCTGCGAGCGGAAAAATGTCAAAGTCCGTTTTGCCGATTATTTCATCCTTGGCAAGCCCCATGTGCAGCGCAAATGCCGTATTACAATCCAAATATATTTCCTCGGCATCCTTGCAAAACATAATGTCCGGAATGGAATCAATCAAGCTGCCGAGAAAATGTTTTTGCAGCATAAGATCTGAAAGCGGATCCTCACGCAATTCTCGTACAATATTAATTTCGTCTCGGGTAACTATGGTCTCAGCTTCCAACATTGAAATCACCATTCAATTTGCGTTGAATCTTCCTTTCTCGTGAGAGTCCGGGGGTTCAACCCGCATAAAAGCAAGAAGCATACCTCCGCCGGGCATAAATGCATCTCTCATTGGTTCAACGTCTCAATTGTCTGTGAAAAGGCGATGATAGCCGAATTATACGGCACTGTGAGACAAATTTGCCGAGGTTCTATTCCAAGTATTTTTATAGATGTAAGATATTGATTTATGAATGTATTAATAAGAAACAATATAGGTTCGAAATCTATTCTTGTTAACGGGTTCTTGCAACTGCCGGTAACAACCGACTCCGCATAGCCGCGGTCAGCGCAATTGCCAAAAGGCAGCAGCCGTAGAAAGAAGTGAAAGTACCGTCCTCCGCTGATGAAATTTATGCGGCAATTTTTTCTGTCTCGACCTCAAGAAAGGGATTAGTTTTCCGTCTTTCTTTCCGACTGGAACACAACTCAGGAATCGCTATTTTATTGGGCGAAGTAGATGAAACAAGCCACTGACAAACCCGGCGGCAGCAAGCTTACTCGCAGCTTGCACGACCCAAAGACAGCACCGAAATTACTTGACAGTTTTTCGAGCTTGATGTTAGCTAAAAAACCGATATGCGAAACGATGGTAAAAATAGTAGTAATAGGTTTTTGATGAGGGCTTTTGTCGCAGTGCTTATGGCATCCATTTGCCTTAATGCCTGCAGCACTGTGCGCCTGAACGCAATCCCACCCCCTCCTCCCACTGCCAAGCTGCGGGTCTTTGTGCAGCTCATTTCAGAAGCGCCACGAGACCGCTGGAGTTACGCAATGCCACGCGATGAATGGGAAAGGATGATGACTGCTGCTGTTGATAAATATTTGCAGGCCACGGGCGTATATGAAGTGATAAGCAAAGAAGAGACAGAGCCTGTCTTAGGAACACGAGCACCGGGTTCCGAACAGTATTGGTGGGTGAAAAAAGACTATGCATTACTGAAGGAGGCCGGCAAGGCATTATATGCCGACTATGTCATGATCATTATAAGGAGTCTCACGTTTAATGCAACGTACAAAATGGTACTGATCAATATTGAGACAGGCACGCAATATACGGCTTCAGACACCCTCCTTATTACTCCTTCGCCAGTTCCAATGATTAAACGCGCTAATATATTGCTCCAAGCTCTATACAGGAAATTGTTCTATGATGCCAAAGGGGATCTGCTGGCCACGGCTATTCGCAAAGGGCGGCTTATGCCGGAAGGAAAGATAACGAAGCCTGCACCTGCTGAAACCAGGATCGCCTTAGCTCCACCGCCGGTATCTCAACCTGTTCCGGCAATGCCCGAAATTGCAATCGGGAAAAATCCCGCTCCCATTTTCGAAGCGCTACAAAAACCAGTTCCTCCTGTATCCACAGCACAAGAGGAGGCAAAAGCACCCATTCAGCCGCTCATAGAGCCGCCTGCGCCTGCAGCAGGGCCTGCCTTGCCTATAGAACGCCCGAAAGCTAAGACCCTTGTTGAGGAATCCGTACTGCCATCGCCCCCAGTGGCAAGACTGCCGGATACGACAGTCAAGCAACCTCTACCTGATATGAAGAAAGATACGGAAGCTCCAAAGGTCATCGCAACAATCGGCTCTGCTCCGCAGCCTGAGGTGAAAGCTGTCGAGAAACGCAAGGAGTTTGAGAAGAAACTCGAACAGGATGTGCTAACCGAAACCTCGGCAACGGACAAGGCCAAGCTTGTCGTCTATGATTTTGATACGGTCGATCGCCTCAGTGTTGTTGCACTCATTCTGACTGACGCGCTCCGCGAGGAGCTTTTCATCTTGGGCCGTTTTTCGCTGGTTAATCGTGAAAATATGATGCAGGTCATGCAGGAACTGAAGCTGCAGCATTCAGGTCTGGTTGATGAGAAGGAGATCGTAGAGCTCGGAAAATGGCTTGCGGCAAATCAAGCCGTTACGGGAAGACTTGCCATGCTGGGTAATTCATATGTTCTCCAGGCGAAGCGGACGGACATAAGAACGATGGGAACCCTGGGCCTCGGCACCCTCAAGTGTTCGTCAGGACAAGAAGAGGAATTGCTTTCCGGCATTCCAGTCCTTGCCAGGAAGCTCGTCGGTATGAAGATGAGCGTACCATAATCTCCCTGCCAGATTTGTCCGCCGCAGGAAATCCGGTGCCTCCTCTATATCTCAATTCCCGCCACGTTGCTGCTTTACAGCAGGTCGGAACCGCCAGCCATTGACTTTTCCTTCATCTTGGCCATAAATTCTCTCTCCGCTAAGTTTCAATTTTTTTCAAATACTTAGTGAATTAATCAACAGGTGTATCAACAAGCTCAGCCACATCCAGTCTCATGTCTCCGTCTATATCAGCCAACCAAATATACAATGTATTAGACCATGCATGATCATGCATGATAAGGCGCACAGAAGGCCCAAGCATCGACAGCAACTTTCGATTTACTCAATTTCTCTTATTGATTGGATGACCCTTCTGTCTCAGCACCTTTTTCAACCGCTGGAGGCAGCGGTTCTCTGGTAGGAGCTTTGCTTCGCATACGGTCACCACTGAAGTCTCCGATCGGTCTCGTGAATGTAAAATTGAAGGGTTCTGCTACAAGTGTCTTTGCAGTAGCACCAACGCTCTGGCTTGGGATCGAAAACGGCAGTGAAACAATAAAAACCGCCGTGCCGACCACCGTTGCAGCCAAACTCGCCGGCCTGACGAGGATAATATCCACAGTGGCGTCCAAGATCTGATCATTCCCGAAAGCGGGCACTGAAATCATGACAATACTGATCGCAATAAGCGTTGTTACAGTCAGCTTTTTCACGGAAGGACCTCCATAATTCCTTGCGATCCCCAATTTTGATTCTCTCTCGGATGAACATCACTCGCAAAAAACCAATCATTCCGTTTCCACTGGGATATCGCTCATGCTCTAAAATACTATCAGACCGACCTACGATTTGCAATACCGGTAACCCCGCTTTGCACCATCGAAATTCCTTAATTATGCTTGGGAAAAGGATTAGAAAAATAGATTCAAGACAAATGGCAGAGGACCCACGAGAAAAAATTGGAGGCGCTCTTCGATAACTATCCGATCCCGACAAAAAAGTGTCAATGATTTTTTATATTGCAGTTTGTTCTTATGGCATTTATATTCCTTTCCGTGTATCGCGGCCGAGACGGAACGTTGATTCCGACACAAGTAAAACAATATCTTTCTGAGAGCAAATACAAAATGGCGATACCAACCGATTCACATAGTGATCGGACCGAGAAGTCGGCAAATCAATCTATGGCTAAGGCTCTCGTTGTTGAAGGTGGCGCCCTCCGTGGAGTCTTCTCAACGGGGATCATGGATGGCTTTCTTGAGAAACGATTCAATCCTTTCGATTTCTATGTGGGTGTTTCTTCCGGAGCATCCAATCTTGCAGCTTTTCTTGCCGAAATGATCGGCCGCAACAAGAGAATGTATACGGACTATTCGCTGCGGCCCAAATTTATTGATCCGGTCAGGTTCCTCCGTGGCGGTCATCTGATGGATCTCGACTGGCTCTGGGATACTACGATTAGGGAAATCCGCCTCGATTTGCAGAGAATCTATACCAAAGGAAAACCTTTCATAGTCGTCCTTACGGATGTGCAAAGCGGGAAGGCAGTATATAAAGAGACCGGCGCTCAGGACCTTGAGCATGTTCTCAAGGCATCGAGCGCCATGCCTCTTTTCTACCGGTCTCACCCGATTGTCGATGGTCGCAAAACGACGGACGGCGGGGTAGCGGATGCCATTCCCATAGGCAAGGCGATTGGTCTGGGAGCCCGCCGGATCATGGTAATTCGCTCCCGCAGTGGAGACTACCTCAAACGGCGCGATCCGTTTGACTGCCTCGTGCGCTGGAGCATGCGGCGCTATCCTGCGCTGCAACAGACGATGACTAAGCGTGTTTCACGCTACAATGAATCGGTGAATCTGATTCGCAAACCGCCGGAAGGCGTAACCATCGTTGAAATCTGTCCACCCAAAAGGTTCCGTGTATCGCGGCTCAGCCAGAATCGTTCTATCCTCGAGGAAGGCTATAATCAGGGCCGCGCCTTGGCCGCACATGCAATCGCACTCTGGGACGGGGCTTAGCCCCTGGTCCTGTCTAATAGCCGCAAGAAAGTGTACTCGTTCCTCCATGGAAGTGCTTTTTGTGGAACGCATATGATTTACAGGATAGCAGCCGATTTGGTGATCTTCGTCCATTTCCTGTGGATTGCCTTTGTCATTTTGGGATTTCCGGTATTCCTGTACTTTAATCTCCAGAAATGGAGGGCGATTCATCTGCTCTCCTTGATCGTCACAGTCATCATGCAATTGACCGGAACCATCTGCCCCCTCACCTACCTCGAAGTTTATCTCAAAGCCAAAGGTGTATCGCGTGGGGTCTACCCCGGCCAGTTCACCATAGACACGATTGAAAAGCTGATCTATGTTGAAGACCTGACCCTTGAGAAAATTACCTATGCGACGATCACATTTCTGGCTTTGGTATTGCTCTCATTTTGGTTGAAGCCTGTAACCTTCAAGAAGCAAACCAACGGTTAGACATTGAATAATCGCCCTGTTTCTGATATGGGCGTGCGTGTTATACTAAACCGCTTTTGAGGTACAGGATTGAGGAACGGAAGGCATCATTACCTTGGGGCCGGGCTGGCACACGATCCGCTGTTCATCGCGCTATGGAAAAAGAACCGATACTCAAAGTAGGCATCCTGCAGGCATATAGGGAAGTCGCAGGGACGTTGAAAGGCCCGTTCCTGCTCAATGGCACCGCAAGTTTCAGCGGAGGGTTCAGTGCGCGCGTGGGGAAGGGTCGCATTATTCTTTCCGATGCTGCGGGAAATGAGATAATCCATGATAAGGAAATCCACTGTGCCCCTCTCGACAACGCAACCTTCGCTCTCCTTGACGTGACGATAGGCGTAAATTTTCACTGGGAAAGAAAACAGGAGCAAACATTCCGGGGAGAGCTGAAACTTATCCGCGACAAAAATGATACTCTCACTGCCATCAATATAATTCCTTTGGAAGATTATTTGGCGAGCGTCGTTTCCTCTGAAATGAGCGCTGAAGCGGCGCCGGAATTCCTCAAGGCCCACGCAGTCGCGTCACGTAGCTGGCTTATGTCCACGCTCCGAACTATCGGAAATGCAGGACATACCGAAAATGAATCGCCCGGCCCGGCCTTGCAAGCTGAAGAGTTTGTCAGGTATTACCATAGGGTTGACCACACACTTTTCGATGTCTGTGCGGATGATCATTGCCAGAGGTATCAGGGTATCACCCGGATGATCTCCGAAAACGCCCGGGAGGCAGTTGAGAGGACGCGCGGCCTGTTTCTCGTCTATGACAACAATATCTGCGATGCCCGCTATCATAAGGCCTGCGGCGGTCTCACTGATAATTTCGCAAATACTTGGGAGAATATCACCGTTCCTTATCTCACGTCCGTTTCGGACTCTGCCGTCGCTCATGACCCGATCCGCACGGAAGAAGAAGCCAGGCAATGGATTCTCAGATATCAGGAGGCGTACTGCAATACCAAAGACGCAAATACCCTGCGGCGGATTCTCCCGTCCTTCGATCAGGAAACGACTGACTTTTTCCGCTGGAAGGTGACGTATACACGCTTAGAGCTGGAGGAGATTATCCGTGAGAAATCGGGAATGGACTTCGGCAATCTCCTTTCCCTCACTCCCCTTGAGCGGGGCCCCTCCGGCCGCATAGTCAGGCTGAAGATCGCCGGATCGAAAAGAACCCTGACCATAGGCAAGGAACTTGAGATCCGCCGCTGGCTTTCCCGGAGCCATCTGTACAGCAGCGCCTTTGTCGTATCTGCGGAGAATGATACATCCGGCTTTCCAGTCCGCTTTATCCTGCACGGCGCCGGATGGGGACATGGCGTCGGTTTATGCCAGATAGGGGCGGCAGTAATGGCTCTTAAAGGCTTCACCGCCGAATCCATCTTGAAACACTACTTTTGTGGTGCGGAGCTTCAGAAACTCTACTGAAGAAAGACTATGCGGAAATCATCTATCAAGACAGCTTTCATTCTCGGCGCCGGCCTGGGAACCCGCCTGCGCCCTTTAACAGACGACTGTCCGAAACCGCTCTTGCCCGCAGGCGGACGTCCGATGATTACCTATGCCATGGATCATCTCATATCAGCCGGCATAGAACGCTTCATCATCAATACCCATTACTTTGCTGGGTCATACAATAAGGTATTCCCGGATCGGCAATGGCGGGGAGTCCCCATGATTTTCCGCCATGAACCCGTGCTTCTCGATACCGCAGGCGGCATAAAGAACATCGAAGATCTCCTTGCTGACGACGAAACGATCCTCGTTTACAATGGCGACACCTTTACGGACCTGCCGCTTGCTCATCTCATCGATGAACACTATGCGAAGAGGAAGGAAGTTACCCTGGCTCTCAGAAGCAGCGGCTCCCCTTTGAACGTCAATCTGAATGCCGAAGGCGAGATATGCGATCTGCGGCATACACTGGGCGACAAAGGCGTTACGAGCTGTCTTTTTACGGGCATCTATATCGTGGAGAAAATCTTTCTCCGACGCCTGAGAGCGGGCCGCACGGAATCGGTTGTCCCTATCTTCATCAGCATGATCAAGGAACAGCCTGGATCGGTGGCTGGGATAATCATTGATGAAGGCCGCTGGTATGATATCGGATCCGTAGCAGAATATGAAAAAATAAATGCGATGCTCGGGGGACAGAGGTAGGGGCGGACCTTCATCGCAACACCATTTGACCAGGAAGAACTAAATCGGATCAGAAAAATTAAATCTCATGGAGTATTTTAGAGAAGAATGACGCACCTTAATGATGAAATGCTCAGATTCGTGCGCCAGGCACTCGGGCTTGGAAGCTCAGATGCACTGACGAGCATGCCTTTGGCCAAACGTGGGTCAGGCAGGTCTTTCCACCGGATCAGATATGAAGGTCACGGCTCTGTCGTCTCCATGTGTTACGATCAAGCTCGCAAGGAGAACGGCTACTATGCAGCGATTGCCGACTTCCTCCTCACAATCCATGTCCCCGTCCCCCGGATCATGGCACACGATCCTCTCAAGGGCTTCATTGTCATGGAAGACCTGGGAGACAGAGATCTCCGCTCCTGCTGGAATGAATCGCGGACAAGAAGAAGTGCCTATTACCGCGCGACACTCTCCGTCGCATACAGACTCCATGCCTTTCCGGCCGAAGATTTCCCCTTCGATAAAGTACCCTTAATGGAAGGATTCAGTTCCGACCTTTACCGATGGGAGCGCGATTACTTCCTCGAGAATTTTGTACACGGCGTCTGCCGCATCAAGCTCGATCCATCGGATGCGAACGATTTAGAGGACGAACTAACGAGCCTCTCGGCGCGTCTCGAAGATGTAAAACCGACCCTCGTGCACAGAGATCTGCAGTCTCAGAACGTGATGATATGCAATGACCGGCCGGTATTCATAGACTTTCAGGGCATGCGCTTCGGCAATCTATTTTACGACCTCGGATCACTGCTCTACGATCCCTATGTCCTTCTGCCGGAGAATGAACGTATGGAGCTGCTTTTATATTACTACCAGCTTCCGGCTAGCGGCGACACAGATAAGTCGCAGAACTATACACCCTCCGGCGATAAGGTCATCACGGGCTCGCAGGTTAAGACGAATATTCTGAGAACCGACTGGCCGGGATTTCAGGATAGATTCCGTGACGCATCGTCACAGCGCCTCATGCAGGCCCTCGGCGCTTACGGATTCCTCGGGTTGAAGAGCGGCCTTGCGGAATTTCTCGCCCACATTCCGAGGGGCGTCGCAAATCTCGTTGACAGCGCTTCCCGCGCAAAACGTCTGCCATTGCTGAAAAATCTGGCCATGAAGTGTCAGCGGTCTCTCGGCCGTATATCATGAGTACCGGATAATCCCTTCATAGAGACAATCCTCCTGATAGATGCTCTCTAATGAGAGCTCGGCCCTGTTTCGAATTCTTTGCCGTTGACATCCGATTGCAATCGTTTTATATAAAAAAAAGGAGATTTCTCTCAAGTATACAGGAAATCGATATATGACAACCGAATTGACATACGTAGTTATCACACCATACAGCCTCATAAAGTCAAGAACCGGCAACATCATAGCGAGACTCATGTCTCTTTCCGGCTGCGACCTGGTCGGCATTCGCATGATGCGGCCGTCCGATGCTTTTGTAGATGAATATATAAGGCGCGTGAAGAGTCTGAGCATCTCGCCTGCCGTAGGTAAAGCCCTCGTCGATTACATCGATCAGAACCTGCGGCGTGAAAATATTCATAGACAGGATAATCGCTGTCTGTTTCTTCTTTTCGAAGGGAAAGACGCCGTGGAGCGCATTTACGACGTAGTTGGTGAACTGACAACGGCGGCAGAATCGGAAGCCATTCGCGGAACCATTCGCGGGACCTACAGCGACTACGTCACCACGCCTGACGGAACGGTCCGGTATTTCGAGCCGGCTGTCCTGCTCCCGACAAATCTTGAATATGCAAAGAATAATCTCGAGCTTTTTGCTGAGCTCGGATTTAGCGACTCCGGCATCTACGACGAATGCTCCGCAGGAGAAACAACCCTGGTCATCCTGAAGCCCGACAATTTCTTCAAGCATTCCGTCCGACCGGGAAATATGATCGACATGTTTTCCAAGACCGGCCTTCGGATTGTCGGCGCCCGGATGATCCGCATGAGCGCGGCCCAGGGTGAGGAGTTCTATGGCTTCCTACGAGGCGTCTTCAAGAAGAAACTGAAGCCGCGGATCACAGCCCAGCTCAAGCAAGGAATGGAGGGCCTGTTCAATTTTCAGATAACAGATGAAGAATACGACGCCATGGCTGAAGTCATCAACGAGAAAAATTCTCTGTACGAGTTTTCCCAGATCGTAAAATATATGACCGGTCTTGATCCGGAAAATGTGTCGCCTTCCGACCGCAACAAGCCCGGAGAACACCGCGCGTTGGCACTGCTTTACCGCGGCCCCAGCGCAGTTGAGACAATCCGCGAGCGCCTGGGCGTGACCGATCCCGCAATAGCCGCAGAAGGCACTATCCGTTCTGATTTCGGCCAGAACATTCTGCAGAACGCCGCACATGCATCCGACTCCGTCGAAAATGCCGTCCGTGAAAGAAAAATCATCTGTTTCTATGATGATGCCGGCGACGACTGCCGGATAATAATCCAGAATTGGCTGAAGGATGACCCTGGCAGTTCCGCACCACCGAAGGAAGCAGTGAGGATTCAAGAACAGAGTTAATGATGGCGCTCGACGAGAAACGCGAGTTTCCACGTGCGACTGCCGCTTTTACGAAACTGCCTTACCGTCTCTGAACTCCGGCATGACTCCCCAATTGCCCTGCATGGTCTCATGTTCCAACCCTGATTTTAGAAGACCCATGAACTTACCGCGGGAAATGAAGCGAGCGCCCAGGCTTTCCATGTGGGCCGTATAAACCTGGCAATCCAGGAACGCAAATTTGAGTTCCTCTAATTTGTGAACCAGATTGATCAACGCCGCCTTTGATGCGTTGCTCATAATGGAAAACATGGACTCGCCGAAAAAGCACCGCCCGAGCGAAACGCCGTAGATGCCGCCGACGAGTTGTCCCTCATGCCAGGCCTCTGCGGAATGGGCAATTCCAAGCTCATGCAGCTTGCAGTATGCCTCAAGCATGTCATCCGTAATCCAGGTGCCCTTCTGTTTCCTCCGCAATCCTTGACACGACAGAACGACTTCACGAAATTTTTGATCATACGTAATTCGAAAGGTCCCCCGCCGCAGCACTTTCATCATGCTTCGCGAGACCCTGAGTTCGTTTAGGAATAATATGAATCGCGGGTCGGGAGACCACCAGATGATGGGCTCGCCTTCCGAATACCATGGGAAAATGCCCTCACTGTAGGCGGCAATCAGTCTCTGCGGCAAAAGGTCGCCGCCAACTGCAAGGATGCCATTTCCCGATGTCAGATCAATGGGAGGAAAGATTACTTCGTCAACCAGTCGAAAAATCGGCATGGAATTTTAGCACCGAACTCCCATAGCACTTTTGGCACCACGAGACGTTAAGCCATGACGCTGAGGTTTTGGCAAAAGAAAATATGTTCTTCGAGCAGCAGCTAAGCAACCTCGCATTCTTCAAGGACACGGACGACGACGTCATCACATTCCATATCCACGAGGGCAATACCGCCCTTTTGCAGTTTCCCGAAAAGCACCTCGTCCACAAAAAACCGTTTTACCTTGTCCTGAATCAGACGGGCGATCTCTCTTGCTCCGAACTCCTCGGAGTAGCCTTTGCCAGCAAGCCATTCGTAACACAGGTCGGTAACCTGAAGATTCACGTTCTTCTCCCGCAATTGAACTGCGAATTCGCCGATCGCCTTTTTTACAATCATAAGCACGACCTCGTGGGTAAGGCCGTTGAAGTTAACAACCCCATCAAGACGGTTTCGGAACTCAGGCGAAAAGATCTTGTCCACGGCCGTAAATACGGCGTCGCTGTTGACGCTTTTAGCCTCGAATCCGATCATCTGCCTGCCGATCTCCCGCGCACCGGCATTAGATGTCATTAGTACGACGACATTGCGAAAATCGGCTTTCTTTCCGTTGTTATCCGTCAATGTCGCGTAGTCCATGACCTGCAGCAATGTATTGAAAATATCGGCATGAGCCTTCTCGATCTCATCAAGGAGCAGGACGGAATGGGGATTTTTCCTGATTGCTTCAGTGAGTAGGCCCCCCTCTTCGTAACCCACATACCCCGGGGGCGCTCCCACAAACTTTGCAACGGTGTGCTTTTCCTGATATTCACTCATATCGTAGCGGTTCAGCGGCACATCGAGAGTCAGCGCCAACTGCCGCGCCAGTTCGGTCTTTCCCACACCCGTTGGTCCCACAAATAAGAGGGAGGCTATGGGTTTGTGGGGCTCGCGGAAACCTGCACGTGAACGCTTGATTGCCTCCACGACCAGCCCAATCGCCTTATCCTGCCCGAAGATCCTGCTTTTGAGACTTGCCTCCAGATCCTTAAGCCTGTCCAACTCCGACGAAGAAACACTCTTTTCCGGAATTCTCGCGATTTTTGCAATCACCGCTTCGATATTATGAATATCGACCACCTTCTCTATACCCTCATCGGCATCCTTCATATTAGCCAAGGCGCCGGCTTCATCGATCACATCGATAGCCTTATCGGGTAGCCTCCGGTCATTGATATACTTATCGGATAATTCCGCTGCCGCGCGGATGGCGTCTTCCGTATATGATACGCGATGGTATTCTTCGTACCTTTTCTTGATGCCCTCAAGAATCTTCACGGTGTCGTCCGTTGTCGGTTCCATTATCTCGATCTTTTGGAACCGGCGCGAAAGGGCTCCATCCTTCTCAAAATACTTACGGTACTCGTCATATGTAGTGGAGCCGATACACCGGAGTTTGCCGGAAGCGAGCGCCGGTTTCAGGATATTCGAAGCATCGAGGGATCCCCCTGAAACAGCCCCGGCGCCAACGATATTATGAATCTCATCAATGAAGAGGATTGTTTTTTCCTGTCTCTGAAGTTCAGCTATTACGCGCTTCATGCGCTCTTCGAAATCACCCCTGAATCTGGTGCCGGCAATTATGGCGCCCATGTCCAAGGCGTAAATCTTCGAATCCTTCAGGCGCTTTGGGACATTCCCGCCGGCAATGAGCTGCGCCAGCCCTTCCGTTATGGCCGTTTTTCCCACTCCCGGCTCACCGACATGGACGGGGTTGTTCTTATATCGCCGGCAAAGGACCTGGATGGTCCGCTCGAGCACATCCTCCCTGCCGATCAGGGGATCCATCTCCCCTGCTTTCGCCTTCGCCGTCAGTTCTATCGTGAATGACTTTAGTATTTTGCTTTGATCAGTATCCTTTTCCTTGGACTCCTGCTCAGTCTCACTTTCCTCCCGCTTCTTATCCCGCCTTTGCACTTCCGTCGTATCGGGAATAACGGAGACTCCGTGAGAGATATAGTTAAGCAGGGAAAGTCGAGTGATGCCCTCTTTCTTCAGGAAGAATGAAGCATAGGACCCTTTTTCATCAAGAATAGAAACCAGAACATCTCCCAATTCGACAATATCTTTCTGCGCAGAGGTCGTATGCCATACCGCGCGCTCCAAGACATTTTGAAAACCCAGCGACTGGACGGATTGAGCTCCCTCCACAACCGGATTGCCCTCACGCAGATGCTTTGCCAACACTCTTTTTAGATGTTCCGGATCGCCCCCGCATCTTTGTACGATGTCAGACCCATCATCAAAGAAAAGCGCGGCATAAAGAAGGTGCTCCGGCGTTACAAACTCATGAGAGCGCGTATTGGCCTCGGCATACGCAGCCATGATGATTTGATTCAGACTTTCACTTATCTTCATTATTCCCCCTGTCGGTCAGGCCTCTTCCAATGAACATTTCAGAGGGAATTCTCTTAATTTCGCCATCGTATGCACCTGGGCTACCTTCGTAGCGGCGATATCGTAGGTATAAACACCACATGCACCTGCCCCTTTCTTGTGGACGTCGAGCATGATTTTGGTGGCCTCCGCCGCCGGCTTATGGAACACAAGTATCAGAACTTCGACGACAAACTCCATTGTCGTATAATGATCATTATGAAGTAGAACCCGATACATCTTTGGTTCTTGAAGGACCGCATCAGGATCTAACTTGACATCCCTGTCATCCATTGAATCAGGATCACGATATTTCGACATATCAAACCCTCGAACTGCACATCAGCCGTTTGCCTTTTAGTTATCTTTGTATACATAATATAGAACACAGGGGGCTGACTGTCAATGTCGTTATTGCGCTCCTATAAACACTGTAAACTTGAATTCGATAGCGAGCGCATTCCCCCGTAGCTTGCTGCGCGGTAAGCGAGCGAATGACGAACGTCCATTCCTTAAGAATCGAAGATTCTCCGTAGCTTAGGCTTCAATGATTAGATATTCAGACAATCTTCTGCAGTTTTCACGACGGCCGGGGCACCGTCTTCCCCCCGATCCAGGGTCGTTGCCGTCCTTTCGATAATTTTTCACGGTTGTGCGATATCCAACCCGTACGGTGTCGGACTTCGCAAACTCGCCCCTATACAGGGCAGGACAATAAATCTGTCGGACAGATGATTAAGAAGAAGATTTTTATCTTTTTATCCAGTGATTTCTATGCTAAAAAATCCGAGCCGCGAAAGATGAACATGTTGCGGCCCTGGGCTCCTTCTGTCAACAGTTCCAGTAAGGGCAGCAGGAGCTGATGCGGGATATATGTTTTTCGTCTGCCGCGAGGATAATCATGATAGGTTCCTTTTGGGTGTAACTCATGAGCACGCTGACCATCGCCATGCCTCTCAGTTTGCAGTCGGGCTTTGAAAAGACTCTCCAAGTCTTCATTCAATCACCTCTGATTGAGGAAGTCATTGTCCTCCATAAGGGCGCCTTCAAGCCGCCGCAGCCGAAGTGCAAGTTTATAAACGCCGCATCCCTGGCCTCGGGCGAGGCCTTGAACAAACTCATAGAAAACATGAAGACAGATTTTCTTATGATAATCACAGAGCCCGCGGAAATAGAGATTCCGGCCGCCACGCTCGAACGCTTTATTGATGTAGCGGAATCTACAGATTCAGGCATGGTCTACTCGGACTACCTGGAAGGAGGACAGGGCGACCTCGTGGAACATCCCGTCAATGACTGTCAACTGGGAAGCATCCGTGACCAATTTGATTTCGGATGCCTGATCCTATTCTCTATCTCTGCAATACAACGGGCATTAAAGAAATATGGCCCTATACCTGGCGTCGTTTATGCAGGATTGTATGACCTGCGCTTGAAAGTTTCCGTCGACCACAGTCTTTTCCACATTCAGGAGTTTCTCTACACGAAGAAAAAATCAGTCGCAAATACGGACGCAGTCGGATCTGAGGGTGAGGATCAGTTCAATTATGTCGCTCACGAGAACCAAGCGGTACAAAAGGAAATGGAACTGGTCGCAACAGAGCATTTAAAACGTATCGGCGCCTTCCTGGAACCGCGCTTTAAATATTTACCTCGATCTCAGTGTGATTTTCCTGTTGAGGCAAGTGTCGTAATACCCGTGCGGAACCGGGTGCATACAATCACCGACGCAGTGCATAGCGCCCTTGCGCAGGAGACGGACTTCCCGTACAATGTGATTGTTGTGGACAATCATTCCACTGACGGAACAACTGCGATCCTGAATGAACTTGCCGGCAGCAATCCCGCCGTGAAGCATATTACCCCTTTAAGACATGACCTCACCATCGGCGGTTGCTGGAACGAAGCAGTCTTTTCTGACCTCTGCGGCCGCTACGCCGTTCAATTGGATTCAGACGATCTTTATGAGAGCCCGGGGACATTGCAGAAGCTCATCGACGCGATGAGAAGCGGAGATTTTGCCATGGTCATCGGTTCTTACACACTCGTCAATGAATCTTTGCAGACGATTCCACCCGGCATAATAGACCACAGGGAATGGACGGATGACAACGGACGCAACAACGCCTTGCGTGTCAATGGACTGGGAGCACCGCGCGCCTTTTATACGGCGCTTCTTCGTAAAATCGGTTTCCTCAATGTGGGTTATGGGGAAGACTATGCAATGGCTCTCAGATTATCAAGAGACTATCGCATAGGCAGGATTTACGAGAGCCTCTATCTGTGCCGCCGGTGGGCGGGCAATACGGACGCCCGCATCTCCATAGAGATGAGGAATCGCCATGATGCGTTCAAAGACAAGATTAGAACTGTTGAAATCATGGCACGCCGGAAGCTGAAGGCAAGATGAGATGACGGATATGGATGTGCTTCTGCAAAAGAAGATATCGGCGTCATTTGACGGAAAGACACCCGCTCCATCTCTTCCCGCGCTCTGCCACAATCTCCTCGCAGAGCAAAAGGCCTCATGGCCCGATCTTTCTCTGGGATATAAAGCCCTGGCAAGTGTGCAGGTAAAGGAACTCCGCTGCAACGGTTTTTCGGTGAGGCTCCACCATAATCCCGGAAGGATCAAGAGCACCACTGCCCCGCTTGATCAAAAATCCATAGAAAAGAGACCTTGCTTTCTCTGTCTCGAAAATCTCCCCGAGCCGCAGCGCGGCATCTTATACAGGGGGGATTTCATTGTCCTCTGCAATCCCTTTCCTATCTGTCCGGAGCACTTTACTATTGCGCAAATTATGCATTGCCCCCAGTCATTTGAAGGTATGGTATCGAAATTTCTTAAAATGGCAAAGGACTTCAGCCCGGATTTCAATGTGTTTTATAACGGCCCGGAAAGCGGCGCCTCCGCGCCTGACCACCTGCACTTTCAGGCGACTTCCCGGGGGGTACTGCCGATTGAAGAAGAAATCAAAGACAGGACAAGGCTGGAATTCGTCAAATGCATTCACTCCACTTCCCTTTTCAGGGCAAGACATCTCGGGAGGGAAGTAATTATTCTGGAAGGAGAGGATTGCACCACTATCGGTGACGCCCTGACAAACATTGTCTCGGCCATGAAAAGCGTCCTCGCATCACCGGCAGAACCGCGGATGAACCTCTTTTGCTCTTATGCCGGAAATAGATGGCAGGTTATGATTTTTCCGCGGCAAAGGCATCGTCCCTCCGTCTATTTCCTGCCCGGCGACGAAAGGATTTTAATCTCACCCGGAATGGTGGAGATGGGAGGCATCATCATAACACCAATAGGAAAGGATTTCGACAGAGTCCATGAGGAATTGATCAGGACAATTTACGCGGAAGTCTCCGTTGACGAGGAAACTGTGCAAAAAATATCGGCAGCTCTGCCCTTCTGACGCTTATGAAAAAGACAACCATTATCGACAGCAGGATGACATTTGCGGAGGCGACCGCCGGGACAAAAGCGCCCCGGGAGATAATTGACAAATTATGCCTCGTCGACGTGCGCTACCGCTCAATCGACGGCCGGCTGCATCAGGGACAACTCGTGATTCACCAGGAGGTGAAAACGGACATCGTGGAAATTTTTGCGCTCATGGAGCGGACGGAATTTCCTGTTTTTCAGATTGTGCCGATCGTCAAGTACGACTGGTCTGATGACCTCTCTATGGCGGACAATAATACATCCGCCTTTAACTACCGAGTTGTTCTGGGCACGAACAGGTTATCAAACCACGCGTTCGGAAGGGCCGTGGACATCAACCCTTATTTCAATCCTGTCATAGATGAGGACGGCCGGTTCGATCCTCCTGGCGCCGTCTATGTTCCAGGGAGTGCGGGAACTCTTGACGATTCACATCCCGTAGTGAAAGAATTCCTGAAGCGGGGATGGGGCTGGGGGGGACATTTCAGGCCGAAGAGGGACTACCATCATTTTGATAAGTCGGGATAACGCGTCCAACCATAATTCCGGTCATCATCTTTCGTCTCGAAATGTATTGATGCAGGGTGAGATCGGAGATGACAACCATTTTCTCCACCTCCGATGCATGCAGGAGATGAATCCTGCCTTTAAGATAGACGGCGAGGCCGACGTGCACGACATCCAGTCCCTCGATGCCCGTGGTAAGCGCAATCAAATCCCCGTTCTCAACCGCACTCTGCGACTTTCCTAACGCAGCCTTCGGGATACTATGCAGCAATCGTCTGGACAGACGTCTTTCAATTGCAGCCATATCTCGATAAGATTTCTCCATGCCCAAGGCGGGATAATCTTCCCTATGCCTTGTCATAAAATTGAAATTCTTTCGAAATGGTTCCCCGCCGCACCTGCTTGTAACATCTATAACAATCCCTTTCTTCTCGTTGTCGTAGAGCCAGTCGGAAAAATAATGCAGGCGCGAGGAATATCCCTTTAATATGCCGCCGCGGTAACGGACTTTCTTCAGCTGCGCAGCATAGCTCTTGAAGTGGGAATTGCCTTTGCTTAACAGCCCCGCCAAGACCACGCAATTTTCCACAAAGGTGAAGCAGTCAAATTCCCTTAAATTTATCACGAGGGCCTCCCTGCCATCCCTCTCCAGCGTACGGCCCGCATAGGGAGATCCCAGAAAATATTTTCCCACGGCCAGCATCAGTTGGCCTATGGGTCTCGATCTCTCCCCGTAGTCACGAAAGAAGCTGACGAGATCATCGTAGATGGCGCCGTCTTCAGGCTGATAAATCATAATTAAACCTCTTGGCCGCTGCGTTGAAGCTCTCCGCGGCAAGCGAAGGTGTTTGCGTTAGCTGCCGAATTCAATTGAAGCATCGGAACCGTCTTCCGGAATCACAAACGAGACGAACCTTTTCTCCTCATAGGTGGAACCAGGGTTGATTGATATCAGAGATCCCTTTCTCACCACTTTCTGTTCGTGCGTGTGGCCGCATATATGGTAGCTGACCTTTGGATGACTGATGAGCAGCTCTCCGAGCGTCATGCTTCCCATGAAGGCATTACAGAAATTCCAGCCTGGAAACTCCCCCCTCACAGTCAGCATTTCGATAAATCCGACGTGGTGGGTAACGGCTATGATCTGGTCTGCCTTGGCTTCCAGTGTCCGTATATCTGCTTCCAGTTTTTCCCGGAGTTCACTGGTATATTCAGGATCCGTTTTGCCGAGCCTCACGAAATTGACGTCATTCCAGATGATGTGCCCGCCGAATACCTTCTTTTCATATGATGATCGTGGAGGCGTCTCTGCAGGAGAAAAGGAATAATCATACCACAGGCAATTGCCAGCAAAGCCGATCCCATCTATGATTAACGGTTCTTCATCTAAGAGCTTGAATCCGCTGCCCTTGATTCTTGACTTCAGGATTTCAAGATGACCGAACGTGTCCCCTTCACTACTCCAGTAGTCATGGTTGCCAAGAACCTTGAGCCTCACGGGCGCAACGCCTTTAAAGAGATTCAGACATTCTTCCAATTTCGAAGAACCAAACCCTGCTATATCGCCCGCCAATACGAGCACATCAGGCCTTTCCTTCTCCAATCTTCTTATAAAAGCGAGGAATTTATCATGCTCTGCCGAGTTTCGTATCAGATCATAATGGATATCACCGGTCGCTGCAATTTTCATAGTGTTCGAATTATCACAACTTGCGACGAAATTGAATCTTAATCTGCCGTTTAGTGAAGGAATTGTCACAGTTCATCGGTCGACGGCATGATCGTACATGTCGCCTTTATCCCCAAAAGAACTGAACTACATAAGAAGGATGGCATCTATCATTGATTTTTATATTGTTATGCGTTAATAAGAAATCCCCCCAAGGGGAGAGATGTTCGTGAGGAAAAGTGGGCGGAAAGCTTTTTCGCTGCCTCAATTGAGGACATACGTAAGCGTTGCCTGTTTGTATTCTTGGTGAGGAGAGGAAGAACGATACATGAAAATTCTGGTGACCGGAGGAGCCGGCTATATCGGCAGCCACGTCGTAAATGCGCTTGGTGAACGCGGTCATGACATAATTGTATACGACAATCTGTCGACAGGTCATGAGTGGGCAGTTCTTTGCGGCAAGCTGGAAATAGGAGATATTGAAGACAGCTCTCGCCTGAACGCTGTTATGAACGCATTTCGTCCGGATGCAGTAATGCATTTTGCAGCCTTGATCCAGGTTGAGGAATCCGTCCGGGAGCCTCTCAAATACTATCGCAATAATGTCGCCAATACCCTGAACCTCCTTGACGCCATGGACCGCAATGGCATCCGCAGTTTCATTTACTCCTCAAGTGCTGCCGTATACGGAATTCCTGACAAGTTACTCGTTGACGAGTCCGTACCCCTCCACCCGATCAACCCTTACGGTGCCTCCAAAGCCATGGTCGAGACGGTCCTCGGAGATATGCCCCAGACCGGAGATTTTCGTTTCATCGCGCTCCGCTATTTCAATGTGGCCGGTGCCGATCCCAAGAATAGAATCGGGCAGGCCTATCTGGACGCAACCCATCTCATAACTCGTGCATTGAAGACCGCGCAGGGCGAGTTTGCCAAGTTATTCATTTTCGGGACGGACTACCCGACTCCTGACGGGACTTGTATCCGTGATTACATACACGTAGTCGATCTCGCCAATGCCCATCTTCTTGCCCTTGATTACCTGATGGAGACAAGAAGATCCGATATCGTGAACTGCGGATACGGCCGCGGGTTCTCTGTCAGGGAGGTAGTGGCAGCGGCAAAGAAAGTCACCGGCATCAACTTTCCCGTCGAAGAAGCGCCAAGGCGTGCAGGCGATCCGCCCCAGTTAGTGGCGGACAGCACCAAGCTCCGCAGTATCACAGGTTGGCAGCCATGCCATGATGACCTCGAGTTTATCATAAGGACAGCCTGGAACTGGGAATTGAAACTCAAGCAGCTGAAAAAACAGCTATAACCAGCGTATTTATTTGATCCCCATGCCTTCAAAAAAAAAGATACTGACATACCTTCTTCTTGTATTCCTGGCTATTCTTTTTGTCGCACTTTATTATGGCCCCCGGTATCTGACTTATGCGGATAAGCCCCTGAGGTCGGACGCTCTCGTGCTTTTTGTGGGGCTCGATAACAAAGCCAGGCAGGAAGACGCGAATCGGCTCATGAGTGAAGGTTATGCGCGCTATCTCTTCATCCCCGCCTACGGAAGAATCACGGAAGCCGCATCCCTGGCATCCCCCGCAGGCGCAAAGAAAGCGAACCCGGAACTGATTATTTCAGGTCTGAAACCCAGACGATATTTTGAAAATACACATGTCGAGGTACTCGAAGCAAAACGCATGTTGGAGCAGTACGGATTAAAGTCTGCAATTTTTGTCAGTTCACCTGATCACATGCGCCGCATAAAGATAATTGCAGAGAGAATATTTCCTGAAGAAGCCGTGAGAATCGTCTTTGTACCAATTCGAGTCGAGCCGGCACATCAAGATCCGATGCTCTCCGATTATAGGCGCATGGGAAAAGAGTATGTCAAGATCATCTGGTTTCTGATGTACTCCTCATTCCGGTTAACCTGACGTCTTATGTAATTATTGTCTAAGAAAGAACGTAACATCTCCAAGGATGAGAAATATGGATAAGAAATACGTGCTTGTTCTGTTTGCCGCGGGGCTCTCATGGATTGCCTCTATCGTCCCTGCTGTGTCGGAGACACCTTCCAGGTTGATTCAGGAAAATAATGCCGTCGCAGATGTTAAAATGACGGAGGACTCAACTGTAGTCACTCTTGCGGAAGGACTGAAGACCGTGACTGCCGAAAGCCATGTCGTCAAGGTTGCGAGGCAGGATGAGGCCATCGCCGAAGCGGACTCCCTGCTTGCGCGAGCCAGGCTACTACCGAGCGTTAACGCATCAGGCTCGTACACATCTCTCGCAAACCAGCCCGCTTCCGTGTATCTTGGACAGGCGATTCCGACATCTGACCGGTACTATAAATCCTACGGCATAAACATCCGGCAGATTCTTTTCGACTTCCGGGGCAATCTGTCACGCTATGAAGCGAGCCGCATGCTCCTGGAGGCTCAAAAGTTGAACACCGTCACTGTCAGGAACGCCATTGCCCTCGAATTCACCATCGGGTTTTATGACTTCCTCGAATCGCAGCGGCTGGTCGAGGTCGCAGCAAGAGAAGTAGAAAGTGTCGAATCCCACCTCAAGAATGCGCAAAACCTGTATGGCGCGGGCGTGATTACAAAGAACGACCTGCTTCAGGCGCAGGTCAGGCTGTCCGATGCCCGTCAGAGGCTCCTTTCCGCCAAGAATATACAATCTATACGCGCCTCACGGCTGAATAACCTTCTTCTCCGACCTCTGTACTGGCGGATTCAAGCGGTTGAACAGCAGCGCGAGATAGCGGCGCCCGGAGGCCTCGATCTCGATAAGGCCTGGCAGACGGCCCTTGCGGGACGACCAGAGATCCAGATTGTCGACAGGACACTGCAATCCCTCGACCTCGAGACTGTTTCAAGAAAATCAGAGTTTCTGCCAAAGCTCTTTGCAAGGGGTTCTTATGATTACATGGAGAATACGTACTCGCTTCATGACGACAACTGGTCACTAATCCTCGGTATCGACATTAACTTGTTCGAAGGCGGAAGTTCACTCGCAGATCTCAAGAAGACGAAATATCGAAAATCGCGGCTCGTCGAACAGAGAGCGAAGCTTGCAGATGAGATCAAGATTGAAGTCCAGAGGTACATTCTTGACCTGCAGGATGCATATGAGCGCATCCAAGTGACACGGGATGCCGCGAGCCAGGCGCAGGAAAATCTTCGCATCAATAAAGCGCGCTACGATGAGGGTGTGGGCACGGCAACGGAGGTTCTTGATGCTGTTACCCTTCTGACTAATGCGGAGGCAAATTATATCAGGTCCGTTTACGACTACAGAAAAGCAGAGGCGGCTACCCATTATGCCGCGGGTGAAGATTTGCGCCAGGTTTACAACTGACCTTCTTCTTCAAATCGGCCTGCTGCATCAAGAGTGACAGGCTGTGCTGTTTAGACGGGCCAAACGCTTGAAGCGGTCTTGCGGGAGTCCACACATTCTCAGACCCCGCAAGAGTTGTCAGAGATGTTTCTTGCTTGACTTATTTTCTTAGAACGGCCTTCCTGATTGCATCGCCCATTTCATGAGTTCTATTTTTCCCGCCCATATCAGCGGTCTTCACCTTTCCGAGGGTCAGGGTTTTCACCACGGCTTCCTGTATGTCCAGGGCCGCCCGCCCCTCTCCGAGATGATCAAGCATCATTCGTATCGATTCAATCGCCGCAATAGGATTGACTATGGCCTTTCCTGCATATTTCGGGGCTGAGCCGTGAATCGGTTCAAACATGGATGGATAGATTCTTTCCGGATTAATGTTGCCGCCGGCGGCAAACCCCATCCCTCCTTGAAGCATGGCTCCGAGGTCGGTAATGATATCACCAAAAAGATTGGAGGCCACGATCACGTCGAAGTATTCGGGGTTCTTCACAAACCACATGGTTATAGCGTCGACCAGTGCCATGTCGGTCTTTACGTCCGGGTATTCTGCCGCCACTTTCTTATACACTGAATCCCAAAATACCATCGAATAGTTGAGTGCATTGGATTTCGTGCAGTTGGTGACCATGCCCACGGGGACTTTTTTCCCAAACTTCTTCCGCTTTCGGGCAAACTCAAAGGCGTAGCGCATCGCCCTCTCACACCCCTTCTGCGTGAAAACGCCGGTCTGCAGGGCAAACGCATCGGGGGTACCGAGCTTGAAAAAACCTCCTGCGGCCGCATATTCTCCTTCCGTATTCTCGCGGACTACCACCATATCAACGGTTTCAGGTGTGGCGGTTTTCACCGGCGATTCAACCCCGGGATAAAGCTTGATCGGACGCAGATTTATGTATTGATCGAAACCTTTTCGAATTGCGATAAGCAGTGTAAGCGATATGTGATCAGGGACCTTATTGGCATCACCGATGCAGCCCAGAAAAATTGCATCAAATTCCTGCAATAACTCGAGGGCATTTGCAGGCATCATGATTCTATTCCTCAAATAATAGTCGCACCCCCAGTCAAACTTTGCCATCTTCACTTTGAAGCCATATTTATCGGCAACTGTCCGTAGGGTCTTTACGGCTTCCGCTGCGACCTCAGCACCAACCCCATCCCCCGGGATGACCGCAATTTGATAAGACGACATATGCTACCCTTTCTATCCGAATTGTTCCTCCCATTCTCTGGCAGGTTCTATCATTTCATACGACCTTGAGACAATGTCTCTCTTCCCCATCAATATCACGGATAGATGGAGAGAAGATACGGAGTACCCACCGCTAAGAGCACAGCAAGAAAGATCAGTCCGAAGATGAGTCCGAGTGTCCAGAAATCCTTGCGGTTGACATAGCCGCTCCCGAAATAGACCGGGCCGGGACCGGTAGCATAGGGAGATATGATACCCATGATCCCCAGGCTGTAGCAGAGAAGAAGCGCAAAAACCTTGACGGGAATGCCCGGCACAAGCGCGCCTGCAGCCAGCATTACGGGCAGCACCGCCGTTACGTGCGCTGTTATGCTCGCAAACATGTAATGAACTAAGAAAAATATTGCTACGAGGCAGACCATGATAACTATGGGCGACATCCCCGTCAGGAGCGCCGATGCGCTCTTGGCAAACCAGGTTACAAAACCTACCTTATTTAGGCCGTCTGCCATGGCCACGAGTGTGGCAAACCAGACAAGCACATTCCAGGCGGCTTTGTTGCTCAGAATATCGTCCCACGTGACGATTCCGGTAATCACCATCAAAGATATGACCACTCCTGCGGCAGTCGTGGCATCCACGATCTTTCCTCCGAATATCCATAGAGTCAGGGCGAGAATCGCCAAGAGCGCCATCACCAGTTCCTTACGGGTGAACTTGCCCATCTTGCCCAGTTCCCCAGTCGCCCAGGCTTGGACCTCTGTGCTCGCTTTGATTTCCGGCGGGTAGATCTTGTAAATGAGGTAGGGCAGAACGGAAAACAGAATGATCCCGACGGGCAGGAACCCCAGAAACCATTCAGTCCAGGAAATGCTTATCTTCGCCGTCTTATTGACTAACTCAAGGGCCAACAGGTTCGGGGCCAACGCAGTGATGAACATAGAACTGGTCACACAGGTAGTTGCAAAGGCAGTCCACATTATATACGCCCCGATCTTGCGGCTCGTCTCCCCCGGAGCAGAACCGTAAAGGCCTGGGATGTTGCGGATGATGGGGAAAATAGTGCCCGCACTTCGGGCGGTGTTCGAGGGGGTGAAGGGCGCAAGAATCAGATCAGAAAATGCTACCGCATACCCTAAACCCAGGGTCCTCTTGCCTAAAAATTCCACAAGGACCAAGGCAATGCGCCTGCCAAGCCCTGTCTTCTCATAGCCCAGGGCGAACATGAATGCCCCGAATATGAGCCAGACCGTAGTATTGGAAAAACCGGATAATGCCCACCTGATTGAATCTGACGGCTTCGGACCTGCAAGGCCGAGAGTCGCGACCAGGAAAACACCTATAAATCCTATTGCTGCGGCGGGCATTGGCTCCAGGATCAGGGCGAGAATAACAGCCGCAAAGATGGCAAAATAATACCAGGCAGTGAGACTCAACCCCTGCGGCGCCGGGAACAATGCGATGACGACTCCCAGAAGCAGCGGCAATACGGATTTCCAGATGAGCGATTTCATTTTAGCCTCCTTGTGTTGCTGATACGATATGATAAATAGAATTCCGTGAGGATGAAGCACCACGAGACTTTACAACGCATTTGTATATTAACGATTCCCCGTAATCTTTGGATTGGTGATGATTTTATAACAACGAAAGCCCTATTTCAATAGGCGATTTCAGCTTCGTTCGACAAACTCCACGATGTTTCCATCCGGGTCTTTTACCATGGCGATGCGCATGCCCGGCCGAATCTCCGTCTCCGGAAGCGAAAATTCAATGCCCTTAGCTTTAAGTTCAGAACATACTTGGGAGATATTCTTTATGACGAAGGTCACGTAGCGAAATCCCAATTGATTCTCCAGGCCGATAGTTCCCCTGGGGGGAACAGTTTTCGGATCGAGCAATTTGAAGTCGCTGGTGCCGAATCTCAGCCGGTGCATGGTTCCGAACCATACAGGCGTGATTCCCACAAACTCCAGCCCCAGAATATTCTGGTAGAAGTTGAGGCTGGCCTTTATGTCACTGACGACTATACCCAGATCCAACGAATCTTTTGCAGCTACTAACATTTTGTCGCGCTCCTTTCCTACATTCTCATGCAGCGCAAATACGTCTTAAATATACTATAGGCAAATTCTAAAATAAGACTTCAGCTATAAACAAGAGAGGGTGGGGAACAGCTCCCACCCTCTCTCGTCTTATCTGTAACTAAATACGTGCAGGTTTTCTTATCATGACTACAAATCATTTCACGGCATCTTTCAATGCCTTGCCCGCCGCAAACTTGGGAACCTTCTTAGCGGCAATCTTGATCGGTTTGCCGGTCTGAGGATTTCTTCCTGTTCTGGCAGCTCTCTTAGAAACGGAGAAGGTACCGAAACCGACGAGAGTGACCTTGCCTCCCTTCTTCAACCCCTTCTTGATTGCATCTAGGATGGCATTGACGACATTGGCTGCCTCTGCCTTGCTGCAGGTCGTTTTTGCAACAACATTGACGAGATCTTCCTTATTCATTCTTCATCCTCCCTTTTGTTTTTGTATACCCGCCATGGGCGGCAACATCGATCCCTCAGGACCGATACAACCTTTTATTGGGGTATATATAAATTTTGAGCGCGGAAAAAGCAACATTAAATCGCATCAATCCTAATATTTTTTTTGCTGCCCATGCACCGTCTGTGCCCGGAGCGCCTCAAACGATTCAGACACTCACCGCTCCCGCATCTCGCTGGGCGGACTTTTTATGGTCTTTGGCTTCCCTAAAGCTGTGTAGCCGTCTGCTGCAGTACTATTTTTTCAGCTTGGTGATCTTCGCGCCTTCTATAGTTGCGCCGGCCATGATCCCCTTCTGACCGAACACAAAGCCGACAATGGGCTGATTGATCTTGGTCGTGTCCACGGAGCCCTCGGCTCCGACATTGACCACCGTCACCGTGCCGTCAACACCGGCTTGCCAGTTGTCACTGGTGCGGAATTTCTTCAGGGCAGCCTCATCTATGAAGAGCAGAATAATGTCTTTTCGCTGCGCCCCTATCTGAAGGCCAAGAGAACCTGCCACTATGTTGTAGTATACGACGGTTTTCCCATCGATTCTCAAGGCGCCTTCGCCATATTCGCCGCCGACGATAAAGCCGGCCTGCACGACATTAGGGATGATAAGAATACCCTTGGCGGCCTTGAGAAACTCCTGAGCACCGTTCACTTCCCGCCCAAAGCGATCGAGCGCCACATCAGCGCTGACGTCAATCTCCTTGGCTGTGGCGGCAAAAGAGGTGTGGACGGGAAGAAGCCCCATGGCCGATAATATGAACACGGCAAACATGATCTTTATTGTTATTCTTGTCTTCATTCTTATTCCCCCTTTTCTCATCGATTTTCAAAATAGATACGTCCGTGTGCTTTTATAACAGACGAATATTATCCCTCTTATGGATATTCCGCAATTCATGAAAAGACTGAATTGCATGTGCGAAATGCCGTAGCACCAGCTCAGGAAAAAGATGCCTAAAGACTATCAGAAACGTGTCAACTTTGGCTTGAAATTTCGTGCGTATAATGGCAGTAGATCAACAATCTCTTAATATCTCTCCTGTGCCAGGATCGCAAATATGAAACAAATTGCAATCAGCAACGAAAAAAAAATTGTCCTATTTACCTTTATGGCGCATTTCCTGTTTCATTTTTACGAGCTGGCCTTTCCCGCTTTGGCGATTCCTCTTGTTCTTTCATTAAAGATGAATCTCGAAGAGGTCTTGCAGCTGGGTTTCCCCATGTATCTTGGTTTCGGCCTCTTTTCCCTGCCTTGGGGCTTTTTTGCCGACCGTTTCGGCAACCGGCTCGCTCTTATCATATGTTTCTTCGGTACCGGCATAGGCGCCGTGATGACGGTTCTTGCAACCTCTCATCTGCAAATCATGTTGTCTTTGGCCGTGATCGGCGTCTTCGCCGGCATTTGTCACCCCGCAGGCATGGGTCTCATCTCCCTTGGCGTACGGAATCGCGGGATGGCCTTGGGGATCAACGCCATTGCCGGGAGTGTCGGCCTCACGGCCGCACCTTTTCTTGCGGGCCTGCTCAACTGGCTGGCGGGATGGAAAGCCGCGTACCTCGCCGCTGCTGTATTTGCAATCTTCTGGGGAGTGGCGCTGTTGTTTGCCAGGATCGATGAAGCCCCGATCATCCAGGCGCACGACGAGAACCCGACTTTCAAGAGAGGACATGGAGCTTACCTCCCCGCCCTCATCCTTTTTTTCGCGATCGTCACTCTGGGAGGTCTCACCTATCGAATAAACATCGTAGTCCTGCCCGCATACCTCGAATGGAAGGCATCCTTCCTTTCCGATCTCCTTCATTTCCAGGCGCCGGCGGCAATTACGATGGCTGCCGGTATACTGACATCGGTTATCTATATAGTGGGAATCGGCGGCCAACTATTCGGCGGGAAAATGGCGGACCGCTATGAACTGTGCCGGCTTTATCTCATTTTCAATATCATCAGCCTGCCCTTCGTGATCATGATGGCATATGGGACAGAACAATTCCTTTTCGTTGCCTCCGCCGCCTACGTCTTTTTTGCCCTGGGCATCCAGCCCATCGAAAACAGCCTCATCGCCAAATTCACGCCCCAGCGGTGGCGCAGCACCGGCTATGGTTTCGCATCCGTCTTAATTTTCGGAGTCGGCTCCCTCTCCATCTACCTCGTCGGTTGGGTGAAGGATACATGGCATCTCGGGTTCATCTATATCTTCTCCGGTATCATGATCATCATGATTGTTGCGGGAATCATGCTCCTGATGCGGATCACGCGGGATGTCCCCTTTAAGAATTTTTGACCATCGGATGACATGCAGAAATATCCTGCCAATCATCGCATTAGCTACTTGATGCAATTTCGATCTTTCTATGTTAGCCTTTATCTTGAATTGCAGTCGGAGATAGAGCAGATGCCGCCGGTTAAGATAGAGACATGAATGACATCGATTATCAGCAGATCATAATGTGGGTTATCATCGTGATAGCCGCCGGTTTCCTCGGACAGTTCGGAAAATCTTTCGCCACTTACTTGATTGAGAGGGCAAGACAAAAGAAATCTCACGCTGCTTCTGGAAAACCGGAGGGGGCAGTCAGCCCGCCTGCAGAGTCAGCCCCGCAAGCATCAATGTCTGAAACTACCAATACCGAGGGCAAGGCCGAGAAAAAAGCCGTTAAGGCACTCGTAAAGCTAAGGAAAAAAGAGAGAGGATAGAGTGAGGCCCAAATGACCGACGCCCATCCTGAACGAAGCGCGAAGGGCAGCAGATTTCATAAGATTATAGCTCTCGTGCTGCTCATCTTGGCGTGTGCGCTTGCCATTGCATTCCAGAGAATGGCAGAGGGTCACCGGGTTATACCCGTGGAAACATATATGCTCGCGCCCTTCATCCTCCTTCTCCTTGCCATAGCCATTGTACCTTTTATAAGCAGCGACTGGTGGGCAAGGTATTACCCGCATGTTTCCTTCGTCCTCGCCGCGGTAGTTGTGATCTATTATTTATTTGTCCTTCATAACGGCCCCAGGATGTGCGTCACCGCGCTCGACTATTTCAGCTTCATGGCAATTACGGGCTCGTTATTCGTGGTGTCCGGCGGCATCCTGATAAGGATACCCGGGGGGGCGACGCCCCTGTCCAACACGTTGATGCTGCTCATAGGGTCGACGATCACGGCCATATTCAGCAATACGGGCGCATCGATGATCCTTATCAGACCCTACCTCCGAATGAACAAGGGCCGGCTCTCTGCATACCACGTTGTCTTCTTCATCTTTACCGTATCAAACATCGGAGGGCTGCTGACTCCCGTAGGCCCGCCCCTTTTTCTCGGTTATTTGAAGGGTGTGCCTTTTTTCTGGGTCACGGCCCACTTGTGGGTTATCTGGGCATTGGAAACTGCCCTCGTCCTCGCAGTGTTCTATCTCATCGACAGGCACTTCTACAATAAGGCCAAGCACGCAATCGCGCCTGACGCAAAAAAGACGAAAGAGCGCTTTTCTATAAAGGGCTGGCACCACAGCGTCTTCATTGCAGTCATCCTTGCGGCCGTATTCCTCGATACGCCTGTCCGTGAGATAGTAATGATCGCTGCTGGCTTTTTGAGTTACCTTGTCATGCGGGAAGAAATTCACAAGGAGAACGAATTCAACTTCATCCCCGTGAAGGAGGTCGGAATCCTGTTCTTCGGGATCTTTGCGACGATGGTGCCCGTCTTAGACTGGCTGGAGCTGAATGCAGGGAAGGTCGGGCTTACCGAGCCGGGCCAGTTCTACTGGGCGTCGGGCATTCTATCCAGTTTCCTCGATAACGCCCCTACTTATCTGAACTTCCTGAGCGCCGCCTGCGGGCTTCACGGCCTGAGTGTGGACAATGTCATACACGTGAAGGCCATGCTCGGACTCTTGCCCGTCGACGAACTGGCGAAACTCCAGATAGCCGCCGACGCCCCGCGCTTGCTCAACGGTCTCTCATGGAAGTATGTGGCGGCCACGGCCGCAGGCTCAGCCACATTCGGAGCGTGCACATACATAGGAAACGGTCCCAACTTCATGGTCAAGTCGATCGCAGAACAGGCCCATGTAAAGATGCCGAGTTTCGGGGGCTATATGGTCAGGTACTCAATCCCGATCCTGATCCCGATATTCACGCTCGTCTGGTATCTCTTCTATCGCTGATAAGCGCAGGGAGCATCGTCTCAAAAGAAGTATTCTATCTTTCGCCTATCGGAACTGCTCCGGCACCTTATACAAGCCGCCTGACCAGGCCACAAGATCGTCCATGGTTCGCGCAGCGAGAAGCGATGTATTCGCCTGAGCTATATCGATCCCCAGGTCCTCCGGCGTCTGGACTAACTTGCGCCTTCTCAATTCTGCAGTCTCGTCCGCTTTCGCCGCCTTGCCGAGGTCCGTGTCGCCGGCAACGGCCTTTATGGCAGCCTCTCTCTCCGCAAGCGTGGCGCATTTGTGCAGATGGGCAATTCCCTTCTCGCTGACTATCTGTGTAACTGCGTCGCCGTATATCATGACGGGCGGCACCTTGAGGCCGGCGCGCTTCATCAGCTCCCAGGCGTCAAGCTTGTCCACGAAGCACTGTATGCCCTTCGGCCCCCGCGTCTCCAGTATCTGGACGACGAGTTTGCGGCCCCGCGGCATATCTCCGATAAGGCCTGCACGCATACCGCTCTCCTTCCCCACCTTGACCCAGGCCTCGCTCGAATGGCGCCTGCCGGGCGAGTCGCAGCCCATATTGGGTGCGCCCCCGAATCCGGCGATGCGGTCGGCAACGGCAGTGGAGCTGTTTCCGTACCGGTCGATCTGAAGCGTGGAGCCTACAAAGGCGTCCACTGCATAATGCCCGACGGCCTGGCAGAAGGCCCGGTTCGACCGGAGATTGCCGTCCGGTCCCACGAAAAAGATATCGGACCGGGATGAGACGTAATCCTCTGTTCCCACCTCGGAACCAAAGGAATGGATTGATTCCACAAAGCCCGCTTCAATCGCGGGGATCATAGTGGGATGGGGATTGAGGGCCCAGTGGGTGCATATCTTGCCCTTGAGACCGAGCTCAGTGGCGTAAGTCGGAAGCAGCAACTCGATCGCCGCTGTGGCAAAGCCGATCCCGTGGTTGAGGGAACGCAGTCCGTATTCCGCATAGATCCCCTTGATCACCATCATGGCAGTGAGGACATGCACGTCCCTGATCTGCGCCGGGTTNNCTTGCTTGTAACCTTCTCCACCTGCGCCACGACTATGCCCTGCTTGAACCGCGTGGCCTCCACGATGGCAGGCGTATCCTCTGTGTTCGGGCCCGTGTAGAGGTTGCCGTTCTTGTCCGCGAGGACACCGACTACCAGGGCGACTTGCGGCGTCAGGTCGAGGAAATAGCGCGCGAAAAGTTCGAGATAGGTATGAATCTCCCCGATCTGCATCTTCCCTTCATTCACAAGCTTTGTTACCTGCACAGCCTGCGGACCCGAAAACGAAAAATCAACTTTCTTGGCGATACCGCGGACGAATAACTCGCAGTGGGCGGGAAGCGCGATGACTGACTGCACCATATGAAGTCCGTTCACCTTCGCAGGATTGACATTACAGAGACAGTCGGCCAGAAACTCGGCCTGTTTCTGATTGTTCCCTTCGAGGGCCACACGGTCTCCGGGACGGATGATCGTCTCGAGGAGGGCAACGGCGCGGGAGGGCTCAACAACCTTGCCTTTCCCTCCTTCCGTCAAGGCCTTCGCTTGGGCCATCCGCGTCTTGTATTCCTTCTTGCGGGATTCCCAGTCAACTCTTGCATGTATAATCTGTGCTCCCATAAATTCACCTCCGGGGATGTAAAAAAATGGTGCCCCACTCTAAGACGTGCGGGACACCATTCTCATTAAAGACTCATGATCAGCTCGTCTTTGTGTGGAAGACGTGATCCAGATGTTCCTTGTCAGGTATATCGCTTGCCGTCAACCTGCAGATGATGAAATAGGCGATGAGGGAAATGATGAACCCCGGTATAATTTCGTGGATATCCTTCATCCCGGGAAGATAGAATCGCAGGCCGAACCGCCAGATAACGGTTGTAGCGATACCGATGATCATGGAATAGAAGGCGCCCTTCCCTGTTCCCCACCGCAGGAAAAGACCGCCGAATACGGCCGGGAAGAAGCCCGCCGTAAACACGGCCCCGGAAAAGGCCGTCAGCTCTACGATGCCGGCAGGGGGGTAAAGTGTGAGAACGAAGACGATGGCGCTGTAGATCCACATCAGCAATTTTGTAAACCTTACCTGCTTCTTCGGCTCCATAGGCTTTACAACCGTCCATATGTCACCGACGAAGGCCGTCCCGACGATGATCGAAACCGCTGCGTAAGAAGACATGCCGGCAGCAAAGAGACCGGCCATGACGACCCCCGTTACCCAGGGATTATTGAATTTCGCCAGCATGAACCCGACGACTTCATCCGTGTGCCTGATGAGATAGGAGGCTTCCTGGTCTGTAGCCATCCCATGGACGAGGGCGCCGACCGCGAAGACACAGGCAAGGGAAATGCCCAGAAAGATCGGGGTGGCGATCATCGCGAACTTCATGCTTTTTGCGTTGTCGATGGAGTAAAACCGGATCAGACAGCGTGGTTCGGCTATCTGTTTCATGCCGACGGCAAGGCCGATGCTGGTGATGTATGCGAAAGAGACAAGTGTGCAAAAGGTCATGAGGCCGTTTCCTATGGGTTGACCCTTTGGCGTCAGGTGCGCCGTGTTGGCAACGCTCGCCATCAGGGGTTCCCAACCGCCCACGTACATGGCGGGAATCATGACCATGAGAATCGCAACAAAGAACATGATGAGTCCCTGCACGGCATCCGTCCAGAGTACGCTGTACATGCCGCCCATGACTGAGTAGAGCGTCGTGACAAAAATAACGAGGAAGGCACCCCAGGCATATGACATACCGAGCGTGGAGACCAATAAATGGGCACAGCCCTTGGCAATCGCCGTCATGTACCACAGAGTGGCGAAGAGGATGATGACGGCGGAGAAGATCCTGATGGCCTTGGAGTATGTGCTCTTGTAGCGGAAGTCAAAATAATCCGGAATTGTGACAGAGCTCAGTTTGGCCGTCTGTACCCTCATCCTCGGACCCAGGAGGAGCCAGGAGATCATGCAGAAAACCACCCAGAAAACACCGACCCAGGCCCAGGAGAGGCCCGCCTGAAACGAGAACCCCGCCTGCCCGATGTATGTATTCGTGCTTATGAACGTGGAAAAAAAGGCAAGCGAAATGGCCCAGCCGGGTATTGACCTTTTGGCAACATAAAAGGCATCGACACCTTCGGAGGCCCTCTTCTTAAACCACTGCCCGATGCCCAGACAGAACGCAGTATAAACAATCATGATGACTATTATGGCCCAATGTTTCGCTAAGTATTCCATATGACTGTTCTCCTTCTAAGTGAAAAAACGACACAGGTATAACCGACCCCCTGTGAAGCAGGCAGTCGCAATTCCGTAATATTGAGGATCAGCCCACACTGCATGAGCCTCCCTTTTCGTCACCCTCTTCTTCTTCGCCGTGAATCACCACCTTCATTTGCGAAACGATGATCGCATTGATTACGGCAAGAAGGATGATCCCCCAATAAGCCATGCCTGTCAAAAAATCCATAACCGCACCCCCTTAGTAAAATTAACTACAATCTGTAAGGCTTCAATTCTTCGAAACCTGCTTCTACTCTGTTCCGATCTCTACTCGCGCCCGTAGACGCCCATCAATGAGCCTTCCGCAAGGACGTGGCCTTTCATGGCCTCAACGAGTTCCTCCTTTTTCGCACCTGCCTTCAGATTCGTCAGGCTGTCCAATGCATAAACCCTGAAGTAGAAGCGATGCTCGCCTGCCGGCAAGCAGGGGCCGAAATAGCCCACCTGATCAAAGTCGTTCTTGCCCTGTTTTGCTCCGAAATCGAGCTCTCCCGTTTTGGCTACGCCTTGAGGCAGATTCGTCACAGCGGCGGGTATATCAAAGATCACCCACTGTACCCAGTTGCCCGTGGGAGCGTCCGGTGTTTCAGAGATGACGGCAAATGACTTCGTGCCAGCCGGCACGTTTTTCCACTCCAAGGGAGGCGATATGTCCACATCGTCACACGTATACTTGTCTGACATCGACTTCGCGTTGCCGAAACCCGCGCTTATTACCTCCAATGCAACACCCTTCTTTGCATCTCCGCCTGACTTGGAGCATGAGACGAAGATCATAAGAATTGATATCAACACAATCATCACACAGAAAACGAAATGTTTCTTGAAATGCATCTGTCACTTACCTGCCTTCATAGTTATTATATTGCTGTTCAGAATATATGTTGAAACAACCCGGAGCGATTATCGTCATGTTGGCACCTGCCTTCTTGCTGCAGCGGCTTTTCCCTTGACAACGAATTATGACTACTGCATCTAACTGCCGGCGAACGGGAGAAGATGCTTTTTCAGGGATGAGGCGAGATATTTTCGTATATCAATATTTCCATCCCGAATCAAGTGCGAAAAAGAGATATAATCACCACGTATGCGTAAAGAGAGGACGAGCGGAAGTCGCCATTTCGCCTTCTTGAGCCGAGACCCGGCAAAAATTTTTGCAGGCATCACGGCGCCTCGGCTGCAAAATTAAAAAACTTTAGATTAGTCATAAAGTTAGCTGGGCAGATAACCGATAATATGATAAAGGATGGCAACTAATTAAGGGAATGCAACTTACGCTTCGACAGGAAGTCGATACGTCGTTGCATATCTTCATGTTTCACATGGTATTTGAGACACCAGGCCTCTCTACGGCTGTATCATCGGCTCTCGTTATGCTCTTACTGAAGAACCGGAGTCATTGAGAAAATCTATATGCAAGGTGTAACTATTTATATCATAAATGGGGTCCTATTGCTGGGAGCATGTCTCCTTTGCATTTCATTCTTCCCCATACAGCGTCTCGTAGGGCAACTGCCCGAGGGGGCGCTGAGAAAAAGATGGAATGACTTAAGGGCGCTGATCCTCTTTTTCATTATGGGGTATGTATGTTTCACTTTCCTTTATTGGATGGAATACAATAACGCCTTCAATCTCATTGTGCCGGCGGTATTCTTCCTCGGCGCAGTTTTAATACTCTTTGTCGGCACACTTGCCCTGCAGACTGCTATCGAAATAAAGCAGATGTCTGCCCTTCAGTATGAAAGCATCACTGACCATCTGATCGGCATCCACAACCGCCGGTATCTGGACAGGAGAACGGATGAAGAGATTTCCAGGGCTCGCAGATATGACATGCAGCTCTCGCTGTTGCTGCTTGACATTGACCACTTCAAAATCGTCAATGACAATTACGGACATCAGATTGGAGACCGTGTCTTGATGAGCCTGGGCCAGCTCCTTTTCAGGGAGGTTCGAGATACGGATATCGTCGCCCGTTACGGGGGTGAAGAGATTGCCGTCCTGGCGCCACACACCTCTGTCGCCAGCGCGCTCGAGTTGGCAGAGCGACTGCGCCGATCCGTTGAAAAATCAATCATGGTCCCGGCCAACGAATACGAAAAGAGGCAGGCGATAACCATAACTGTCAGCATTGGCGTTTCAGGATTGGATAAGGAGACTGTTGACAATCTGTCCCTCATCAATCGCGCCGACAAGGCCCTCTATGGGGCGAAGCAGCAGGGACGCAACAGAGTCGTTGACTTTGACAGCTTAACGGACTCCCAGTAAGAGACCCTCATTGGCGGCGAAAAGGATACGCCAATTTGAAAAGAGGAAGAGGAACCGGTCAAGGATAGACTATTTCTATGAAATGGTAGTTTTATACTGGTATATTAACAGTATTTTTCTAGTATTGTATTAGCGGAAACTGCGTATTAAAAGATCACAATGAAAACGGATGCAGGAGAGAGCGTGTCAAACGATAGCATCAAAATACTGTATGTCGACGAAACCGGCATGGTGACCTTCCTCTGCCCCAAGTGCGGCGATTCGCGGAAGCAATCCGTGATAAAATACAGAGACCATATAGGCTCAGTGAGAATGAGTTGTGTGTGCGGATATGACTCTGAAGTGAAACTTGAGTTCAGAAAGTTCTTCAGAAAAGATACAGAACTCGAAGGATTATATTACAGAACCACTCCTGAGGGTCATTGGGGGAAAATGATCGTAATAAATCTATCCATGGTGGGGTGCAGGTTTGAGATGATCAGGAAAGACCCTTTGGCAGTAGGCGAAGAAATAAATATCCAATTTACGTTGGACAATCCGCGGAGTTCCATTATCAGAAAAAAAGCCGTCATCTCTGAAGTAGAAGAGCGTTCCGTCGGCTGTAAATTTTGTGAACTCCCTGGCTACATAGATTCAGAGCTCGGCTTCTACCTGAGAAAACCCTGAAGGGCGTATCCTGCCAAATCGTCCGGATATGTTCACTATGCTGTCCCGTTCTTAAATCACATATGAAGACGGAAGCCGCATATACTTCCATATCTTGAAACCCGCCCCGTCAACCCCGGTAAATTGCCGTCACATAATCGGGGGAAGATTTCTATCTATTATCAAGATCGCTATATGAGTTCAGAACAAGCATAAATCCGCAGGCGATGATGACGCTCTCGACCGCCAAGAGGCCCTAAATAACCATAACCGTCTAACAATATTATGCTTTAAAATATTCAATTGATTATGGGCAGGGGGGTATACAGGTACCTGAATGGCCATTTTATTGAATTCTGCAGCGAACGAATGCCGAGCGATACTGTTCCTTAAGAGCCAAAGACTCTCTGCAGCTTGGTGCGGATCTTTAATTCCCTGATATGTTGACACAGGTTTACCCCGGACCGGGTGAGAGGTTCGGTGTGTCTATGCAACCTGAATTTTAAAATCGTGAGAGTCAGGCGGCAAAAAAAATAACATGCTCCTGACATAGTTCATATAAGAAGAACCGGATTCTCTCGTGTCGCCAAAAACCTTAATATTCATTGGTCGTCGGATTATCCCTAAGAGAGCAGAGTTTCGATCAAACACGAAAGTGTAACGCCATTAATCCTTGACATTGGCTGGAAAAAAGCTTATATTCCTTAACAAGATGGTTTTGGTTCATGTCCCCAGGGCCTGACGAAGGCTTTTTGGGGATTTTTTTTAACGTAAAGAAATTTTGCTTAATAAGATGTATGAGCGATTCCTGTCGAAGACAGGCGGAACATAAGGAAGCAAAGTCAAAACGGGTTTAATAAGCGTAAGAGAAACTCGTGCGCATACAAAACGCGAAGCAAAAAAATGGCAAGGAGGCAGGGTGAACAGAATAAGACGACGGCGTCCGACGGATCCCACATATTCGAACAGCCCAGGGAGACCTCGAACAATTGAGCAGCAGCAATCAATCATCCGTCCCAAGGTTGAACTTGGTAATACAGAGAAAAAAGGAACAATAATGAATTTTGAGTCGTTTAATCTACACCCCCACATCGAATCAGGTGTCAGGGCTATCGGATATACGGAGCCCACGCCGATTCAAATACAAGCTATACCTCCCATTCTTCAGAACAAGGACGTAATGGCACAGGCACAGACCGGAACGGGGAAAACCGCCGCCTTCGTTCTTCCCATTCTGCAGCGTCTGATCGACGGGCCGCGGAAGCGTATCCGGGCTCTAATAATTGCCCCGACGAGAGAACTGGCGGAGCAGACGCATGAGGCCATCGGTCACCTCGGCCGCTATACGAAACTGAAGAGCGTCACAATCTATGGCGGCGTGAACCAGAATCTCCAGATCAGGAAGCTCCAGAGCGGAGCGGATATTGTTGTGGCCTGCCCCGGACGTCTGATCGATCTTATGGATAAGGGCATTGTCGATTTAAAACGCATTGAAGTGCTGGTCCTCGACGAGGCGGATAGAATGTTCGACATGGGATTTCTCCCGGATGTCCAGAATATCTTGAAGCGTCTTCCCGTGGAGCGGCAGACTCTTCTTTTCTCGGCGACCATGCCGGATGATGTCCGGAACCTGGCAGAGAGCGTGCTCCGCAATCCCGTCGCGGTTCAGGTTGGCGATGCGGCTCCGATATCTACCGTCTCCCATGCAATTTATCCTGTCGATCCGCACCTCAAGGCCCCGCTCTTGATGAAGATTCTGGACAGCACAGATACCGCTTCCGTGCTGGTCTTTACGCGCACCAAGGACCGCGCTACTCGCCTCGCGAGACAAATGAAAAGGTCCGGGTTTCTTGTGACATCGCTGCAGGGCGATCTGCCCCAGAACAAACGCCAGGAGGCGCTCGATGGTTTTCGCAACGGCAAGTACCAGGTACTCGTGGCCACCGACATTGCCGCCCGCGGCATAGATGTTTCCAAGATATCGCATGTGATCAATTATGACATGCCGGATACGGTTGATGCCTACACGCACCGCATCGGGCGCACCGGCCGGGCTACCAGAACAGGCGATGCCTTCACCTTTGTGACGCGCCCGGACAGGGCTTTTGTGTGGACCATCGAAAATGTTCTCGGTGAAAAGCTCGAAAGACGAATATTGCCGAATTTCGATTACACCATTCCGGCGCCGGTCACCAGCAAGGGATCCGGCCACTTCCCGACCTCAAGGAAGAGACCGGGCTCAACAAGAGTTGTCAGAGATACGTCGGAACGGAATGACCGCTCTTCCATGCCGGCTTCGCGGCCCACTTCCGGCGCGAGGAGGGGACGGAAGGATCTTTCCCAGTTCCCGTTTCCCGCCGGTTCGCCCCAAATGAAATCGCGCCGGTCCCACGGCATGCGTTAGGCGCGCCTCTTCGACGGATCGTAAACAGTCCGTCGCCGCGCGTCAACATGCCGGAGCGAGGACCGCCCGATTTCTGATCGTAGACTATCCTCAACTCCGGAAACACGTCTTCCCGAAGCAAGGCCCTTAAAATCCAAATGCATCAGGGCCTTGCATAAGAGTGAATCTAATGATCTCCTCCAGAAGATTATCACTCCATTCCCGCATCCCCCGTTCATCCAATATTGTCTTCGCTACTACGTTTGTACATAACACATTCCCGCATAAATTATCTTGACAATGGTTTGATATCAAACTATGTTGTCTCCATGAAAAAGGATCACATCATTTTCCTGATCGGGCGCATCCAGTACAAGGCGAATCGGTTTCTTTCCCAGGAAATGAAGGCCCATGGTATTAAAGGACTAGCCCCTTCCCACGGCGAAATCCTGGGATATTTGATGGCGCGCGGGCCTTTGCCCATGTCCGGAATCGGTAGGATCATCGCCAAAGACAAATCCACTATCACAGCTCTGGTGAACAAGTTGATCAGAATAGGTTATGTGGAAAAGAAGAGTGATCCCGCCGACAGTCGCATCAGCCTCATCGCCTTGACTCGCAAGGGAATGGCCTTGAAGCCCAGCTTTCTTCTCATCGCTCAGAAATTGCGGGCTCATTCATACAAGGGGGTCTCGGACGACGAAAGGGAAACGTTGGTTAATCTGCTCAACAAGATCAACGCGAACCTCTAATTTTTTCTGCAATAGAGTTTGATGTCAAACTATTAACAAGCGGGATTGAATATCTAAATAACCAACGAGGAGGAAGCACATGCAGTTCGACAATATTATTTTCCAAAAGGCCAATCAGGTAGCTGTCATCAGATTCAACCGTCCCAAATCGTTTAATGCTGTCAATGTTGAATTATTCAGCGATATCATCAAAGCCCTCGAAATCTGCGCAGACGACAGGGATGTAAAAGTAATTGTGCTCACGGGAGAGGGCAAGGCTTTCTGCGCGGGAGGAGACGTGGCGCTCTTTAACAGCTCCCCCGATGTAAGCGAGAAAATCCGGCAACTGACGAAGTTCTTACATTTTACGATCGTCGGCATCCGCCGTACTTCAAAGCCTGTCATTGCCATGATCAACGGGACGGCTGCCGGTGCGGGAGTGAGCATTGCCGCCGCATGTGACCTGAGAATTTGCGCTTCATCTGTAAAGTTCAGGCAGGCTTACACTTCTATCGGCATGATTCCCGACGGGGCATGGACCCTTATGGTTCCGCTGCTGATCGGATTCGGCAAGGCGTCAGAGTTGGTGTACTTGGACCCTGTATTCGATGCTAAGGATGCCCTCCAGATGGGGCTCGTCAATAAGGTGGTCGACGACAATGAGCTTGAAAAGACCACGATGGATATTGCCCTCAAGCTTGCCTCAGGCCCGATGGTGTCTTACTCTATCGTAAAGGAGAACTTCAATAACGCCTTCTTCGGACTGTTAGAGCGGCAGCTCGAATTGGAGCGCCGGGGGATGATCTGGGTCAGCAAGACAGCGGACGCGAAAGAAGGAATCTCCGCTTTTATAGGAAAGAGAGAACCCAGCTTCAAGGGGCAGTAAAGCCCGCCAAGCATTTAGACACTGGACTATCGTTGCGTACACTCTTGAGCCGTTTCATCTTCAAATGGAACGGCTCGCTATCTTCCCTCTAAGATTTTCCGTTCTCAGATATACATCGATCCTCGCGGTCAAAATTCTCCGCCGATTCATATTTACCTCCGGCACTTGCCGTTTTTCTGTTAATCCGTAAAGACAAACGGCAGAACCATGTCCTGAGATGTGCGATCGCGGCAGTTTGCCCAACTGCATTTAAAGATTGCAATTTTTCATGTTTTTGTGAGATAAATGCCTGGGGATCAAGCTTCAGCGTCATATTTGGACAGAAAAGAAATATATCAACCTTAACTGTTTTCTCATGTGTACAGGTATAGAGGAGAGGTTAAAATGAACATCTTCTTGAGCCTAATTCTTGCTGCCCTGGCTCTGACTCTATTTTATATATCATCGCAGAGAAAAAAATCCCGCCGGAAACCATCGCAGCATTCGCAGCCTGTGCGCGATACGGGAAAACGTCATAAAGAAAAATCGCCGGCGTCGTCGTCTCATGCCGCGACTCCGAGCGCGGAATCCCAAAGAAAAGCCTTCCTCGAATCCTACCCGGTGCTCACGGAAGTCTCCTATTTCCCTATAGCTGAGGGCGTTTCGCCAAAATCAATAGAGGATATGAGTCCGGAAGTCAGAGAAGCCGTTGAACAGAAAATCTCCACCATCAAGCCGATACCTGTAAATTATTTAAAACTGATGAACCTGTTGCGGAACCCGGAGTCGAACCCGGGAGAGATTACATCGGTTACAGTAACAAATCCCGTTTTTTCCGCGAGGATACTGCGGGCGGTGAACTCCGCATATTTTAACCGTCCGGAGAAGATCACGTCTGTAGGAAGGGCAATAAGCCTTCTCGGATATAACAGCGTCAGGGCGCTGGTTCTACAGGAGACGCTTAATAACGTAATGCCCCCGGGGCGTGCTGACGTATACAGCAAGACATGGGCCCACTCCGCCGTGGTTTCGGTTTGCTCGGGGCATCTCGGCAAGAACATATTTCAATTCTCCGAATATGAAATGGGCACGATGGGACTTCTCCATGACATAGGCAAGTATTTTATCGACATGCTGAAACCGGTGGGAGAAGAATCGGCCGAATCGCCCCTCCTGATACGGGAGGAGCAAAAGTACGGAATAAACCACGCATGTTTGGGAGGCATGATTGCTAAGAACTGGCAACTATCCGAGAGCATCGTAAAAGGCATCGAGTACCATCACCACCCCTCATTCTTCCCTCCCGAATCCATCCCCGAGCCCTACATAAAACAGACGTTTGTAATCTGTCTCTCTGACCTGATCTGTAAGACATTGGGCTACGGCGCCAATGATCAAGAAAAACTGCCCATCAGAAGTGAATACTATGAAATGTTCAAGATGCGGCCTGACCTTGAGGAGAATGTAACACCCCGCCTGGTTAAAGAAATAGAAAGAGCACACGTTACCGTGCAGTCCTACATCCAAGCGCCATGACCAAATTGAACTCTCCGCTGCAATAGCAACAAAACAAACAGTAACGATCAGTGACCGCAATTTGCCCGCTCTTTTTCCAAAGGATGAATAAAGACCATGTTTGTGCATTTCTGGATGGCTAAGTCACCCGTAGTGGCGACGGAAGAAATGAGTCTCGAAGAAGTCCTGTATTTGATGAAACGATACAAGATCAGACGACTGCCTGTAGTCCGCGGGGAAAACGATCTCTGCGGAATGATCGTCATCTCCGATATCTATCCCTATGTCGGTCCGCACGCGATGACGAAGGCCCTTTTTTCTCCTGAAGTGACCGAGCAATTGCGTAATGTCCGTGTCGCGTCGGTAATGACCAAGTCGCCGCTCACCTGCGACCGCAATGCGACGATCGACGAAGTCGGGGTGGTGATGCGAAGTAATAAAATAGGAGCTGTTCCTGTCGTTGAAGGAACCAAAGTAGTAGGCATTATCACGGAATCCGACATTCTCGGGGCATTGTCGAATATTTCCCGGATGGGATCCGATAGCCGGCGCATATTCTTCCGCATCCCCGTCATGGAAAGAATCAACACCTTTTACAAAATCGTATCCTTGTGCGAAAAGAATGATCTCGAGATTTTGACGATCCTCATCCACCCCATCCCGGAAGAACAGAGCCATCTGGTCATGCTGAGGGTACGCGGTGAAAAGGTATCCGAATTTATCGACATGCTGTGGCGTAACCACTATGAAGTGCTGGTTACATCTCTGAAGAAAGAAGAGAAATAGGCTGGCAATCCCGTGACGGCTCTTGTCAATAAATATCCTTATGGGAAGGCAAGGGAAATCGTTGTGAACGGGTGGAATTGGTAAATATCAATTCAGAAAATAAGACCGTCGTAATCAGCAGATGCAGTGATGGTGCAAAGTTGCCTCTTCGGAAAGACGAAGGTCTACGCAGCAAATTCAGGCTTGAGAGAAGCCGCAAAAATATTTGATTGGAGAGTGCGCTTATGAAATGGCTCGAAAAGTACGCGGACCACGCTTATGCGCTGTTGCGCATCGTGACGGGATTCATGCTTTCATTCCATGGCGCCCAGAAAATTCTGGGTGTGCTTGCCGAAATGCAACCGCCGGTGGGGTCACAACTCTGGTTCGGAGGAATCATCGAACTTTTGTGCGGGCTGGCGGTGCTGCTGGGGTTTAAGACGCGCGCGGCGGCTTTCCTCTGCAGCGGCACGATGGCCGTAGCCTATTTCCAATTCCACTGGAAGTTCCAAATGGGAGCCAATCTCTTTCCGGCAATCAACAAAGGCGAATTGGCCGTCCTCTATTGTTTTGTCTTCCTCTGTATTGCCTGTCGGGGCGGGGTGAAATGGTGCCTCGATAAAAAAGGCCAGTAAAGAAGGATACCACACACACAAAACGCTGCAGCCGACTCCATCCGATTTTTCGCAGGATTGCAAGGCAGATGTCTTCCCGAAACGGGAGAAGGCATCGGTCGTTTTTGCGATATGATCTCTCTGACCCTTTTGCTTTGACATTGAACCCCGATTTTCGTATTCTTGTGCGGCCCTGAAATGAACCCTTATCAGAAATAAGAAAGGAGACAGTCATGAAACATCTTAGAATCCGATTAACAATTGCGATCATAATGTTGCTTCTGGTCTTTCCGCTGGTTGCCGGCGCGCAGCTTATGATCATCGGCAACGACGAGAAAGCGACATGGAACGACGCTGGAAAGCTTGTGCTCACGGCTCCCGGCAAGGACACGGTCTCCATCGTGGACATCTCCAAGCGGGAATCGCCGCGGATCATCAGCAACCTGCCGCTGACCAACTCGGTTTTCGGCCCGCCTACGAACCTGGCCATCACGCCGAACGGGCGCCTGGCCATCGTGGCGAACTCCGTCAACAATGTCCCTGATGGCGAAGGATGGAAGTTCGTGCCCGACAACAAGGTCTACGTCATCGATCTCACGACAAGCCCGCCCAGCCACATCGCCACCGTTGAGGTGGGTAAGCAGCCCTCCGGCCTCGACATCAACCGGGCCGGCAATCTCGCATTGGTGACGAACCGGGCGGACAACTCCATCAGCGTGCTCTCCATCGAGGGGAAGGAAGTGAAGCTGGTAGACACGGTCCCCATGGGCGAACAGGTGGCCGCAGTGGCCTTCACACCGGACGGGAAGCGCGCTCTCGCAGCTAAGTTCCCCGGGCACAAAATCGCTTTGCTGGAGATAGACGGTCAGAAGGTGACCTACAACAAGTATGACATGAACGTCGGCCTCTGGCCGTACAACGTCGCTGTCACCCCGAACGGCAAGCTGGCCATCTCCGCCAACAACGGCAATTCGGGCGCCGCGGACGGACAGGTGGACACTGTAAGCATAATCGACCTCGAGGCAACCCCGCCGCGCGTCATCGACCATGTCGTGGTCGGGGATGGGCCGGAAGGCTTTGTTATCAGCCCCACGGGTAGGATCGCCGTGGCAATGCTGCTCAAGGGCAGCAATTCGGACAAAAAAGCGTGGTTCTACAACCGCAACGGCAGCGTGGCGGTGCTAAAGATCGATGGCAAGAAGGTGACAAAGGTGGGTGAGGTAGAGGTGCGGGGGCTTCCCGAAGGGGCAGTCTTCAGCCCGGACGGAAAATATCTCTACGTCGGCAACTTCCTCGACAGGGACGTGTCCATCCTGAAGGTGGACGGCACGAAGGTCACCAATACCGGCAAGAGCCTGCAACTGCCCGGCCGCCCGGCATCTATGCGCGGGCCCGTCAAATAAGTCTGCTCCTGCGTTTCTTTGGCTGGGTAGAGAAACCTGGACGTGTGTACGTCGCAAGCTTCAGGATCGCGCCCACAAAGGAAGATAACGGAGTCGAAGTGATTTGCCGCAGGGCTGATCGCGGCGCTGCGGCAGTTCGCGACTCCCGATGAAATCAATGTACAATGGCTTTCAGATAGCGACGGAGGTTATTCATATGGTCAACGCGACCAGGACAAAAATCGGCATGGCCGCTTTAGGCGTCGTTCTCTTAATGATGATCGTCCCTTGCGTCTGGGCGCAAGCCGGAAGCGACCGTTTCCGGCAGTTAACAAAAGAAGAGCTGAACAAGGACCAGCAGCGCGCGGCAGCCGAGATCATGAAACAGTCTTCCAGTTCCATCGCCGGCCCATGGAATATTATGTTGCGTAGTCCGGAGATGGCGGACCGGCTTGCCAAGCTCCTCGATTACATCCGTCACAAGACTTCTTTACCCTTACGTCTGAACGAAATGGCGATCATGATAACCGCATGTCAAGTGTCTTCACAGTATATGTGGTTTGCGCATTATCGGTTCTCAAAGGAGGCCGGACTATCCGAAGCCATCATGGCAGATTTGGCGCATGGCAAGCACCCCCGGAATATGCGGCCCGATGAGTCGATTGTTTATGATTTCAGTGAGGAGCTTCATCGAACGCATTTTGTGAGCGACGCGACTTTCAAGAATGCGAAAACCATCCTCGGAGAGCAGCAGGTCGTAGACTTGATCGCCGTCAACGGCGCCTATACGCTCATCGGCATGCTGCTGAATACGGCTGAGGTCATGCCGAATGACGGATCACGGCCTCTGCCCACCCTTTCCAATCGATGATAAGCGTGCATATGGTTTAAGGCACTGATCCGGCAATCTCGCACGCGATATTCTTGCCGAGAATATAAAGGGAGCGATAAGGCAAGCGATAGATGAAAGAACGCATGAAGGCCCTTTGGGGACTTATTTTCGTTGTGATCCTGGTTGTTCCTTATGCCTTGGGTATCTGGGATAATTATGGATATATATACGTCGTAGCAGCAGCCGTGGCTTTATTGATGGTCGCGATATTAGGACGCCATGTCACCCCAACCTTCTGGTGGCAAGGCTTCAGAAAAAAGAAAAATGAGGTGACTACTAAAGATAAGGGCGCTTAGCGGATCATCCGACAGTGCCCTTCCGCACCACGCATGCCGAGAACCATATTTTGTGCCAAAATTTAATTGACACATAATGCCGTCTTTTTTATACTCCTTCCACGAAAAAGTGACTTCTTATTAACGAAATCAGGATATTCCTGATTGTGAATCACTGCACAATTCTGTATTCTCAATTCTGTGGGTAAGATTTAAGGCATGTTCATCCATTTGTGAAAGGAGAATCAATTGATGAAAAAGAATAAGAGTATCATCGCCGCGTTGGCGGTAATCGCCCTGATTGTGGGGCTATCGTGCTGTGCGAAAGAAGGCCCCATGGAGCGCGCCGGCAAGAAAGTCGATAAGGCAGTAGAAGACATCAGGAAATAATAGCCCTGCCAAGAAGATAGATCCGGATATAGGCCGCCGTGATGCCGACCTCGCCCTATGTTCCATAAGGCAGAGTTTGTCGGGAAGGGCATGAAGGCACGCGATCGTTTTGCCCAAGTGTCGGTGCACACATATGATACAATAGACGGGAACAGGCTTTTCGGAGGGGATGACTCAAGACCTGGTACGGCTGTGTCACGGTCTATATCAACAGCTCGGTTCTGCAGATGTACACATTGCAGATCAAGAGGAAGTAGAGTTTAATAATTCAAAGGAGTTTATCATGAAAAAAAGTGTTTGTTTGCTGGCTTTACTCGTGTGTTTTGTTTATTTGCCCGCAGTTCACGCCCAGGAATATGGCAAAATCCGCCCCCTGCAGCAGAGGGCAGATCAAATAATCAAGAAAAAAAACGATTTCGTTGCGAGTGTGCTGACCTCTTACAACATTCCTTATGAACGTGATGCGCAGGGCGTTGTCGTACGCATAAATATGGACGGCCAGTGGCTGAATGTAACTGCTATTGAAGTCGTTCCTGTACTTCAAGAAACAGCGGACAAACACCAGCAAGTTACAGCCCATGAATTATTCTTCCACACCGCTAATGGCATCCTCAATGTAGTTTCGGAGCTGACAATCCGTTAATGATTAATACTGATGAGCGTTGCCGGCGCTGCGTTGATTTATTTTCAGTTCATGTGAGTTGTCTTGCGAAGGGTCGTGGCTAACGAATATCAGTTGATATTCTTGTACCGCCCGGAAATCAGGCGGTCAACGGAACCAAACAATAATCATGTGGTATCGGGAAAAACCAAGCTGCTCAGCTCATCAAATCTCAACCTCATGAAAGGCTGCCTCAAAAAATCTCCCTTGGTCCAATTTCAGACAAGGGGGAGTTTTGCCGTCCAAACTCCAGGGATAGGCTTTACCTACCAACATACGTACAGTTAATCATCATTGCTTATTGACCCTTGTGTCACCTATTCTTCTCACCAAAGAGCCATATCGAATAGTCTGAGTTCAGGGACAGAAAGACTGCCGGCGGGTGTTGAAGTGTTTCTGCCGGCGATGTGTATGAACAACCAGATAAGATCAACTTGAAGGCTGAAGAAAAGAGTTAAAGTCAGCGAACATCCGAATAGAGAAACCGGGAATGGGTAGGATGGCGATAAGCGACAACTTCAGCCAAAGGGAGGCTGAACATGAATCAAGATATTCTGAAAGGAAAATTACAGGAGATCAAGGGAGGAATTAAAGAGAGGTGGGGCAAACTCACTGATAACGACCTTGTCGAGATCCAAGGAAGAGGCGAGAAGCTCTTGGGGCTCTTGCAGAAGAAATATGGATATATTCGGGATAAAGCCGATCTGGAATATGAAGATGGTGTCGAATTGGCAGAAATTGTCGGCAGCATACGCGAAATAATGACGATAAAGAAAGATTTTATGCCATTTGCATTTCTTGCTCGCTTCGGACAGCCTTTAATAACTAACAAACAAGAACTTCAAACAACAGGAGCGGAGGAAAAATATGGGTACGATACTGATCGTTATTTTGATTCTCGTCCTCGTCGGCGTTCTGCCGACCTGGCCTCACAGTAGGAGTTGGGGATACTATCCCACCGGTGGACTTGGATTGGTTCTTCTGATTGTGATCATCCTGGTGCTGCTGGGGCGGCTATGACGTTAATTCAGTGCGCGGGAAATGACTATGAGTATATCTAACAAAGGAGAATCTTTTTAAAAAGATCTCAATCGGCTCGCTTCACAGTGTATGCGATCTCTCTAACGGGTTCTATCCACTTCTTCCGAAAGGCTTCGGAAAAAACTAAAAAAGGAGAAATACCATGAAATCAAGTACGCAGGACAAGGTGGAAGGCACGCTTCACGAAGTAAAAGGTAAAATCAAGGAGGTTGCCGGGAAACTCAGCGACGATCCTGATATGGAAGCCGAAGGCACCGGTGAAAAGATAGCCGGCAAAGTTCAGGAAAAGATCGGCGAAGTCAAGAAGGTTCTGGGTAAATGATCATTGGGACGCCGACAGCATGAAAGGAGGAATACTATGCCGTTGACTCAATTAGTTCTTGTTTTGGTTGTCGTTGGGGTGGTCCTGTGGGTGATTAATAGCTACATACCGATGCAATCCACCATAAAGACTATTTTGAATGTGGTCGTGATTATTGTTGTGGTTATATGGCTATTGGGTGTCTTCGGATTCATGGGAAAAATATCAGCGATTCACGTGGGAAAGTGAAGGGTCTGAACATACGCCAAATAGAGTGAAACCGGAGAGTACTTGTGCATGTAAAAGCATGGCAGCTTCCGGTAATCATTACCGCTACCGCACCCCATATTTTATCGCCAAGATTTCCTTCAAATACAAAACGGAGTTTCTTGTAGCTTAATCATGAACCAACCGCAACTTGTCAAGAAGAGCGGCGACCTGGTCAGTAAGGTCCCGCAAGTCACCCTCATGTTCTGGGTCATAAAGATCTGTGCGACGACATTTGGCGAGACCGGGGGCGATGAGCTTTCGATGACGCTGAAGCTCGGCTATGCCGTCAGCAGTTTGATCTTTCTCGGATTCTTCTGCATCACGCTCACCGCTCAGGTTGCGTCGAAGCGCTACTATGCGTTCCTTTATTGGGCCGTCGTGGTCGCCACCACGACCGTCGGCACGACGATGTCGGACTACCTCGATCGCACCCTCGAGCTCGGCTACGTGAAGTCGTCGTTCTTCCTTTTCTGTGGCGTGCTCGCGGTCCTTTTCATATGGCGCCGCTCCACGGGAGAGATCCAGTATGAGAATATCACCACGAGGAAGAACGAGGTTTTCTACTGGGTGACGATTCTGGTATCAAACACGCTCGGCACTGCGCTCGGCGATTTCGTAGCTACAACCACGGGTGTCGGGTTCGAGCGCGGCGCGCTGATATTCGCCGGCCTGATCGCGCTTGTGGCGGCGGCGCATTTCTTCACGAAGATCCCCGGCAGCGTGCTTTTCTGGGCCGCATATGTCCTAACGCGACCCCTCGGAGCGACGCTCGGTGACATCTTAACCAAGCCCCACGCAGAAGGTGGGCTCGCATTGGGCCGCATGGTCTCTTCGCTCGTTATCGCCGCGGTAATGGTCGTGTTAATAATCCTGACTTCGAGAAGGTCCGGTGCCAGCCAAGTTGTAACCGGAGACAAGGTCGCAAAATGACGTCAGTAGTATCATTTTATTGCGCCCAGCGCAGAACGACAGCCGACGCTGCGTGAACCGCGCGCTTGTAAAAGAAATAGTGCCCTTCGCTTTCGAAACGCCCATTCTGCCGTTATTAATTTTGCAACATCATGTTCCCCATATTCTTCTAATATTATTATAATATTCTTTCCGTATTGTATTCTTAGAAATTCAAAGTAATATCCATCGAAGTATATCATTTTAACTTCCACAAGTTTCCCGTTTTCAATTTCGAATTATTACTATCAATGAAATTTGTCTCTTGCTTTTTCAAGGAATTTAGAGCACAAAAAGAAGCATATTTTAATAAGGCATCGTAAAGAGGTTAACAACCAGCCTGGACCCCTTTTTTGTAAGCGTGGTGCCATGAATAGACTATTGAAACCCTGTTTCTCAAAAGAGAGCGGGGTTTTGTGCTTTTAGGGCAAAGATTGCTTTTCATATTTTTCAACCACAGGGGGTTAACAAAGTATGGGACCATGCCAGAAGATTGGTTATGATTTGGATGGGAAATGGTCTCGGCTGGATATTGCTATTGCATCCCGCGGTTCTCGTCTTTGCAGCCCTCTTAACCAGGTAAGCCAGGAGGATAAATTCACACAGTTGGCCATGCACACTATATAGAACACAATGCTGAACGGGAATTGTATCCGTCTGAAAACTATTCAATATATTCTCAAGGAGGGAATGATAATGATTTTAGCGTCACAAGAAATGATCAAGAAATGGACGGAAGCGGGCGCATGGGGAGACAAAACGTTGATCGATTACTTCAAGGACAACGTCCGGACTCAGGCGGATAAGGTCTGTCTCGTCGATCCCCCGAACAAGGAAAACCTGATAGGCCTGAAGCCGGAGAGGCTGACCTTTAAGGAACTCGATCGGGCCGTGGATGCAACCGCCGAGGGACTTCTCGCCCTCGGGATCAAGAAGGACGACATCATTATGGTCCAGCTTCCCAACACGTGGGAATTGGCCATGCTGTACCTGGCAATCACACGGGCAGGGGCCCTGATAACGCCCATGCCCATGCAGTGGCGCCAGTCGGAATTAGAGCACATCGCGAAAATAACGGAGGCGCGGGCCATTGTTACCGTAGATGTTTTCAATAACTTCCAGCACAAGGAGATGGCGGAAAAGCTCAAGATTAAATTCCCGTCCGTGAAAGACGTCATTACCCTCGCCAAGATCAGGGAGATGTCCAACGGGCCCGTTACGGGAAAGCTGGACAAGATACTTATCAGCGCCAACGATGTTTTCACCCTGTGCTGGTCCTCGGGGACGGAGGCCGAACCGAAGGGATGCCCGCTGAGCCACAACAACTGGTTGTGTCAGGGCGTCTTTCAGTACGAGACGGCGCCCATCAAGCCGGGCGACAACCTCATCACCGCGGGTCCCCTCGTGAACATGGCTTCCATTGGTACGATTTTCATACCCTGGTTGATGTCCGGAGGAAAGTTCGTTCTGCACCATCCCTTTGACGGCCCCACCTTCATCATGCAGCTTATGACGGAAGAAATAAAATATACGCTTCTTGTACCGGCGGTCGTGAATGCCCTGCTCAAGCATCCCAAGGTGGATCAGTTCAACCTGAGCAAGATGAGGGCCATCACGATCGGCTCGGCGCCGCCGTCGCTGTGGTCTGTGCAGGATCTGAAACGGCGCTGGGGGATCGAATTCGCCAACATCTGGGGCCAGAACGAAGCGACGGCCAATGTGGCCGGCCCTGTCGACATCCCGGATCTTGAGATGAGGATCGATCATTTTCCCCACTACGGTAAGCCGGGTTCGAAGTGGGTCAACGTCTCGCCTTTAAGGAAAAAAATTCATTTGAAAATCCTGGACCCCGTGACGAAAAAAGAATTGACCGAGGAAGGCGCCGTCGGGGAGCTCTGGTACCGGGGCCCCAACGTTATTTCCGGCTACTTCAAGCGCCCCGATCTCACGAAGCAGGCCTTCAATGACGAAGGGTTCTTCAACACCGGTGATCTCTTCCAGATCAAGGACAACGATTGCATCGGTTTCTTTGATCGTACCAAGGACATCATCATCCGAGGCGGGTTTAACATCAGCGCCCAGGAGGTGGAGAACATGCTCCTCGGCCACCCCAAGGTTTTGGACGTGGCGGTCGTTGCCATGACCGATGAAATGCTCGGCGAGAAGGTCTGCGTCTATGTGGTTCCGAAGAGCGGGGAGCAGTTGGAACTCTCGGAGATCAAGGACTTCATGACGGAGAAGGGAATCGCCGCTTACAAGATTCCGGAGAGGCTTGAGATCATTTCCGCTATCCCGAGAAACCCTGTGGGCAAGATTCTCAAGAAAGTCCTCAGGGATGATATCAAGACAAAACTCGGAAAATAAAGACACGTTCCGTAACAGCCCATGTCTTTGTGGGAGCGCCATGATGACCAATAAGCTGAAGGATCGGTTGCGATGTCACCGGCGAACAGGGAATCGCTTCGCCGCTTTTCCATAATGAAGGGGCGCTGTCTCTAATATTCTAACATTCTTTGATTCAACTTTAGAACTGACCCTTGTTTTTCCGAATAGAAATGCTTTGCCCGTTTTTCGCGCATCTCCAGGAAGGCTGCCCTTCCGTGGGGCAGGCGTCGCACCGACAGGAATCATGATTCATAGAAGGCATAACATTTTTTAGCCGCAAGAACTTTTATGAATTGAAAGGATGAAGACCATGCTGGTGTTTTTAAGTGATGTCCATATGACGGATGGCAGTTCCGGAGAAACGATTAAACACACGGCATTCAGGATTTTTGCGGAAAATCTGCGAAAACTTGCGGACTCGGTGAAGCCGCTCGAAGAGATACGGCTGGTCTTGTTGGGCGATATCTTCGACATCATCAGATCAACACGGTGGCTCTCCGTGCCTGAAAGGCCTTGGGATGGCGCCGGACCCGAACAGGAAAAGATTGTTCAGAAAATTCTCGCTGATATCATCGAGAAGAATGGGCCGTCATTGTCGGAACTTCGCGGCCTCCGGCAATTTGCTCAAGAGAAAAAAGTTCCTTTCGACATCACCTATGTCATCGGCAATCACGATTGGCTCATCAACCGCTACCCCGCCTGCAGGAACGCTGTGGCGGCGGCCTTGGGCATTGCCGCCGTAACGGATCCCTTTCAGTCACAATTGTTCGAGCCGGACTACAAGGTTTTTGCCCGCCATGGCGATATTTATGACGACTTCAATTACATGGGTAATCGCGACGCTTCGTCGATCGGCGATGCGATTGTCATCGAATTGCTCAACAAATATCCTGAGCAGGTGATCCGGAGCCTGAGCGGGTTTGTTGCCGCGGGTTCCGTCACAAAGGATGAAATGGAGCGGATCGCCAAACAGCTTAAAGAGCTGGATAACATTCGGCCGCTTCTCGATGCGCCATCCTGGGTGCTCATGGTGGCCAATAAGACGCAAAATGTGGTGGCCCGCAAGGTCATTGAAGAGGCTTGGGACGCCTGCGTGGATGCCTTTTTCAAGGTGCCTTTCATCAAAGGACAAGACAAGTTTCTGTGGCCGGACATGATCGACCTCCTTCAGATTACCCTGCAGCTTTCATCGCACACATCGAAAAAGTCCCTGGAAAAGATCGCCGATCTGAAAGAAAAGTGGTTCCCCGGCGATGCTGCCGAGGGGTATGACCAACGTGCCTTTACGGAACCAAAGGTCCGGTCCGGCGAGGCCAGTTTCGTCCTTTACGGACATACCCACAACTACCTGATCGTACCCATGGATCAAACGTCCCTCCCGAATGGGTTGACTCAGGACAAAATTTATTTCAATACCGGAACCTGGCGAAAGACATGGAACAGGGCGAAGTTCGATCCCGCGAATCGTGAATTTATCGGCTGGCATGTCCTCACCTATGTGACGATCTTCAAACCATCGGAGAACGGTGCTTATAACTTCGAAGTCTGGAACGCAGCGCTGGGATAAGATCGCGCATGGAAAGCGTTGCATGAGCATTCCATCTGAACTGTCAATCAGCGCGACCGAATATTTCCATTCACCCAACTTTCAATTATTTTGCAATTGACTTAAACAATAATGTATAGCAGATTTAATTAAATCGCATAAAGGGGGGCGTCATGAGGCACATCCGCACTCTATACATCTTCCTCGTCATCATTCTCCTATCTTCACCATTTTATATCCATGCTGCCACAGAACAACGCACAGCCTTGGTCATCGGCAACAGCGCCTACGAATCTGGTCGGCTGAAGAATCCCACCAATGATGCCTCGGATATAGCTGCGGTGCTGAAGAAAGCGGGCTTTACAGTTGTCCTGAAGAAGGATGCGAACCTCCAGACGATGGAGGAAGCCATCGAGGACTTCGGGAACCGTTTGAAACGGGGTGGTGTGGGCCTTTTCTATTACGCCGGTCATGGAGTTCAGTTGAATGGCACCAATTATCTCATCCCCGTAGGAGAGAGGATCAACAAGGAATCGGACGTGCGGTTCAAGGCCTTCGATGTCGGCCGCGTCCTCGCTGAGATGGAAAACGCCAACAACGGTCTCAACATCGTGCTGCTCGATGCCTGCCGTGATAACCCTTTCGGCAAGAGCTTCCGCAGCGCCTCCCGAGGCCTCGCCATCGTGAGCAATGCCCCGACGGGCACATTAATTTCTTATTCCACGTCACCCGGTCGGGTAGCGATAGACGGTGAGGGGAGGAACAGCCCATACACGAGAGCCCTTCTCAAATATATGCAGGAACCGGGTACACCAATCACGGAGCTCTTTATTAAAGTTCGTCAGAAGCTACGCAAGGAGACCGGGCAAGTACCGTGGGAATTGTCCTCAATCGAAGGGGAATTTTACTTTGTCCCCGGGAAGGCAGGCAAAAGCACGGAAGCAGTAAAAGAAGAAGCTGCTGCCCCCACTGCGGAATTAGATGACGAGCAGAGGAGGATTGACGGGGAAAGGGAGAAGTTGCGGAAGGAAAAGGAACTGCTCGAACAGAAAGAAGCCCTTGCCAGAGAAAAACAAGAGCTGGCAGAAAGAGAGAAGCAGCTTGCTATTGTGACATCCCCTTCGCTTTCCTTAGCCAACGAGATTGGGAGAGACGGTCGTTTCATCGCCTATGATAACGGGACGGTCTTGGATACAAAGACAAAACTAATGTGGGCGGCGAGGGATAATGGGTCAAACATCAACTGGTCGGACGCCAAGAGCTATTGCGAGAGTTATCGCGGTGGAAGCTATGCGGACTGGCGAATGCCGACGCAGGGTGAGCTGGCTGGTTTGTATGACAGCGGTAAAACCCAAGGAAGTTATGATATCCACTTAACGGAAATGATTGAGCCATCTTCTTATTGCTCATGGGCCTCGGAAACACGCGGTTCCGACGCCGCTCTCTTCAATTTCCACGAGGGCTCACGGATCTGGCGGCGCCAGTCGATCAGCGAATACTACACCAGAGCGCTCCCGGTGCGTTCTGCCAAAGCGGAAACTAGTTTGTCAGTAGCCTCTCAAGAGGAGTTCAAACGTAAGGATCGAGGAGACCTGATCTCGGCCTTCGGCATGACGGTGCAGGCTATCACACCGGAAATCGCTCAAGATCTTGGGAGAACCGGGACAGGCGGCATCGTTGTAGTTGATGTCCAAGATGGAAGCCCTGCTGGTCAAGGTGGTATCCAACCCCGGGACATCATCCTGGAAGTTAATAAAATGAAAATGTCCTCCATGAATGACTATGTACGGGAAGTATCTAAAAAGAATACGATGAAAAGCATCCTTCTCTTGATCAAGAGGGGTAAAGCGACTTTCTTTGTCAGCCTGTCTAAATAGTCAGCGCCCTCGTATGAAGGACGGTAACGGAGTCATTTTCTTCTAATTGTTATTGGAGTCTGATGATCCAAGAAGCATTTACGAAGATAGCGGAATCGCTTCGCCAGTTCGTTATAATAGATGGGCGCTGTCCCTTTTCCTTCTTCACGGACAACTGGTATAAGCATAGGGAACATTCCGGGGAATGTTAAAGGAGGTGGATAAGTGCAGCAGACAATCATGATGATCCACGGCATGTGGGGGAATGACTGGGACTGGAGATACTATAAACCGTTCTTTGAGAGCAGAGGATATCGCTGCGTAACACCAAATTTGCGGTATCATGACATTGACCCCAAATCTGACCCTCCCGGACAGCTCGGAACCACGAGCGTCCTCGATTATGCCGCTGATCTTGAAAAAGAAATTAAGCAGCTCGACTCCTTGCCCATTCTTATGGGCCACTCCATGGGCGGTCTGCTCGCTCAAATTCTCGGGAGCAGAGGACTTGCTCAGTCGCTCGTCCTTCTTACCCCTGCATCATCCCGCGGCGTTCTTGCTTTAAAGCCCTCCGTCATCAGGAGCTTCTGGAGCGTTATAACCAAGTGGGGATTCTGGAGAAATCCCATGAGGCAGACGTTTGATGAAGCGGTATATTCCATTCTGCACTTATTATCAGAAGAGGAACAGAGAGAGGCATATGGGCATTTCGTGTATGAGTCCGGACGGGCTGCGGCTGAGATAGGGTTCTGGTTATTTGATCCGGGGAAAGCCACATATGTGGATGAATCCAAAGTGACCTGCCCGGTGTTGGTCATCGCAGGGTCAGAAGATCGTCTTACTCCGCCTTCCGTGGTGAAAAAGACAGCTAATAAATACAGGGCCGTTTCCACATTCAAAGAATTTCCGAATCATAGTCATTGGGTCATTGGTGGACCGGGATGGGAGGAGATCGCTCAATATGTTGACGACTGGCTGAATTTGCAAAGGAGAACAAAAGGCCCAAGAACCTGATAAGAAAGAGATGGTTGACCTGAAGGAGTTACTCCCCATTTTCCTGGAGTCTGATGATTTAAGAAGTATTTACGAAGATACAGGCAATCCCTTCGACGGTTTGTTATGATAGTCGGGCGCTGTCCCTATTTTTTAAGTGCAACAAAATATCCTTAGGATGGAGGAACGACAATGAGAACATACATCTTCCGCATTGCTGGTGGATTGTTGCTATCGTTGCTGTTAGCGTTGCTACCAGGCATATTGTGCGCCGCTAATATTGCCCGTCCCGCAGAAATTCCCCCTGAGGCAATGGCGCTTCATGGTAAGTTGGCACCAAAGGTTGCGCCAAGTGTCCGTATGTGGATCGACGAACAGGCGAAAAGATTGAGCCAGGGACAAATGGACGACGGCAGTTTACATACTGTAATTCTTAACCGCTTTACTCGGCAGCCCATTAAGACCGGGGACGTCGAGGCGATTAAGTTCCTTACGTACATACAAGCAATTAAATACATGGATAACGACATTAGCGATACGAATGGAAAGCTCAGATCATTTGAGGAACAGAAAAGGGAACTCCGCACAAAAATCAGTCGGCAGGAGGCTGATTCGAAGGTGGCAAAACTCAAACCCATGCCGGACGATTTGAAGGGCAAGCTCGACGGAATGAACGAGATGAGTGAGATGACCGCTCTCCGCCTCCAGATGACGATGGATCGCCGCAGTAAGTTCATAGAAACGCTGAGTAATATTATGAAAAAAATCGGGACGACGATGGAATCAATAACTCAAAATATTAAGTAATATTGCGATGCACCGCGAAGGTGGCTGCTGTTTGGTTGGTGTCTGATCCAAGAAAATGCGGGGTAAATTTTTATTCTTAACAAGACCATCTGCAACTCGTCAATAATGGTGGAGACGGCTGGAATCGCTTCGATGGTTAGCTCCAATAAATGGGCGCTGTACCTAATATGGAATATATTAGATAGATAGGAAAAGCGAGGTATAACAATGGACTTTTTGAAAAAGAAAAGGGAGTACCTTGCGGAATGGCTCTTTCGGTTTACCATTGCCCAAAAAGAGGTCCTGCCAGAAGTCCAAAAGAACTTGGACGTAACGGATTGGGAAATCGAAGCACTCACCAACCTCCAAACAAAATCAGCAAATATTCCCCCAAAAGAACTCAATCTATTCTTTGAGCGCGACTATAAATACACAATACAAAATATCCCTATGATGCCAGATTTCGGAACCATTGCGTCAACTACAGCTACATCAATTGCGACAGCTGGAACAAGCAGAGTATATGATTATGTTGTTAATTGCGGAGACCCCAGCAGACCTGATGTCATGATTTACTCTCATAAATACACTCAACGTTATCGTGACCTACAAGAAGCCCAGCAAAGACCCGAACAAGTTCGTCAGCTAATGATGAAGTATGCCAGTGAAAATTCACTGAAACGATTTGATGAAGCCCAGAACGCCTATTGGAGTGCAAAATCTGATACCAGTAATCGTGAAAAAGCTGCAGTTCATATGAGGAATTTGTTGGATGGAATAAAGGGTGATTTATTTCAGTTGGCTCGGTTGGCCGACAAGGAAAATATGACGTGGGAGAAAATGAATGAAAGATTGACAAAAGGTGTTGCCATGGGGCCTGAACATCAGGAACTACTTAGTCAAAAAGCTTTTAGGGAGACACTGATTAGCCGACTCTCCGATGTTCTCAAGGATCGGAAAGCCATAGACGCAAACAACATGGAACACTTATGGTCGCAGGTCTTGGATCACATCTATACTCTACTTGGGCTACTTAAGGAATTGGGAGATATTGGGGGTCAGAGCTTTATTCTTGACAAGAAGCGCAGTCGATAAAATAGCGTCTGTAAAATCTGCACTACTTTTCAATAATGGCGGCGGCGGGAATCGAGCCCGATGCTTTCATTCATCATCATCGCAAAGTCCTGCCCTGAGCTTCTGTTCGGCCAGTTCCTTTTCACGGATCAGCCTGTCGCGTTCTCGCGTGCACTGACTGCAAAACGTTGTATATCCGCACTGGCCTTTGCAGTTCTCCCAGTCGCTCGTGGAATCCGTCATTTCTTTTTCAGTCAATTCTTGCGCCTGTGTCAGATTGTTTCATGGTGGAGTGGGTCATAGCTTCAGCTACTCCCCGATCGAAGACGAAATGCAGGCCAATCAGATTTCTGCTACACGTTTGGCAAAATCGGAATTGCTCAGCATCCTTTTAGCGAACCGAACATACTTGCCCACGATGGCCCTGACGGCTAATTTCAGCGTATAGGATTTTATGGGTTTTTCGATCAAGTAGTTGATGTTCGAGGCAATACACATATTCACAATGTCATCGCTGGCATTACCCGTTATAATCACCGTGTCTTCGAATGCCCAGGCATATCGATCGGTAATTTGATCCAAAAAATCAAAGGCGGTTTTCTTCCCCAGATAAACATCCAGGATGAATACGGCCATACCCAATTTTTCCTTCTTGCAAAAGCTTAACGCATCGCTATAAGTGGTGAACGAGTGGATATTCCCCCATACATAGAAACCCTTCAAGATTTCTGTGATCAATGAACAAATCTGGGGATCATCATCAAGGATAATTACATCGAGGTTACCGGACATCGCTTATCTCCCTTCTGGAAGTTTCCGAAAAAAATCAATCTCCTGATGAACGCAAGAATGGTGAAGGCACAAATACACGGGTAACATTTCAAAGAAGCACATTTGGGGTCAGAGCTTTATCTTTGACAAGAAATACGGTCGATAAATTAGTATCTACAAAACCGGCCAGTACTTTTCAATATTGGTGGAGGCGGCGGGAATCGAACCCGATTCTTCATGCTCTAACTTATTGTTAATTTTCCATATAAAATATGGTTAGAGGTCATTTAGAGGTCATATTTTTTACATTGGTATTCGATATCGACTCTTATCGTTAATTTCTAGTGGTCGGGCAGAATGGTTTTCAGAAACTCTATACCTTTTTGCGTAAAACCTGATAATATTGCTTCATAGAGTGGCGAAAGACTCGTGTTAATTGATTCATCCTCAGACCCGTCTACTGCGATCACCTCTTGCCCGTGTTGGTCGATCACCTTGAATAAGTAGTGTGTACTAGTTCTGACAATGATATTGCCCCCTATTATACGCCTTGTGCTTCTTTGCACTTGTTGAAGAATGATTTTGGCTGGCTTCGGTTTATCTGTTGACCACGTATAAGTGGTGGGATTGATTCTTGTCCATAACATCTCACCAAGGCGTGTGGATTCAGTAATTTTATTTATGTATATTATAAGCTCATCCTTTTGGTGCGACATTGTCATCTCCGATATTTATGGTTTTCTTTTCGAACAGACCGAGTAGGTCTGCGACACAATCATTAATGGATGCGAAATCTGACTCTATAGCGTAATAGACTGTATAAGGCGTTTCCTCATTTGCTGGATCAGTCGGACGAACAGAATTGAGGGATTCTTTTGCACCTGTTAAAACTTCTCGCAGGGTGTCTATATGACATTTTAAGTCTGGGTCTGCTTGAAAAGGAGAAATGATGCGGCGAAGCCTTCGGGAAATCTCTGTTAACATATCACGTGCCTCATTGAAGGGGATATTTGGTCTGAGTTTGTCAAGCTTCTGAGAGACCTCAGTTAGTTCTATTGTTATAGTCTGGATTTTTACTGTTCTTCCGGCTTCTGTCGCAGCCCGTTTGGCCTTTCTAGCCTCGGCAAAAGCCAAAATAGAAAAAATAACCCCAGTAACTGCGATAACGATAGTAATCCAGAACTCTAATTTCTGCCAGAATGGCTTACTGATAACTCTAAGGATCAATGATACGGTATCTTCAATTTGTTGGGGGTCACTGAACATTTTTCTTATATTTCGTTATCGTGGATAAGAAATAATAGACAACATTTATCTACAAAGTCAATTTATTAGTTCTGGTGACAGAATTTTCTTGTTTCTAGGATGGGATACGATAGAAACATGAATATATAGAGCTTAGCCAAGGTGGGAGGATTTGAACCTAGGATACTATGGTGTAAATGATTAATATTATTATGCATAAAGTTAGCTTACCGATTGTTTACTGAATTTTACTATATCCGCTATGCGACGTATGATTTGTCGAGTAGACACCATATACTCAAGAAAAAATGCAAATATCCGATAGAGTGAGTTAGCGGATATTGCAATTATCTGGATAAATAAGGCTTGACAAAGCTGCCCTTGTACTCTAAAGAATTCTTGAATATTGATACTAAGGGTGGTATCACATTGTCTAAGAAAGAATTATATTCTCATAGGGATAGTTTCAGGGACTGGTCTGTTCGCATGCCTTGGAAGGCTTTTGTCGATGTTCTGACGAAATGCTACGGGTTTGATATGATTAATAAGAGAGGGTCTAGCAGGGTTTTCGTAAGAGAGGATGAACGGTTTACCGCGGACGAGCCTCACGGAAGAGAAAAATTTGTTTCGAAGGAGGATAGGAAAAAAGCCATAAGAGCGTTAACAAGGCTCGGAGAATTTCAATAGGAGAAAAAAGTGAAAGACATAAAATATTACATGGGGTTGTATTATCCAATTACTATTGATCAGTTTGAAGAATATGATGGGAGACTTAGATACATTGCTGAGATAACTGATTTGCCGGGTTGTAGTGCACATGGTGATACGATAGAGGAGGCTTTGGAAAAACTTGAGGACGCGAAGGTTGGTTGGTTCGAAGTTAGCTTGGAGAGACATCTAGATATACCAGAACCGGTTAGCGAGGAAGAGTTTAGTGGAAAATTTCTTTTACGGATTTCGCCCAAGTTACATAGGAAAATGGCTTTACGCGCACGTGAGGAGGGACAGAGCTTAAACCAATTTATACGAAATGCCTTGGAGAAACACTTAGAGCAAGACCTCATGCTTGAAAGGATCGAAAAGTGTATTGATAAGAAGCTTAATCAAGTAAAACTTGTCCTAAATGCTTCGCCCTCTGTTGCAGTGACATCGGGGCAAGTAAGTGCTCCTGAAGTCGCTGTGACTCGCGATATTGGAGCTAATACTAAGAATCCTATGTACAGCTATGCAAAAAATTAGAATGGAGATGAGGTATGAAAGTAGGAAATCGCATTATGAAGGGATATACAGATTTTGAAGCCATAAGTGAACCATGGAACATTTACTCCCTTAAAGATGGAAGTGTGCTGAAGTTTAGATTGATCTTAGTAAAGCTTATTCCTGTATCGGATGGCGGGATTAAAGGTTACGCAGTAAATGCGGGCAATGCTGCCGGAGTATTTGTGCCAAAGAAGTTGAAGGCGAGTCCGTCAAAATCTCTTATGATTGAGCTTAAGGTTGCTGAAAAAGATATTCCCTATGAAATCATACGCGAGGATTGGAATTCGTATAAGCTCGAAGATGGAACCATTTTAAAAATTAAACCAGCAATCAGCAGTGTTAATAGGACGAAGACCATCGATCCTTATGGTGACCCAGTATACGTGATTAATCATCAAGTTCTTATAAAAGCATAAGTTAAGGCTCTATGTCTGCCTCGTAAGTTGAGGTATCGTGTATAAAACTTTATCGCGATATCAACGCAACGTACACGATAGCCTTCACGGAAGCCGTTAATTTCTGCGAGAACCTGAATGGCACATTGACTGTTAGAATATAGCATCAAGAACGCCTCTCGGTACAATTTCCTATATTACCCCCCCGAAAAAGAAGAGACGGAAAGCAGTAAAGAAATGTCTTGACAATGGTGTACAAGATATACTATATGGCTATCAGACGCCTACAGCTATTTAATTATATTTTAGTCTATCTGAAGAAAGTGAGGGACGACGATGACTGATGATAGTAAAGCACAGAAGGTAACATTTCATTGTAGCAAGGAGCTTGTCGAACGATTAGATAAGATTGCCGAGAAGGGAGATATCCCGAGGTCGAAGCTCGTTTGTAACATGGTTGAAATCTTGGTGTCCTACTGTGAATTCACAAACAAAGTAGGGATATTTCAGTTGGGCGTTCTTTTACGTGACGCAGGTAGGATGCTGGATAAAACGGCAAAAAAGTGGAGGAAAACAAATTCAGTTAAGGGGATTGTAGCCTAAAGAACGAAAGCCCAGATCATGCGCGAACATGACTGGACTTTCTAAATCATCTTCCAGATGAGCACTTAGCTTTGCGGGCATCATGCACAGGAAGTGATCTGTTGTCAAATCTAACATCAGATTGATGTCTTTGCAAGAAGCCTCTTCTGGAAGTTTCAGAGGAGGCATTTTTTATGGAAGTTAAGAAAGGTCAAGGGGCGCTGCCGTGCCTGCCCTCCCCGGGCATCGACGTGAGCCCGGGAGGGCGGGCGGAAGCCCCCGATGCTTGTATAAGTGACATAAAAGAGCAGAAGCATTCCAGTGGTGACAGATTAGATTATTATTGGAATCTGCTTGAGAAGTTAGTCGATAAAAACAGGAGCCAGAGAAAACAGAAGTTCCGGGATAGGATCGCAAGATCAGTATATTTTGCAAAGACGTCTGGTGGTAATTATACCGTCCTTGATCAAGAACTCGGAGATGATGCTCGCCAAAATGAATTGTTGAGGGTTTATTCTGGTCTCTGTCTCGTTCGTAAGATTAAGAAGTCCATTGTAGATGGTGATTTCAAAATAAATCGGGTCGGCGGAAAGAAAAAGAAGATAACGACATTTTCTAAAAGGTCGAGGTTGAACATGATGAAGCATCTCGGGATGATGAAGCACAGACCTGAATTCTGGTTTGACCTCACTTACGCCGATGACGTGGTGGTAGAGCTTACGCAAGAACAACGGAAATTAAAGTCTTCTGAAGACCTGCACCAATTAAAAAGATGGATGGAACGGGAGGGCATTGAGGCTAATGGTGCATGGAAAAGAGAATGGAAAAAAAGGAAATCGGGAAAATTAGAGGGGGAAGACGTACCTCATTTTCATATCGTGGTTTGGATTGGAACTGTTGACGATAGAAAATATCTTGAGACGTATTTTAGGATCGTTGACAAGTGGCTTCAGATCACGGGGACACAGGGTGAATACGAGATGAAAGCTCGCCATGTGCTGTACCATAAAAATAGTTTCCGTTTCATTAAATCCCAAAAACAGATGCGAAAGTACATGCAAAAATATATCAGCAAGAATGAAGACTTTGTCACGGATGAAAGCATCGGTCGGAGTTGGGGGTTGATAGGTGATCCGATAGAAGAGAATCCAGAAGAGATCGAAGTAGAAAATAATGAAATGGTGCTGTTGAAAAGGATGCTGAGGAACTTTTGTAAAGGGATAAATAAAAAGGTTAAATACGGACTCAATTTCTGTTTGTCTCATGAATTCACTCAATTTTTTGTATTGATAGAGCGGCAAACAGTCTTGGTGATGTTGGAATATATTCGGTCGGGAACATTTGTTGAAGGTGTACCTTTTTAGCGGATCAAGAAATCCGGGACAATTTTTGTAGGGATTAAAATTGAATTTACCAATACAACATGATAACCCTCTTTCAAATTACAAAGGGGGTGACTATATGGGTGGGTCAATTATTCACCACGCGCCGGCGGGGCGTTGGTACATTCAGATTTATTGGGAAGGAAAACGTTACAAGATTTGGAAGTACAATGGTGACCCGATATGGCATAAAAAAACTGCTGAAAAACTTCTTAGCAAGATCAGAGCGGAAATCGACGAGGGAACTTTCCAGCCTAGATCATATTTTCCTGATAATCCTCTTTCATTAAGCGAATACTCAAAACAATGGCTTCAGGTTATAGATGTAAAACCTAATACACTTAAGGACTACTCCTATTCTGTACGGCGGTTCATCATTCCATTTTTCGCTACCAAGGATCTGCGTAATATCCGTTATAACGACATCATGGAATTTCACAAATGGATTCCGAGATGCGAGAAGGGTAAGTATAACGTCGTTTCTTGTCTGCGGACTATGATGAGATGGGCTTGGAGGAATGAAGATATTCCAAGAGTGCCGCCGTTCCCCAAGATCAGCAAGGGAGAACTTCCAGAGATAGAATATTTAACACTGGAACAGCAGGAAATTGTGCTTTCAAATATACCAGAAAGACATAGACCGATATTCATGGTCGGCATGGAGTATGGCTTCAGGATCGGGGAACTGAGAGCAATTCAGTGGGACTGTGTAACGGATGATGAAGTTATCATAAGGCGTGCCTTTGCAGAGAATCAATTAATGGAAAGTACAAAAACCAACAAGAAAAGGGTCTATGGGTTGACGCCTTATGTAAAACAGATATTGAAGTCGATGACGATGACCGCTAATACCTTTGTTTTTACGAGAGAGGATGGCAAGCCATATACAGACAAAAATCTGAACGAGGTTTGGTCTAAAGCCTGTGCAAGTGCGGGTATCAGGAAGGTTAAACTTTACAATGCTGTCAGGCATTCATTGGGTTGTCAATTGCTCGATAGGGGATTTGAATTTGATAAAGTTCAAAAAGTGTTGGGTCACACGAACCCAGAGATGACTAAAAGGTATGCAAAAAGATCAAACGAAAGCATCACCCAGATGCTGATAGACCGAAGGGCAAATATAGTGGACTTTAGAGGTCATTTAGAGGTCAAAAATAAAATTACAAGTCGCTGATATTACTAAATAAATTGGTGGAGGCGGCGGGAATCGAACCCGTCGACCCTATTGCTTATAGGGACTTTAGCACGTATTCGCTAAAAAAGCGCTAAAACTATTAAGTAATTTATAGTTAAATTCTGGCTCCCCAATAAAGATGAAAATGGGCAATGGAAGGAAATGTTTATCTTGTACTGAACTGATTTATTGACAACACAAGTCAATGGATACTCCCTATGTGAATAATCTAAATATTACCACTTGGAAGGTCGAGTTTAGACGTTTCGGTTTTCAATGAAACAAAATACAAAGTTGGGCATTTCTTATCTACTATTTCTTCGTTTCGCTTAAAAATTTCAAAATTCATTCGAGGGTCCCAGTTATCTCGAACACAAAGCACAAACAATTCTTCGAAAAAGGTCAGCATGTTTGTTAGATGAACATCCATATCTTTTATAACGTCTGAATAATTATTCTGGACTTCCCCGTTGTCCGCACTAAAATCATATTTCCAACGTGGGTTTGAAAATTTGTTACCTGCATGCATTTTGAAGTTTTCTATTTCTACTTTAAACTGAGGTTTTGAGTGGTTGATATCGAGAGCATTTCGGCACGATGCAATCAGCTTTATCCAGTCTTTATCTTGTTCTAATAAATCTCTAACCTCTATTTTGCTCGGTTTATTTGATACCATCCAATCTCTGTATTTCTTAAATTTTGATCCGCTTTTAGGCGCCCCATAAAATATGCAAAGTAATTCATGTGATTTTTCCAAGAATCTTTTCGCATTGCCGAAAAATACAAAAACACGCTGATGGAGTTCATTCACTTGCGGTAAAGATGAAATGTAAATACCACTCTTACCCTTCTCTACAATAGAATCGCATTCGTGCATTAGCTTCATCGTCTCAGAATAAATGCTATAATATGAATTTTCACACATAAAAAGTAGAGTTGAGCAATCCCACACATGGTCTAAGATTATTTGCCTGTCAAGTTCGGCCCTTAATATCAGAGAATCTAAAATTTCTTTTGCTTGAATGATTGTCCTGGCTACAAATGAATTTTCAGCACCGATTGAATAAACCTTTTGATATGCATGGCGTGTATCAGGCTCTTGGTTATTAGGGTCGATTTTTTCTGCCGGTAAGATTTCTGATATAGTTTTTCCAGAGAAGACAAAAAGTCCTTTCTTGATTTTTATTATGCACTTAATAGAATCTTTTTCATCACAATCATGATCAGCTATATTGATAGAAAATGCATCATTTCTATTAAATTTACTCATATTGGCTTTCTGACCGATTTTATAAATTATTAGT
>PMBI01000093.1:3655-4782 GCA_003153775.1 Syntrophaceae bacterium | reverse complement strand
GCTGCTTAAAAAGCTGCATTCCTCGCAATGAGTCAAAGATTTTCCACTGCTGATGGGGAATCACTTCATCCCGAATCGATGCCTTGTTTTTTGCCTTCTGCAAAACGGCCGTCAAGTCATCCGCTTTGCAGGCCCTCCTGTTCGGTCAGGTGGACGTCCAATCCTCCCCGTGATTGACGCGCCGCGGATGCTGTGACTTGCCTCCCTTTCTATTATGCCGACATGACAGGACATAAATAGTTGTGGTGATATCGCCCGTTTTATGATAGAAGCCCGCTGGTTTGTGAAACAGGTCCGGGGATTGGACAATCAGCAGTCTTGGGCTGCTCAAATAAATATTTTGGAGGAACTGTGAGTAACGAAAATTTAGAATCAAAAAGATGGTTGATTGCCGGGGCGGCAATCATCATGCAACTGTGTCTGGGGACCGTTTACGCCTGGTCGGTCTTTAAAAAACCCCTGATGACGGCGCATGGATGGAGTGAAACATCCGTGCAGGTGACCTTCATGATCTGCATCGGCGTCATCGGCCTTGCCGCGGCTTTCGGTGGAACCCTGGTGGACAAGAAGGGGCCGAGATTTGTTGCGACCATCGGCGGTATCCTGTTCGGGGTCGGCACGCTGCTGGCCGGGCTGGCGGATCAGATCGGCAGCATCTGGCTGATGTATCTCGGATTCGGTCTTGTCGCCGGCCTGGGAAACGGTTTTGGCTATGTGACGCCGATCGCCACGCTCATCCGCTGGTTTCCGGACAAACGTGGTCTGGTGACGGGACTTGCGGTGATGGGCTTCGGCGCGGGAGCTTTCTTTATGGGGAAAATTGCCCCTGGCATGGTAAATTCCATAGGTGTTGCCAACACATTCTATATCTGGGGCGTGATTTTTCTGATTGCTGTTCCCGCCGCCGCTCAGCTCTATAAAAATCCTCCGAAGGGCTGGCTTCCGGCAGGTTTCAAGCCGGCTGCCTCCAGTGTTTCCGCGGCCGATTCCTTCCAGTTCGGCGATGCCGTCAAGACCCCCCAGTGGTGGATGCTCTGGGGCATGCTCTTTCTCAACGTCTCTGCAGGGCTGGGGCTTATTTCCCAGTTGTCTCCCATGGCCCAGGATGTCATCAAGAAGACCTCTTT
>PMBI01000093.1:0-3650 GCA_003153775.1 Syntrophaceae bacterium | reverse complement strand
TCAGCCAGGCCATCCTTTATATCTATCTTCCCCAGGTCAGTGAACAGATGCTCTTCACCGTTCTGGCCTGCTACCTGCTGGCCTGCTATGGCGGCGGCTTCGCCGTCATGCCGGCTTTCGCGGCGGATTCCTTCGGCCCGGGCTATATCGGTAAGGTCTATGGGATGATGCTGACCGCTTGGGGTGCGGCCGGTGTGGTCGGACCGCTCGTTTTCTCACAGATCAAGGGGATAGCGCTTTACGTTGCGGCAGGGATGTTGCTTCTCGGTTTTGTCCTGGCCTTCATGTACAAGCCGCCGGCAAAGCAAAGAGCATAGACGTTCCGGGACGCGAGAACTTTGCATCACCGGTGAAAAAGGTTTTCAAGTGGCGCATCAAATGCTGTTCGCGAAGACATTTTAAACTGCGGTGAGACCCGTTTTTTAAGGTCTCAAAGTCCTAATAAAAAAGAAGGCGGGCCATTCTCGGTCCGCCTTCTTTTTTATCCTGTCAGGAATATCCCTTAGGTTTTTCTATGCCGCTTCCACCTTGACCGCGCAGACCTTGTATTCGGGGATCTTGCCGATGGGGTCCAGCGCCGGGTTGGTCAGCAGGTTGACGGCCGCTTCATGAAAGTGAAAGTTCATGAAAATCGTCCCCTGCGCAGAGCGATCCGTCAGACGGGCTTTGGCCGAAAGGGTCCCGCGTCGGGAGGTGATCTTTACGAATTGCCCCTCTTCGATACCCAGACGCCGGGCGTCGACCGGATTGATCTCGACCAGGCTTTCCGGACATCGCTCGGAGGGCCCCTGGGACTTGCGGGTCATCGTGCCCGTATGGTAATGGTACAGGACGCGGCCCGTGGAAAGAATCAAGGGGTATTTGTCATCGGGGAGTTCCGCCGGAGGAATGAATTCAATGGCATGAAAGAGTCCCAGACCCCGGCTGAAGCGGTCCTTATGAAGGAACTTCGTTCCCGGATGGGTCNNCCATAACTCGGCGTGACCTTGCAAATCTCATTCATGATATCTTCCGCGGAGGCATAATTCATGGGATAACCCATCCTTCCGGATAGGTCGGCAATGATCTCCCAATCCGCCTTGGCCAGCCCGGGGGCGCTGACGGCCTTCCGGATCCGCTGCACCCGCCGCTCTGTATTGGTGAAGGTTCCGTCTTTTTCCGCAAAGCAGGCGGAGGGCAGCACCACATGCGCAAGCCTGGCCGTTTCCGTCAGAAAAATATCCTGCACCACCAGGATATCCAGATGTTTCAGCGATTCTTCCACATGGGAAAGATCGGGATCACTNNGCATTCATCATTTCGACGACCGTCAGTCCCGGCTTTGGAGACAGGGCGATACCGCCCCCCCAGGCTTTGGTGAAGTTCGCCCTGGCCTCTTCACTGGCAACCTGCTGGTAGGCCGGGAAAACATTGGGAAGGGCGCCCATGTCACAGGCCCCCTGAACATTGTTCTGACCCCGCAACGGATTGACGCCGCCACCCTCGATACCAAGGTTGCCGCAGAGCATCGCCAGATTCGCGCAGGATTTCACATTGTCCGTCCCGGAGATATGCTGCGTCATCCCCATGGCATAGAGAAGGGCGGCGCGATTGGCCCGGGCATACATCCGGGCGGCCCGGCGGAGATCCTCCGAGGGAACGCCGGAGATTTTCTCGACCTGTTCAGGCGTGTATTTTTCGACGGCCTTTTTCAGGGCTTCAAAGCCTTCGGTCCTGCTTTCCACATACTCCTTCGCGTAAAGATTCTCATGGATGATTACATACATCAATCCGTTCAGGACGGCCACATCCGTGCCGGGGTTCTGGCGCAGCCAGATGTTGGCGTACTTGACGAGATCGATCTCCCGGGGGTCGATGACAATCAGTTTCGCGCCCCGCTGACGAACAGCCCGTTTGACCTTCATGCCCACGATGGGATGGTTTTCCGTGGTGTTGCTTCCTGAAACGAGGATCAGATCGCTTGATTCAATTTCCGAAATCGAATTGGTCATTGCGCCACTGCCGAATGCGGCGGCCAGACCGGCCACCGTAACGGAGTGTCAGAGACGGGCGCAGTGATCCACATTGTTGGTGCCGATCGCCGCCCGCATGAATTTCTGGAAAAGGTAGTTTTCCTCATTGGTGCATCGCGCCGACGACAGTCCGGCCAGGGCGTCCGGTCCATCCTGGTCCCGAATGGTCTTGAACTTGGCGGCGATATAATCCAGGGCCTCGTCCCAGCCCGCCTCTACCAGTTCCCCCTTTTTCCGGATGAGGGGCGTCTTCAGGCGGTCCGGATGGTCCATGAAATCGATGCCGAAGCGTCCCTTCACGCAGAGGCTGCCATCATTGGGCTCCCCGTAACTCCGGTTTCCGCTGACTTTAACGATTTTGCCCTGATGAACATTGAGGTCCATCTGGCAGCCCACCCCACAGTAGGTGCATGTCGTGCGGATCTTCTTGATCTCCCAGGGACGGCCGGCGAAGCGGGCCTGGCGAAAGGTGATTGCGCCCACCGGACATACATCGGCGCACTCTCCGCAGAAAAAGCATTCCGAGCCGATATAATCGCTGTCGAAGGCGGGACCCACCTTGGCGCGGGAACCGCGCATGGAAAAATCAAGAATTTCGTTCACCTGAATTTCGTTGCAGGCGCGGACGCACCGGCCGCAGAGGATGCATTTATTGAGATCCCGCGAGATCATGGTGTTGGTATTTTCAGGGGCGTATCCCGGCGATTCAATCTTGAAACGGGGCTCCTCGATCTTCAGCCAGTAGATCAGATCCTGCAGTTCGCAGGTGCCGTTCTGCTCGCAGGTCAGGCAGTTGTGGTCTCCGGAAGACCAGAGCAGCTCCACAATCAGCCGCTGCGCATCGCGGACCGCTTTGGTGTCCGTTTTGATTTCCATGCCCGGGCTGACGGGCATACAGCAGGATGCCACCATAGATCTGGCGTTTTTAACTTCCACCACGCAAACACGACATGCGCCGACGTTTGTTGTTTTCGCATAATGGCACAGGGTCGGAATGAAAATTCCGTTTTCTTTGGCGACGTCCAGGATCGTCTGCCCGGGATTGGCCTCAATATCACGGCCGTCCATGGTCAACAAAATCTTTCTATCCATAACATACTCCTTTTTTTGCACAGAAATGAGCTCTGTGGATCATGCCTTTCCGGTTGCTTTCTTAGTCAAATGAAGCCGTTTTGTCAATTAGAAAAGCATTTGTGAAAAGGGTTGCCTTCTGGAGGCACTGTTTGGTAATAAGATGTTCAGACATCCCGGACCGAGGGATGCGGAAAACTATACGGCGGCTCACTTTGCGATGAACGACCTGATTAAAATATCTGATGCGAACGGGGGGCGGAGAATCAACCGCTGCCTGTCCTGCGGCACCACCGAGAATATGGGCCGGCGCCGCTACTGTTCCGCCTACTGCAAACAGCGACTCGGTTACAAACTGGATATGAGAGTCGGCCTAGTTCAGGCGCTCAATGTCCGTTACGCGACCTTTTATTTCTCGGACGTCCTCATCGCCATGGATCTGCTGCCCTATGGATATAATGATATTTTCAGCTTTTTTTACCCCCGGTCACTCGACAAAACTCCTGCTGAGGACTTCAGCCACATGGCGGACATCCTGGGAAAAATATGGTGGGCCGAACAGAAAAG
>PMBI01000069.1 GCA_003153775.1 Syntrophaceae bacterium | reverse complement strand
GTCCAGAACGCGAAACAGGTAAAGCCCCATCGGCTTAGTCAGGAGCAGGAGCAGGCCAACAAAGGCTGCGAGTTGCAGCCATCCATACATGTCCATTTTGTGATACCCCCGTTAAAATAATTCCGGCCGAATGACGGTGGCCAGAAGATAGATGATCAAAACGACGCCGATGAGACCGACAACGATGTCCAGCATGGCTAAAACCTCCCACAGGCCTTGGCAAATAGCAAAGCGATGCCAAAGAAGAGAATGGTGACAATAAAATAAACAATATCCACTAACATAGTTTACACTCCCTTAAATAAATGATCTGTTCTTCCTGATGTGAAGGGAAAGATCGTTCTTCTTATGGTTTCTTTTCCTCATTCTTATGCGAATTGGTTTCTGCCTTGGATTTCGGAAGGGTGAAAGAGATGGTGGTTCCCTCACCTACGCGGCTTTTTACACTGACTGATCCCCCGTGTGCCTCGACAATTTCCTTGACTATGGAAAGACCCAGGCCCGTTCCCGTATCGGCTTCCTGCCCCGGAACGCGAAAGAAGGGATCGAAGATCCGGGAGAGATACTGCTCGGGTATTCCCCTACCGGTATCCGAAACGGAGAACTCAACATGTTCTTCACCAGCCTGTGCGGTTACAGTCACTGTGTCACCGGATGCAGTGTACCTCAGGGCATTAGACAAGAGGTTGGCGAAAACATGCCCGATCCGCATCCTATCAGCCCGGACCTCGGGCAGATCACCGGGCAGCAGTGTGTGAATTTTCACACCGTGGCCGAGGGCCGCTCCCCGGAAAGATTCAACAGTCTCCGAGATGATTTGCTGGGGCGGCACTGCATGAAACTCCATAGACATCTTGCCGGATACGATACGGCTGATATCAAGCAGATTAACAAGGATCTTCTGAAGGCGCTCGCTGTCTTCCCGGGCCGCAATCAAGAGTTCCTGCTGCTTGGGAGTGAGGGGCCCGACCTTTTCATCGAGGAGGAGATGAATGGCCATGCGAATGGATGTAAGAGGAGTTTTTAACTGATGTGAGACCGTGGAAATGACGCCTTTCTTTAGTTCGTCTTGCTCCAGCTTATCTGTTACGTCCTTGAGGATAAGGATTATGCCGATGAGTTCCCTCTTATTATTCAGGATAGGAGCGGTCGTCGGCCGGAAGAAATGCTCCTCCGCGTTGACGAAATGCTGCACGACAGCCGTCGCGTCTTCTTTCGCAGAGGCGTGATCTCCTTTGAGGGCATTTCTGTATAGATCGGTTATCCATTTAAAGGGTACGCTTTCAATCTGGATGTTGCGCTTCAGTCCAAAGATGTTTCCGGCTGTTTCCGTTGCCGTCTCCACCTTTCCCTCCAGGTCGAGAATTGCCACGGCATCCGGAAGATTGTCAAATGTCTGCTGTGTCGAGTGCTGAATCCTGACAAGTTTCGCTTCATCGCTACGGCGGACTTCCCGAAGACTTGCTGTCATTGCGTTGAATGTCTCTGAAAGTCGCCCTATTTCATCACGGGTATCGGTCTTGACGATAAGATCCAGATTACCCCGTTTGATCTCCTCAGCAGACTGCGTCAAACGTTCAATCGGGCGGAGGATCCATTTGCCGATAAGGAATACGTAGGCGGTGGCCAGGACAGCGCCAAGAATCAGGAGAAAATACATTTGCTCACGCGCCTTAGTTGCTTTATGGCGCGCCGATTCATTAGCATCGTACATATTCTGCTGGTTCAGATTAAGGATCGCATCCGCCGTCCCCTTTATATCCCGGAACAAGGGAAACAGTTCTTTGAAATAAATGTCCCGCCGCTTTTCGTGTGGGATTTTCCTATCTTCCATGCCTTGGATCGTGGCCTTATATTTTGCAAAAAGTTCGCTGAGGTGGGCGGCCTTCTCGCCTTCGCCCGGGACAGTGATGTTATTTAATTCGATCGCCAGCGCCTTCTCAAATACAGGAAGGTTTCCGTCAATGGCTTCCCTCCCCTCCTTTTCATAACCGGAAAGGATAAAGAGCGCCCCGCTGTCCATTCTCTCAAGGGATTCTTTCATGTTCTGACAGGCGAGCACGCTTTGATAATTCTCTCTGAGAATGACATCAATTGCATCGCCCAGTTCTGTGACCTTACTGATGCTCTGAATCCCGGTTAATGCGATAATCAGCAACAGGCCGCCGAATCCAAGAAACAACTTCTGTCTTAAGCTAAACATAGTTCTTCTCCTCGTGTAATTGTATTAAAGCAACCGTTGTGCCAAAGAGAAATCCAATAAAATCAACGCTTATAGATTTACGTAGGCCGTTTCGCCTTGCACTCGGCAACAAGACAGCCTCAAACACCTTGCAAAATGCAAATTGTAACAGATGGTGTAATTTCTGCGGAGTTCCTGTTCAGATTCCATAGCGTTTCCGGCGTCGCCAGAGGGTTGCCTGATCGACTCCGAGAATATCGGCGGCTTCCTGCAATGATTTCGCAGAAGCAAGGACGCGCCGGATGTGCATCTCTTCCAGCTTATCGAGAGAAACAATATCTCCGGGCTTGGTGCGGTCTTCTGCGGTGAGCAGCTTTTCCGGCAGATATTCGATTCCCACTGACTCTGTCTTGCAGAGTATGGACGCCCGTTCGATCACATTTCGCAGCTCACGCACATTCCCCGGCCAGGAATAACAGCGGAGCACCTGTAGCGCCTCATCGCTGAAGCGCTGATGAGCGCAGTGATGGCTTCTTCCAAAGAAGATGAGCAAGCGGCGGGCAAGGTCGGCTATATCATCAGGCCGCTTGCGGAGCGGCGGTATCTCTATCTGGATGACATTCAGCCGGTAGAAGAGGTCTTCGCGGAAACGATTATTCTTGACGGCCTCCTCGATGTCCATGTTGGTTGCCGCAATCAGGCGAACATCCGCCTTCCGGGTCACGTGATCGCCGAGACGTTCGTATTCCCTCTCCTGGATAAACCTTAATAGCTTCGGCTGAATGGACAGCGGCAGATCGCCTATCTCATCCAGGAACAGCGTCCCTCCTTCACAGAAGGCAATTCGGCCCTGATGGTCTCGTACGGCGCCTGTAAATGAACCTTTGACGTGTCCAAAAAGCTCGCTCTCCAGAAGCTCCGCGGAAAGTGAGGGACATGAGATTTCCGCGAAAGGCTTATTTGCCCGCTTGCTCCACCTGTGGATAGCCCGCGCTAAAATACTTTTTCCAGTTCCGTTCTCTCCCGTGAGCAAAACAATAGCGTCTGCCGGGGCCACCTGCTTTGCTTGTTCGATAGCCCGCTGCATGATGGGACTCGCCGTGCTGAGATCCACTTCGGGATTGTTGCGGTTCAAATCCGCCTGGAGGGCATCTACACGCTGCTCCAGGGAACGGACCTCTGCAACTTTATCTACGCAGAGTTTTACCTGGGAAGGCGTGAAGGGTTTCGGGATATAATCCGAAGCGCCCCTCTTCATTGCCTCTACGGCCGTATCTATTGATGCATAGGCCGTGATGACGATTATCTTCAGCCAAGGGGAACTGGAAAGAAGCGCCGGGATGAGGTCCAGACCGTTTTTTGTTCCCAGACGGATGTCCACAAAAGCTGCGTCAAAGGAACGGCGGGCGTTTTCAGAAAGGGCATCCTCGTAATTGCTGACCGCGACAACCTTGTGTCCCTCCACCTCGAGGCAGACGGAGAGAGTCTTGCGAATATTCAGCTCGTCATCGACAATCAGGATGTTCAAAGGTGAGGCGTACTCTTCCATCATTCGCTAAATGTCTTTTTGATTCGCGCAATATTTCGCCGGAGATAATTCATTTAACACAGTAGATCAAGACCGCGATGGCAGGCAGCCGGAAAGAAGATGGCGTGCCCGCCCGCTTACACTGTCTGACATTACATCGGAACTGAGCATCCCTCAAGGGATTTTTTCTCATCCGTTGCCTGAGAATGATTGAGACATTGGATTAGTCAGATTAAGCATTTCGCCGATGGAAAAAAGGGAATGAACCTGTAACGATAAATTCTCAATGGGCGCGGATGCTTCAGTCAAAATTATTTGAAGTTTCGCACTTTTATTTTCTGAGGAGTGAATCCTTGGATCACCGGGCGTGCAAAGCGTAAGTCTTTGGCCTCTGGCCGTTTATGTGGCGGAAGGCCTGGGAATCTGCGGCATTATCCACGGGGAGTATGTCTCCACGCGGGCTTCTCTGGCGAGTCTCGGCCTGGTGACGGATGGGTGAGGCGCAAATCTGTCTGCAAAGTGGGGAAACAAAATGGGTAAATATAAATACGAAATAGGCCTGATCGGTCTCGGTGTCATGGGGCGCAACCTCCTGCTCAATATGGCCGATCACGGGTATGCGGTAGCCGGCTACGACAAAGACCGTGATAAGGTGAACGCCCTCACTGCCGAATCGGGGGGGAGGCATATCCGGGGCGCGCGGGTCCTCGAGGAATATATGGCGCTCTTGAAATCGCCGCGGGCCATCATCATGCTTGTCCCGGCAGGCCCGGCTGTAGATGATGTCATCAGGGACATGCTCCCCTTTCTGGAGGCGAAAGACGTCATTGTCGATTGCGGCAATTCTCACTTTACCGATACCAACTTAAGGCAGAGGACCCTGGCGAGAGCGGGGATAGAGCTTCTCGGCGTCGGCATCTCCGGCGGAGAGCATGGGGCCCGCCATGGTCCGAGCATCATGCCCGGCGGCCAGGGGGTGGCGTACGAAAGAGTCCGGCCTCTGTTCGAGGCAGTGGCCGCCCGCGTGCAAGGGGAACCGTGTGTCGCCTACCTCGGGACCGGGTCTGCGGGACATTTCGTGAAGATGGTCCACAACGGAATTGAATACGGCCTCATGGAACTAATCGCCGAAACCTATGACCTGATGAAGCGGGGAATAGGCCTTACGGACGATGAACTGGCCGGTGTATACGAGAGTTGGAACGAAGGATCTTTTCATTCCTACCTGCTGGAGATCACCGCCCATATCTTCCGCCATGTGGATGAGAAGACGGGAAGGAGGCTCATTGACGTTATCCTTGATGAGGCCCGTCAGAAAGGGACCGGAAAGTGGACGTCGCAGACAGCCATGGACCTTCAGGTTCCTGTTCCCGTAGTTGATGCCGCTGTCTCGACGCGCGACCTCTCCGGCTACAGAGCGGAAAGGGAGGAAGCAAGCCGTATCCTGACAGGGCCTTCTCCGCCCTATCGCGGGAAGCGTGATCTCTTTATCAGCTCGCTAAAAAAGGCGCTGCAAGCCGCCTTCATCATCATTTACGCCCAGGGGCTGTCCCTGCTGCGCAAGGCCTCGGAAGCCTATGGCTACAATCTGAAGCTTGCGGACGTCGCCCGCATCTGGCGGGGCGGGTGCATCATCCGCGCGGCACTCCTAGAAGACATCTGCGCGAGCTATCAAAAAATCCCTGATCTCCCGAATCTGCTTATCGAGCCCGCTCTGGGCGCACAAGTGGCGGCATGCCAGCAAGACCTCCGGGGAATGGTTTGTTCCGCCGCAAATCTTGGGATTCCGGTTCCGGGGATGATGGCAGCCCTCGCATATTTCGACAGCTACAGAAGTGCATGGATGCCGACCAGCCTCATCCAGGCGCAGAGGGACTACTTCGGGGCCCACACCTATGAGAGGGTGGATGAGAAAGGCATTTTTCATACGAAGTGGGAGGAAGATTGAATCATGGACAAATCAGCGAATGGACATCCCGTGGCCATCGTAATCTTCGGGGCTGGCGGAGACCTGACATGGCGGAAGCTCATCCCCGCCCTTTACACTCTTTTCAGGGACCAGTGGCTGCCGGAGCGGTTCGCGATCACAGGGATGGACATGAAAAAAATGAGCGACGAAGAATTCCGGCAGCATCTACGGGCGGGCGTTGAGCAGTTCTCGCGCCAGGACAAACCCAATGACGAGGTGTGGCAGACTTTCGCCTCATCTCTCCATTACCGGGTAGCCGATTTCGCGAACGCGGAATGTTACGCGGCCCTGGCCCAGCACTTAAGCGACCTGAACCGGGAGTGGAACACCGAGGCAGTCAGGATTTATTACCTCGCCACGCCTCCGCAGATGATCTCGGTCATTCCCAGACAGCTGGGCACGGCCGGTCTTGCACGGGATTACAGAAACACCCGCATAGTCGTGGAAAAGCCTTTCGGTCGTGATCTCACATCCGCCCGGATTCTAAACAAGGTGCTCACAACGGCGTTTGACGAATCCCAAATCTTCCGGATCGATCACTACCTCGGCAAGGAAACGGTACAGAACATCCTCGCTTTCCGCTTCGCCAACGCCCTCTTTGAGCCGGTCTGGGACCGTCGGTATATCGACAACGTGCAGATAACGGTGGCAGAGCAGGTTGGGATCGAGCACAGAGGGGCCTATTACGATCAAACGGGCGCCCTCAGGGACATGATCCAAAACCACCTTCTTCAGATCCTCTGCATGATCGCCATGGAACCGCCTGTGTCCTTCGATGCCGATGAAATCCGGAACAAACAGACAGACGTGCTCCGTGCGATACGTCCGATAAACCAGGACCACGTCCACGAACATGCGGCAAGGGGGCAGTATGGCTCGGGATGGATCGATGGGCAGCATGTGCCGGCATACCGCGATGAGCCGGGGGTGAAACCCGATTCAACGACAGAGACCTTCGCGGCAGTCAGATTCTTTATTGACAACTGGCGATGGCAGGATGTGCCGTTTTATCTCCGCACGGGGAAGAGATTCCCACACCGCATCTCGGAAGTGTCCATACAGTTCAGGCCAGCGCCCCACCAGTCCTTTCCCGCCTCAGCGATCCGGGATTTCTTATCCAACCGCCTGATGATACGCATCCAACCTGACGAAGGAATCATACTCCGTTTTCAGGCGAAGCGGCCCGGCCTGCAGATACACTTGAGCCCCGTGGATATGCATTTCTTCTATTGTGAAGCCTTCAATGCAAAACCGCCGGAGGCTTATGAAACACTGCTCGTCGACGTCATGCTCGGTGATGGGACGCTCTTCAAGCGCGCCGATCAGATCGAGGCGGCGTGGGCGCTCATGACCCCGATCCTCGAAGCGTGGGAACTTTCAGCGCCGCCCGATTTTCCCAATTATCCAGCCGGAACGGGAGTCATCGAACCGGCTGCGATTCTAATTGCGCGGGACGGTCGGAACTGGCTGACGCCCTCGCTCTACGAAACTGAGGAAAGAGGAGTTAATGTACACTGCAAACCGGCATAAAGCGCCGGCCATGGGCTGGATTGCGGGTGGCGGGAACCTCCTGGACCCGAAGTTGGCAGTCCTCTCCTTTTTCTTCCTCATGTGGCAGGTCCCCCACTTTTTCATCCATCTCCTCGTCTTCGGCAAGGAATATGAAGAGGCCGGCCATCCCTCTCTCACGGAGGTCTTCACAGGTGCTCAACTTGATCGGCTGACCTTTCAGTGGATAATAGCGACAGCGGTAAGTTTGCAGCTCGTCATTTTCTATGGCCTGCTCCAGTCGCCCCTTGTCCATATCTCCCTTATCGCGGTTTCCCTGTGGCTTGCTCTGAACGGGATAAATTTCATGAGAGCGCATGCGTCAGGTTACGCCGGTGTTTTCAAGAGGACGAATTACTTCATGCTCACGGTCATGGTGTTCATGTTTTTTGATAAACTGCCACGTTTCTTTCTTTAACAAACTGTGTCATAATTTAAGTGATAGACAAGAAGGAATATGGACACAGCCCCGAAAGGGAAAGAGGAGCATAGGAGTGGGGGGAATTGATACCGCGAAACTGAAAAAGCAGGCTGCGCACCGGGCCGTCGAATTTGTGCAATCGGGCATGATCGTAGGCTTAGGTCATGGAAGCACGGCCCTCTATGCTGCAAGAAGAATTGCGGAGCTGATCCATTCGGGAGTCCTGCAGAACATACGTGGCGTGCCCTGTTCCCGGAAGGTATTCGAAGATGCACGGAGACTGGGAATTCCGCTCACTACCTTGAACAGAAACCCCGTCATCGATCTTACTATCGACGGAGCGGATGAAGTGGACGGAAGTCTTAACCTCATAAAGGGCGGCGGCGGCGCCCTTCTGAGAGAAAAGATCGTCGCCCAGGCAAGCCTATGTGAAATCATCATTGTGGATGAATCAAAGATGTCGGA
>PMBI01000073.1 GCA_003153775.1 Syntrophaceae bacterium | reverse complement strand
TCGATCAACTCATTGATAGAGGAAGCGGGCGCAAAACGATACAAGAAATATCGCATATTCAGAAAATCTTTATAGTTTCAAAAGTTGAATGTATCGCCTTAAAGGAAAGGGCTGGATATAGTGGCTGAGCATCGGGTTTCTATCATCGGTTTCGTCTGGCGACCGGAGGAGATCACCCCATCGGTGATTCAAATGGCCCAGCTTACAGGGAGCAGAGCCATTTTCGATTTTTCCATGATGGGGGTGGAAGGGTTACTTTCTTTCTTACGAAAGACTGCCCCTGCCGGCCATATTAGGGATATAAAGATTTCTGTCCCTGCCTTCTTTGATCCATCCTTGGGGCGGCTGCTGAAAGAAACAGGTGTCCACGACATATGGGTAGAATGCCATCCCCAGTTCTTTCAAGGAGATCATTCCATCTTTCTGAAGAGATTGAGGGAATTGTCGGAAGACCACCGTTGCTTTCCAATCGTCGGTGACACGGATCTCCTAACAGCGATTCTGAAGGAGAGCTCGGGCATCAGGCGCATCGTCCTGAAGGGATGCGAAGCCTCTGGATTTGTGAGCGGAGAGACGACCACGGCTCTATATTCGTTGGCCAAGGAAATGCTGCACATATCCTCAGAGCCTCTCGACATCCTCATCTGGGGAGGCGTCTCCACCCCTGAGGCGGCAGCGGCATTCCTGTCCACAGGGTCCGCCGGGATTGTTTTTGAGAGCGTCCATTGGCTGACAGATCTGGTTGCCATTGATGATGTCCAACGCCAGCCGCTCTCCAATCTCCGCCTGGACTCTACCGATCTGGTCGGCCTGGACCTGCAGGTTCCTTGTCGCCTTTTTAACAAGGGAAACTCGCGCGCGTTCAAAGAGATCAAGGCACTCGAGGACTCGCTGTACGGAGCAGAGATCACGGAAGAAAGCCGCCGCTCCTTCATAAGCCAGGTGCATGCAAAGGCCATCCACCCTCTGGAGAGCCATTTCAACCAGGATGAAATCATCCCTCTCGCTGTGGAGACCACCTTTGCCCGGTCGTTCGTTGAGCGTTTTGGGGCCGGAACAGAGGAGGCCGTGAAAGCCTTTATGGGCGAGATTCGAAACTTATGCCACCTGGCCGAGACGAAAAGGGATTGTTTTTTAGACAGCCCTGTGGCCGGAGAGATGGGAACCAAATATCCCTTTATCCAGGGCGCCATGTCCTGGATCACAGATGTACCGGCGTTTGCCGCAAGAGTTGCCGATGCCGGTGGATTGCCAACCGTAGCCCTTGGCATAATGGATGCGGCTACCCTTGACCAGAAGCTGGGACGCCTGCCGGAAATCATGGGAGGGCGCCCTTATGCAGTGAATGTCGTCTCTTTGGCAGAGAACCCTTTCAGGGAAAAACATCTGGCCTGGATAAAGAAACAGAGACCCCGCTTTGTCGTGATTGCAGGCGGCGATCTCTCTCCTTTAAGAGGATTGATAGAATGCGGCATAGAGGTCATATATATCGCTCCTGACGAGGCCCTGTTGAGGCTCGCCCTGGAAGCCGGCGTCCGTTACGTTGTCTGCGAGGGATATGAAGCCGGTGGCCACGTGGGTCAGCATAGCACGCTCACCCTTGCTCAAATGATTCTGGATCTCAAGCGGCGCACGCCATCCCTTTTCCGACACTGTCACGTGATCATTGCAGGGGGAATCTTTAATCGGGACACTGCATTCTTAGCCGCTATGCTGGGCGCGGACGCCATCCAGATAGGCACCGCCTACCTGGCTACCCAGGAGATTGTTGAAACAGGCGCCTTGACAGCGCTCTATCAGCGGATGATTATGAAATCGCCTCCGGGGGGAACAGTCGTTTCAGGCCAGCGCACTGGGCTTCGGGTGCGGTCCTTGAGAACCCCGAAAGTGGCGGCTATTTTATCCCTCGAGAGAGAGTTTGCAGCGGGTCACCAGGACGAGGCTTCTTTCCGGATGAAAATGGAGGAGATGGCCGCTGGGAGCCTCTTCACTGCGGCCCGGGGCATGGACAAGCCGGGCGGGGGGGCTCTGGATGAGGGGGGCTGTCTGGAACGCGGGCAATTCATGAGTGGGGCCTGCGCCGGCCTCATCCGTGAGGTTCAGACACTGCAGTCCTTTCACCGCGAGCTGGCCGAGGGTCCTCTCTTGCTGCATCAGCCCGTTGTGGGATCGATCGAGAAGACCCCGAAAATTCCATCCTCCGGCGTCGGTCATGGAGTGAAGCAAGTCGCCGTGCACAGAGGCGATGGTGAAAGGGTTGCCATCACCGGGATGAGCGTGCTCAATGCTCTGGGTAAGAGTCCGGAGGAAGTCTGGGCTGCAAGCCTGGCCATGAAGAGCGGGATTACATTGGTTCCATCTTCGCGGTGGGACCACGCGCTTTTTTATGATCCCCGGCCGCAGGTTCCGGACAAGACCTACTGCAATGTGGGTGTCTTTTTAGACTTTAATATCTCCCGCAATGAACTCGGGATTCCTCCCCATGATTTCCGGAGCATGACCGAAGCGACAAGGATCACCATGTGGCTGGCGGACAAGGCCATCCGGGCATCCGGCATACTGGATTCGGACATCCCGCGCGAACGAATCGCAGTCATCGTCTCCCAGAACTCGGGTGAGGCGGCGGGAACCCTCACCAATGTGATCATCAGGGCGTACGTTCATGATATCCTTGACGCTGTCAAAAGGGCTGTTCACCTCACGCCGGATCAGCAAATCGCCATCGAACGCGAGGTGAAGTCCGGACGCATGGCCCCGGACGACACCACACTCCTGGGCAGACTCAACTGCGCAGCGGCCGGCTTCATATGCAACCGGTATGGGTTCATGGGGCCCAGCCATTCTGTCTCCGCAGCTTGCGCGACCTCACTGGTGGCTATCCACAGCGCCATCCAGATGATCAGGAATGGCATCATCGATGCCGCCGTCGTCGGGGGCGGTGAAGATAATCTCACCCACTTGCATTTTCTGGAATTCTCGGCATTGGGCGCACTTTACGGGCTGTCGGGACGGGAAAGACCCCCTCACCAGACCTCTCGCCCCTTCGATGCTGAAAGAGACGGGATGGTCCTCGGCGAAGGTGGGGGCATGATCGTCATCGAGCGGGAAAGCCTGGCCCGCGCAAGAGGTGCGNNTGCCATGCCACGAGTACCCGGCAAGGGGACTTGGAGGAGGTTCGGGCCCTGAAGATGTTTTTCAATTCCTCCAAGCGCACCGTGCTTACCTCATTCAAGTCGCAGATCGGACACACTCTGGGCGCCTCGGGTATTAACAACCTCATTCGAGGAGTCATGGCCATGAAGACGGGGGTTTTCCCTCCGACTCTAAATTATGAGCATCCAGACCCGGAAATGACCCTGGAAGGATCAGGGCTCCTCATCGCCCCGGAACCGCTGGATTGGAAGTGCAGGATCGGCCAGCCAAGAAGGCTTCAGGTCAATGCCTTCGGGTTTGGAGGCACAAATTACGTTGTACAGGTGGAGCAGGACCTGGACGAAGTGGATACTATTTTGGTCTCCCCGGGCAGGGAGGGTAGTATTACCGGTGAGACGGTGAACGACCTTCCGATGCTGGAAGGCGTCTCTTTCTTCCAGGCTGACATGGAAGGCCGCAACTACCGGATGGCCATTGTGGCACAGTCCGAGAAAGAAGCTCTCACGGTCATCGAGAAGTCCGCCGCCCTCGCCGATGCGGGAATCCTCTCACCCAAAAGGATGCGGTCCCTGGCCCAGCAGGGAATATTTATAAGCCCCGGTGATTTGCCGGTGCCAAAGCTCGCCTTTGTATTTCCCGGGCAGGGGACGCATTATGGAGGAATGGGGCGGTCACTCTACGAATCTTTTCCCGTCATCAAGGAGTGGATGGATCGGGCGGCAGCAGCAGCAGACTTCGACCTCCTGCACTTGTTGTTCCACGATCGAGAGGAGAACCTTCANNCCTGCCCTCTTCGCCCTGGAACACGCTATTGCTCGCCACCTCATCGCCCTTGGCATCCACCCTATGGCTATGGCCGGTCACAGTCTGGGAGAACTTACAGCTTTGTGCATAGCCGGCGTATATTCCATGGAAGATGGGTTCCGAATTGTAAACAAGCGTGCCCGTTGTATGGACAAGGCGGCCGCTGCGAATATTGATCCCGGTGTAATGGCGGCAGTGGATGCCCCTATGGAACTGCTGAAAGAAATGATACAGGGACAGGAAAATATCCACATCGGCAACATCAATGCACCGAACCAGGTCGTCCTGAGCGGCAGGACCGACGCGGTCAAACGTCTCGGCAAAAGAGTGAAAGAGATGGGATACCGGTGCACCCTCTTGCGGGTGAGCATGGCCTTCCACTCTCCTCTCATGCGGGTCATCCATGACGAACTGGAGGAGTATGTTGCCTCCATTCAATTTTATTCTCCGGAGATACCCGTCATCTCCAACACGACTATGGCGCCGTATCCATCGGACTCCGGTGAGATCAGGCGAATCCTCATGGCCCACCTGGAGTCCACCGTCCATTGGAGAAATAACGTCCAGACCCTTTGGAGCGACTATGGAATCCGGCTCTTCGTGGAGGTCGGTCCTGGCGATATATTAAGCAATCTCATCACCGACACGCTCCCTGAATCGGAATGCATCCAGACCTGCATACCCTCTGCAGAGTGCATCTCTCACAAGACCGCCCTTGCACAGCTCTTCGTTCAAGGGCATCTGAAGGCTCGCAGAGAACCGAAAGTTGTTTTACTCTCTACATTCAGTAAGGCTCCCGCATCTGACCGTAACACCGCAAACCGACAGGACTCCCCTGCCTTCGCCGAGACGCCTGAGCATCAGGACCACATAGAAGCACTTATTCAAATTATTATGGACGCCACAGGATTCAACAGGGACGAGATTCAACCCGATATGGATCTCAGAAGAGATCTCTCCATTCGCTCCAGCCGTCTTCCCATAATCATGGATGCCGCAGAACGTCACTTCGGAATCACTATCGAACTGGAGGATTTTATAAATGTCCGCACCGTGAGAGACATCGCCCAGAGGATATCCAAGATAGTCGCCAGGCAGGGAAATACCAGCCTGCAGCCTGCAGCCAAGACGGCCGAACCCGGCTTAGTTCAAGATGAAACCCTGAAGCCCTTTCAGGATGAGGCGAGCTTGAAGCGGCTCGTATTCAAGAGCGCTCCTGCGGAGCTGTCGGCCTCCGCTCCAATAAAATTGAACCAAGGCGAATCGGTGCTTTTTCTTTCACCTGACAGAGATGACGAGATTGCCCAAAATGTCGAAGCTATATTCCGGGAGGATTATGGGGTTGACATAATTCCAATGCTATTTATGCAGGGGAAGAGTGCTGGACAAGAAGGTTATGATATCTTGAAGGATGACGGTTCTTGTAAGGTATCACAGAGAATATCGAGTTTGGCATCCCTGGCCGGGATGGTCATCATCTTGCCTAAAGGTTGGTCAGGAAAGTTAAGAGGCATAACTGATGCTTCACGGCTCTTGAGGGGACTATTCTTACCGCTGCAGGCATTTCTTCAGTCACCGGCTAAGAAGTTCGTCGTGCTTATTCATAGCAGAGATGATGCCGAGACTCTCGGTCGGTTGCCGGAAGAAGGATTGCTCGGAATGTTCCTGAGCGCATCGCAGGAATACTCATCGGTTCAGTTTCGCACACTGGAAATCTACAGTGCTGCCGATCTGCGCGAAGCCATACGCAGCGCTCTGGACAGAGGATACACCGCGGTGGAGATGATTCATCGTTCTGGAGAGGTTTTCATTTTAGAGGGACATGTGGCTCCGTCTATTTTCAAAAATGTTTCAAGTTTAAATCTTAATCCTGGAGATATTGTAGTTATATCCGGGGGTGCGTCCGGTATCAGCGCTCACCTGGCTCGCAGCCTTGCGCCCTTTAGGCCGCGCCTCGTCCTCCTGGGAAGGACTCCAATGGATACAGCAATCCATTCTGCAAAAATGGCATCGGGGGGGTCGTTTTCTGAGTCGAATACTTCGGGCCGCAAAGCAGAGGAGATTTCCCAGACCCTGGCGGATTTACACTCATTAGGGATCGATGCAGCATACTATACCTGCGATGTGACCGACCCCGAGGCGGTTCACGCGATCATGACTGAAGTGACAAGGCGTTATGGCAGGATCGATGGAATCATTCACGGTGCCGGGGTATTGAGGGATGGGTTCCTCGGCCAAATGACGCCGGATGATTTCTCCATGGTCACGGACGTTAAATTCCTCGGGGCCTGGAATCTATTTTCAGCAGCAGAGAAGGCGGGATTGAAGTTTTTCGTGGGCCTGTCCTCGGTAGCGGCGATACAGGGCAATGCCGGCCAAGTGAACTACGCTGCAGCAAACCGGATGATATCTGCGTTAATCAGATATCTGGGCCCCAAAAATAAGGCTGTACGTTTCAAGGCTTTGATGCTTCCGCCCATCGAGGGGGCTGGCATGGCCGATGATCCGGAAGTACGCGAAACGTTGAAACGAAAGGGTGTGGGGTACATCCACATAAACGAGCTTGCAGGACTTTTCTTGAGAGAGCTTTTTGTGGCGTCCGCCGACGATGATTGGGTGATGTTTATGAGGAGACTGCCGGCTGTGAAGATGGCACGGCTCAGTGATATCATCCGTTCTCCGCTCAAGGGAGAACTGGATGGGGGTACGGTTGCCTTCAGCCGCGACAATCTACCCATGATAGAGGAAATCACAAGCATGGATATGCGTCAGGGGCAGCTGGAAGCAGTGAGGTCATTTTCTGTGGAGAAGGACCTTTGGATAGCGGACCACAAGCCTTTAAAGTTCGTCAAGCATCCTCTGGTTTCAGCGGCGATGGTTCTGGAAACATTCATGGAAGCCGCCCGGATCCTGTATCCCCACCTCTACGTGCGGGGAGTGCGCCAGGTGCGGCTCATAGACATGATCCAATGCCCACCCGGGGTTCCACGGCCTTGCAGGATATCCTGCCGTCGAGTAGATGCTATACCTGGAGAGACAATGTGTGAAGTTTCTCTTTCAGCACAGGAGATGTCACCCACAGGAAGATTGACAGACCGCTTTACACCACACTGCACAGGCCAGGTAATTCTTGATGGCGGCGAAGGGAATTTAGGGGATGGGTTCTCTGATTTCCCGATCCGGATGGACGAATTGCAGACGAGGCCTATGGATAATAAAAAGGTGCTTAGATGGTACAAAGACCGCAGCGGCCTTGACGGAAGGTACCGTGTAATAGACTTTCTTGACGGCGCAGGTACAGGGGTGGTGCGGGGCCGCACCACCTGCCGCGAGGCAAGTGATTTCGCACATCTGAAAAACGCACAGTACCAATACTCACCTTATCTTTTCGAGGCGCTTATGCAGTTGACTGGCTTCTACATAGCTGCAATGGCTCCGGCGCAGCGACAGGCAATGATTCCCGTAGAGGTTGGCGAGATGAGATTTTGGCGAAAATGCCGAAAGGGAGAACAGATAACCGTAGAGGCTCGAATGCGGATGGAGGATGAGAAAAGTTCTGTCTGGAACGCCAGAGGAATTGACGATCAAGGCCGTACCATCATGCAGGTTTATGGTATGCGCATGCAAAAAGTTTCGGAGTAAAACACAGTTCGTAAGAAGTGGGAGCGGATGTGATAGGAGATTGCCAGGACATAACCGTCAAAGCCGTAAGTTTTCCTCAGCAGAGAGGAACCGTCTTATATGCGTGCTCGTATTGTGAAACTGACGACACCGCAGTTCACAGAGCAAGCTGGGCGGCACATAAGATTCATTTGGTATCTATTCTGCGAGAGCATTTTATGCGGACGAAAAGTTCTCCCTGGGCAGACCGTCGTTTTTCCAGCAGAGCGGATTTATCAATTCAGGTAGCCCACGACGCGCTTGGCAGGCCGCAACTGCTGGGAGAATGTGAGGGGCGGGCCATTTCTTTTAGCGAAGGCGGAGGAAAAATATGGGCCGCTCTCTGCGGAGATGAATCTGATATCGGCATCGATGTGGCAGGGACCGATGAATTTCAAAGAGGATACCCCTTCCACCGGGTCTTCCATCCACAAGAGCTTCAACATGCCTTGAGGTTGGCTGGCGGAGATTTGAAAATGGCATCAGCCCTGCTCTGGTCTATCAAGGAAGCTGCTGTCAAGGCACTGGGATGTGCATTCCATCTGGTAGATCCGCGGCAAATCACCGTCTATCCATCGACAGAGGGGGCGGTATGGGGGAANNGGCGGGTATACCTTTCCGGTGGGCTTATCAGGGAAGGCCCGGGTGCGGTTTCCCATGGCTGCCGGCCGGACCCTATGGGTACGTTCGCTTCCTCAGCGGAAGATGTGCCTTTCCATCGCCCTCTTGAATCGGCAGCATCGATGAGGCTGGGCAGAGATTTTTTTAGCAGTATCACATATTGGCAAAAGTTCGATCCATGGCTAAAGAAGCTGAATACGCAATAGAAGTCGAGAAATTGACGAAGCGCTACGGGGAATTACTGGCGGTCGACGACATATCGTTCAACGTCAGGAAAGGCGAAGTTTTCGCCCTGCTGGGCCCGAACGGCGCCGGGAAAACCACTACTGTCGAGATCATCGACACAATCCGCACGCCCACGTCGGGAAAAGCGAGTATTCTCGGGATGGACGTCACCAAAAGAAAGCACGAAATCGTCCCCCGCATCGGCGTCCTCCCACAGGGCTTTAGCTCATTCGACAGGATAACAGTCAGGGAGACCATCCAGTACTTCTCACGTCTTTTCTGCTGCAGGAAAACCGATGTCGACGGGCTGATAGAGCTCGTGAACCTCACGGACAAGGCCCAAGAACAGTACAAGAACCTCTCCGGGGGCTTGATGCAGCGCCTCGGAATCGCGATTGCGCTCGTGAACGACCCCGAGGTCCTGTTCCTCGACGAGCCGTCCACGGGGCTCGACCCCCGCGCCCGGCGCGAGGTGTGGAAACTACTGCTGGGCCTGAAGAATAAAGGGAAGACGGTATTTCTCACTACGCACTACATGGAGGAAGCGGAGTTTCTTGCAGACACGGTCGCCATAATCTCGAAGGGGAAGATCATCGCGATGGGCTCTCCCGATGCGCTCATAGAAAGCAACGCGAATTACCTGGTTCTCACGCTAAAACCCGTCGATGAAAAAGCCATTGAAATCGTCCGGACCATGGGCTTCGAACCGGTCCATGACAACCATGAAGACATCAAGGTCAGGGTGGAGCACATGGACGACGTCCAGAAAATACTGAACACCATTAAGGACGGCGGGGCGCTGTTGCTCAGCCTGGACGTTCGCAAGCCCAACCTCGAAGAGGTCTTCCTTAAGCTTACCGGTGAGGCGCTCCGCAAAAACCCTGCCGGGGGGGTAGCGGAATGAACCCACGCATCGTCGTCGCAAATCTCATCGTGAGCATCAAGAGCTTCTACCGCGCGAGGTCGACACTGTTCTTCATGATTGCGTTCCCCATAATCCTGATACTCGTGTTCGGCGCTCTTTTCATGAAACAGGACAACATGAGCTTCGACCTTTGCGTGCAAGACCTCGACCACACCGACTCCTCTGCGCAGCTCGTCAAGACGCTCGATATCGATGGGAGGTTCAATGTAATCAAGATCGACCCCGCCATCAACGCCACACAGTACACCAAGGACAACAAGCTGAACCTTGTCCTCATGATTCCCAAAGGCTATGAAGGGTCCTTCATGCAGAGGATGGCGCTCCACAACCCAGACGCATCTGTTACCCTCACATACCTATACGACCCCAGCTCTATTTTCGTGTCCATGAAGATGCAAATCCTGAACTCGGTCTTCGCCGGGATAAACCAGAAAATGTCCGGGAAGCCTCCCTTCATCCGATCGGCCGAGACATCGATACTCGCCAAGAAGTATCGGTTCATCGATTTCTTCGTCCCCGGCATTATCGCCATGTCTGTGATGACTTTGAGCCTGTTCGGCACGGTGAACTTGAACACCGAGCTGCGGCAGAAGGGCGTCATCCGGAAGCTGTCTACCACGCCAATCACCCGCACCGACTGGATCCTGTCCAACATCCTGTACCAGTTCATACTTGCGGTTATATCCACAATGGCGATGCTGCTGGTGAGCTACGCCGTATTTAGAATTAACCTGCACATAGATGCCTGGCTCCCTCTGTTTATTGTGCTTGATGTTTTCGCGTTCGTCGGAATCGGGATGATTCTCACCCGCTTCGCCAAGGACGCGGAAAGCGCCGCGGCCGCGGCAAACGCCATTAGTTTCCCGATGATGTTTCTCTCGGGGAGTTTCTTCCCTCTCGAGATGATGCCGGGATTCATGCAGACGGTCGCCCGGATACTGCCTTTATATTACGTGAACGAGGGCCTACGGGCGTCCATGGTATTTAACGACCACATGGCCGCGCTGAGATACTCGGCGATCATAGGGGTTTTTGCAGCCGTGGTCTTCATCTTGGGTATAATAGCCACCAATTGGGAGGAGGGCCAGTGATAGCAAAGTACCCTCTTCGCGCCATCACGCAAGCAACCTATCCACGCGCTATTACCGCATTGGTCGCGGCGACGCTCGCGGTCCTCATTGATCCCATTTTCAGGTTCAGCGATTACCGAGCCCTGCTGCATTTGCTCCCTGTCGTTGGCGCCATGAAGTTCTCGGGCGTCTTCACGCTGGTCTTCCTGCAGGTAGTTGCCCTCTTCTATCTCATCCTTCTCTTCCCCAGAATTCTCCGCGCGGCCGTCCTCCTTCTTTCTATTTTCGTTGTGGTAGTCCAATTCTCCTACTGGCAGACTCTATCCCAGTTCATGACCGGCACCGACCTGTTTCTCGCGCTGACTGTCGGCGGGGACCATCGGACAGAAGCCATCGAAAGCTTCCTCAACCCGCTCATCTTCTTGCATGCTTTCCCCTACATACTCGTTCTGTCCGCACTGATCCTCGTCCCCTTCAGGTCCACTTTCCGAAAGTCTCTCGCCCTCAGCCTCGTGCCGGTAATCTTCCTCCTCACTTCCAATTATGCCCTCTTCCTCCACGTGCCGGAACGCAGCTTCCATCTGAATCCCCTGACCTCCTTCCTCCGCTCCACACTTCATTACGAGTTTGAAAACCTCCACGAGTATCATGGACCGCGAGACGACCTGCCTCCAGCTCACGCCTCCGAAAGGCCACGCGACAGCATCATCTATGTCATCGATG